>CAYJIR010000030.1:0-27280 GCA_964370295.1 uncultured Oscillospiraceae bacterium
ACACTTCGGGCGAATGAACCCAACAGGCAATTAAGTTGCCAGCTTATAAAAGTTGTGCCTTTGGCACATTCAATAAAGTGAATTGATTTCACTATATAAGTCCTTTCACAAATCATCTTTATTATAATACAATTGGCCAATTTGTCAATATGGTTTTTTTATAAAATCTATAAAGGGGCTTCCTTGGTAGGGCATTCTGTTTTTGGCCCAAAGAAAGAAAAAAGAAACCGGCAATCTTCACATGTTGGAAGGTTTTTTCTTCTTATTTCCCGAAATTTTATACAAATATACAAAAAAAGCACTAAATTTATGGGTTAAGGGCGGTTTTTGGCGTGATTTTCTGTGCATAAATATCGCTTGACTTTCACACATGACAATGAAATAAACTGGGTATATCTTGTGAATGATATTTTGGGAAAGGGGAAAGGCAATGTAAAAATCACAAAGGGATATTTCTGAAAGTTGTGGCAAAATATGGTTAAAAGGAGAGGAATATATGCAAAATTATCAGCCCATCAATTCTTTGGTGTCTCCACGGTTTGGCGGCGTAAAAACCTTTATGCGTCTACCACATCTAAAAACAACCCAAGATGTAGATTTTGCCGTTGTGGGGGTTCCGTTTGATACCTCGTGTTCGTATCGTGTTGGGGCGCGTTTTGCACCGGCAGCGCTTCGGGAGGCATCTGTTTTTTTTAAGAATTATAACGAAGATTTGGATATAGATATTTTCAAATATCTTTCCGGTGTAGACTATGGCGACATTGATATTGTGCCCGGTTTTATTTTGGAATCTTACGAAAAAATAGAGCAGGGTTTGCTGCCTATATATCAAGACGGCGTGGTTCCCATTTGTATGGGAGGCGATCATTCGATCACTTTGCCACAGTTGCGTGCACTAAATAAAGTGCATGGGCCCGTGGCTTTGGTTCATTTTGATTCTCATGGCGACATATATGATACGTATGTGGGGCAAAAATACAACCACGCAACACCTTTTCGCAGGGCCGTAGAAGAGGGTCTGCTGATTACAGAGCACTCCATCCAGGTGGGCCTTCGCAGCCCCTTATACTCTGCAGACGAGCGCAGAGAAAGCAGCGATTTGGGTTTTGCCTACATTACGGGCTCGCAGCTGCACAGAATGGGCATTGAAAAGGGCATACAAACCATACGCGAGAGAGTGGGCGATGCCCCGGTATTTGTAAGCTTTGATATTGATTTTCTGGATCCGGCCTATGCACCGGGCACAGGAACCCCCGAACTGGCCGGTTTTACCAGTTGGGAGGCATTGGAGCTGGTGCGTGGCCTGCGTGGCATGAACTTTAGAGGTTTCGATTTGGTGGAAGTTTTGCCGGCGTACGACCACGCCAATATCACAGCCTTTGCCGGTGCCGGCATTATGTGGCAGTTTATTTCGCTTTTGGCATGCGGCGCTGCCCATGCACAGGAAGATTTGTAAAGGAGGAATTATTATGAATCAAAAGGAAAACAATACAAGCCCTAAACACAGCACAGGGGACTTTCTGAAATTTTTAATTCCATCTATCTTGGGCGCCGCATTATTTTTAATTCCGTTTCCAAACGGAGAGTCGTTTACGGTGTCCATTGGCATTATCATAGATAAGCTCAGTGGCCTTTTAGGCTCTGAGGTACTGTCGGCTTTCGCGTTGGTGATGGTTAGTTTTTCTGCCTTGGGTGCCATCTTATATCGTATTTTTGAAAAAAAGATAAAATCCGACATACTAAAAACCCTATTTAAAACCAGCATTCCCTATTTGGTCTTTCGTATTGTAGGGGCGGTTTTTGTGGTGATGACCTATTTTCAATTGGGGCCCGAAATGTTTTGGAGTGCCGGCACAGGCGGCACCATGCAAGGGCTTTTGAACACCTTGATTGTCAATTTTTTGGTATGTGGTCTCTTGCTTCCCTTGCTTATAGATTTTGGCAGCATGGACTATGTGGGCATCTTAATTCAACGTGTTATGCGCCCTTTGTTTACCTTGCCGGGGCGCTCTTCGCTAGACTGCTTGGCCTCTTTTGTGGGCAACGGAACCGTGGGCATTGTTATCACGAGCAAACAATATGACGAAGGCTATTATACCGGGCGTGAGGCTTCGGTAATTGCCACTTGTTTTTCCATTGTATCGATTCCGTTTTGCTTGGTTATCGCAGAATTTTTAAGCGTGGACGCCTACTTTTTCCCCATGTATTTCACCGTTACCATAACATGTATCATCTTGGCCATTATAACCCCACGCATTTATCCGCTGCGGAAAATTTCCAACGAGTACCATGAGCGCGTGGGCAAACAAATTGTGGAAGACGTTCCGCATGGTGCTAAACTACACCAGTGGGCCGTGCAAAAAGGTGTGGAGCGTGCCGCCAAAAACAAAAGCTGGAGCAAGGTGGCACAAAAAGGCCTGGTAACCGCTTTGGATATTTGGTTAACCCTGCTGCCGGTGGTTATGTTTGGTGGTGTGGTGGCATTAATTGTGGCCGAGTATACACCGTTTTTCACCATCATATCCTATCCGTTCGCTGCCTTCTTAGAGCTATTGCAAATTCCCCAGGCTGCACAGGCGGCCCCCGGCATTGTAGCCGGTTTTGCAGATATGTTCCTGCCGGCAATTTTAGGCGCCGACATAGAAAGCGAAATGACCCGGTTTTTCATTGCCTGCGTCTCATTATGTCAGCTTATCTTCTTTACAGAAAATGTGATGATCATTTTGAAATCAGACATTCCTTTAAAGTTTATCAATCTGATTGTAATCTTCCTAGAGCGTACTTTGGTTTCCATCTTGGTGGCGGCCGCGGCAGCCCATATCTTGTTTTAAGGGAAGCTTTGTTGCAGTGACAATTTTGGTTTAACAAGGTATTTTGTATGCCTAGTTCAATGGGCATGAGCAAAACCAAAATGAATGGTGTAGCAGATACAAAGGGATAAAACGCCCACGAGAGCCAAAATGGCTTTCGTGGGCGTTTTTTGTAAAAAGAAGAGGACGTCTTATACCGTATGCCCTTTTAAAGGCAACAGAATTCGCGTGAGGTAATTTTCTTCATTGTTTGTTTGCGTGGCCCCGATAATATACTCTTCCACAGAATCTCCGCTAAGGGATAAATGATTTTCCTTTGCCCATGCTTCCAATTTTTGATAGGTGGATTTTGCAGAGCGATAGCTGCCAATGTGCATGCATGTCACGGCGGAAAATGCCTCTTGCACACGGCAGTAGCCACAGGAAGCACTTTCTTTTGCCAACACAGCAAAAACCTCTACGTCATTTTGGCACTCTTCGTGTTTTTTGCCGAATTGGCTCATGTAATCCTGGTGGAAAATAGACATATTAGGGCCGTTTATTTCAAGGCCGTATTGCTCTATAAAACCATATAATTCGGCTCTTCTATCGATAAAAGAAAACCAAATGCTATGAAGCCCCTCTCGTCTGGTAGACACAATATCCCTTTTGGGGATATTGACGATCTCTATGGAATTAACCATGGAAAGCCGATCGCTGGTTTTGGTGTGCATATAGTTTTTTGCGTTTAGCAAGCGAAACATCAATTCGATGGTTTTGTTGTATTTTTTTTGGGCTTGCTCCAATTCGGCCTTTGCACTGGTTAGCCAAACATCAAGTTCCACATTGAGTTTTGCTAAATTTCTGTCGGCAAGAAGAGAGGAAATGCGTTCCAGTGGCATGCCGATTTGCCGCATCTCTTTAAGAAGCAAAATTTCTTCTATTTGGTACTGTGTGTAGAATCGATAGTTGTTTTTGCTGTCTCGTATGGCGGGCACGATTAAGTTTTTTTTGTCGTAGTGGCGCAGGAGGCGGCTGCTGATGTTGCAGAGCTTCGCCATTTCACCCACACTGTATACTTTTGTTTCCATGTGTTTTTCAACCTTTGCTCCTTGTTTTATTTAATGCCACTGAACAAAAAACGACCTATAAAACGATCATTTTTCGTTTAGAAAAGTGCAAAAACACAGTGGCGTGCATCAGCCTATGCCCCAAAAGTGCTGTTTTAAGCATGGTTATGGCCACCGCCTAGTGCGCCGGGGCCGGATAAAGTAAACAGGCGTTTATGCAGCGGGCAAACCATGGGGCATAAAACCATATAGGATGAAATTGCCCTGCAAAGTCGCGCGTGGATATTTGCCTATGATATGGGGCAAGCCAAGATGCAAGAAATAGTGTGCACTGCCCGGTTTTGGTTGAAATAAGCCATAAAAAAAGCTACAATAGCAATAGTGTTCATGACGAAATTTTGAGACATACCTTGATTACTTTTGCTTTTATTAAGAATAGAAACCCACAAGAGGAGCATTCGTCCTTGAAAAAATCTGCAGGGTCTAAAATTTTATTTACGGTAACTTTGTTTTTTTGGTTTTCGCAATATGCGTATACGTCCTATGTGAACCCGGAGCTGGAGCGTTTGGGGGCAAGCGCCGTGCTTATGGGGTTTGTGGGCAGTGTTTATGGGTTGGCACAGCTTGTGCTGCGCATTCCCGTGGGGGTTTTTGCAGACACTTGGAAAAAGAAATTTTTTGTTTGCGCGGGTTGCTTGTGTGCAAGCCTTGCCTCTTTATGTATGCTGCTGGGGTATCATCCGCTTGCTTTTTTTATTGGGCGCGCTCTGGGCGGTGTTGGCGCGGCCACATGGGTGGTGTTTACGGTGCTGTATTCAGATTATTTTTTGCCGGAGGAATCCATAAAATCTATCACCACACTCAATGTTTCCAATATGCTGGGGCGTTTGCTTTCGTTTGCATTGGCAGGGGTCTTAGTGTCTTTCTTGTCACCAAAGATTTCTTTTCTCATTGCTGCCATCGGTGGATTCATCGCTTTTTTTCTAAGCCTTTTCATCTGCGAGCCGAAAAAGAAACCGGGGCAGAAACCCCTTCGGGCCGTGGAGTTGGTAGACGTTGCCAAAGACCGAAATTTACTGGTTACCTCCGGCCTTGCCCTGCTGGCCCAGCTGGTTGGTTTTGCCACCTATTTTTCATTCACATCCAACTATGCGGTGCTTATTGGCGCAAGCGAGGCACAGCTTAGCTATATCAATGTGTTGATGGTGCTTTCGTCGGTGGTGGTTAATTTTGTGGTTAGCAAATATCTGTTAAAATATGTCGCTGCCCAATGGTTGGTGATTGTGGGTTTTATAGCCATCACCTTTTATTGTGCCTTTCTGCCTTTTGTGCAAACCGTTTTGGGGTTGTATGCGATGCAACTGGTTGCCGGCGCGGGAAACATGCTTAGCGTGGCGGTGTTGATGGGCCTTTGTGTGCGTGATATTGTGCCCGAAAAACGTTCTGCTGCCATGGGTTTTTTTCAAGCGGTTTATGGCGTTGGCATGACGCTGGGGCCTCTTGTGATGGGCACCCTTGTCAATCGCTTCGATTTGCGCAGTGGTTTTTTTGTGATAGCGGCGGTTTCTGTGGCAAACACCATTGTTTGTGTGGTTTTGCTTTGCGCGAAAAAGCCGAGAAAAACAACAGAATGATTTGGGTTTATTGAGGCCGAGCCTCTTGTGAGGGCGCTACATTTCGCGCCCTTCTTTCTTTGTTTCTCTCTTTTTTAAAGGAGTACATCTCCTTGTCTGCGCGCTCTATCAACTCGTCATGGGAAAGGGTGTTGTTTTCGTCCACCTCTATAAAGCCGTAGCTGATGGATGTTTCGTATACTTTGTTAAGACCGAGGATGTTTTGATAACACTTTTCCACTTTATTTTTAATGGGCAGGGATTTGGAATTTCCAATGATTAAAAATTCGTCGCCACCGATTCTGGAAATGGTATCTTCCGCAAAACTTTCTTTTATAAAATCTGCGGCCAGTTTTATATATATGTCGCCTTCTTCGTGCCCAAAAGTATCGTTGACGGTTTTAAGCCCATCCAAATCAATAAATAAAACATAGCAATAGCGTTGCAAGGCAAGAAAACCCTTTAGTTTTTCAACCGCAATACTCCGCACAAAAAAGCCTGTAAAAAAATCGGTGAGCACTTCTTTTTCCAGTTTGTGTATCACCACGTTGTCCGTGTGTATTTCCACAGAAGTATCGCCGAAGGAGATGGAGGCCTGCCGCAATTTTGAATAGACAAAAACGGCGATCATAATGATAACAAAACAGATTAAGGCAAGCATGCCAACCCGGATTTGATATACACTGCTAAAAGTTGCATCGGATGTTTCGGTGTACAAAGTGGGCAATGCTGCAGTTTGGTTTAGCAAAACCGCAGCGAGCAACACACAGCATAGTTTTAAACTGGGAATGTCGGCAAACAGGTATTTTACCACGCTGTGGATTAAAATTTTGCTGCTAATAGCAATGTATATAGAAAGTATGGAAAAAGTGAGGATCTGCACCAACATGCGGTTGTCTGCCAGTGTGATGTATTCGTTTGCCGGCACACCGGCAATGAGAGAGAGAATGCCGATGTTGAGCACCTTCATGCCAAAATAGTTGATGGTAAAGCAAAGCGTGGCGGCAACTGTAGAAATTAAGTTTAGCCGATAGCATAGAAATATTTCAATGGCTAAAAACAAAAAATATCCAAGAGGCAATAGGGGCTCAAAGCGGAACAGGCCGGTATGGGTGTATAAAAACATAGGAAAAGCATTGATAAAGAGAAGAAGGCATAAAATAGGCAAGCGTACCATGGCTTTGCCGTATATTTTTGCAACGTAATAGGCAACAGCAGAGATGTATACAATATAGCACAACCATGTAAGTGCAAGCATGTTATACACCACCTCTTCCATAAAACCGTTCTTTATCTATGTTCATCAGTTCGTCAACATAGCCCAGCATTTCCACTCGAGAATGTTTTTTATCGGCCATATCAAAGCACATATAGCCCATGTTGGCATGAAATATGTAGGGTTTGCTTTCGTTGAAATGAGCCACTTTGTTTTGAATGCGGCCCACAACCACGTCGAGCTCGCTTTCGGTGACATCCAATAACACGAGAATAAATTCGTCCCCGCCAATGCGGGCCGATAAATCTTCGTCTCGAATGCTTGCTTTTAAAATATTGGCGATGTCTATAATGTATTGGTCTCCCTCTTTGTGGCCAAAGGTGTCGTTTACATATTTAAGACTTGCCAAATCTAAAAAACAAAGGCCGAATTTTGCTGTGTCCACTTCGCACAGCTCATCTAGTTTGGAAAAAATAAATCGTCGGTTATACAGCTTGGTTAAATCGTCCGAGTACAATTTAAACTCGGTTTCCAGTTTCTTTCTAACCACGATTTCATGTAAAGTTTTGGCTTCGTCTGCCTTCCTTTTGTAAGGATGCAATTGAACGAGAGAAACATTGAAATGCAAAAGGCAATAAAACAATGCCAGAACAAAAAGTATGGTTGAAATGGTGGAAAGCGCAAAGGGGTGGCTTAACAAGCGCTCATCGATAAGCCAGGTGTCGAAGCATAAAACCAGCAAAAAGAACAGAGAAACACCCGACATAATTTCTGAATAATATTTTGTTTTGGCTAGCTTGACGATTTTTTCCAACTGGACCCGATTTCTAAAGATTAAAAATACTACAAGAAAAAACAGGTGCGTTATCAGTATGGTTATGGGAAAGACAGAGGTGTCTTGATAGACGGCCTGGATACTGCGGCTGGAAACAATACTGAAAATGGTTAACACCAAGGTATGGACGATGGTGATATTTAAAAGAACGCCAGAAGCAATAAATAGAGGCAGCCGAACGGGACCGCCGGTGAAGAAAAATGTCTGCAACAAAAAAACAAAAAGGATGATAAGGGTGAGAGCCGTGTAAGTGCCACTCAAAATATAGACTAAAAAGCTAGCAAGGCCAATGCCAAGGGAAAAACCAAAAAGAAAGAATCTGTTTTTTTGTGCCAGATGGAAGTTTTTGATAATAAATACGAATAATATCAAGTTAAGGAGCGCAATGGATATACAACTTATGGCCAGCCACAAGTATTCCATAACATCACCTCCCACTTTTATTATAATGCCCACCGAACAAACAAAAAGGGACATATGCAAATAAAAAAATGTCTCTTTTGGGTTGAGAAAGTGCAAAGTTTTTCCATCTTTTGCACAAAAACCTTGCACTTTTGTTTTCGCATTTTCCGTCAAGGGCGAAAACACAGTGGCGTGCAGCAAGGTATGCCCCATAAAAGTGCTGTTTTAGGCGCTTTTATGGCCACCGCATTCTGCAGTGGGGCTAAATAAACCCCACAGGGGTTTGTTTAGCAAGTATAACTTTATTATACTAAAAAATGGTGCTAAATTCAAATAACACCAAAAACCGGATTGAACGACGCCCCCAACACAGATTTTGCAATGGCTGTGTTGGGGGCGTCGTTTTCAGTGTTTATACAAAAGTTTTGGCAATGGCTAGCTTTGGTGCATGGGGTCTTCGCCGTTTTCCATAGAGGAGGTTTGCTCGGGAAGCGGGTTTTTTCGCGGCCGCCCACGCGGGCGCTTGGGTGCGTTAAGTTCCTCTTCGGTTTTTGGTTTTGGAGGCCGCCCACGTGGCCGTTTGGGTGCGTTGAGCTCCTCTTCGGTTTTGGGTTTTGGTGGCCGCCCCGGTGGGCGTTTGGGCGCATTCAGTTCCTCTTCGGTTTTGGGCTTTGGTGGCCGGCCGCGCCGCGGAGGGCTTAGTGGTGTTCTATTTTCGTTTTGCGCGTTTAACGAATGATTGCGCAGGATGTCTTCGGCTAAGCTTGTGGCACTATCCAAGCTTGCATCACCTTTGGTGGCGGCAATTTTGGCCTCGGCAATTTTGGCTTTTTCGCGTGCCTCTTTGGTTCTGGTTTGGGCATCAGAAGGTGTTTGTGCGGTGTTTGGTTTTGCGAAAGCGGCCATGTCACCGGGCATTTTGCCGCCGCCGCTCCAAGCTCGGGGTTGTTTGGGGGGTTGCCACGGCTGAGAAGCGGCTTCTAAGTCTGCAGAAGAAACAACATAAGACCCGGTGATGCGGCTTGCCGTTTGGCGGGGAACCACATTTTCTTGGGGGCGCTGAGCATCGGGATGTTCCAAAATAGGCGCCGCGCTTTGACGCACATTCATCTGCTCCCATATGCTGCCGCTTTGTGTTAGGCCGGTCATAGGGGCTTCTTTGGCAGGGTTTAAAATATGTGCACGCGAATCGGGCCTTGGGGTGCCGGTGGCGTCCTGGTTGTTTAGAGACTGGATTTGCTCGGGTTTAATGGCAGGGAAGGCCTGCGAGCGCGCGGCCATCGATGCGGCCATACGCCGTGCAGTGGCCGCCGCTTCGGCTTGCATGCGCACCGCTTCCACGGCTTTTTGGCGCTCTGCCTCGCCCTCGGCGCTGTTAACGGGCGGCACCGGCAAAATGGTGGAGTTGGTTTTGTCCTTTGCAGTATCCGCCTCGGAAGTTTGTGTGGCAGCGGTGTTTGCAACGGGTTCTTCCTGTGGGCTTACCTTGGTGGGCATGGGCACCGGTGCCACCGCAGGCGGCGTGGTGTTGGTTTTCTTTTTTGGGTTTTTGGACGAAGAAAATAAAAAGGAAAAGCCGCTTTTTTGTTTCTTCTCTTTTATGGCGGGGATTTCCCCGGTTTTTAACATGGTTTGGATGCTTTGCTCGCTTAAGGCCTCTACATCGTATTCTTTTTTTCGCACAACGTCTATGGAATAGGTGATAACCATATAAATGGTGAATAAAATTAAAATTCCAATAAGGCCAATCAAAAGCCAGGTGATAACATCACTAAAATATCCTCTGGTGGAAAGTACCAACAGAACAGCACCTGCCAAAACCAACAACACAACCAGACCACTGGCTATGGAAATCAGTAGCTTTTTAACCAACAAGCCACACTCCTTTCGATGGGATGCCGACAAGGCAATGTAAATATAGAAAAAAATCCAAGACAACACCCATCATGTTTGCGTTATTTTTTCTGCTTGGGAGGCCAAGCGCACCTGCTCCGCCTGCGAAAGACGTAAATATTGCAAAGCAAGCACCGAGGCCGGCACAGCAAGCCCATCTGCAAATGCTTGCTGTGCTGCCTCGGCCACGCCGCGTGCAACAAACGGGGTGGCGTCTAGGCCGGATGGGGCATATATGTTTTTATTATAACACATTTCGGCGCCATCACCAACCAAAAAATATATTTCTTTTTGCATTTGTAAAAAATCGCTTGCCTGCGTAGCTGTGCCGGCGCTGTCTTCATGTAGGCGAAAAAAAGAAGGGCTACGCGAAAAAGCGGCCCAATACACCTGATCGCGCCGGGCGTTAAGGGCGGCTAAAATGGGGCCGTTTGTGGATATACTTCGTGCGGTGGCCTCCAGTGTGGAAACCCCCACCACGGGGAGATTGTGTGGCAAGGCAAGGCCCTTGGCCAAGGCAAGGCCAATGCGTAGGCCGGTGAAACTGCCGGGCCCCACGGTGAGGGCCAGCGCCGAAAGTTCTTGCAAAGAAAGCCGTGTGCTTTGCAAGGCGGTTTGCAATAAACACAAAAGTGTTTGCGAGTGCGTAAGGCGTTCTTGCAACATGGTTTCATGCAGGGTTTGCCCATCTTTTTGCAGGCACACGCTGGCGTAGATGCCGCTGCAATCGAAGGAAAGTATGGTGCTCACAGCGAACAGGCCCCCTCTATACAAATTTCTCTTGTGTTGTTTTCCAGTGGGCGAAAGTGCACAAAAATAACCGTTTTTGGGGGCAAATAAGCAACTTTTTCGCTCCACTCTAGGGCCACAACAGCACCTTGTTCCAGATAGTCATAAAAGCCGGCCGCTTGTAAATCCTCTTCGTGTTCCACACGCCAGGCGTCAAAATGGGCCAAGGCGGGTGTGCCCCTGTACACATTGGCGATGGTATACGTAGGGCTGGAAACAGAGTCTTTAACGCCAAGACCTTGTGCAAGGCCTTGGCAAAATGTGGTTTTTCCAAGGCCGAGGCCACCGGTGAAGGCGATAAGCTCACCACCGTGCAGCTGTGCGGCAAGGCGTTTTGCCAAAGCGACGGTTTGCTTTGCATCGTGGGTGACAAAACAGGGCAAAACAAAGCCTCCTTTGCTCTATAAATCCAGTATCATTTGTTTGTATGCCAAGGGTTGAAAACCCCAGCGTGTATAAAGCTTGATGGCACCATGATTTTCTTCTACAGCCTCTAGCCGATAGCGTTTTACTTGCCCGTCGAATTGTTCGCGAATAAACCGGAACATGGCATTGGCAAGCCCTTGGCCCTGAAAATCCTCGCGGACATAGAGTTCTTCCATCAAAACCACCGTGCCGCCCGCCTCGGTAGAAAAAGAAAAAGAGAGCGTACAAAGCCCTGCAAAAGCATCCCCAACACTGCAAGTGATGATTTTAACATAGGGGCTGCCGGCCAAGGCGGTTTGAATGGTGTTTTCGATATGCAGGATGGGCACATCGTGAGAAACGGCCACACCTCTATAAAATTTAGTCAGCATTTCGGTGCATTTTAGGGCATCGGCTTGCGTTAAAAAACGCACTTGGATTTCGTTTGTGTGGTCTTTTTCAGGCATGGTTTTTCTCCTCTTGGTGGGCCTTTATATTGTGACATTCTTTTATGCGCTCAAAACGCACAAGTTCTTCTTTGCCAAGAGTGGCCTTTTCCAGTTCGGCCAGCAAAGGCTCCGCTTCGACATCGCGCTCTAATTGTGACAGAAGCTCTGCCCGTGTCAGCAAATTGAGGGTTTTGTTTTTGCGCGACAAAAGACGATAGCCAAACCCAGCGGCCTCGGCATTTTCTTTGTTTAAGAATAGCTCGGCATTTCCCTCTTTTTCGAATAAAAGCGTGCGCTGGTGCAGGCGCTCTGCATAGGCGCTGTCGTAGCCGAGTTTGGCGATGAGATATACAATGGGAACTTGCAACACAAGAGAGGCAAGTAAAAGCACGGGCGCCCATGGGGATAGAAAGGAAAGGAGCACGCCTAAAACGACGAAAAAGACAAAAAAAGGCAAAAGGTATAAAAGGATACGCATAGTATAAATATTTCCTTAAACGCTTTTTTAAACAGGAAGGGCTTCAGGGTTTAGGCAGTCAGGGTCCCACGCGTCGGCTTGTTCCTTATAAAAATCGGCCTGTTGTTCATCGCCGGCAAGGCGAAAACAAGAAGAGAGACCCATAAGCGGTATTTTGCCCACGGCGGCGGCCAAAAGTTCGGGTTGCGCTCCGGATAGAGCGGCCGAATACCAGTCAGAGGCTTGGCGAAAGTCTTCCTTGGCCAAAAAGTAGTGCCCAAGAGCACAGCAGATTTCGGCCGGGGGCTGGCCTACCAAGTCGGGTGCGGCATAGCAAAGCAATTGCTCGCCGTCTTGCAAAAGGGCTGCGCCAAAGGCGAGAACACAGCTGGCACGGCGCAACGCCTCGCTGGGTTTTGTAAGGTCTTGGCGCACCTGTTTAAAATAGGGGGAAGCGGCCCGGAAATCCTCTGCGGTGCCACAAATCAACAATTCGCGTGCATACATCATTTCAAGCCGACTGGACAAGGGCTTGCCTTGCTGCACAAGCCGTGCCAAATGCGAAAGGTCGCGTCCGCTGTGGGCACCGATGGGGTAATGTTCTACCACCACGTTGCTGCGGTAAACGATGGGGTCTACACGCAGTACTTCGTGGATGGGGTCTGCAAATTGAAAGTTTCGCAGGCGGCGAAACAGTTTTGGACGATATTCCCGGTTGAAATTGGAAGTGGTGCAGTTGGAAAGCTGGTTGTCGTAGGCCATTTCCACCACTTCCACCTCGGGCAACAGCACTTGTTTTAACTGCAAAAACAAGGTGTGATTTTCTGCGTTGATCACCTCGTCGGCGTCGGCCACATAGATATAATCGCAGCTTGCTTTAGAAAGCGAAAAATTGCGCGCAGCAGAAAAGTCGTCTACCCATTCGAAATCGAATACCTGCTGGGTATAGCGTTTGGCAATATCTTTGGTGGCGTCTGTAGAGCCGGTGTCCACCACTATCAGTTCGTCATACAGGCCCTGCAAAGAGTCTAAACAGCGGGCCAACACAGCTTCTTCATTAAGAACGATCATACAAACACTGATGCCAATCATAGCGGGAACCCTCGCTTTCAAAAAAAGTGTAAGGTGTATAGTTCAGTGTAGCACAGCCTGCGGCAAGCGTGCAAGAAAATTTATATTTATAGCCAGCTTTCCCTGCCTGGGCGATGACAAAATGGGTATAAAATACCCACAAAAACCAAAAATCTTTAATTTTATATGAAATAAAATCAAAAATTTTGATTTTATAGTTGACAATGACGAATTATACAGATACAATAGTTTTATTCATCTTTTTGTTGGGCAAAAGGGCAAAACGGCCCTTGCTAAATAAAAGACCTTTTAGTAGGGTACCAAAGCGGACTTTGTTGCGAAAGGTGTTCAAAAGAGGGGTAAATTCCAGTTTGGAGGAGAAGTAACATGTACGAAGACAAAAGTTTGACGTGTAAGGATTGTGGCCAAGAATTTGTATTTACATCCGGGGAGCAAGAATTTTACGCCACCAGAGGTTTTGAAAATGAACCACAGCGTTGTAAACCCTGCCGTGATACGCGCAAGCAAGCAGGGCGTTCTTCCAGGGAGATGCATGCGGCTGTGTGCGCACAGTGTGGGCAAGAGGCCCGTGTTCCGTTCCAACCAAGAGAGGACAGACCCGTTTATTGCAGCGATTGCTTTGCCTCGATGAAGGCATAAGCTGAAAGCATAAGCCTAAGGTATCCCTCGGCATAGCCGAGGGATACCTTAGGCCGTCAATAAAGCACCAATTGCGTCGTCAGGCTGCAAAATGCCGCAGCAGTTACATATTACATATATGCGCCTTTGCGCCATTTTTTGCTTCCTAGCACTTGGCACTTTCTTGTCGTCCTGTACTTTTTTGATATTTTAAGGTATCCCTCGGCATAGCCGAGGGATACCTTTTGCTTTAAAATAGAGGGCTTTTACCCGTGCAATCTATTTAATGCCCACTTTCGTTTTCGTCTTTTTATTTAAGGGGCGAAAACACAGTGGCGTGCTTCAAGGCATGCTCCATAAAAGCGCTGCTTTAGGCACTTTTATGGCCACCGCATTCAACAGGCATTATTTATAGTTGTGATTCTAACTGTGTTCTTGCACCGAAATGAGAGGCCCCCGGCGCGGCTGCACCCTGCCTATCACCTGTGCGGTTGTGCCACTGTTTTGCAAAAGTGTTAGCAAGTTTGGCGCTTTGTCGTGCGGCAGGCTCATCAACATGCCGCCCGAGGTTTGGGGGTCGAAGAGGAGGTCTTGCATACAAAGGGGGACCTTTTCTGTAAAGGTGATGTCACCGCCAAAGTGATCGCGGTTGGTATAGGTGTTTTTGGGCACAATCCCCTCTTCTGCCAGGGCCAAAACACCCGGAAGCCGGGGGATGTTTTCGCAGTTGAGCACAGCGCATACGTCGTCGCCTTGCAACATTTCGCTCAAGTGGCCCAAAAGCCCAAAACCTGTGATGTCGGTGCAGGCGGAAAGCCCCACCTTGCGTGCGGCTTCGAAAGCGCTTCGGTTGAGTTCTGCCATGGTTTGCACGGCGGTGTTGTAGTGTTGCGCTTGCATTAAATCTGCCTTGGCGGCTGTGACGGCAATGCCACTGCCAAGGGCTTTTGTAAGCACCAAAACATCGCCAGGCAAGGCGCCGCGGTTGGCCCAAATTTCTTTGGGATGTGCAAAACCGGTGACAGAAAGGCCGTATTTAGGGGTTTCGTCTTCTATGCTGTGTCCGCCGGCAATCACGGCGCCTGCCTCGTGCACTTTGCTGTAGCCGCCTGCCAAAATATCTTGCAGAATGTCCTTTGGCAGGCAGTTTGGAAAACACACGATGTTTAAGGCGATTTTTGGTTCGGCCCCCATGGCGTATAGGTCCGACAGGGCGTTTGCCGCCGCAATTTGCCCGTATAAGAAGGCGTCGTCTACCATGGGGGGGAAGAAATCCACCGTTTGCACCGCGGCCAAATCGTCACGCACACGGTATACGCAAGCATCGTCGCTGGTGCCATAGCCCACCAATAAATTGGGGTCTTCCACTTTGGGAAGTCCCGATAAAATGCCAGAAAGGACCCCCGGTCCTATTTTGGCGCCTCAACCGGCGGCGGTGGTCATTTCGGTGAGGCGAATGGTGTTTGCCATATTGTATGGCCCCCTTTCTTAGGCGGCCGTAATAACGGTGTTGCCTTATGGTTTTAAATTCGTTATGATAGATGTTATTAGTATAGCGGAATGAGCAAATTTTCACAAGGTGCAAAGGCGAGGAGGCCCGTGTGGATTTTAAACAGTTGGAAGTGTTTGAAAAAGTGGTGCAGCTGGGCAGTTTTTCCAAGGCGGCCGAGGCCTTGCACCTTACCCAGCCAACGGTGAGCAGCCATATTCAAAGCCTGGAAACAGAGCTGAACACCAAGTTGCTGGTGCGAACATCACGCGGGGCACATGCCTCGAAAAGTGGAAAAAAACTGTATACCTATGCCACGGAGATGTTGGCCCTGCGCGAGCGTGCTCTGTGCGCTTGCCAAGAGAAAACCGATATATTCGGTGGCAGGCTTTCGGTGGTGGCTTCGTCGATTCCCTATCAGTATCTTCTGCCACAGGCGATGTCGGCTTTTCGCGAGAAACACCCCAATGTGAGCTTTCGGCTTTTGCGGCGCGACAGTGCCGCCGTGGAAGAAGCCATTTTGGCAGGCGAGGCAGAACTGGGGTTAAGCGGCACCTGCAACGAAAAATCTGCCCTGAGCTATCGTCTGCTGTGTTATGACGAGCTGGTGTTGATAACCCCTGTGACAGAACCCTATATACAGCGCAAGAATCGACCTTTCTTGGCCGAGGAATTGTTGCAGTTTTCTTTTGTGTTGCGCGAAGGTGGAAGCGGCACCCGCCGCGAGGCCGAACAATACTTCATAGGTCAAGGAATCCAGCCAAGCAGTTTAAAAGAAGTGGCGAAAATGGACAACCCCGACGCGGTAAACAGTGCCGTGGGTGGGGGACTTGGGGTGTCTATCGTGTCGCGCTTATCTGCCGAAGACGCGGTGCAACGGGGCCTGGTTTTGATGTTTCAACTGGGCGATAAGGCACTGGAGCGGCCTTTGTATTTGGTGCAGCATAAGCGGCGTGCTCCGTCTATTTTGGTAAAACGCTTTGAAAAGCAGTTGGTGCAATTATTTGTAAAAGAGGCATCGCAGGCTTAATTCATCACCGTGGTGCCGGAAAAAAGCTCTTGCACAGCCTGTTTTAACGCGATGTGTTCTTCTTTTTGCAGGCCGGGGTCTTCGTGAAACAGCGCCAAAGCCTCTGTTTGTGCCGCCTTTAAAATGCGGGTGTCTGTGGCCAAATCGGCCAGGTGCAAGTTGGGCAAGCCGTGTTGGCGGCTACCCAGAAAATCGCCCGGGCCACGCGTTTCCAAGTCGTATTTTGCCACGGCAAAGCCGTCTGCGGTGTGGCACAAAAAAGAAAGGCGCTTAAGCACGGTCTCGCTTAGGTGGGACGAGAGCAAAAAACAATAGCTTTCCGCACTGCCGCGCCCCACGCGCCCTCGCAGTTGATGCAGGGCCGAAAGGCCATAGCGTTCGGCATCTTCTATAAGCATTATGTTGGCGTTGGGCACATCCACGCCCACTTCTATCACCGTGGTAGACACCAAAATATCTATTTTTTTTTCTTTAAAGTCATGCATCACGGCGGCCTTTTCGGCCGCTTTTAATTTGCCATGCATCAGCCCCACACGCACCTTGCCATCCAGCAACTGTGTTATGTTTTGGGCATAGCTCACGGCGGCTTGTAAATCGCTTTCACCTTCTTCTATCAAGGGGCACACCACATAGGCTTGGCGGCCTTTTTTTATTTCTTTTAGTAAAAAACCATACATCCCGGTGCGTTTTTCTTCGGGCACCAGGTGGGTTTTGATCGGTGTGCGGCCGGGGGGCATTTCGTCTAGCACGCTGATATCCAAATCGCCAAACATCAAAAGCGCCAAAGTGCGTGGGATGGGGGTGGCACTCATCACCAAAAGGTGTGGTGCAACAGATTTTTGTGCGAGCAAACCGCGTTGGCGCACCCCAAAACGATGTTGTTCGTCTGTGATGGTAAGCCCGAGCTTGGAAAATTGCACGGGCTCGCTGAGCACGGCATGTGTGCCCACCAGCAAATGGGCTTCGCCGCAGGCCAAAGCCGCCAGGGTAGCCTCTCGTGCTTTGCCTTTAACAGCCCCTGTAAGCAATGTCGTTTGCAAGCCCAGCGGTTGCAATAGCTGGGTGAGTGTGTGCAGATGCTGGCGGGCTAGAATTTCGGTGGGTGCCATCAGAACGCTTTGGTAGCCGTTTTGATGTGCCGAAAAAATGGCTGCGGCGGCCACGAGGGTTTTGCCGCTGCCCACATCCCCTTGCAGCAAACGGTTCATGGCGTTTGGACCCTGCATATTTTGTGTGATTTCTTGGATGGCACGGTTTTGTGCGCTTGTGGGGGTGAAAGGCAGAGACCGCAAAAAAGGTTCAAGCGAAACAGGGGCCATGGGTGCACTGGTTTTTTTAAAGCTGCGTCCGCGCAGTGCTAAAAGCCCCAATTGCAGACAAAAAAGTTCTTCAAATACCAGCCGTCTGCGCGCTTGCCCTACCTCTTGCATGGTGGCAGGTAGATGCAAAAGGTGCAGAGCCTCCTGCTTGCTTGGCATGGAAAATTTTTCTTTTAAGGCGGTGGGCAAAGGGTCGGGCAGGGGGGGCATGTCGCAGAGCACCTGCCGTACACAGCCGGAAATGGCGGTGGCCGACAAACCATCGGTTTGTGGGTAAATGGGTGTGAGCAGTTGTTTGGTATCCCGGGGTAGGAAACGCGGGGCTATCATTTCGCGCTCGTAAAACCCGCCGCCAAGTTTGCCGTAGAACAGATATTCGTGCCCGATTTGCAGTTTTTCTGTGGCGTAAGGGTTGTTAAAGAACACAAGATTTAAGGCCGCGCTATCGTCTGCACAATGCACTTTTTGCAAGCTGCGTCCACCGGAAATACGCTGTTTTGGAAGTTTCTCCAGCACGGTGGCACACACGGTGACCATCTGGTTGTACGGGGCCTTGGAAATGGGAACTACCTCGGAAAAATCCAGGTAGGAACGTGGGTATAAAAAAAGCAAATCGGCGACGGTTTGCACACCCAGGCGCAGAAAAGCAGCGGCCCGTTTGGGGCCCACGCCCTTGAGGTATTGGATGTTGTCTGTGGCGTGCACGCATTCACCCCCCCTTCTTTTCTAAGCTCATTATAGAGGAAAGTGGGGGGTGGCACAAGCCTTGAGCGCGGTGTTGTAAGTTGTACTTTGGGGTGTGGCATGGTATACTAGGGGTGATTTATTTGCAAAATCACTGCAAAACATTTAATAAATTTTGCCTTTGGGCCAGATCACTGTCGATGGGAATACAAACGGTGTTTTTTGTTTTGTTCTACCGCTTAAGGTGAAAATGGGCCGTGTTTCATCCGATTGTAGGCTTCCATCCTATACCAGCAAAACAGGAAAGGGGTACAACATGTCTGCTTGCCACCATTACGATTGCTTTGGAGTGTGTTGTTTCGACGACCGCGTAATGCAAGAGCGTCTTTCGCACGAGGTCTACGAAAGCCTGCGCAAAATACGCGACGAAAATAGGGAGTGGGACCCGCTTGTGGCCGACGTTGTAGCCGACGCCATGAAGGATTGGGCGCTGGAGCTTGGAGCCACGCATTACATCCATTGGTTTACGCCGATGACGGGTACTTCTGCCGGCAAACATGATAGCTTTCTAGACGGTGTGCGCGCGGGCGAGCCCCTGGTGCGCTTTTCGGGGAAACTGCTTAGCAAGGGTGAATCAGACGCATCCAGTTTTCCCACGGGCGGTTTGCGCAGCACGTTTGAGGCGCGAGGATATACCACTTGGGACCCCACTTCGCCCGCCTTTGTGCTGGGCACCACACTGTATATTCCCACGGCTTTTTGTGGCTACAGTGGCGATGCGTTGGACGAAAAAACGCCACTTTTGCGTAGTATGCAGGCCTTGAACAAGCAGGCACTTCGTGTATTAAGGGCGCTTGGAGACAAAGAAAGTGTGTCGGTTTGCCCCACTGTGGGCGCCGAGCAAGAATATTTTTTAATAGAAAAAGAACTTTTGGCGAAAAGGTTGGATTTGAAAATTTGTGGGCAAACGCTGGTGGGTGCCAAACCTCCAAAAGGGCAAGAGCTGGAAGACCATTACTACGGGTCCATATCTGAGCGTGTGCGCCTATTTATGCGCGAATTGGATGACGAGTTGTGGCGTGTGGGTGTGCCTGCTAAAACCGAGCATAACGAGGTGGCGCCCGGGCAATACGAACTGGCGAATGTGTTTGCCACGGCCAACATCGCCAGCGACCATAATCAAATCACCATGGAGCTTATGCGGAAGGTGGCCTTGCGGCACGGGCTGGTGTGTCTGTTGCACGAAAAACCCTTTGCCGGCGTCAACGGAAGCGGCAAACACAACAACTGGAGCCTGATGACAAGCACGGGGAAAAACCTGCTGGACGCGGGCGATAACCCTGTGGAAAACACCGAGTTTCTTGTGTTCTTGTGTGCGGTGCTGGCCGCCGTGGATAGCTTTGCGGATTTGGTGCGGCTTTCGGCCGCATGCCCCGGCAACGACGAGCGTTTGGGTGCGAATGAGGCGCCGCCGGCGATTATCTCCGTGTTTTTGGGCGACCCGCTTACCCAGCTGCTAGAGAGTTTGGCGCGCGGACACGCCTACGAGATGGGCAGCCGAGGTCAAGTGTTGACGGGGGTGAAAAGCCTACCCTTTTTGGTGATGGACGACAACGACCGCAACCGCACTTCGCCCTTTGCGTATACCAGCAACAAGTTCGAGTTTCGCATGGTGGGTTCTTCTCAAAGTATCAGTTTTGCCAATACGGTGTTAAATGCCGCCGTGGCCGACAAGCTGTGTCTGTTTGCAGACCGTTTGGAAAAAGCCGGTGTGCACACCGGAGCTTTGGAAGAAGTTGTGGCCGCCATAGTGCACGAAGTGTGGGACGAGCATGGGCGCATTGTGTTTAACGGCAACAACTATGCCAAGGAATGGCGCGAAGAAGCCGCCAAGCGCGGCCTTGCCAACATCTCTTCTATGGTCGAGGCCACGAAGGCCCTACAAAGGGAAGAGAACCTTGCCATGCTGGAGAGAACCAAGGTGTTAAGCCGTGACGAGTGCCACAGCCGCCACGAAATCCTTTTGGAAAATTATGTAAAAACCACACGCATTGCGGCGCTTACCTTGCTGGAGATGACACGGCGCAGCATTTTGCCGGCGGCGTGCCAGTGGTTATCGGAAATGGCCGAGGCCAAGGCCAGGGTGGTGACGGCCGGGGCGAGCAATGCCTATATTGACGAGACGACCTTTGCACTATCGGCCGCCATCGATGCGGCGGCACAGGCGGCCGACATAACACAAAGGGTGCTGGATAAAACCGAGGGGTTGCAAGACATGGAACTTGCGGGGCAGGCCGTGCGTTCTTTGGCTGCAAACGAGATGGCTTCTTTGCGCCGGTGCTGTGATGTCGTTGAAACCCTGCTGCCCGAAAACCGCTGGCCGATACCCAGCTATGCAAGCCTTTTGTATGATGTGTAGGATCGTTTTAAAGCTTAGAGGAAATGTATCAAAATAAAGTGATGCGCACGGCGGTTTTCTTAAAAAAGAAAACCGCCGTGCATGTTTTGCCGGATGTGAGAACGGCTTATCATTTTAGGGCTCGCGCGTTGGTGTATCTGGAAAAGCATTGGCAAATGCAAGGGTATCAACAAGGGGAAAAGCATGAAAAAACCACATACAAGCGGTTTTAAAATTGCTTGTATGTGGTTTTTGCTGGCGGGAGTATGTGGGAATCGAACCCACCTAAGCAGGGTTAGCTACTCTTACCGGTTTTGAAGACCGGAGGGCACACCAGCACCCATCTACTCCCATAATAAAGGGTGCGCAATAAAAGCAAGTGCGCGCACCCTAGTGTAGCACAGTGGGCCATAAAATGCAAGCGTGCATAGGGCGCCCTAAAGGCAGGTTTGGTATGCAAAGCGAGATCACACCAAAACACGGGCTTCGTTTTGCATCCGTGTGAAGCGGCGATTGTCGAAATATTCTAATATGGCAAGGGCGAATTTGCGCGAGGTGCCCACAAGGTCGCGGAATTGTGCCAAGGTGATGGAGCCGTTTTGTTCGATGAAAGCCTTGGTTTGCGCTTGTGCTTTTTGCATGTGCTCGCTGTGAAAGAAAATTTGTGAGGCCGCCAAAGTGAGAACGCCGCTGTCGAGCAGAGAGTCGAACACGCGTTTGGCCCCTGTTTTATTTTTGGGATAGTGTGCCAAAACTTCGTCCAAAGAGGGTGGGGCAAAGGCACCGTCTAAAAATAGGCGCTCTATATGCGCGGCCATTTTGGCCTCCTCTTCGCTGTAGCTGACGGTGAAAGTGGCCAAGGCAATACAGGCCCCGCGGCTTACGATTTGGCCATCCTCTTCAAAAAGGGCCAGCACTTTGTCTGCCAAGGAGATTTCAAGGCCAAACAACAGCTTGCCGCGCAGTTCATCGCGCCGCATACCGGCTTTTAAGGGGTTTTCTTGGTGGTATGCGTCCAGTAAAATTTGCAGTTTTTTAAGAAGCTGTTGCTGGAACCGCACACCGATGACCACCTTGGCCGACACCATACGCACACGCTGTTGCGCAAGCAGGCCCTCCAGTTCGCGGCGGAAGGTTTCGTCGTCTAAAACCAGTTGTTTTTGAATTTCCTTTAGGGGTGTAAATTTGGCACTGGCGTCCTCTATGGCCTGTTGCAGGTTGTCTGCGGCAGAGCCTTGCTCGCGCACTTTTAAGCTCTCTTGCACAGCGGTGTCATTGCGGCGGTGTTTTCTGGGGACGGGGTCTAAGATGGTGCCACCGCCCACAGTTTCTATGGGCGAGTAAAAACGCACGACAAAGCGGTCGCCTTTTTTGGCGGCCACTTCTTCGGTGAAGCGAAGTTGGGCAAAGGCCTCTTGGCCGGGGTGGAGTTCATCGATGCCCAAAAGAACCAGTTTGGCCAAAATATCCCGTGTGCCGTGGTAGAAGTGAAGGCGGGAACCGTTGCGCAAAACACGAGCCGCCTCCGGGAGGCACTGTAATTTTACATCCAGCATCATGCTGTTTTCCATGGCCTGTGGGGCCGACAGCACTTGTCCACGTTGTACGTCTTCTTTTTTTACACCGGCCAAGTTTACGGCAACACGCTGCCCGGCATAGGCCGTTTGAACATCGCTTGTATGCACCTGCAAATTGCGCACGCGTGTGCGTAGGCCGGCGGGGTAAATTTCCACCTCGTCTTGCAAATGCAGTTGTCCTTCAATCAGTGTGCCTGTGATAACCGTGCCGTGCCCCTCGGCGCTGAACACACGGTCTATGGGGATGCGAAATGGTTTTTGCACATCTTTAGAGGCGGTTTTTTCTGCCAGTTTTATCAGCTCGGCCCGCAGTGCTTCCATGCCTGCGCCCGTGTAGGCGGAAACCGGCAAAATGGGGGCGTTTTGCAAAAAACTGCCCTGCACGGCACCGCGAATATCCTCGCTGACGAGCTCGACCCAGCCCTCTTCCACCAGGTCGATTTTTGTAAGTACAATCAGACCTTCTTCGATGCCAAGCAGAGATAAAATACCAAGATGCTCGCGCGTTTGTGGCATCACGCCGTCGTCGGCAGCTACCACCAGCAGGGCAAGGTCGATACCGCCGGCACCGGCCAGCATGTTTTTAACAAATTTTTCGTGGCCGGGCACATCGATGATGCCCACACGCTCGCCACCGGGCAAGGTGAAAAAGGCAAAGCCGAGGTCGATGGTGATGCCGCGTTTTTGCTCTTCTTTTAAACGGTCTGTGTTGATGCCGGTGAGGGACTGTATCAAAAGTGTTTTGCCGTGATCTACGTGCCCGGCTGTTCCAATGACAATGTGTTTCATGCCACGCCTCCCAAACGCTTATTGTGCCGCAAATAAGGGCCGTATGCACGTGCCCAAAAGCGGGAAATCTTCTTCAAATAAGGTGCGCACATCCAAAAGAAGCGTGTCTTTATAAATGCGTGTCACGATGGGTGGATCGCAGTGGCGCAAGGCTTCTTCCAGCTGGGTGACACGGCCTGTTGGCACCGATAGTTGCACGGCGTGCGAGGGTAAAAGCTGGGTTGGCACACTGCCGCCACCCACAGGGCTTTGGGTTTCGCACACGCAAGCAATCTCTTTTGGCAGGGACAGAGCGGCCAATAGACGCTGTGCTTTTTGGGCGAGTGCGGTGTGGCTTTCGTGCAACATGCGCTGTGTGGGAATGTCTCTTTTGGCTTGTTCTTCGTCGCGATAGAGGCGCAAGGTGGCCTCTAGGGCAGCCAGGGTCATTTTATCCAAACGCAAGGCACGTGCCAAGGGGTGTCGGCGCAAAGCGGCGATGGCCTCTTTTTTGCCCACCAGGATACCCGCCTGCGGGCCACCCAGCAGTTTGTCTCCGCTAAAACAAACCACGTCTACACCGGTTTTTACACAGGCTGAAACACTGGGCTCGCCCTCTATGCCAAGGCCTTCCAGCGGCAAGAGAGAGCCGCCGCCCAAATCATAATATACGGGCAAATTGCGCTCTTGGCCCAGCGTTACCAGCTCTTGCAGGGAGGTTTCTTCGGTGAAACCCACAATTTTAAAATTGCTGGTGTGTACTTTTAGCAGGGCACCTGTGCCGGCTTCGTCGATGGCGTTGGCATAATCGGAAAGGCGCGTGCGGTTGGTGGTGCCCACCTCGCGTAATATGGCACCGCTTAAGGCCATGATGTCCGGCACGCGAAAGGCACCGCCGATTTCCACAAGTTCCCCACGGGAAACCAAAACCTCTTTGCCATGCATCAGGGCGAACAGTAGCAGCAACACAGCGCTGGCATTGTTGTTGACAGCCATGGCATCTTCGGCACCGGTCAACTCACAAAGCAAGTCTCGCGCATGGCTGTGGCGGCTGCCGCGTTGGCCGCTTTCCACCTCATATTCCAAGTTGGTATATTGGCTTGCCACCGTGGAAACCGCCTGCACGGCGTTATGGGCTAAAGGGGCCCGGCCTAAGTTGGTGTGCAACACAACCCCTGTGGCGTTTATAACCCGGTATAAGTTTGGTTTTTTGGCCTCAAGCAAAGTGGCCAATATGTTTTGCACCAGAACATCCTCTAGGGGTATTTGTGTGCATTCACCGTCTAAAATTTGGCGGCGCAGCTGCGCTAGGGTTTCTTTGGCTGCCGTGGAAACCGCTGTGTGCCCATGCTGCACTGCGGCCGCTTGGAGCTCGGAATGGAAAAGGAGCTCGTCTGTTTTGGGAATGTTGCGCAAAAGGGTATTGTTGCCGGGCATGTTGTCTCTCCTTTTTATATGTCTTTGTTACCATTGTACCCCAAGGCACCAAATAATCAAGAGGGGCGACACAGTTCACGAAAAAAACACAGTTAAATTAACAAAAAGGACTTGTTTTTTTTTGTTTTGCACATATTGCACAGTATTTACGAAAAATCTTTTCACTGTTTTTTGGAAGTGGACGGTTTACAAAGCGAAATCTTTGTGATAGAATTAACGCAGATTGAATTTGCGGGCAAAAAACTCATTATAACAGTTTTTGCAAGAGTGAAAAAAACAAAACAGAATATTGTGGGGATGATTGAATCGGGAGAGCCTATCAGAGGCGCCGAAGGGGCAAATACATTGGTTCGCCAGACCATTGTGTGAAACTCTCAGGCAAAAATACCGAAAGCAGGACCCAACCTGGAATGGATATATTTTGACAGGGGCATGGCACAAATTATGTGTTATGTTTCCTGTTTTTATTTTGCCATAAGAAAGAAAATGGGAATGTGGCTAGAGTAAGAATGTAAGGAGAGTTTTTGCGGGAATGGCCAATTTTTTTATCATGAGCAACAACCCCTTGGCAAAAGAAAAATATGCCGAATTGGTTTTGGAAAAACAGTTGGACGTGGAAGGCATTTTTAAGGCGGCACGCGATGAAATCCACCTGGGAAGTGTGCTTATAAACCATCCGCTCAGCGGTAGCGTGAAGCCAAACGAAAGCCCCTTCAAAAGTTTGGTGCTCTCTACACGGCGGGGCGATGTGGACATGAAGAGCCTGCAGTTGATAGAGGGTGCTTTGGAAGTTCTAAAGAAGCTAGGCAAAAAAGTGCGAAAGTATCCAAACCAGGCACTGGAAGATTTTAAAGTGATAGATTTGGATTTGCTGGATTCTGCCATGCTTGCGTTACCGGCAGAGTTTTATCGCTAAAACACGATGAAAAACACAAATTCCCTAAGGGAAGCCTTAGGCATAATGAAAGGAAGACTCGATATGGCACAAGTGTATGATATTTTGGTGGTTGGTGCAGGCCCCGGCGGTCTTGCCGCAGGCATTTACGGCAGCCGCGCGCGCTTAAAGACTGCGGTTTTGGATAAAGGGCGTCCGGGTGGACAAGCTGCCAGTACCATGGAGATGGAAAATTACCCCGGCACATTTCGCGAGGCCACAGGCCCCGGCATCATGAAAAATTTTGTGGAGCATGCCGAGCATTTTGGCACCGAAGTGCTAAAAGGTGCGGTAAGCGATGTGGATTTTTCCGGCCCTATTAAAAAAGTGATTACAAAAGACGGCGTAGTGTATGAGGCCAAAAGTGTTATTTTGAGCCCCGGCGCAGAGCCGCGTAGCTTAAACATCAAAGGCGAAGGAAAATTGCGCGGCAAGGGCGTTTCCTACTGTGCCACTTGCGATGCAGACTTTTTTGAAGAGCTGGATGTTGTGGTGGTGGGCAACGGCGACGCCGCCATTGAAGAGGCCATGTACCTCACCCGTTTTGCCGAAAGCGTTACCATCATTGTTATCCACGACGAAGGCACACTGGATTGCAACCGTGCCAGCGCAGAAAAAGCCTTTAAAAACAAAAAATTGCAATGGGTTTGGAACTCTGTGCTCGAAGAGATTGTGGGCGACGAACTCGTGGAAAAAGTGGTGGTTAAAAACATCAAAACCGGTGAACTTACCGACATGGAGACAAATGGCGTGTTCTTCTTTGTGGGAACCGTGCCTAAAACCGATTTCCTAAAAGGAAAAGTGGAGCTGAACGAGCAAGGCTACATTGTGGCAAACGATTTGATGGAAACCAATGTGCCCGGTGTATATGGTGTGGGCGACGCGCGTGTGAAATATTTGCGCCAGGTGGTAACTGCTGCGGCAGATGGTGCCATTGCCGCTGTGGCTGCCGAAAAATACATTGATGAAATGGAACATTTCCGCGAGAGCGTTTTGGATAAAAAAGAGCCCGTGTTGCTTGCTTTCTGGGCCCCGCAAGTGGAAGAGTGCTTTGATATTTTGGCTAATTTAGAAAAATTGGTGGAGGCTAAAAACGGTGCTGTATCGCTGGCAAAACTAGACACCTACCGCAACAAAAAAACCTCTGGTAACTACAATGTTACGGCGGTTCCCACAGTGGTTTTATTTAAAGATGGCGAGCCTGTTGGCCGTTTAGAAGGTGCACAGGCCATCACCACGGAGGCAGTGGAAGACCTTTTGAAAAAGGTGTAGACGGTTTTTTATTTAATAGCTGCGAGCCGATTTGGCTCTTTGCTTTAATAAGATTTTTAAAGAAAGGAGTACATAAACATGGTTGAATTGACAAAAGAAAATTTTGATGCCGAAGTGCTGCAAGCAGATGGTTTGGTATTTGTAGACTTTTGGAGCCCGAAATGCGAGCCTTGCATGGCACTTTTGCCAGAGGTGGAAGCATTTGCAGAGCGCAACGAGGGAAAAGCTAAATTTTGCAAGCTAGACACCGCAGGCAACAAACGCTTGGCCATTGCCCAAAAAGTGATGGGGATTCCCACCTTGGTGTTTTATAAAGGCGGCGAAAAAGTGTGCGTGTTTGATAAAGCGATGCTGGAAGCAGATGGCATTGCCGCAGTGGAAGCAAAACTAAACGAGCTTGCCTAAAGCAGCGAAATTTGGTTTTGAAAAATGGTTTGGAATAGCCGGTGTAGCAATCGGCTTGCCAATATTACATAAGAACTGGAGGGATACTATGCGTTTAGAACTTGGCAATATTTTCATTAAAGATGTGCAGTTTGCAGACAAAACCGAAGTGAAAAACGGCACATTGTTTGTGAATAAAGATGAACTGGCTAAAGTTGCCGGCGATGATGAGCGGATTAAATCCGTAGAAGTTTTCCTGGCTCGTCCGGGAGAATCGGTGCGCATCATTCCGGTAAAAGATGTCGTGGAGCCCCGCGTAAAAGTGGAAGGCCCCGGTGGCATTTTCCCCGGCTTTATGAC
>CAYJIR010000031.1:0-20081 GCA_964370295.1 uncultured Oscillospiraceae bacterium
ACCAACGACCCTGCGGTTAACAGCCGCATGCTCTACCGACTGAGCTATTGAGGATAATATTTTGTGCTAGCGCAAACAAAAGTAAAAACACGCTAACACTTCACGTAGTATACCACATTCATTTTAAAGATGCAATAGCAAATTTAAAAAAATCTTGCGAATTTTCTTCCGGCATGATAAACTTTATGTATTAGGGAATGCAAATGGAAACAAATTCTGTGTCTTGCAAGGCAGGAGGGTGCCGGTGTTTTCAAAGCTGAACAGCTTAGGAGTTGCAGCACTGGATGGCTTTTTGGTGACAACGGAAGTAGACGTTTCTGGTGGCCTTCCACAGTTTTCTGTGGTGGGCTTGCCTGACAGCGCTGTTAAAGAGGCCACAGATAGAGTGCGTAGTGCACTGAAAAATTTGGGATTTGATTTTCCGGCACAAAGAATAACGGTAAACTTAGCACCGGCAGACGTGAGGAAAACCGGTGCTGTTTATGATTTGCCCATTTTGCTTGGGTTGCTTTGTGCGAGTGGACAAATAGAAGCCCTGCCACAGGACACTGCCTTTGTGGGAGAATTAAGCCTAAATGGAGATGTACGTGCTGTAAATGGCGTGTTGTCTATGGCACTTGCTTGCCCGGCGTTGGGCATAAAAAAATTGTTTGTGCCAAGGCAAAATGCACAAGAGGCAGCATTGTGTCATGCGGTGCAGGTGTATCCGGTGGGTCATGCAGATGAGGTGCTGGATCATTTTGCCGAAAGGCAGGTTTTGCAAGCCTTGGCACCTACTGAAATTGATTTACAAACGCAAGCGTGCGACGCTGCAGATTTTAAGGATGTGCACGGACAAGAAGAAGCGCGCCGTGCCATGGAAATTGCGGCAAGTGGCTTGCACAATGTGCTGATGATTGGTGCACCCGGTTCCGGCAAAAGCATGCTGGCAAAACGCTTGCCCGGTATATTGCCGCCGCTTAGTTTCGGGCAAGCGCTAGAAGTAAACCAGTTGTATTCGGTGGCAGGTTTGCTTTCGCAAAGCGAACAAATGCCTTTTTTAACTAGGCGCCCCTTTCGCAATCCGCATAGCAACGCAAGCGCGCAAAGTTTGGTGGGTGGTGGCTCTGTGCCGCGTCCGGGCGAAATTAGTCTTGCGCATCAAGGGGTTTTGTTTTTAGACGAATTGCCGGAGTTTCATCGTGATGCACTGGAGATGCTGCGTCAACCAATGGAGGACGGGTGTGTACAAATCAGCCGCGTGTTGGGCAAGGCAAGCTACCCTAGCCGGTTTATGTTTGTGGCGGCTATGAACCCTTGCCCTTGTGGCAACTATGGCCATCCGGACAAGGAGTGCCGTTGTAATGCAGGGGCGATGGAGAGGTATTTAAACCGTATCAGTGGCCCTTTGTTGGACCGTATAGATTTGCATGTGGATGTGCAGCCTGTTGGGTTTGAGGCTTTAAGCCAAAGCAACGCCGAAGAAAGTAGCCGTGATATTCTAAAGCGAGTGTTGGCTGCGCGGCGTTTTCAAAGCGAGCGCAATCAAGGCAAAGAACAGGTGCCCAATGCTTTTTTGCAAGGAGAGGCCCTGCGTGGCAGTTGCCCGCTTACACAGCGCGCACAGAAAACTTTAAAAGCGGCCTTCGAGCGTTTGGGGCTTTCTGCACGTGGTTACGATAGAGTGTTGCGAGTGAGCCGTACCATTGCCGACTTGGCCGCATGCGAGGTGATAGATACACCCCATGTGGCAGAGGCTGTGCAGTATCGCAACCTAGACAGAAAATATTGGCAATAGCATAAAAGAAAAAATGATATGCAAAGTTGTTTTTAAAATAGGGGGTGTGGCATGACGATACGCGAGCGAAGCGAGAAAATCGAAAAAGAAAATTTGTCTTGCTATGCAACCCTAAGCACACAAAGCAAAGGACGCCAACGCGAGCAAGCGCCCTGCCCTTTGCGCACCGTGTTTCAGCGTGACAGAGACCGCATTATTCATTGCAAGGCTTTTCGGCGTTTAAAACAGAAAACGCAAGTGTTTTTATCACCCACGGGCGACCACTACCGCACGAGGCTTACCCATACATTAGAAGTAAGCCAAATTGCCAGAACCGTGGCAAGGGCTTTGTGCCTGAATGAAGATTTAACCGAAGCGGTGGCCCTAGGGCATGATCTTGGGCATACTCCCTTTGGCCATGCGGGCGAGCGCGTGCTAAACAAACTAAATCCAAATGGGTTTAAACACAACGCACAAAGCGTACGCGTGGCGGAGTGTTTAGAAAAAGACCATAAGGGGCTCAACCTTAGCTTTGAAGTGCTGGACGGCATGGGTTGCCACACCGGTAAAACGTGGGCCTATACACCCGAGGGGCGCATCGTACGCTATGCAGATAGGATTGCCTATATCAACCACGATATCGAGGATGCCATCACGGCGGGCATCCTTTCGGAAAGTGACTTGCCAAAAGAGATAACACAGGTGCTGGGACATAGCAAAAATGAACGGCTCACTACGCTCATAATATCGCTGGTGGAAAATACAAAAGATACAGAGCTGGCCATGCATCCGGAAGTGGAAGAACTTTTTTTAAAATTGCGCAGTTTTATGTTCGAACGTGTGTATAAAAACAAAACAGCCAAAGCAGAAGAAGCAAAGGGAGAGCAGTTGATACAAAGCTTATACGAACATTTTTTGGCATATCCGGAAAAAATGCCGCAATACTATCAAGAAATTTTACAAAAAGAGGGTTTACATCAAGCAGTTAGCGATTATTTATCCGGCATGAGTGACGACTATGCCATTAGCACATTTGAAACCATGTTTCTACCAAAAAAGTGGGCAAAATAAAAAAGAGGAGGTGCGCTGTGGCCATTGCAAAAGAATACATTGCGGAATTGTCGCGGCGCATAGATATCAGCGAGTTAATCGGCAGTTATGTGCCCTTAAAGCGAGCAGGGCGTTTGGAGAAAGGCTTGTGCCCTTTTCACAACGAGAAAAGTCCCTCGTTTACGGTGTATCCGAACAGCCAAAGCTTCTATTGTTTCGGCTGTGGTGTGGGGGGCGACGGCATCACCTTTATCATGCGTATGCAAAACTTAGACTATGCCGAAGCTGTGCGTTTATTGGCTACACGTGCGGGGATGCCACTGCCAAATGAAGATGACCAAACGGCAAAAGTGCGTGGGCGCATTTTGCGTATCAACCGGGAAAGTGCCCTTTTTTATGTCACAAAACTAAATGAAGAGGGTGGCAAGCAGGCAAGGGCCTATTTGCGAAAACGGGCACTTAGCGATGTGATCATACGACGTTTTGGTTTGGGGTATGCACCCAACGAGTTTGGCGCGTTGCGTGAATATTTAAAACAACAGGGTTTTACACAAGAGGAACTTTTGCAAGCCGGTGTATGCAAGCGAAGTGAAAAGGGCGGCTTGTATGATAGTTTTCGAAACCGTGTGATGTTTCCCATTTTAGATTTGCGTGGCAATGTGGTGGCCTTTGGGGGCCGCAAGATGCAAGAGGACGATTTTGGGCCGAAATATTTAAACAGCAATGAAACGCGCGTGTTTCAAAAAGGAAAACTCTTGTATGCGATGAATGTTGTTAAAAAGAGCACATCGAAACAATACCTTTTGGCAGAAGGCTATATGGATGTGATCCGTTTGCACCAAGAGGGGTTTAACACAGCGCTGGCAAGCCTTGGTACTGCCATCACAGACGAGCAAGCGCGCTTGATTGCAAATCACGCCGAGGAAGTGGTGATTTGTTACGATGCAGATGAAGCAGGGCAAAAAGCAACGGCCAAGGCGATAGATAAATTTAGCCGCACCGATATCAAGGTGCGTGTGCTACATTTGCAAGGGGCCAAAGATCCGGACGAGTTTATCCAGAAAAATGGAAGAGAGCGTTTCGAGGCCTTGTTGGAAGGGAGCAAAAACTCTTTAGAGTATGAACTGCAAAAGGCCAAAAATCGCTTTGATATCACACAGGCCGATGGACGTGCAGCCTATTTAAAAGTGGCCGTAGAAGTTTTGGCGGCACAGGCAAAACCAATTGAACAAGATATTTATGCCAGTTTATTGGCCGAGCAAACCGATGTTGGGAAAGAGGCCATTTTGCAGCAGCTGGAAACAGCGATGCGTCAACGGAATAGGCGCTTAAAAAAGCAGCGTGAGGAAAGGCAAAAAAATGAAGGTGTGGCACGTAGCATTCAACTGCCGATGTCGGCACAGGGAGACAGGGCACTTGGCATTGTATTTGCAGAACAGCAGCTGATGGCAGCGCTACTGTACAATCCAGAAGATTTTATGCAAACGGTTTTTGAACGATTACAAGAGAGCATGTTTATTAGCGAGGATATGGCCGAGGTTTATAGCCAAATTAAAATTGCATCACAGGCGGGGTTGCCGATAAGTCTTTCCCTTCTTTCTGAGCAGTTAAACGAAAAGACCATCAATCTTTTGGGAAAGGTTCTTGCAAACAATTACGATAGCGGTTTTAGCAAAGAAGATATAGAAATGTTTTTGCAAAAAGTAGAACAGGCGGGCAACAGCCCTGCGCTAGTTTCTAAAATGGATGATGGGTTGTATCGGCAGTTTTTTACAAAAAAGAAAGAAAAGCAAGAGCCGGCGGCGGAACAATAGGATGCAATATGGGGAGAATCGCGTGCCTTATGGCACATATAAAAGGAGACAATGCTATGGCGGAGAAAAGGAATGTCATTTTAGAATTGGTGGAAACCGGAAAACGCAACCAGCGCCTGACGGTGAAAGAAGTGAATGACGCGCTGGAAGAAATTGGCTTTGATGTGGAGCAAGTGGATAAGCTGTATGAAACTTTGGATTCTTTAAATATTGAAATTGTAGACGAGCCGGAGGCAGAGGAAAAAGAATTTACGCTTACAGAAGAAAGCGTAGACCAATTCGAAAGTGAATTGTCGGCCGAGGGGGTTTCCATTGACGACCCTGTAAAAGTATACTTAAAAGAAATTGGCCGCGTGCCGCTTTTATCCAGTGAAAATGAAGTGGAGTTGGCCATCGAAATTGCAAAAGGCGGCCCGAGTGGAGAAAATGCAAAAAAGCGTTTATCAGAGGCGAATTTGCGCTTGGTGGTTTCCATTGCCAAACGCTATGTAGGGAGGGGGATGCAGTTTTTAGATTTGATACAAGAAGGAAACCTTGGCCTTATTAAAGCGGTGGAAAAATTCGATTACACCAAAGGTTTTAAGTTTTCTACCTATGCCACATGGTGGATTCGTCAGGCCATCACACGTGCAATAGCCGACCAAGCACGTACCATCCGCATTCCGGTGCACATGGTGGAAACCATCAATAAGGTTAAAAAAGTGTCTAGCCAATTGCTACATCGAAATGGGCACGAGGCCACAGCCGATGAAATAGCCGAAGAGTTAGAAATGCCGGTGGAAAAAGTGCGCGAAATTATGCGTGTGGCGCAAGAACCGGTAAGCCTGGAAACACCTATAGGTGAAGAGGAAGATAGTCATCTTGGTGATTTTATACCGGACGAAGATGCTTTGGTGCCGGCGGAAGCGGCCAGCCACACCTTGCTAAAAGAGCAGCTATCTACCGTGCTACAAACACTTACACCACGTGAAGAAAAGGTGCTGCGCTTGCGTTTTGGGCTAGAGGATGGTCGTCCGCGCACCTTAGAAGAGGTGGGCAAAGAATTTAAAGTGACGCGAGAGCGCATACGACAAATAGAGGCAAAAGCTTTGCGCAAACTTCGTCACCCAAGCAGAAGCAAAAAATTAAGGGATTTCTTAGATTAGTATGGAATCTATATATTTTAGTTGGTTTACAAAAGAAGATGCGCAGTTTCAACAAGTGTACGATTTGCGCTACCAAGTTTTTGTGTGCGAGCAAGGCTTTAGTCTGGCAGCAGAATTTGATGAGCAAGATGCAAAAAGTCAGCATGTTTTGTTGCTTTTGCAAGATAGGGCCCTTGGTTCGGCGCGAATTTTTTTCGATGATGTAGGTGTGCTGCATGTGGGGCGTGTGGTGTTGAGCCGAGCGTGTAGAGGCAAGGGATGGGGGCTTTTGTTGATGGAGGAAGTACATAGAAAAGCAAAAAGCCTTGGGGCGAAAGACTGTGTATTGAACGCCCAGGAAGATAAACAGCGTTTTTACCGGCGTGCAGGTTATACGGCGGTGGGCGAAATTTTTTTAGAAGACAATTACCCCCACATAGAGATGCGACGTAGCATTTAATACAACACTTCCCGGTGTTGACAAACCCAAGTACAGACGGTATAATTTAATTATAGTAAGAAGGTATACTTTGTTTTTTGTGAAGGACATATGCCGAAACAGAGAATGTTTTGCAACGGGAGTGTGAAAGATGTATATTACACAAGAGGCAGATTATGCCGTGCGCATTGTAGACTGCTTGGCAAGGGCAGGAGTGCGGCGTGATGCACGTAGCATCAGTGGGGAAACCGCAGTTAGTTTGCGCTTTGCACTTAAAATTTTGGGTAAACTCAGCGCAGCCGGCATTGTAAACAGTTTTAAAGGAAACCGTGGTGGGTATGAATTGGCGCATGCGCCGGTCGACATCACCTTGCAAGAGGTGCTTCGTGCGGTGGATGGCCCCTATCATCTTTCTCGATGTCTTTCTCAAGATGGGGCTTGCAATCGAGACCAGAAAAGTAGTTGTGTTTTCCACAAAACATTCGATCGCTTAAGCGAGGAAATGAATGAGAAAATGTCGCACATCACATTTCAAGATTTTTTGAGTGAAACAGACGCTATGCGTTAGAGTGTGTGCAGCAACATTTTAGCGTAAAATACCACTTTCTATAGGAAGGCAGTGGATAAAATAGGGTGATATCAAAGGTATGGAGCAGGCGAGAGCAGCTTTATGCCTTTTTGTTCATTGCTAAGAAACGCTAAAATAGAAAAGGCTACGCTTGGGAAAGGTGGTTTTTACGAAGAAGGAGGTTTGTTGTGAATAAAAGCTATGATCTTGCTGTGATAGGGGCCGGCAGTGCCGGGTTAGTGGCCGCAATAACCGCACAAGGCATGGGGGCAAAGGTGCTGCTTGCCGAAGGGCGGAAAATGGGGGGCGATTGTCTCAATTATGGTTGTGTGCCAAGTAAAACATTTTTAAAAGCAGCCCATTTGGCACATTCCATGAGAATGAGCGAAGCTTATGGCATACAGCCGGTGGAACCCAATGTGTCGTTAGAGCAGGTGATGCAACGTGTGAAAGATGTGATTGCCGAGATTGCTCCCCATGATTCCGAAGAGAGATATCGTTCCTTGGGTGTGGATGTGCTGCGGGAAAATGCATCCTTTGTTTCCGAGCGCAGATTGCAGGTGGGAGAACAAGTGTACGAGGCAAAACGTATTATCATTGCCACGGGTTCGCATGCGGCTGTGCCGCCCATACAGGGGCTTTCGCAAGTACCATACTATACAAATGAAACCATTTTTGAAATGAAAACACTGCCAAAACATTTAATCGTACTGGGTGCAGGACCCATCGGTTGCGAATTGGGGCAGGGCTTTGCGCATTTGGGCAGTCGTGTGTCCATCATAGATCGCTCGCCTCGTCTGTTTTCAAAAGACGAATCGGAAGTGGCCCCGATTATGGAAAAGGTGTTTTTGCAACAGGGTATCAATCTGCATTTGCAAAGCAATTTGCAAGAAATACATCAAGAGCAAGATGGCATTGTAGTGAAGTATATACAAGATGGAGAAAACAAAACTTGCAAAGGGGACGCGTTGTTGCTTGCCTTGGGGCGTGTGCCGAACACAGAGAATCTATGTTTGCAGCAGGTGGGCATACAAACAGATAAACGTGGTTTTATCAGCGTGAATAGCAAATTGCAAACCAATCTCCCCCATGTGTATGCCTGTGGAGACGTACGTGGTAAATATATGTTTACGCACATGGCCTCCTACGAGGCGGGGATTGCCGTGCGCAATGCTTTGGTGGCTGCTCGTTTTAATGTGAGCTATAAAAATATAACGTGGACAACCTATACGCTTCCAAGGGTGGCGCATGTGGGCTTTGGAAAAAAACAGGCAGAGGAAGCCGGCGTTTTTTCCAGTGAATTGATGCTCGCCATAGATGCAAACGACAGAGCCAAGGCCGAGGGCGACAGAGACGGATTTGTAAAGGTGATTTTGGATGCCAAACGCCGCGTGATAGGCGCAAGCATGGTGGGCGAAAAGGCGGATGAAATGTTGCCTGTGTTGTCTTTGATGGTAAGCAAAAAAATGAAATTATCGGCGGCACTTTCTGTGATATACGCGTATCCGGTGCAAGGAGAAATTATAAAAAGCTTGGCCGTGCAAGATTTTAAAAATCATGTAAAACCATGGCAGCAGAGCTGGCTTAAAAAAATTATTGCGACAAAGCGCTAATGAGTATTTAAGGGGGAAGTGGATATGATAGACACCAGCCTTAGAAAACACATACAAAAGGGTTTTGATGCCACGGCCAAGGGGCTGCATTTGCATAAATTGCACCCGAACTACATAACGGTTTTTGGCTTTTTGGTGGGGGTAGCAAGTGCCTTGCTTTTGGGTTTTGGCCGGCCATTTCCGGCCTTGGTGTTTCTTTGGATTTCGGGTGCTTTGGATGTTCTAGACGGAACAGTGGCCCGCCTTGCTAATAAAAGCTCGAAATTTGGAGCTTATCTAGACTTGATTTTTGACCGGCTGGTGGAAGGCTTTTTGGTTTTGGGCTTCTTCTTCTTCCGGCCACAGTTTGCTTTGGCATATTTTCTTTTTTTTATCTTTGCCATGTTTAATTTCAGTACTTTTATGCTGGCGGGAACCCTATTTGCCAACACAGGAAAAAAAAGTATGCACTACGACAGCGGCCTGATAGAGCGCACAGAAACTTTTGTATGCTTTAGCTTGATGATGCTGTTTCCCGGCTGGATTTTTATAATTTTAAATATTTTTAATGTTTTGATGGCGGGCACAGGCATACGCAGAATGGTGCGCATTTTTAAACACGAAAGGAGGGCGAAAAGAGAATGAAAAAGAAAATCATCGTTTTGGCGCTTGCCCTTTTGCTTTTGTTTATCCTACGTGATTATATTAATATAAACACAATTTTAAATTTGGTTGAAAGCATACAAAACAATCCCTTTGCACCGCTGATATTTATTGTTGTGTACGCAGTGTCTGTAACCTTGATGGTGCCGGCTTCTGCACTTACCCTGCTTTCAGGGCCGATTTTTGGCTTTTGGTGGGGATTGCTTTTTACGATTATCGGCTCAAACTTAGGTTGTCACCTTTCCTATTTTTTGGCAAAACTGCTGGGCAAAGACTTGGTGACAAAGTTCATAAAAAGTGGTTCCTTTATTGAAAATGCACAGAAAAAGGCGCAGAAGAATGGTTTTGTATTTATGATGTATGCGCGGTTGATACCATTATTCCCATTTGCAGGGGTTAACTATCTATCGGGCATCATTGGCATTCGCTATCGAGATTACGCCATTGCCACGGTGCTGGGCATGTTGCCCGGTAGTGCTGTGTATGTGTATTTGGGGTATAGCGCGGCAAACATCCAGGACAACCCGTTGGGACTGATTGCTTCGCTGGGTGTGTTGGTGCTGTTTACCGTGGTGATGGCCATTGTGAAAAGAAAAGGTTATTTTGATAAATCAGATGCGCAAGCCACACAAACACAAGAACAAATGATGGATAAGAAGGAAAAAGAGGGGGAGGTATAATATGTACACGTCGCCACGTGTTTCATGTTCTGCAAATCCCCATAACAAGGCCTTGACAAAGCATGTGTCTCAAGCTATAATTGATAGTTGTACTAATATGGCTTATTTCTAGCCATTTTCCAAGTTATACGAGAAAAACAGAGAAAATTGCCGGGTTGTTTTTGTGCAAAATAGCCAAAAAACCTCTTTTTTTATAGGGGTTGGCAAAGGTGTGTTCAAAAAAAGAAAATACAGAATATAAAATTAGGAGTGGTTGCGCGCATGGTGAATGTCAAGCCGACGATGCTTGGGACGACGGAACGCATGAGTTTTTCCCACATTGATGAGGTTTTGGAGATGCCAAACCTCATCGAGGTACAAAAAGATTCTTACCAATGGTTCTTAAGGGAGGGCCTGCGGGAGATTTTTCGTGACGTTGGTTCGATAGAGGACTATTCAGGCTCTTTGATGCTGGATTTTATCGGTTATCGCTTAGACAATCAGCCCAAGTATTCCATCAAGGAGTGCAAAGAGCGCGACGTAACATATGCTGCGCCGTTGCGTGTTACCACCCGTTTGTTTAACAAAGAAACGGGGGAAGTGAAAGAGCAGGAAATTTTCATGGGAGATTTCCCGCTGATGACAGAAAGCGGCACTTTTATCATCAACGGTGCCGAGCGTGTCATTGTTTCACAACTTGTGCGTTCTCCCGGTGTATACTTTGGCGAAAATTATGACAAAACAGGCAAACAGTTGTTTTCTACCACACTCAATCCAAATCGAGGTGCGTGGCTAGAATACGAAACCGGCAGTGATGACGTATTTAGCGTGCGTATAGATAAAACCCGTAAATTGCCTGTCACTGTCTTTTTGCGCGCTCTTGGCCTAGGCGAAGACAGCCAAATTCGAGATTTCTTTGGTGAGGATGACCGCATAGAAGCCACCATTGCCAAAGATTCGGCCAAAAATGTGGAAGAGGGCCTTTTGGAAACCTACCGTAAGTTGCGTCCGGGCGAGCCACCCACGGTAGACAGCGCCAAAAGCCATATTGAGAATCTGTTTTTCGATCCACATCGCTACGATCTGTCTCGTTTTGGGCGCTATAAAATGAACAGTAAGTTGGCCATTGGGCGGCGCATCGCCGGCCATGTGGCAGCTCGTGATGTGATTGCCCCACTTACGGGCGAGCTTTTGTGTGCGGCCGGCGAGAAAATCAGCAGAGAAACCGCTACGGAAATTGAGCAAAATGGTGTTAATTTTGTTCATCTAAAAATAGATGATAAAGAAATAAAAGTAATTTCCAATGGTGTGGTGGATGCCAGCTATTTCTTGGGATTTGATGTGCGCGAGGAACTTGGAATTACCGAAAAAGTGAATTTTTCCCTTTTGCAACAAATCATGAATGAAAGTGATGATGACGAAGAGAGAAAAGAGTTGCTGCGACGAGAGCTTAACCGCAGTGATCGCGAGCGCGTATACGAGGCAAACAACGAAGGTGCACGTGATTTTGTTAGCCTGGTAAGTCGCACAGTGACCAAAGACGATATTTTTGCCTCGGTTAACTACTTAAATGGTCTTGCCTACGGCATTGGCACCACAGACGATATCGACCATTTGGGCAACCGTCGTATTCGTAGCGTAGGTGAACTGCTACAAAATCAATTCCGCATCGGTTTTTCACGTATGGAGCGTGTGATACGCGAGCGGATGACCTTGCAAGCACAAGATATGGATGTGGTAACGCCACAGGCGCTTATCAACATTCGTCCGGTGACCAGTGCTATTAAAGAGTTTTTCGGTTCTTCGCCGCTTTCTCAATTTATGGATCAAAACAACCCCTTGGCAGAGCTTACACACAAGCGACGTCTTTCTGCCCTTGGGCCCGGTGGTCTCTCGAGAGACAGGGCTGGATTTGAAGTTCGCGACGTGCATTATAGTCATTATGGACGCATGTGTCCCATTGAAACGCCTGAAGGTCCGAACATTGGCCTCATTTCCTACCTTGCCACCTTTGCGCGTATCAATGAATATGGTTTTGTGCAAGCTCCCTATCGAAAAGTGAATAAAGAAACCGGCGTTGTTACCAACGAAGTGGTATACATGACAGCCGATGTGGAAGATGAATATACTGTAGTGCAAGCCAATGAACCCCTTGATGAACAAGGGCGTTTTGCACGCGAGCGTGTGCATGCGCGCCATCAAGATTTGATTATTGAGGTGGAGCGCGAAAAGGCCGACTATATGGACGTGTCTCCCAAGATGGTGCTTTCTGTAGCTACGGCTATGATTCCGTTTTTAGAAAACGACGATGCGAACCGCGCGCTGATGGGCTCGAACATGCAGCGGCAGGCCGTGCCTCTTTTGGTTACAGAGCAGCCCATTGTGGCCACGGGCATGGAGTATAAGGCAGCCACAGATTCAGGTGTTTGCCCCTTGGCGCGCCGTGCCGGCGTTGTGGAACGTGTGACGGCAAACGACATTGTGGTGCGTGCCGACAATGGCGAATTAGACAGCTATGATTTAATCAAATTTATGCGCTCTAACCAAGGTACCTGTGTGAACCAACGCCCCATTGTAAGCAAGGGAGACAAAGTGACGGTGGGACAGGTGCTGGCAGATGGCCCTGCCACAAAAAATGGCGAAATATCCCTTGGGAAAAATGCCCTGATTGGCTTTATGACTTGGGAGGGCTATAACTACGAAGATGCTGTTCTTATCAACGAAAAAATTGTGCGCGACGATGTGTACACCTCTATCCATATCGAAGAATATGAGCAAGATGCCCGTGAGACAAAACTGGGGCCGGAAGAAATCACACGCGATATCCCCAATGTAAGTGAAGATGCGCTGAAAGATCTGGACGAAGACGGCATCATTCGCATCGGTGCAGAAGTGGTAGCCGGTGATATCTTGGTGGGCAAAGTGACACCCAAGGGTGAGACCGAACTTACGCCGGAAGAGCGTTTGCTGCGGGCGATTTTTGGCGAAAAAGCACGTGAAGTGCGCGACACAAGCCTGCGTGTTCCGCATGGTGAATATGGCATTATTGTGGACGTAAAAGTGTTTACCCCACAAAATAGTGATGAATTGCAACCGGGCGTGCGTCAGGTAGTGCGTTGCTATATCGCACAAAAACGCAAAATTTCCGTGGGCGATAAAATGGCGGGTCGCCATGGAAACAAGGGTGTTGTTTCGCGCATTTTGCCCCAAGAGGACATGCCCTTCTTAGAGGATGGAACCCCGCTGGATATTGTGCTAAACCCACTGGGCGTGCCCAGCCGTATGAACATAGGTCAGGTGTTGGAAGTACATCTGGGCTATGCAGCCAGTGCACTTGGCTGGAAAGTGATGACACCTGTGTTCGACGGTGCACATGAATCTGACATACGTGCTTGTTTTGAAAAGGCCGGTATGCAACCGGATGGGAAAAGTGTGGTGTATGACGGGCGCACAGGCGAACAGTTCGACAATCGCGTTACCGTGGGCTATATGTATTATTTGAAGCTGCATCATCTGGTAGACGATAAAATTCATGCGCGTTCTACAGGCCCGTACAGCCTTGTAACCCAGCAGCCATTGGGTGGTAAAGCCCAGTTTGGTGGCCAACGCTTTGGCGAGATGGAAGTGTGGGCATTGGAGGCCTATGGCGCGGCCTATACCTTGCAGGAAATCCTCACTGTAAAAAGTGACGACGTGGTGGGACGTGTGAAAACTTACGAATCCATCGTAAAAGGCCAACAAGTGCCGGAGGCCGGCATACCGGAAAGTTTCCGCGTGCTAATTAAAGAGCTTCAAAGTTTGGGGCTTGAAATGGTGGTGCAAGACAGAGAAGGAAACGAAATTGACTTAAAGCAAAACTATGACGAAGAAGAAAATTATCCACGTGCAGATCTTGCAGTAGGCGAGGATGTTTTGCTGGAAGAAGAACTCTCTGGTGAATATGCCATTGAAAGTGTAGACGGAGAAGAAGTGGAACTGGCAGACATAGAAGAGGAAGATTCTGATTTTGAAGATGAAGATGAGGTGGCTCCTTTGAATCCTGAGGATATATTCTCAGACGAAGACCTGTTTAGTGAAGACCCATTTGAGGGCTAGAAATGAATGAAAGCAGGAAAGGGTTTCCTGCGTGGCGGCAAAGAAAACAGTATGGAAAGAAAGGGTCACCTATGGATTATTATGAATTCGACTCCATTCGCATTGGGTTAGCCTCGCCCGACCAAATTCGTCAGTGGAGTTGTGGAGAAGTTAAAAAACCGGAAACCATTAACTACCGCACATTAAAGCCAGAGCGTGATGGTTTGTTTTGCGAAAAAATATTTGGGCCCACCAAAGATTGGGAATGCCATTGCGGAAAATACAAGCGTATACGTTATAAAGGGAAAACTTGTGAGCGTTGCGGTGTGGAAGTGACAAGGGCTAAAGTGCGCAGAGAGCGTATGGGGCATATCGAGCTGGCCGCACCGGTTAGCCATATTTGGTATTTTAAAGGGATTCCAAGCCGTATTGGCCTTTTGTTGGACATCAGCCCACGCCAATTGGAAAAAGTGTTGTATTTTGCTGCGTATATTGTTACAGATACGGGTTTTACACCACTGGAAGACAAGCAACTTCTCAGTGAAAAAGACTATCGCGATATGCGCGAGCGCTATGAAGATGAATTTAAGGCAGGCATGGGTGCTCAGGCTGTGGAAGAGTTGTTAAGAAATATAGATTTAGACGCTCTTTCGCAAAGCATCAATGCAGAGCTAGAGGATGCTAGTGGGCAAAAACGCTTGCGCCTTATAAAACGATTGGAAGTGGTAGAATCTTTTAGGGGCAGTGGAAACCGCCCCGAATGGATGATTCTGAATACCATACCTGTGATACCTCCGGACATTCGTCCTATGGTGCAGCTGGATGGTGGTCGTTTTGCCACAAGTGATCTGAATGATTTGTATCGTCGTGTCATCAACCGAAACAACCGCCTTAAACGCCTTCTAGAGCTCGGTGCGCCAGACATCATTGTGCGCAATGAAAAACGGATGTTGCAAGAGGCTGTGGACGCACTTATCGACAATGGCCGCCGTGGGCGCCCGGTTACAGGGCCAAACAATCGCCCATTAAAAAGCTTGTCGGACATGCTAAAAGGAAAACAGGGACGTTTCCGCCAAAACCTTTTGGGCAAGCGTGTAGACTATTCCGGCCGCTCGGTTATCGTGGTGGGGCCAGAATTAAAAATGTATCAGTGTGGTTTGCCCAAAGAAATGGCACTGGAATTGTTTAAACCTTTTGTAATGCGCGATCTTGTGGACAATCAAATTGCCAATAACATCAAAAGTGCGCGCAAAATGGTAGAGCGCACGCGCCCCGAGGTGTGGGATTCGCTGGAAACGGTTATCAAGGGACATGCGGTCTTGCTAAACCGTGCACCTACTTTGCATCGTCTTGGTATTCAAGCTTTCGAGCCTGTGCTGGTGGAAGGTCGTGCCCTAAAGTTGCATCCTTTGGTGTGTACGGCATACAATGCTGATTTTGATGGTGACCAAATGGCTGTGCACGTGCCTTTAAGCAATGAGGCACAGCGGGAGGCGCGCAAGTTGATGCTTGCCAGCCAAAATCTATTGAAACCCAGTGATGGAAAACCGGTTACTGTGCCCACACAGGATATGGTGCTGGGTAGCTATTATCTCACTATGATAAGCAAAGGGGATAAAGGCGAGGGCAAAGTGTTCTGCAGCGAGGCAGAGGCCATTATGGCATACCACGACAAGGTGATTACTTTGCATGCCCCCATTAAAGTGCGTAGGTATAAAGAAATCAATGGAGAAGTGTGCCAAAAACTTGTAGATGTCACAGTGGGACGCATTTTGTTTAACGACCACATACCGCAAGACCTTGGCTATGTGAACCGAGAAGATCCCGAAGAGGCATTCCATTTGGAAGTGGATTTTCTTGTTAACAAGAAAAAATTGGGCACAATTATCGATCGTTGTATCCACAAACATGGCGCAGCAGTGACGGCAGAGATGTTGGATAAAGTGAAGGCGCAAGGCTTTAAATATTCCACATTGTCGGGCTTAACGGTTGCGGTTTCGGATGCGGTGATTCCGCCGAAGAAAAAAGAGCTGATACAAAATGCCGACGACGAAATAGGTAAAATTACAAAACAGTTTAACCGTGGGCTTATTTCCAATAAAGAACGTTTGGATAAAATTCGTTCTGTGTGGGAAAACACCACCGATGAAGTGTCCAATGCGCTTGAGGAAAACTTGGATGCACGCAATCCCATCTTTATGATGGCAAATTCCGGTGCACGTGGTTCTATGCAGCAAATTCGTCAGTTGGCCGGAATGCGTGGGCTGATTGCAAATACTTCCGGTGATGTTATCGAAATTCCTATTCGTTCAAACTACCGCGAAGGTCTTGATATATTGGAATACTTCATTGCCTCACGTGGTGCCCGTAAAGGTTTGGCAGACACGGCTTTGCGAACGGCAGAGTCTGGATATTTAACACGCCGTCTTGTAGACGTTTCGCAAGAGGTTATCATCCGCGAGGAGGACTGTGGCAGCACACAGGGCATTATTGTGGCCGACATTCTTGGCGATGGTAACGCCAATATCGAGCCATTCTTCGAGCGCCTTATCGGCCGTTATCCTGTGGAAAATGTGGTGCATCCCGAAACGGGAGAGCTACTGGTAAGTAGTGATACCATGATGGACGAAGACGATGCCAACCGTATTATTGAAGCCGGCTATACAAAGCTTTGCATCCGAAGTGTGCTTGCTTGCAAGGCAGAACAAGGTTGTTGTGCACGTTGCTACGGCGCCAATCTTGCCAATGGCATGCCTGTGGGCATAGGTGAGGCAGTGGGTATCATTGCGGCACAGTCTATAGGTGAACCGGGCACACAGCTCACCATGCGTACCTTCCACACAGGTGGTATTATCACGGCCGAGGATATCACGCAGGGTTTGCCCCATGTTGAGGAACTGTTCGAGGCGCGTAAACCTAAGGTGCTTGCCATTATGACGGAAATTTCAGGCAAAGTGCATATCGACGATACCAAGAAAAATCGTCATGTTGTGGTGAGTGGTGTGGACGAAAATGGTGCACCCACAGAACGTAGCTACCTTATCCCCTTTGGCCAACGCATCAAAGTGCAAGAGGGTGATGAACTACAATTGGGCGATATGTTAACAGAAGGGCATGCCTATCCGCATGATATCTTGGCCATTAAAGGTGTTACAGCCGTGGAAAACTACCTCATTGAGGAAGTACAGGGCGTGTATCGCCAACAGGGTGTGGATATCAACGACAAACATATCGAGGTTATCGTGCGTCAAATGATGCGCAAAGTGGTGGTGCAAGACCCGGGCTCTACAGATTTTGTGGGTGGAACCATGATGGAGCGCAGCGATTTGGAGGCACAAAACAGAATCCTTCAACAGCGTATAGATGCAGGAGAAACGCAGTTGCAATTGGCAACCTGGGATCCAAAACTGCTGGGTATTACCAAGGCGTCTTTGGCAACAGAATCTTGGCTTTCGGCGGCTTCTTTCCAAGAGACCACGCGCGTGCTAACCGATGCTGCTATTAAAGGCAAGGTGGATACACTCTCTGGGCTTAAGGAAAATGTTATCATAGGCAAGTTGATACCGGCGGGCACGGGCATCCCGGAAGTGGAAGCAATATTGGAAATGGGTGGAACGGATTCGCTGTAGGTGAAGTTTGGCATACAGGCCAGTTTCGCACCCGGTTGATAGCGCGACGGGGGGAAACCTCCGTCGTTTTCACATAGAGTATGAAGCTGCACGGAAAAACAAACGGGTTTTCTGGGGGAATATCCTTGAAAAAAGCTAAGGGACGTGTGTTACTGCGCGGAAGAATCAACAAACCAATTATGTATCGTGCGGCAAAACCGCTGTTTGCGGTCATGCTGTTGTGTGCGCTGGTTTTGGCGCTTTTCTTTAATGTAGACAGTACAAAAGCCTTGTCATGGCAGTGGTTGTTGCCATCGGTTTGTTTTGCTGCAGGCCTACTATTTATACCGTTTTGGTTTATGTTGCAGGCCAAATCTGTGGGCAAGGTAAAAGAGCTTGTTGTAGCCTTGGTTTTGTTTTCGCTTTTACTGGTTGTGTTGGGTTTTTCTGCTTGGCAACTGCGCACACAAACCGGTGGTGCTTACTTTGGCGAAGTGTATACGGCGGCGGCCAACTATGCAAATGGGGGCACATTGCCGGGGAGCTATATTGCGTTAAACCCTCAATTTGATGCTGTTTTCGTGTTACTGTGTGGCTATTTTTTTCTGTTTTCTCTTGCGGGGGTATCCAATTTTACCCTGCCGTTTCTCGGTTTAAATATAGCATTTCTTTTTGCCGCCGTGCTGCTTAGCTATTTTGTGGCAAAACGTTTATTTATGGCCAATAAAGCACTTTTGTTTTTATTAGTGGCTGTTGTTTTTAGCCCTTTTTTATGGTTGCAGGCGTCCCTTTTGCAAGGGGGTACGGTGGCAATGGCTTTTGTGGCAGGCAGTGTTTTGCTTTGGTTGCAAATCAGAAAGTTATGGCGTGGCGGTGCCTTTGGGAAATCTTGCCTGCTGTTTTGTGTTTTATCGTTTTTGTTGGCGCTTGGAACTCTTTTTCAAGCGGTGGTGGCAGCACTTTTTGTGGCTATTGTGTTGGATTTGTTTTTGCTTTTATGTGGAAAAGGGCGCATTCTTTTGTTTTTATCAGGTGGTGCCGTGTTTTTGTTTGTGGTGTTTGGCGGTCAAATGGCCATGGATGCTAGCCCGGTGCTGGCACACTATACTGAAAGTGAACGCATGCCTCCGGCGGCTGAAATAATGGTTGGGCTTTCACCCTGGGGCATGGAAAATGCGCAAGATAGCCAAAAATTGCAAGAAGCGCTTGACTATACCGCAAGGCAAGACCTGATTTTCGAAGAAATACAAATGCGTTTAGAAGATTTGGGTGCCCTTGGTGTGATGCAGCTGATTGGGACAAAGATAAGTGTTTTTTTCAGCGAGGGTACACTGGGGGCCAGTGCTTCGCTGGAGTATGAAGTGGTACAAGAAGAAGGAATACTGCAAAGCTTGGTTTTGCCAACCGGAGCCCTCTACTCTATATTTGCTTATGTGGCCTTTGCCCTTTGGGGCACCTTGCTGTTGTATGGGGTGGTTGCATCGGTGTATAGCATTATTCACAAAAATGATGCGCTTACCTTTATGCGCGTGGCTTTGTTGTTGGCTGTGGTAGCTGGGCTTTTTGGGGTGGCGCGACCACAGTTCTTAATAGCTGTATTGCCACTATTTCTACTGACCACGTTAGAAGTGGGAAATGCTGTGCAACATAAGAGAGTAGGCCAAAATACGGAAACAGATTTAAGGCAAGATGTGGAAGAAGAGGTGTTTTTGGAACTTACCCAACAAGAGCAACATATAGATTATATGGACCCGGCTTTTCGGTGGGACGAGCAAGATAGAACAGAGGTAAAAACACGATAATAAGATGATAAGTGCTATGAATAGATAGACTGAGATGATAAATAAAGGAGTTAAGTATGGCAGATAAAAAAATACCGCCGAAACCGGAGAGAACGGCTCCACAAGATAAAAAAGTAGCGCTGGACACAGCCCTTGCCGGCATAGAGAAAACATTCGGAAAAGGCGCTGTGATGAAGATGGGGCAAAATGTGGCCATGCAGATTGATGCTATCTCCACAGGGTCTATTTCCTTAGATGCTGCCTTGGGTGTGGGTGGTTTACCGCGCGGGCGTGTAGTGGAAATATATGGGCCGGAATCAAGCGGAAAGACCACTTTGGCGCTACATGTTTTGGCGCAGGCCCAGAAAAATGGTGGTGACGTGGCTTTTATAGACGTGGAGCATGCCTTGGATCCACAGTATGCAAGTGCGCTGGGTGTGGATGTGGACAATTTGTTGGTAAGTCAGCCGGACACCGGTGAGCAAGCGCTTGAAATTACCGAGGCACTGGTGCGCAGTGGTGCCATAGATGTCATTGTAATAGATTCGGTGGCGGCCATGGTGCCAAGGGCAGAAATTCAAGGTGAAATGGGCGATTCACACGTGGGCTTGCAAGCGCGTTTGATGAGCCAGGCGCTGCGTAAATTGACCGGTGTTGTAGGCAAAACGGGCACCGTTTGTATTTTTATCAATCAATTGCGCGAAAAAGTGGGTGTTACCTATGGAAATCCGGAGGTGACAGCCGGTGGACGTGCTTTAAAATATTATTCTTCTGTGCGCATTGATGTGCGTCGTAGCGAAGGGCTAAAAAATTCTGCGGGGCAGTTTATTGGAAACCGCACACGTGCAAAAGTGGTGAAAAACAAAGTGGCACCACCGTTTAAAGAAGCAGAATTTGACATCATGTTTGGCGAGGGTATTTCGCATACAGGCGAACTGTTAGATTTGGCGGTG
>CAYJIR010000031.1:20091-26972 GCA_964370295.1 uncultured Oscillospiraceae bacterium
AGCTTGAAATCATCCAAAAAAGTGGCGCTTGGTTTAACGCGGGGGAGATTCGCTTGGGGCAAGGGCGTGACAACGCCAAAACCTATCTGGCAGAACATCCTGAATATGCCGCGGAAGTGGAAGAAAAAGTGCGTCAAAACTTCGACCGTTTGGCTGTGGCAAGCAAAAAGAAAAAGAAGGCAGGCGGTAATTTAGACGATTTACCCCCAAAACCACCGCAAAAAACAAGTGATGTTCAACACGAGCGTGGGCTGGATATCAGCGTGGATGATTAATGAAAATTACGGAGATACGAAAAACTAAACGTGGGAATTATGCGCTGTTTTCGTGTGAGGGTTTCTTTTTGTCGGTGGATGAAGAAACTTTATATTCGAAAGGTTTGGAAGTGGGAACGGTTTTGGACGAGGATGCGCTATCGTCATTGCAAGAGGCCGGCAACACACACAAAGCCAAAGAGCAAGCGATGCGTTTTTTAACCAGACGCATGTATGCAAAGCAGGAGTTGTTTTTAAAATTATGCCAAAACCATGATGAATATTCGGCAATGATGGCTGTGGCAGCCATGGAAGAGATGCAACTGCTTTGTGATAGACAATTTGCAAGCGAATATGCGCGTGTGCAGGCGGAAAAAGGAAAAAGTAGTCGTGCTATTTTTTATGCTTTAAGGGAAAAGGGCATAGAGGCCGAGCTTGCCCAGGATGCAGTGGAAGAGTTGGGACAAGAAGACGAAAGTGTGGCCGCGCAGGTGATGCGAAAAAAATACGCAGATAAAATAAGACAGGGAAAATACAGCGCCGTTATGGCGGCAATGGCACGGCGCGGTTTTTCACATCGGGATATAAAACAGGCGCTGGAAAGTGTTATATCAGAACAGGAAGCAGAATGAAAATTGCGATTGTATCGTTGGGATGTCCTAAAAATCAAGTGGATGCAGATGTGTTTTGTCGTTCTCTGCTTGAAGATGGCCACGAAACTGTAGCGGATATCCGTGAGGCAGAGATAGTGGTTGTTAATACTTGCGGTTTTTTAGAGGCCGCAAAACAAGAGGCGATAGAGCATATTTTTGATGCTTGTTTGCTAAAAAAAGATAATCCATGCGTAAAAGTGCTGGCGACGGGTTGTTTGGCAGAGCGCTATCGAGAAGAGCTGGCCAAAGAAATTCCCGAGTTGGATGCCGTGGTAGGCATAGGGAAAAATACAGAGCTGGCCGATATTATACGTATGTTGATGGCACAGGATAGCCAGGCACAAAAGGCACCGTATGAGGCCTATGGCCCAAAAACTAATTTGCCTTTTTCGGCACGGCGTGTCATTGGAACACCACCCCATCTTGCTTATTTAAAAATTGCAGAGGGGTGTTCAAATGCCTGCTCTTATTGCGCCATTCCCTCTATCCGCGGGCCTTTTCGCAGCCGTGATTTTTCAGATTGCATAGAAGAGGCACAGTGGCTGGCACAGCAGGGGGTAAAAGAGCTGGTGCTGGTGGCGCAAGATGTGACAGCTTTTGGGGAAGATAGGGGAACCAATGAAATTGCAGCTTTGCTGGATGCGTTAAACAAAATATCGGGTCTTCGCTGGATACGCATTTTGTATGCCTACCCGGAGCGCATCACAGAGGAGTTTTTGTTGGCCATGCAGCGCAACCAAAAAGTAGTGCCTTATCTCGATTTGCCCATACAGCATTGTAATATAGATATTTTGCAGTCTATGCGGCGCAAGGGCGGTGCGGCGGTTATACAAAAGGCTATAGCAGACATACGCAGGGTTATCCCGAATTGTACTTTACGCACGAGTTTAATAGTGGGATACCCAAACGAAAGTGAAGAACAATTTGAGGAACTTTGTGAGTTTGTAAAAGAAATTGGTTTTGAGCGTTTGGGCTGTTTTGCCTATTCGCAGGAAGAGGGTACAAAGGCGGCAGAGATGGAGAACCAAGTGCCGCAGGAAGTGCGGGAAAAACGTGCAGAAATAATCATGGATATGCAAAGCCGCATTACACAGGCCATGCAGGAAGCGCAAATTGGCACGGTTTTGGAAGTGGTGTGCGATGGCTACGACGAAACAGAGGACATATTTATATGCCGTAGTGTTGCTGATTGCTTTGAAATAGATACACTTGTTATCTTGCCAAGCGATGCACCGGTGCATGCGGGTGGGTTTTACAAGGTGAAGATTCTTGCAGAAGATAGTCTTCAACTGATGGGCGAATATGTGGAAGATGCCCAGGAAGTAAAATAGCCTCACACAAAGTATAAAGAGGAAACAATTATGAATTTGCCCAATAAATTAACATTGATACGGATAATTTTAATTCCTGTTTTCATATTTTTTGTCTATGTGTCCACAATACCGCATCACTATCTATGGGCGGCAATTGTTTTTTCGCTTGCAAGTTTTACGGATTTTTTAGACGGTTATTTAGCCAGGAAATACAATTTAATAACAGATTTTGGTAAATTTGCAGATCCCTTGGCCGATAAACTTCTTACGACCACAGCTTTTATATACATGATGGCAGACGGCGTATGTTCGCCGCTTGTTATCGTACTGATATTGATGCGCGAATTTGCGGTTTCCGGCATGAGAATGGTGGCGGCCGGTGCTGAGGATGGAAAGGTGATAGCGGCCAATGTTTTTGGCAAGGTGAAAACCGTGTTGCAAATGCTTTCTATTTTATGGTTTTACTTTGCCGCCGGTTTTGCTGGCTTGGCAACGGGTGAACCACACCTGACATGGGTGCTGATAAGCACTCAGATTCTTTGTTGGCTTGTGGCACTGGTCACCGTGCTTTCGGGTGTGCAATACCTATGGCAAAATCGAGTATTTATCCAAAATGCAAAATAATAGATATAGAGAAGGGACTTTATGAATTTGAATTTCATAGAAAAATACAGTAAAGAATACCAGCCTCATCGTTCAGGTTTTTTCAGTCTGGCGTCCAATTTGGTGGCAATGCTCGTGCTTATTATAGCACCATTTGTAAATTTTATGGGTTTAGCACTTCTGATTTTGGTATTATGTTTGGAAAAAAACAGCGGGATGGTACGGCGCAGTGCCCTATTTTCGCTGTTGTTGTGGTGTGTGGAAAGCATTTGGCTTTTTGTGGTGCAAGTGATAACTGGCAGTGTTGGTGTCATATTTTATAGCCATTTTTCGCCTGTGACCATGGGTGCCATTGGCATTGTACAAAGCTTTTTATTTTCTGTGCCGAGTCTTTTGGTGCTGGCAGTGGTCATCTATAGCGCGATACGTGCCTATCGATGGAAGGCTTGGAATCTTCCTTTTTTAGAAAACTTGCCCTTTATTCGAAATCTTCCAAAAGTGCTATATGATGGAGACGGCCCGGTGCCCGAAGCGTGCGATTTACAATATAAAGGTTAAATGCATTTTAGCAAATGGAAAAGAGGGAAACATGCAAATATATAATACGATGAGTCGAAAAAAAGAAGAACTGGTTCCCTTGTACAAGGGAGAAGTACGCATTTATGTGTGTGGGCCTACGGTGTACAACTACATTCATGTAGGCAATGCACGCCCACTTTGTGTGTTTGATACCATGCGCCGCTATCTTAGTTACCGCGGTTATAAGGTATTGTTTGTAAGCAACGTCACAGACATAGATGATAAGCTAATAACCAAAGCGAATGATACAAAAAAAAGCGTGAAAGAAGTGGCCGAAGAGTTTGAACGCGAATTTTTACACGATGCAGACGGATTGCAGGTGTTGCGCCCCAGTGTGATGCCCAGAGCGACCGAGCATATGGACGAAATCATCGCGCTTATAGAGGATATTATAGAGCGTGGATATGGATATAAAGCGGAAAATGGGGATGTATATTTTCGCGCCAGAAAATTTCCGGAATACGGGAAATTGTCCCATAAAGTGCTTGACGATTTAGAAAACAACCGAGATTTGCGCGCCGAAATGGCAGACAGCCTAAAAGAAGATGAGGCCGATTTTGCCGTGTGGAAGGCAGCAAAACCAAACGAGCCTGCTTGGGACTCGCCCTGGGGGCCGGGGCGGCCGGGGTGGCACATCGAATGCAGCGCTATGGCAAAAAAACATCTTGGTACCACGTTTGATATTCATGCCGGCGGGCAGGATTTGGTGTTTCCACACCACGAAAATGAAATTGCACAAAGCGAGTGCGCCAATGGTCAAACGTTCGCACGCTATTGGATGCATAATGGGTTTTTAAACATTGATGACCGCAAAATGAGTAAGTCACTTGGAAATTTTTATACGGTACGTCAAGTGGCACAAGAACTAGGGTATGAGCCCATACGATATTTTATGTTAAGTGCGCATTATCGCAGCCCGGTAAATTTCACTTTAGATATTTTACGCCAGTGTAAATCCGGTTTAGAGCGTTTGTATACATGCCGCAGCAATCTGGATTTTGCCTTAGAGAGTGCAAAAAATGAAGGAGACGGGGCACTTTTACAAGAGGCTCGTGTGCATGAAAAGCGTTTTTGCGAAAAGATGGACGACGACTTAAACACAGCCGATGCCTTGGCCGTTTTGTTTGATTTTGTACGTGATATCAACAGCAAGGCGAGCCATACAGGCAAACAAGATCTTGTTCAAGTGGCGGAAATATTTGACACACTTTGCCAAATTTTAGGGCTTATGATTAAACGTGAGGAAGAAGAGTTCCCAAGCGAAGTTCTGGAATTGGCACAGAAAAGGGCCGAGGCAAGAAAAGAAAAAAATTGGTCTTTGGCAGATGCTCTTCGCGCCGATATAGAGGCGTGTGGTTATACGGTGGAAGATACGGCGGCTGGGCCTAAATTGGGGCGAAAAAATTAGAAAATTTAAGGGATCATAATACAAAAAAAGCCCCTTACTGTGTTTTTATAAACACAGTAAGGGGCTTAAAAAACAACTAACGCAAAGTTTTTCGCACAACGGCTACTGTAAAATATGACATCAAGAAAAGGCCGGCAAAGCCTTCTAGGCCGGCTAAAAAGGCTGTGAGTTCATTGGCAGGGGAGATATCGCCATACCCAATGGTCATAAAGGTTATCATGCTAAAATATAGCCCGCGGGGGATGCCTAAGAATACTTGGCCAAATTCCTCACGGCCCATCATTTCAACAAAGGGGATTTGCCCGCTAAAGATAAAGCCGAAAAAGAACATAACAAGAATCATGGTGATGAAAAGACGAAATGGTTTTGTGCCATATCCCGATATGGCCGATAGCACCCACGAGGGAAAACGAAGTAGAAAATCTTTTGTTTTTCGTCGATAATTCATGTATTCGGCGAAGGCTTCGTCTTCGCTGTCGTACTCGCCCAAATGATGGAAATTTTCTTTTAGCATTTTTAACTGGTTTGCTTTTTTTTGGTTTACTTCTGCTTCGGGCTCGTTAGATGGAAAAGAATAGTTTGCGATGGCGTTTTTGGCCGTTTCCCAGTCTAAAAAAATACTGCCTAAATTCTTTGTGTTTAAAAAGGAGAGCTCTTCTATTTGTACGGCTTCTATTTTATCGGTGTTAAGAAGCAATACGCCATCGATGATACAATCTATAATCTCCAATGTTTTCACTTTATCAAAGCGAAAAACTTCGTGATTTAGCAAGTTGCAACCTTTAAAGGTGATGGTGGTTTGTGCGGCCATCACACCTGTAAAATTCACCTCTCCATCACCAAAGTGGCTACGCCAAAAACGCACTTTGCTATCGCCGAAGGTGGAGCCGAAAAACGTGACATCACCCGCCTCAAAATTAGAACGGTAAAAACGAACATCACTATTGCCAAAGTTGGTGCCCATAAAAGAAACACTGCCGGTGCCAAAATCAACATCATCAAACCAAACATATTCGTCACCAAAGCTGGTGCCACAGAAAGACACCTCGCCGTCACCAAACCGAGCCTTGTTAAAGGTGACGGCACCCTCGCCGAAATTGGTTTCCCAAAAGGTGACATTGCCCTCGCCGAAGTCGGCTTTTTCAAACGAAACCTTTCCCTCGTCAAAAATAGCACGTCCAAACCATATTTCTCCACTACCAAAACGGGCATTTTCAAATGAAACAGGGCCGGCTCCAAAGTTGGTTTCCACAAAGGAAACATCACCATTGCCTAAATTGGCATCTTTAAAAGAGATAGAACCTTGCCCGAAACGGGCTCCATTGAATAGAACCTCACCGGTTGCAAGCTCTGTGCCCAAAAAAGAAACATCGGCATCGCCAAAATCGGCACCGGAAAAAGAGAGACTACCGTTTCCACAGTGCATTTTTTCAAAAGAAATTTGTGTGGCATAAAATACGCAAGAATCGAATAGGATTTCGCCGCCTTCAAAAACAGATGCTAAAAAAGAGAGGTTATCGGCCTTGAAATGTATGCCCGAAAAATTGGTGTTTCCATCGAAAAAAGCACAATCGGCTGAAAAGTTATTTAGCAGGATATTGCTTTGCTCTGCATCGAAAAAACTAAGGCTGGCACAATCAAAATTATCTATATAGCACTTGTCAAAACAGATATCGCTGCCTTCTTGATACATTTTTTGCACATCTTCCATAGTAAGGAGGTTGTAGCATAGTTGTAAATTGCCATTTTTGCTAAGTTTTAGCAAAATGGTAACCGACTTGTCCACCTGCTCTACAATTTGATGAGAGACAACAAAGTCATAGGGGTAGGTTGTCAATAGGTACTTATATCGGTCAAAAGCCATCTCATTTTCTTCTGTATGTACTTTAGATGCCATAACTGCCCTCCTAGGTTTTATCCCAATTATTTACCGCCTAAGTGCCTATACATTAATTATACAACATTTGACAACAAATGCAAAAAAAATTGTAAAAACAATTGCTTTATAGCGAATGTATTTTTCGAAAATAGAAAAAAGAACAAAACATGGCAAGTGCCGTATGATAAGGGG
>CAYJIR010000032.1:0-2628 GCA_964370295.1 uncultured Oscillospiraceae bacterium
GCGCCGCCAACTCCTTTTGCACAAGGTTTAATTCCAGCAGTTTTTCCACCACTTCCTGCACCTGTAAACGGCGTGTGTTGTGGCTGGTATAGGGTTCTTCCGAGGCGGTGTTTGTGGTGCCCTCGTTGAAGTATTTTTCATAGTTTAAATCACGGTTGTCGGCCGGCACACGGAAATAGTCTCCCATGTCTTCGCAGTGCAGGCGTTCTTCGGTAGTTAACAGGGTTTCGTATAGTTTTTCGCCGTGGCGCGCGCCAATCACACGCAGGCCGGTGTCTCCAAATAATTTTTGCACGGCGTGTGCAAGATCTTCTATGGTGGAAGCAGGGCTCTTTTGCACAAACAAATCACCGGGGCGTGCATTTTGGAAAGCAAAGAGCACCAAATCTACGGCTTCGTCTAAGTTCATAAGATAGCGCGTCATGCCGGGGTCTGTTATGGTCAGGGGTTTTTGGGCCTTAATTTGGTCTATGAACAAGGGGATTACACTGCCGCGGCTGGCCATTACATTGCCGTAGCGTGTGGCACAAATCACGGTTTTGGCACCGGCATCCACGGCGTTACGAGCCGCGGCTCCCATCACTTTTTCCATCATGGCCTTGGATATTCCCATGGCGTTAATGGGGTAGGCCGCTTTGTCTGTGGAAAGGCAAACCACTTTTTTAACGCCGTGTTTTACGGCACTTTTTAAAAGGTTATCGGTGCCCACCACATTGGTTTGCACGGCCTCCATGGGGAAAAATTCGCAGCTGGGCACCTGCTTTAAGGCGGCGGCATGGAAAATATAGTCCACACCGGCCACGGCCACGTCTAAGCTTTCGCCGCTGCGCACATCTCCTATGTAAAACTTTACTTTATCGCTGGCAAGGCGTTTGCGCATGTCGTCCTGCTTTTTTTCGTCCCGACTAAAAATGCGAATTTCTGCGATGTCACTGTTTAAAAAACGCCGAAGTACCGCGTTGCCAAAACTGCCGGTTCCGCCTGTGATAAGCAATTTACTGTTTGAAAACGTACCCATACATTCCTCCTGCAAGCGATGTGAAACCCGATTGTTTTTACGGGTTGATGGCTTGATGTAAGCTTTTATGTGGTAGGTAGCGCCGACACTACCTGGTATAAACGTAAAGTATTAAGGGTCGAAATGGGGGTTCGGATAAATGGGCTCTAGCAAGTAGTTGCCTGTTTCGTCTATGATGGCAAAAAAACCATCTGTGGTGGTGACGGTGGCATAACCATCGCTGTGGAATCTGCTTGCATTCGCGTACTGCAGGGGTATAACCGGGTTTCCGCGGCGGTCTATATAACCATATAAACCATTTGTATCTACGCGTAGCAACTGTGTATCTTCGTGCACATGAATGTAGTTGTACTGTGGTGGCACAATGATGTGGCCCTGTTCGTCTATCATCCCTTGGCGCAGGTCGTCATCGGTTATAAGAGCGAGTTCGTCGTCAAAAAAAGGATGGGCGTATACAAATTGGGGTTCGATGACAAAACTGCCGCTTTCGTCTATATACCCCATAGGCATATTGAGTGCACCTTGTGCAGCGGCTAGCCCATTGTTCATCAGCGGTGAAAGACGTGTATATTGCGGGGGAAGAATGAATTTTCCGTTTTCATCGATAAGACCCCAGTAGCCGCCTTGGAGCACGGCAAAGGTATCGCTGTTGTCCGAACTGGTTAAATCTTCAAACTGTGGGGGCACGATTGTGTTTCCCTGTTCATCCAAAATCCCCCAGAGTCCATTCGATTGCACAAGGACACGCTCTAAATCGCTGGCATAAACGGCACTTTCGTATTGAGGCTGTACCAAAACTTCGCCGTTATTATCCACAAACCCGTAGCTGTCACTAAGCTCTATGATGGCGATGTCATCGTCGTGGAAACTGTAGACCATGGTATAGTGAGGAGGCAATACAATTTGGCCCTTGTCGTCAATGAATCCCCAACCGTCGCCGATTTTCACGCTAACCAATCCGTTGTCGCCAAAATTACCGACACTGTCGAACTGGGGAGGGATAACCATGTTGCCGTTTGTGTTGATAAAGCCCCACAGGTCGTTTTGTTGCACAGCGGCCATGCCGTATTCCGAAAAAGGCCTTGCGAATTCGTAGAGGGGCTCGATTTCGAAGTCTGTTTGTTCGTTGATATAGCCATAGGCTTCGCCGTTGTACACAGGGTACAGCCCATGCATAAACAATATGTCGTCATCACTTTTGTCGCTGTCGAAGATGTTGTCAATAATGCCGAACTGAAATAAAACAAACACAATGGCACCCGCTAGCAAGGCCAACAAAAGCAACACAACCAATACCAGCACAATGATGAGGCCGGTTTTCTTCTTTTTTTTGGGCGCCTGTTCTTTGTTTGTGGGTGCTGCGGTAGTTTTGGCAGAGGGTGGCGTAGTGCTCCATGCGCTTTGCGGCTGTGGCATGGGCATTGGTGGCGCAGGGTCCTGCTCGCTTTGTGGCTGTGGCACGGGCACTGATGGCGTTGGGTTCTGCTCGCTTTGTGGCTGCGGCACGGGCACTGGTGGCGCAGGGTTCTGCTCGCTTTGTGGCTGTGGCGCGGGCACTGGTGGCGCAGGGTTCTGCTCGCTTTGTGGCTGTGGCACGGGCATTGGTGGCG
>CAYJIR010000032.1:2728-26467 GCA_964370295.1 uncultured Oscillospiraceae bacterium
CGGTCGCCGTCAAGCAATGTGGTGCCGCATTGTGAACAAAAAAAACCCATTTTGCTGTCCTCTTTTCGTAAGGTATCCGGTGGGTAAACCCCTGTCCCCTGTCATTGACATTCTTTACACGTTTACATATGTTTTTAGTATAGCACAGCGGGCAAGGTTTCGCAAGAAAGCGGTTGTGCACCGATAAAAGCATGTTTAATATTGAATCAACGAACTATTTTTACCATTATGGGTTTTTTATCACACAGAAAATCCACTCGATTTTTACCAAAGGAAGCTCTTTTGTTTGACAGTGTCCTCTCTTTTTGGCATAATAGTAAAGCTATTGTTGAACACAATGCTTTTTAGGAGGGCGTATGGAACGATTGAAGCTGGTTGTAAAAGGTTTTTTTATCGGTATTGCCAACATCATTCCGGGGGTAAGCGGCGGTACCTTAATGATATCTTTGGGTGTTTATGAGGACATTATTCATGCCATAAGCCACTTTTTCACCGACATTAAAAAACATATTGCCCTGCTACTCTTTTTAGGCCTGGGTGGAGGTGCGGCCCTGGTGCTGATGAGCCGTGTTATCACCTATGCGCTGGAGTTCTACCAGTTGCCCACCATTTTGTTTTTTATTGGCCTGATTCTAGGCGGCACCCCTATGCTTTACAAACGAATTAAAGGGCAGGCAAAATCGGCGGGGAATGTTTTGGTTTTTCTGTTGATGTTTTCCATTGTGGCGGGCATGACCTTTATGGACAGTGGCTCGCGCGTGGCAGATTTAACCGTGATGACACCGCTTTCCTATGGCATGTTGTTTTTTGCAGGCATAGTGGCAGCGGCCACCATGGTGATACCGGGTGTAAGCGGCTCTTTTATGCTTATTTTGCTGGGATATTACGAACCGGTTTTAAACACAATTAACGCGCTAACCGCCTTTGAAAACGTGCCACATAATCTTATTATTTTGGGTGTTTTTGCCTTGGGGCTTGCCGTGGGCATCGTGTTGGTGGCAAAGCTGATAGAGTTTTTGATAAATCGTTTTGAGGTGAAGACCTATTGCGGTATACTGGGTTTTGTGTTCGCCTCTGTCTTGTCTATCTTTGTAAGCGCCATCAACGACGGGCTGGTAGTGACCCCTTTGCAGGTGGTTGCAGGCATTGGGTTGTTTGTGGGTGGCTTCATAGTTGCACTAAAACTGGGCGATTAGGCACAAAGAAAGTGCTGTAAACACATTTTCTGTTTATGCACACTTGTTGTGCGTATAGATATATCCTACTATTTTTGTTGTGTACTGTGTTATCACAGTGGAAAGGGGTTCTACCATGAAAAATGTTTCCACACGGAAAGCCTTGGCACTGGTGGCCGCCATTGCCATACAATTATGTTTGGGTGTTGCCTATATATGGAGTGTATTTCAAACCGGCATTGCAAACTCTTTGTTCGCGGGCGACAATGCCTCGGCCAGCCTTGCCTATTCCCTGCTGCTTGCAACCCTGACGGTGGGCAGTGTATGTGGTGGGCTTTTAACCGCCAAAATTCCGCTAAAAATGGTGGTGATGATAGGTGGGTTTATTCTGTCGGCCGGGTTCTTTTTGGCCTCGTTTACCCAGCCGGAATACGCCTGGCTCATTTGGATAGGCTATGGCCTGATGGGTGGTGTAGGCATGGGTTTTGCCTATTCCACCACCATCGCATGTGTGCAGAAGTTATACCCGGAAAAAAAGGGCTTGGTAACCGGCATGGTGGTGGCCGCCTTGGGGCTTGGCGGTGTGGTGTTCACACCGCTGGTGGAATATATGATAGCTGCTTTTGGTGGGCAGGGTGTAGGTGAATTGATGACCTTGCGTGTGATAGCCGGAATATTTTTAGTGGTTTGCACGGTGGGTTCTTTGCTTTTATACACAGAGAAAGCGCCCGCTTCTGCCGTGGGTGCCCAAAAGCAAGGAAACAAAGATAGCAACCCCTTGCAGGTGCTGAAACGGCCCGAGTTTTATTTAATTACATTTTCGATGATGCTTGCCTGCACGGGCGGCCTGATGATGATTGGTTTTGCAAAACCCATTGCCGTGGGGCATGGCATGGTGGAAACAGCCACCATCGGTGTTTTGATGATTTCTATTTTCAATTCCATAGGGCGGTTGTTTTGGGGTATCATTTCCGATAAAATTGGGCGTGTTCCCACCTTGGTTATTTTAATGGTGGGCAGTGGCACCATGTCTTTGCTTGTAAACTGGGCACGTGGATATTGGATTTTTGTTCTTATTGCGTGCATCGGCTTTTTCTATGGTGGCCTGCTTTCAAACTATCCAACCTTAACGGCCGAAACCTTTGGTTCCACCTATGTGGCCACAAACTATGGCATGGTGTTGCTTGGTTTTGGCTTGGCCGCCGTGGGCTCTTCTTACATAGCAGGATATTATAAAAATATTGCGGCCGACGACATCAGCTTGATGTTCCCCGCTTTTGCCATTGCCGCCGTTTGTTCTGTGGTGGCCGTGGTGCTTATTGTTCTGGTGCAGCGGCTAAGCACAAAAAGGAAGCGCGAAAGCGAGACGGCAGAGAAATAATGGCCCCCAAAAGGGAATGCACGGGGCTGCCAAGTTCTTATTTGTTTTTGAAATAAAAGTAAGACCTCCTTTAGGGGTCTTATTTTTTATGCCAAAAAAACAAATCCATAAACAAATTAGTTTAATAGGTATTTTTATAAAGTGATTTGCCACATTGGAAATATTTTGATTTGGTTCTTTGCAGAATGTGAGAAATTTGCAAAATACAAAAAATTTTGGTTCTTCCCCTTGACAATTTCGTCAGATGTTGTAGAATGGTATTAGCACTCGAGAGCATAGAGTGCTAAATGGATACAAGGAAGCGAGGGCAACATGCCTATGGACGATCGCAAAGAACGCATCATGATGGCCATTGTTTCTTTGTATGCAAGTGATGGTGAACCGGTGGGTTCCAATTTGTTGCAACGCCGCATTGACATTTCAGTTTCTTCGGCCACCTTGCGCAACGAGATGGCAGCCCTTACACGATTGGGCCTTTTGGAACAGCCGCACACTTCGGCCGGGCGTATACCCACGGCCAAGGGATATCGCTATTATGTAGACCATCTTCTACGTGTGAAAAACCATTTAACCCCTAAAGAAGAACAATGCATTCAAAACAGTGTGGCCACCCTAGACCACGACCCCGAAAAGTTGGCCAGGGGTTCTGCCATGGCACTTTCCGATCTATTGGGGTATGCCGTGATTGCCACCACCCCTCTGGTAACCGATTCGCACATCGTGCACTACGAGGTGATGCAGGTGGGGCGCTATACCATGGCTGTTTTGGCCGTCACAGTGGCCGGCGGTGTGCTGACACGGGTGGCGAAAGTGGATTTTGAGCCACAGGCCAAAGATTGCCAGCGTTTAGCACAGGCATTAAACAAACATTTGTGCTTTGTGGCCGAAGCCGATGTGGGGCCTTCTTGCATTTGCGCGATGGTAAACAGCCTGGGTGAGCATGGCCCGTGTAGTTGGCCTATTTTATCGGCCGCTCTTGTCTTGTTGGCCGAGGCAGGGAAGTCCTTTATGTATTTCGAGGGACAAAAGCACCTTTTGCGCTGGACCGAGCTGGATAAAGGCATGCGTGCCCTTTTGGAACTTGTGGGGACACAAAGCGATGTGGAACACTTGCTACGCCCGCAAAACAACCGAACCACGGTTCTGCTTGGGGATGAGATGGAGCGTCCTATACCCGGCCTGTGTATCGTATCCAGGCACTATCCGGCTGCCGGTGGTTTGTATGGCGCCTTGGCTGTATTGGGCCCCACACGGATGCAGTTTGGCAAGGTGATACCCACGCTGGAATACTTTAGCAGGCTTCTGGGCAATGTGGTGGATGGCAACAGCAACGCCCAAAATATTTTTAAAACATAAATAGATAGAGTTGTGGCAAGTGTAGCTTACCAAAGGAGGATATCGTAGAGATGAGCAAGGCAGAAGAGCCAAACGTGGCCGGCCTCAAAAACGAGGCAGAGGCAGAGGGAAAAAGTAAAAAAGGTAAACGAGATAGCGGCAAGAAAGGCGTGGCAGAGGCCGCGGCCCAACTGGCCGCCACCGAAGAAAAGTTGGCAGAAGCCTTGGCCCGCACAGCAGAGGTGAACGAGCAGCTCTTGCGCACGGCCGCAGAATACGAAAACCACCGCAAACGCAGCCAGCGCGAAACAGAAAGTGCTTTTAACAGTGGGGTTGCTTTTTCGGCCGAGGCGCTTTTGCCCGTGATGGATATTTTGGGCGCCGCGGCACAAGCACCTACCAGTGATGAAGAATATAAAAAAGGTGTTTTAATGACGTTGCAAAAATGCCTGGATATTTTTCATAAATTGGGCATACACGAAATAGAGGCAATGGGAAAAGAATTCGACCCGCAGCTGCACAATGCCGTGATGCAAAAAGAAGCCGACGGTGTGGAGAGCGGCATCATCACCGAGGTGATGCAAAGCGGGTATATGCTGGGCGAAAAAGTGATTCGTCATGCCATGGTGGCCGTAGCCCCTTAAACCGAATGGGCAGGTGATACACAGCAAATAGAGAGCTGTGTCACCGGCAGATTCGCATAAATAGTAAACCAAAAACTTATATAGACAAAGGAGAATTTTATTATGGGAAAAATTGTAGGTATTGACCTTGGAACAACCAACAGCTGCATAGCGGTTATGGAAGGCGGCGACGCCGTTGTAATTCCAAACGCAGAAGGCGGACGCACCACACCTTCCGTGGTGGGCTTCACCAAAGACGGAGAGCGCCTTGTGGGCCAGGTGGCAAAACGCCAGGCCATCACAAACCCCGATCGCACCATTTCTTCCATCAAACGTGCCATGGGCACCAGCGAGAAGGTAGAAATCGACGGAAAACAGTACACGCCACAGGAAATTTCGGCCATGATTTTGGCAAAACTGAAAGCCGATGCCGAAAGCTATTTGGGCGAAAAAGTAACCGATGCCGTAATCACTGTGCCGGCCTACTTCAGCGATAGCCAACGCCAGGCCACCAAAGATGCCGGCGCCATTGCCGGCCTTACGGTGAAACGCATTATCAACGAGCCCACGGCGGCAGCACTTGCCTATGGGGCAGACAAACAGGCCGACCAGAAAATCATGGTATACGACCTTGGTGGCGGCACTTTCGACGTGTCTAACATCGAGATGGGCGAAGGCATCACCGAGGTGCTTTCCACCGCGGGTGACACACGTCTTGGCGGTGACGATTTCGACGAGCGTATCATCAGCTTTTTGGCGGATGAGTTCAAAAAAGAAAATGGCATTGATTTGCGAGAAGATAAAATGGCTGCACAACGCCTAAAAGAAGCTGCGGAAAAGGCGAAAATAGAGCTTTCCGGCGTCACCAGCACGCAAATCAACCTGCCCTTTATCACGGCGGATGCCTCCGGCCCCAAACATCTGGACACCAGCCTTACACGCGCCAAATTCAACGAGCTTACCGCAGATCTGGTAGAGCGCACCACCCAACCGATGAAACGCGCCATGAAAGATGCCGGCTTGCAACCGTCCGATCTGAATCGTGTGCTTTTGGTGGGCGGTTCCACACGGATACCGGCCGTGCAAGACGCCGTGAAGGAATACATGAAGCTAGACCCTTCTAAAGACATTAACCCCGACGAGTGCGTGGCACTGGGTGCGGCCATTCAAGGTGGTGTTTTGGGCGGCGACGTAAAAGGCCTGTTGCTTTTGGATGTTACCCCGCTTAGCTTGGGCATCGAAACCATGGGCGGTGTGTGCACCAAAATAATCGAGCGCAACACCACCATCCCCACCAAGAAAAGCCAAATTTTCTCCACCGCGGCCGACAGCCAGCCCAGCGTTGAGGTAAACGTGTTGCAGGGCGAGCGCGAAATGGCCAAGGACAATAAGAAATTGGGTGTGTTCCATCTGGATGGCATTCCTGCCGCGCCACGTGGTGTGCCACAAATCGAGGTTACTTTCGACATTGATGCCAACGGCATTGTGGCCGTTTCGGCCAAAGACCTTGGCACAAGCAAAGAGCAAAGCATCACCATCACAGCTTCCACCAACATGAGTAAAGACGAAGTGGAAAACGCTGTAAAAGATGCAGAGCGCTATGCCGAGGAAGACCGCAAACTGAAAGAGAAAATTGAAACACGCAATGCGGCCGACCAAATGGTGTATCAAACAGAGAAGACCATTGCCGATTTGGGCGACAAGCTGGACGCGGCCGATAAAGCCAGCTTGGAAGAGAAAAAAGACGCCTTGAAAAAAGCATTGGAAAGCGACAATACAGACGAAATTAAAGCCAAACAAGAAGAGCTGCAAAAAGTGCTACACGAGATTAGCAGCAAGGTATACAGCCAAAACGCCGCGGCCGCAGAGGGCCAAGAGGCCGAGCAGGCACAAAGCGCCCCACAAGACGATGTGATTGACGCCGATTTCACAGAGGTGGATGAATAGTTTTACCCCTTGACATCGTTCAAGCGACGAACCGAACAAGCACTGTTTACGCGGCGAATGCGGGCCATTCGCCGCGTAGGGGTGCAATGGATAAAGAGAAGCAGCAAGGGCACATGCTTGGGCAGTAATACAGAGTGAACCGGGGGCAAACGGCCCCTATGAGGAGAAAGGGTGAGGTTGATTGGCCGAAAAACGGGACTTTTACGAGGTTCTGGGCGTTGCCAAAGACGCCAGCGAAGCCGATATTAAGAATGCCTATCGTAAAAAGGCCAAGAAGTACCATCCCGATTTAAACCCGGGCGACCAAGAGTCTGAGGCCAAGTTTAAGGAAGTAAACGAGGCATATGAGGTACTAAGCAGCCAGGAGAAAAAACAGCGCTACGACCAGTTTGGCCATGCCGGTGTAGACCCAAGCTATGGCGCCGGGCCCGGTGCCGGTGGTTTTGGTGGTGGCTTCAATGGCGGTGCGGTAGATTTGGGCGACATTTTTGAAACCTTTTTTGGTGGCGGGTTTGGTGGCGGTTTTGGCCGTCAGCAGCGCAATCCCAATGCCCCACGCAAAGGCAGTGACATCCGCGTGAGTTTGGTGCTTAGTTTTATGGAGGCGGTGCACGGTGTCACCAAAACCATCAATATCACACGGCAGGAAATTTGCCCCGATTGCAGTGGCAGTGGCGCCGAAAAAGGAACCACGGCCGACACTTGTTCCGATTGTAACGGCAGCGGCGTTATCATTGCCAGCAAGCGCACGGCTTTTGGCACCATGCAGGAAAGCCGTCCTTGCCCACGTTGTAGTGGCAAAGGGAAGATTATTAAATCCCCCTGTCATAGTTGCCGAGGCTCCGGGCGTGTGGGCGTTCCCAAAAAGATAGAATTAAAAATACCGGCCGGTGTGGACGATGATCAAAACATTGTGCAGCGCGGTATGGGCGATGCCGGCCTAAACAGCGGTCCTGCGGGCGATTTGATTGTGATTATAACCGTGCGCCCCGATTCTATGTTCGAGCGCGACCGCTACGATGTGTATGTAAACATACCCATCACGTTTAGCCAGGCGGTTTTGGGTGCAAAAGTAACCGTGCCCACCATAGATGGCAAGGTGGAGTATACCGTGCCAGAGGGCACACAAAGCGGAAAAACGTTCCGGCTTAAAAACAAGGGGATTCCCTACGTGAACGGCCGTGGTCGTGGCGACCAATACGTGCGTGTCACCATAGAAATTCCCAAAAAACTAAGCAAGGCTCAGCGTGACGCCTTGAACAAATTCGAAAACACCTTAAAAGAGGATAACTACGAAAACAGAAAAAGTTTCTTCAAAGGCATGAAAGATCTGTTTAATTAATGCTCACTGAACAAACAAAAAAGCCTTGCACTTTCGTTTTCACCGTTTTATTCTAGGGGCGAAAACACAGTGGAAAGCATCAAGGTAGGCCCCACGGTGCATGTTCCCTGCGCCGTGGGGTTTGGCAATTTTCAGAAGCTTTGGGGCCTGCAGAGCGGAGTTTTTTACAAAGTCGCCGCCACAAAAATGTTGTTTTGGTTTTTGTAAAGTCTTTGTTTATCAACAGCACCAAAGCGGACCCCTTAATAAAGCGCAGTAGGAAGCGCTTAAATCTGCGGTGAAAAAACCGGCAACCCCCTGCAAAAGCAGTGTGGATTGCCGGTTTTTATGATGAAAACCTATTATTCGGCGGGCAGGGCCGCCGGCTCTTCACTTTCGGCAAGTGCCACCGTTTTTAAGCGGTTGTTGATGGCCCGCGTGCGCACACCCACCAATTTATCCAGCTCTTCCGAAGCCTGTCGCATTCTGGACTGTGTTTTTTCCAGTACGTCTCCAAAGCGGTTAAACTCCTGCTTAACACCTTCTAAAACCGCCCAAACCTCGCCCGAGTGTTTTTGGATGGCCAGTGTTTTAAAGCCCATTTGCAAAGAGTTGAGCAAGGCGGCCATGGTGGTGGGCCCTGCGATGTTGATTTTCAGCTTTTGCAGTTCCTCTACCATGCCACGGCGCACCACCTCGGCATAGAGCCCCTCTACGGGCAAAAACAAAATACCAAACTCGGTGGTGTGCGGCACATCGATGTATTTGTTGCTGATGTCTTTGGCAAAGCTTTTGATGCGGTTTGTAAGCACTTTGGCCGCTTCTTCCACTTTGGCGGCTTCGCCACTGTCGTAGGCGTCCAGTAAGTTTTGGTAGGCATCCAAGGGGAACTTGGCATCTATGGGCAGATACACACAGCCGCCTTGGTCCCCCGGCAGTTTAACGGCAAACTCCACGCGCTCTGTGGAATTCTTTTTGGTGGCCACATTCAGCTCATACTGCTCGGGGCTTAAAATTTGTTCTAAAATAGCCCCCAGTTGCACCTCGCCCAAGATGCCACGTGTTTTAACGTTCGAAAGCACCTTTTTAAGCTCATCCACACCACCGGACAGTTTTTGCATCTCGCCAAGAGATTGATACACCTGCTCTAAGCGTTCGCTTACCAGCTTAAAGCTTCGACTTAAGCTGTCCTCTAAACTTTTTTGCAGCTTTTCGTCCACGGTTACGCGCATTTCTTCCAGTTTTTTCTCGTTGCTTTGTTGCATGGCAAACACACGGCCCTCAAAACTTTTTTGGAACCGGTCGAAACGGGTATCGAGGCTGTTGGCCATGGTGCTCACCGTGTCACGCAGGGTGCTGATGTTGCCTTGGGTTTCCGTGCGAAATTGGGTAAAACGTTGTGCTTCTAAATCGGCAATTTGGCGCTGAAAATTGGCCTGCACAGTGCTTTGTTGTTCCATCTGCTTATGCAGAAAATCTCGCGTTTGTCTGTTTTCTTTTTCCACCAAGTCCAGCATTTCGCTTTTTAGCGCTTGCCATACAAGGGCCTCGTTTTTTCGGTTTAATTTTATCAGCACCAGCACGTTTAATACAAGACTTGCCAATAGTAATCCTGCCAACACATAGTCCATTTTCAAAAACCCCTTTTCTACATTATCTTGCAAAAACGCCGTGGAACGGCTACCTTTTAGCATCCCAAGAAAAAAGGAAAAAGGCGGCGCACCACGGCGCTTTATGTTTATTGTATACGCCTGCCATCGAATGCGCACAAGACCACAATGTTGGCAGGCAAGGTTGTTTGCCTAAGATATACTCTGCGAGGGCAAGAGCCAAACAGGCTTAGGCTGCCGGGGCGGGATGGTTGCCAAGGCACACAGCCGGCAAACTATTTTCTAAATAGTAGCCAACACCGCGGTTGGCACAAGCATCTCCGGCCAACAATCCGGTATCTACACAGTAGGCACGCTCTACCACACCGGCCGGCATTTCCGGGAAGGAAGATTCGGGCATTTCGGCCTGCACATTGTCCATCACTTCGCGCCATACGATAGGCGGTGGGTTTGTGGACGCGGCGGGCGACCAATTGATAATTTCATTTTGGTCGTAGCCCCACCACACAACAGATACATAGTTGGGCGTTAGGCCCACAAACCAACGGTCTTTGTCGTCGCTGGTGGTACCGGTTTTGGCAACGGCGTCACTGGTTTGCAAGGTCATGCCATAGGCCGTGGCCCCCGGCTGTGTTAATACCCCGCTAAGCAGGCGGTTCATAATGTAGCCGCTGGCGGGCGAAATGGCCTGCATGGAGGTGATTTCCGGCTCCATTACAATGTTCCCGCGAGAGTCTGTCACGCGTTCATAGCAATGCAAGGTGTTGTGCACGCCATAGGTGTCTTCGCCGCCAAACATGGTGTAGGCAGCGGCAAGTTCTGCCGGTATCATGCCGTTGGTCATGCCGCCCAACACCAAGGGCGAAAGTGCTACGTCGTTTACATTGCCCTCCGGCACCAAGGTGGATATTTCTAAAGTGCCCTCTAAAAAGTCATATAATGTTTGCACACCCACCCATTCGCCTATGTGCGCGGGGATGGTGTTCAAACTTTGTGCCACGGCGGAATATACGGGCACGGTTTGGTTGCTGGGGGCCGAGGGGCCATAGTTTACGGGCCAGTTTTGCGAGGGAATAACATAGGTGTCGGGCACGCGTGTGGCGTAAGATACCACCCCAAGGTCAATGCCCAAAGCGTAGGCACCGATGGGCTTCATGGTAGAACCCACCTGCCGCACCGATTGTGTGGCGCGGTTAAGCCCAAGGCTTTCCTCTTTTTCGCCAATGCCACCCACAACGCCTGCCAAAGAACCGTCGTAGCGCACCACGGCCATGGCACTTTGCGGATAAATGGTGTTGCCGGCTTCGTCTGTGGCGCTCACCGCAGTGGGGAAGGGGCTGCCCTCTTCGCCGATTTCCAATTCGTACAGACGCTCCATTTCGTCTTGCAAACGCAAATCCACAGTGGATTCAATGTGCAAGCCCTCTGTGTAGTAGAAGTCGATGGCCTCTTCGCGTGAAGCGCAGATGCCTTGGTCTACCAAATCGGTTACCACAGATTCAAACACAGCATCGGTGAAATAGCTGGTAACCTCTTGTTCGGCCGAAAGAGCTTCTTCCAATTGGCCTTGGTTTAGCCCTAGGGGTTGGGCCGTGGCTTCGTCAAACTCTGCCTGTGTGATGCTGCCGGTTTCCAGCATGAAGTATAATACGTCGTTGCGGCGCTCTAGGGCATTGTCCGGGTTTTGGATGGGGCTATAGTAGGTGGGGGCCCGGGTGATGCCGGCGATGACGGCACATTCTGCCAAGGTGAGCTCGCTTACGTCTTTGTCGAAATATTCTTTGGCACCGGCCTGCACCCCCACAATGGTGCCCGAAAGTGGCAAGGTGTTTAAATACGCCTCCATAATCATATCTTTGGAATAGCGTGTGTTAAGGCCAAAGGCACGGAAAATCTCGCGTATTTTGCGCTGATAGCCCGCCTCGCCGTCCACGGCGCGGTCGTCGGTGATGTTTTTAACAAGTTGTTGGTCGATGGTGGAACCACCGAAAGTAGATTGGAACTGAAACACCTCGTTGAGGGCCGCGTATACCGTGCGCTCGAACGAAACACCCTGGTGCTCGTAGAACTCGCGGTCTTCTGTGGCCACCACCGCATTTACTAAGTCGCTGGGAATTTGTTCCAAAGGCACCCACACGCTGTTGGATTCGCGCGAGAGCTGTTGGTATTCTATCCAGTCGCCCGTGTCGGGGTCTTTTGCCAAGATATAGCCGGTTTGTGGCAATTGCAAAAGCTCTAAATCCAGCACAACATCATCGTCGGCAGTGGTTTCCACCACATAGGAGGTCACTTGAACGCCCACGATTGCCAAGGAAATAAGCCCTATGCACATCAAAATCACAAATGCTTTAAAAAGGTTGGAAATGACCACCAGTGCCGTTTTACCGGCGCGCGGTTTTTTCTTTGGTTTTTTGGGTCGTCGAGGCGGTGGCGACGATGCCGGTGGCACCACACGTGTGGCATTTGACGAAGTGCCGCTGGGGGTCGGGCGCTCGTTTTGTATGGCCATAATGGGGCGCGTGGCTGCGTTTTGCACACCGTGATGGCTTGGCGCGATGGGAGCTACCGGGGCCACTGGTTGCCTTGGATGGCCTGTGGATGCCGCCTTATATTTGTGTTGGTTTGATTCAAATTTCAAAATATTGTTTCCTCTCCGTTGCCTGTCAGAAAACGCCTGCCTTGCAGGCGGTGCCGCATGGGAATTCCTCCCTAGGGAATAGGTGCTTTTTGCAGGATAAATATACCTACTCACTCTTATACAGAGTACCCTGTATTCTGGTTTTTTTCAAGCCTTTTTCCTATATTTTTATATTATTGTCATAATTTTCAAAGCACCCTCACAAAGCAACGCGTCCGTCTTGCCTGTTTACATCGAATGGTGTATGCTTAATGTGTGTATTGTACAAAATAAATGTGTGCAGAGCATGAATAAATGCAAGGAGGCCCTTCTTTTGTCCCGAATATTTCTGTTTAAAAATAATGTGGATACAGACCAAATTTTGGCAAGTCAATATCTTATATTGCCCAGCATCGAAGAGATGAAAATGTATTGTTTTTCCTCTCTGCGCTCCGATTTTGCGCGCAGTGTGCAAGAGGGAGACTTCGTGGTGGCCGGTGATAATTTTGGCTGTGGTTCTTCGCGCGAGCAAGCGCCTGCGGTTTTAAAAGCGCTGGGGGTGCGGGCCGTTGTTGCCAAAAGTTTTGCACGTATCTTTTTTCGTAATGCCATTAACATTGGTTTACCGGTGCTGGAGTGTGGGCACTTGCCCGCCACCTTGCAAGATGGCGAAGAGGCCTGTTTAGACATAGAAAAGGGGGCTTTTGAGGTGGCAGGGCAAAGCTATGCCTGCACGAAACTTCCCCCCCATATGCAGGAAATACTGGAAAGCGGCGGCCTAATTGCATGGCTGAACGCACGCGAGGTGCAGTAATATGGGCATGACAATGGGCGAAAAAATAATCGCACGCGCGGCCGGCGTGCCACTGGTGAAACCGGGCGAAATCCATACCGTGCAGCTGGACAAGCTGATGAGCAACGACGGCACCACCCACATTACGCTGGGGCTTTATCAAAGCAAACTAAAAAAACCACGCCTGGCAGACCCTGCCAAACTGGTGTTTGTGGTGGACCATAACGCCCCGGCCGACAGCCCCAAAACAGCTGCGGCACATCGCATTATGCGCGAATTTGCCAAAGAACACGGCATCACTTTTTACGAGGGCAAGGGCGTATGTCATCAATTGATGGTGGAAAATCATGTGCGCTCGGGGGAAATGATTATTGGGGCCGACAGCCACACCTGCACCTATGGAGCCCTTGGTGCTTTTGGCACGGGGGTTGGCAGCACCGATTTTCTTTTTGGCATGGTAACAGGCACCACTTGGCTGCTTGTGCCCGAAACTTTGCGCTTTGAGCTTTGTGGTCGTTTGCCGCAGGGCGTGTCTTCGCGCGATTTGATGCTACGCATCATCGGGGACATCGGTGCCGACGGTGCCAACTATAAAATAATGGAATTTTGTGGCGAGGGCTTATTGCATATGAGCGTGAATGAGCGCTTGGTGCTTTCTAACCTTGCCGTGGAGGCAGGGGCGAAAACGGCTTTGATGCCTGTGGACGACAAAGTGCTGGAGTACTTAAAAGAGCGTGGCCGAACACCGCTTGACGTGGTGGAAAGTGATGAAGACGCCGTCTTTGAAGCCAGCTATACCTACGACTTAAGCACGATAGAACCTGTGGTGGCACGTCCGGATAACATCGATGATGTCGTGGCCGTGCGCGAGGTTTTGGGCACCCACATCGACGAGGCTTTTTTGGGCAGTTGCAACAGCGGGCGCCTGGAAGAACTGCGTTGTGCTGCCGAAATTGTGCGTGGCAAAACCATAGCCCCACACGTGCGCTTTTTGGTGGCCCCCGCTTCCAACGAAGTGTATGCCAAGGCTCTTTCCGAGGGCATCATCTCTGTTTTAAACGAGGCCGGCGCCATGGTGGTGAACGCCAATTGTTCCGTGTGTTGGGGCAGTTGCCAAGGGGTGTTGGGCCCCGGTGAAGTGCTGGTTTCCACAGGCACACGAAATTTTAAAGGACGCAGTGGCCACCCGGACTCCAAGGTGTATTTGGCCAGTGCCGCCGTGGTAGCGGCTTCTGCCTTGCAAGGCGAAATTGCCTTGCCGTAAATCTGTTTTTATCAAAAGAACACAATTTTATAAGTTTTTATAGAAAGGCCCTGTGCGCTGTTTTTTAGGCACGTTCTCTTTTTATTTTTTCTAAGGAGGCTTTTGGATTGAAGCGAGAATTTAGTGGTAAAATATGGCTTTTGGGCGATGATATCGACACCGATATTATCATACCCACCGAATATTTGGCATTGCCCACAGTGAAAGATATGGCCCCCTATGCCTTTTCGCCCTTGCGTGGGGAGCTGGCGAAAAGCATCGCCCCCGGGGATGTATTGGTGGCGGGGCGTAATTTTGGTTGTGGGTCCTCGCGCGAGCAAGCGCCCGAGGTCATCAAGGCTTTGGGGGTGTCGGCCATCATAGCTAAAAGTTTTGCGCGCATCTTTTTTCGCAATGCCATCAACAACGGCTTGCCGGTGCTGGAGTGTGAGACGCTGGCTGACGATGTACGGGAGGGCGGCACATTGCTGGTGGTGCCCGGGCAATATGTGCAGTATGAGAGCAGGCGCTATCCTTTGCGTCCTTTGGCGGAAAATGTGCGCGGCATTTTAGAAAACGGCGGCCTTGTGACGGCCATGCGCAAACGAAACGGGGTGCAGTGATATGGGGATGACCTTGATAGAGAAAATCATTGCGCGCAATGCACGGTTAAAGGCGGTTTCGCCCGGTGATATCGTGGTGGTGTATCCAAACCGTTTGATGATACATGATATTTTTATACCTTTTGTGGCAGAGAAATTTGAACAAATGGGTTTCACAAAACTAGAGAATGCGGAAAGTGCCGTGCTGATATACGACCACCTTGTGCCGGCCGCCGAGTTTGATGATGTGCGCCATCATAAAATAGGGGATGCCTTTGCCAAAAAATATGGTCTTCAACACGTGCACCGTGCCGATGGTATTTGCCACCAGCTTATGGTGGAGCAAGGCTATGTAAAACCCGGTGATGTGGCCTTTGGAACAGACAGCCATACCACAACCTATGGAGCCGTGGGGGCTTTTTCCACAGGCATTGGATACACAGAAATGGCCGCCGTTCTGGGCACAGGCGAATTGTGGGTGCGCGTGCCGGCCAGCATCCGCATCGAGGTGACAGGCCGTTTTGCCCCCTCTGTATACGCCAAGGATCTAATTTTACGCATCATAGGAGATTTGGGGGCCGACGGCGCCACCTATCAAGCCTTGGAGTTTTGTGGAGACACCATAGAGACGCTCAGCTTGGCAGAGCGCATGACCTTGGCCAATATGGCCATAGAGGCCGGGGCTAAATGTGCCGTGTTTGCGCCCGATGAAACCGCGCTCACCCATTGTAAAAAAGTGGATTTCGACTATGGGCAGCTGCGTGCGGATTCTGACGCACACTATCCCAAAACCTTGTTCTACCGCGCAGAGGAATTGGAACCCGTGTTGGCTTGCCCCTCCAGGGTGGATGACATTCGTCCGGTGCACAAGTTGTGTGGCACCCCGGTGGACGAGGTGTTTTTGGGCAGTTGTACCAATGGCCGATTGGAAGATTTGCGCATTGCTGCGGATATTGTAAAGGGCAAGCAGGTTTCGCCGTTTACACGGTTTATTGTCACGGCGGCCTCGCGCCAGGTATATGCCGATGCCGCGCAGGAGGGGATATTGCAAACCTTAATCGAGGCAGGCGCCACCGTCACTTTGCCGGGCTGTGGTCTTTGCTGTGGGCGCGGTGGGGGTATTGTTTCGGCCGAAGAGGTGGTGCTTGCCACCAATAACCGAAATTTTTTGGGCCGTATGGGCGACAAGAGCGCCAAAATTTATTTGGCTTCACCGGCTGTGGCAGCGGCCACAGCCCTGCGTGGAGAAATTGCCTTGCCATAAAAGGCAAGCGCTTGGACAGGTGTTTTGCGCTTTGTGCAGGGTCTATGTGTTTTGGGTTGGCGCCCGAATAGATGCAAAAAAAACGACGGCAACCAAAAAATATGTTGAAAGCGGAGGTTGATTGCAAAAGTTATGCCCAAATCAAAAGAACAAGAAATATTAAATGCAGCCGCCTTCGCAGGCGAAATATTGCTTACCAACGGAGCCGAAATTGCCCGTGTGGAAGATACGGTCTTGCGGTTTTTACATTCTTTTTCTATACAAGAGGCCAATGTGTGCGTGGTATCGGACGCGTTATTCATCACCATTTCGCCCGAGAGTAGCCACAGCCTCACGGTGCTACGAAACCTTTCTGTTGGCACAGTACATCTGGGCCGCATCGAGGCAGTGAATGCCTTGGTGCGAGAGCTGGCAGAGGCCGACGGCACAGATGTGGACGTGGCGATGCAGAAGTTGGAGCAATGCGCCTCGCTGCCGCCGTCGAAAGGATATGTACAGTTGGCAGCTTGTGGCCTGGCAGGGGCAGGGTTTTGCTATTTGACGGGCGGTTCACTTAAGGATGTTTTGTGCGCGTTAGGCATCGGTGTTTTGTTGCAACTGATTCAGCTATACATGCAAAAGTCGCCGCCGCCCTTTTTTATCACGTCTATTTTTGGTAGTTTTTTTGTAAGCTCCTTGGCCTTTCTCACGTATAATTTAGGCTGGGGCGACTCGCCCGCTCATATCATCACAGGCTCTATTGTCTCCTTGTTGCCGGGCACGGCACTTACCATGGCGGTGCGAAATTTCTTTTCGGGATATTATCTTTCGGGGTACACACAGTTGATACAGGTATTGTTAAAGGCCATGTGCCTTGCGCTGGGCGTGATGGTGGCTCTGCAGATGTGGGGGCCCTTCTCGGGGGTGAAAGGCCTATGATATGGTCTGTGGTAGGCTTGATGATATGGCAATTGGTGGCAGCCGGGGTTATTGCCTTGGGTTTGTCTGTGTTGTTTCATGCCCCGAAAAATCAATATGGTTTTTGTGCGCTTGCCGGTGTTTTTAGTTGGTTTTTCTACAGCTTGTGCCTGCATCTTTCGTTTCACAACACGGTGGCCATTTTTGTGGCCACCTTAGCACTCACAATTTTTTGTCGCTTTTTGGCGGTGGCCAGAAAAGCCCCGGTAATTATCTTTTTATTTGCCGGTATTTTTCCCTTGGTGCCGGGTGCCACCGTGTACCGCATGGCACTTTACACCATAGGAAGCGAATATCTCGATGCGTTCGAGTTTGGCCTATTGGCACTGGCCGAAACTTCTGCCATAGCCCTTGGTATTTTGTTTGCATTTAGCTACCCAAGGGATAAAAGTTGATTATAACAAATAACCCCGGCCATGTGGCCGGGGTTATTTGTTATAATCTTTGTTTAAAATCTTCGTAGCCAAAAGATTTTATAAGTTCTAATTGCCCGTTTGCGCGCAAAAGATATATGCTTGGCAGGGCCATGCCGTTGAAGGTATTGTTTTTTACCATAGAGTAAATGGCCATGTCTTCAAATACCAAGGTGTCGCCCCGGTGCAAAGGGGTGTCGAAGGAATAGTCGCCAATGATGTCGCCCGACAGACAGGTAGGGCCACCCAAACGATAGTGGTGTGCCTTTTCGCCGGGTTTTGCGGCTTGATATAGAGGCGGGGTGTAGGGCATTTCCAGCACATCCGGCATGTGGCAGGCGGCGGAGGCATCCATGATGCACAGCTGCATTTCGTTTTCCACAATGTCTAAAATACGGCTTACTAAATAGCCGGCGTTGAGCGCTACGGCCTCGCCCGGCTCTAAATAAACTTGCACATCGTGGCGTTTTGCAAAACCTTGCACACAATCTATCAGGGCCGCGCGGTCGTAATCGGGCCTGGTAATGTGGTGTCCGCCACCAAAATTTACCCATTGCAACTGTGGCAAAAAGGCGGAGAATTTGTCCTCGAAGGCCTGCACGGTTTCGATGAGGGCGTCGCTGTTTTGCTCGCACAGGGTGTGAAAATGTAGCCCTTCTATGCCCGCGGGAAGGGTGTTGCCAAACTGCGCGCGTGTTATTCCAAGACGAGAGCCGGGCGCACAAGGGTCGTATAAGCCGTGATCTTGTGTGGAGTGCTCGGGGTTTACACGCAAACCAAAACTTTTTTGGCTGGCGAGGGCTTTTGTTTTATATTTTTCCCATTCGTGCAGAGAGTTAAACACGATATGGTCGCAAAGGTGAATGATTTCATCGAATTCATGTTCCAAATAGGCGGCGGAAAACACGTGGGTTTCCCCGCCCATTTCCTCATGCCCAAGCCTTGCTTCGTAAAGTCCACTGGCCGTGGTGCCGCTGAGATAGCGCCCGATTAAAGGGTAGCAGGCATAGGCCGAAAATGCCTTTTGCGCCAGCAGTATTTTGGCACCACTTTCCTGTGCCACTTCGTGCAGTATTTCTAAATTATGCCGCAGGCGCGCTTCGTCGATAACATAGGCCGGTGTTTTCGCCGTGTATACTGCCGGATGCATCAGTCTACCAAGGTGGGGGCGAAATCTTCTTGCCAAGGCAGACCCCATTTGTTTAAAGCCTCCATGAAGGGGTCCGGGTCGAACTCTTCCATGTTGTAAACACCCGGGCGGTTCCAAGTGCCGTTCATCACCAGCATGGCGCCTATCATGGCAGGCACACCGGTGGTGTAAGACACTGCCTGTGAGCCCACCTCTTTGTAGCAGGCCTCGTGGTCGCAAATATTATAAAGATAGTAGTTTTTGTCTTTGCCGTCTTTTTTTCCACGGAAAATGCATCCGATGTTGGTTTTACCCTTGGTTCTGGGGCCAAGGCTGGCGGGGTCCGGTAACATGGCTTTTAAGAACTGCAAGGGGATGATTTCCTTGCCCTCGTATACAATGGGTTCTATAGAAGTCATGCCCACGTTTTCAAGGCATTGCAAATGGGTGAGATAGCTTTGACCAAAGGTCATAAAAAAGCGAATGCGCTTGATGCCCGGCATGTTTAAAGCCAAGCTTTCCAGTTCTTCGTGGTGCAAAAGATACATGTCTTTTTGGCCCACTTCTTTAAAATTGTATGTGCGCTTTATCTCCATGGGCTCTGTTTCCACAAAGGCTCCGTTTTCCCAATAACTGCCGTTTGCGCTTACCTCGCGGATGTTGATTTCGGGGTTGAAATTGGTGGCAAAGGGGTAGCCATGGTCGCCCCCGTTGCAGTCTAAAATATCGATATAATTAATTTCGTCGAACTCGTGCTTTAAAGCATAGGCCGAAAACACACTGGTTACGCCGGGGTCGAAGCCACTGCCCAGCAAGGCACAAATGCCGGCTTTTTCGAAACGCTCCCTATAGTCCCATTGCCATTTATACTCGAATTTTGCCGTGTCTTTCGGCTCGTAGTTGGCGGTGTCGATATAGTGGGTTTTGGTGGCAAGGCAAGCATCCATGATGCTTAAGTCTTGATAGGGGAGGGCCAAATTTAACACGACGTCGGGTTTGTATTTTTCAATCAGCGTCACCAGCTCTTCGCTGTTGTCGGCATCCACTTGTGCGGTGTGTATCACCGTTTTGGTTTTGCCCAAAAGCTCGGCCTTCACTTCGTCGCACTTAGAAAGTGTGCGGCTGGCGATGATGATTTCTTCAAATACCTCACTGTTTTGGCAGCATTTGTAAATGGCCACCCTGGCCACGCCGCCACAGCCGATAATCATACATTTTCCCATTTTTAGTCTCCTTTAAGCTGTAGTAAAATTTCTCTTGTCAGTTTGCAGGCCACTGCGGTGGAGGCGCCACTTTGGTCGTAGTGTGGGGCAAGTTCGTTGATGTCACAGCCCACCACGTGCAGTTCGTGCAAACGTAAAATAGCATTTAAAAGTTCTGTAAAGCGAACACCTCCGGCCTCCGGTGTGCCGGTGCCCCAGAAACAAGAGGGGTCCAGCACGTCTAAATCCAAGGTGACATATACGGGCACACCGCGCAAATTTTGCAAGGTTTCTTCAAAACCATCCAGAGTGAATTTGTGAAGATGGGTGTGCTTTTGTGCAAAAGTGAACTCGTGTTTTTCGCCGCTGCGTATGCCAAATTGATGGATTTTTCCATCCCCCAAAAGGTGCCAAATTTGCTTGATTACGCCCGAGTGGGTGAGCGTTTCGCCCAGGTATTCATCGCGCAGGTCGGTGTGGGCATCGAAGTGGAGCACCTGCAATTGTGGGTAGTGTTTGGCAACGGCTTGCACAGCGCCCAGCGTGATGAGGTGCTCGCCCCCCAGAAGAAAAGGGGTTTTTCCGTCTGTTAGCACTTTTTCTGTGGCTGTGCGGGTGATGTCTAACATTTTTTGCGCATTGCCAAAGGGCAATTCTAAATCGCCGCCATCGAACACGCGCAACTCGCAAAGGTCTTTGTCTGCATAGGGCGAGTAGGTTTCTAAGCCAAAGCTTTCGCTGCGTATGGCAGAGGGGCCAAAACGTGCACCCGGACGAAAAGAGGTGGTGCCATCGAAGGGTACGCCAAGCAAAACGATATCGGCTTGCTCGTAGCTACTGTCGCAGCCAAGAAAGTTGTGTATGTTATCCTTCATGTTTCTTTAGCATGTCCTCCACGTATTTGGGCAAATAAAAGGCCCCCTTGTGTAAATTGCCGGTGTAGTAGTGCGTGTCGATACAAAGAGCCTCCCAGGCCTCTTTGTCGTGCTGCAAAAGTGGATGTAGGCCTTTAGAGGCAAAGCCAAACAACCAGTGGCCCGAGGGGTAGGTGGGGATGTGTGCCTGATAGATTTTAGAAACGGCAAAAGTGCCGAAGATGCGTCGGTGTGCGGCAGACATTTCTTTGGCGTCATTTTTGTAAAACGGGCTCTCGTGCTGGTTTACCATCACACCATTTTCGCAAAGTGCCTTGTGGCAGTTGCCATAGAATTCTTTGGTAAACAGAACTTCGCCGGGGCCAAGGGGGTCGGTGGAATCTACGATAATTAAATCGTAATGGTTTTCGACATGTCGAACGAATTTAAGCCCATCGGCTATGTGCACTTGCGCTTTGGGGTTCGAAAAGCCACAGGCCGTTTGTGCTAAAAATTGGCGGCTCACCTCGATGACGCGCTCGTCAATTTCCACCACGTCGATGTGCTCTATGCCCTCGTACTTGCCAAGCTCGCGCAGGATGCCGCCGTCGCCCGCCCCTATCACCAGTACCCGGCGTATTTTGGGGTTTACGGCCATGGGCACATGCACCATCATTTCGTGGTAGATAAATTCGTCTTTTTCCGTGAGCATAATCACGCCGTCTAGGGTTAAAAAACGGCCAAATTCCTTCGACTCGTACACAGAAATTTGCTGGTAGTCACTCACTTCGTGGTGCAGTTGTTTTTCCACTTTGATGGAAAATCGAACATTGTCGCTGTGGTATTCGCTAAACCATAAATCTTCCATCAGGCGTTCTCCTTTAACACATTAAGATGTGTAACGTCGAGGCTTTCCGGCCCGGTTAGCTTGCAGCCCTTTTCTTTGGTGTACAAGATATAATCTATAATCTCCTGTGTGACCTCTTCGCCCGGCGCCAGCACAGGGATACCCGGTGGATAACACATGACAAATTCGCAGGATACCCTGTGTTTGCACGCCTGAAGAGGCAGGGTTTCTTTGGGGGCGTAAAACGCCGTTTGGGGAGAGTAAAGCACATGGGGGCTGATGTATTCACTATCCAGCATACCCATTTTGTCTTTTTTATAAATTCTGCGTATTTCGTATAACGCGCTGATAAAACGCTCTAGGTTTTTCTTTTTATCGCCCACGGAAAGGTAGGCCAAAATATTGCCGATGTCGCCAAATTCTATTTGGATGTTGTATTCGTCGCGCAGCAAGTCGTAAACCTCTATGCCGGCCAGCCCCAGCTCCAAAGTGTTGATGGATAGCTTGGTGACGTCAAAATCAAACACACTGTCGCCGTTGATGATTTCTTTAGAATAGGCGTAATAATCGCCAATGTTGTTGATTTCGCTGCGCACATAGTGTGCAAAATTTTTTACTTTTTCGAAAATAGCCTCGCCGTTTAAGGCCAAATTACGCCTTGAGATATCTAGGCTGACCAGCAAAAGATAGTTGGCACTGGTGGTTTGCATCAAATTGATGATTTGCCGCACATAATTGGGGTTGACATTTTCTCCACATAGCAAAATGGAGCTTTGCGTAAGAGAACCGCCCGATTTGTGCATGCTGACACTGGCCATGTCGGCCCCTGCGTCCATGGCGGCGAGGGGCATGTCTTTGCCAAAATAAAAATGGGTGCCGTGTGCTTCGTCTACCAACACTTGCATGCCGTGTGCGTGGGCCAGTGCGGTGATGGACTTTAAATCGGAACATACGCCGTAATAAGTGGGGTTGTTTAATAGCACGGCCTTGGCTTTGGGGTGGCGCTGTATGGCCTCTTGCACCCCTTGTAAAGTCATGCCCAGGGCAATGCCCAGGGTTTTGTTTGTTTGCGGATTTATATACACAGGCACGGCCCCGCAGAGAACGAGGGCATTGATGACACTTTGATGGACATTTCTTGGCAAAATAAGCTCGTCACCCGCCTTGACGGTGGCCAAAACCATGGCCTGCACAGACGAGGTGGTGCCGCCCACCATAAAAAAGGCAGAGGCGGCACGAAAAGCGGCGGCGGCCAATTCTTCGGCCTCTTTGATAACACCGGTTGGGTGGCACAAATTGTCTAGGCTTTTCATGGAGTTTACATCCACGCTCATGCATTGTTGGCCCAAAAATTCGGTGAGCTCGGGGTTGCCCTTGCCGCGTTTGTGGCCGGGCACGTCGAAGGGCACAAGACGGTTTTGGCGAAGGTCTTCCAAAGCGTCCAAAATGGGGGTGCGGTTTTGTTTTTCCACGGGTTCTCCTTGGGCAGGCAGGTGCACACGCTAACCGGTACCGTACACGTTCATGCCACTGTAAATTTCTATCATTTCTCGGCGCAAAGAATTGGTGATATCCAGCCTGGTTTTAGGCGGTATCTCGTAAATGTCGGAGTTGAACAGATAGTTTTGCAAATCCAATTCTTTAACAAGCATCTTGGTGTGAAAAATGTTCGATTGGTACACATTGATATCGGTGACATCGTATTTTTTTAGGGTTTCGTCGGCAATATATTCTTGTATGGAGGTGATTTTATGATCCATAAACAATTTCTTGCCGTTGATGTCACGCGTGAAGCCACGCACACGGTAGTCCAGCGTGATGATGTCGGAATCGAAGCTGGCTACCAAAAAATCTAAGGTGGACAGGGGGGTGATTTTACCGCAGGTGGCCACATCAATGTCTACGCGGAAGGTAGCAATGGAGGTTTCGGGGTGATATTCGGGGTAGGTGTGCACGGTGACATGGCTTTTGTCTAAATGGGCTACAACCGTTTCGCCACTGCGCTTTTTATACATGCTTTCCTCGGCAATCAAAAAGGCCACCGAGGCACCTTGTGGCTCGTAATCTTGGCGGGAAATATTTAATACCGTGGCGCCTATCATGTCGGTGAGTTTTGTTAAAATATCGGTGAGACGCTCTGAATTATATTGCTCGTTGATATATTGTATATAGTCCTTTTGCTCTCTTGCCGTTTTGGCATAGCAAATGTCGTAAATGTTAAAGCTAAGCGATTTTGTAAGGTTGTTAAAACCATACAAGTGAAGTTTGTCCACGGATTTCCTCCCTTTGGCCCATGCTGTTGCCACAAAATAAAAAGACACATCCCTTTAAAGATGCATCCCATAAGCCGGTCTTTTTTAGCAAGAAACCATAGAGTCTATATAGCAGAAACCACTTTTACCACTCTTATTGACCGTTTTACAAGT
>CAYJIR010000033.1:0-23988 GCA_964370295.1 uncultured Oscillospiraceae bacterium
AGCCAGGTAAGACCCCTTGTAGACTACAAGGTTGATAGGCTCAAAGTGTAAGCACAGTGATGTGTTCAGCTTGTGAGTACTAATAGGTCGAGGGCTTGACCACAAGAAGTGGTTCTACATTGCTAACAAGCGCAAACAGTCATTATTTAGTTTTGAGGGTATAGGTACAATAGAATATATTCTCTGGTTAGTTGCTGAAGAAATTCAGTTTACTATATAGCCGGTGCCGATGACGCCAAGGTTCCACCTGTTCCCATCCCGAACACAGAAGTTAAGCTTGGTTGTGCCGAAAATACTTGGTTGGTGACGACCTGGGAAAATAGGTAGGTGCCGGCTCTATTTTATTAATTTTCTGCTTTAGCCTTATCCCCTAAAGCAGTTTTATGGCCCCTTGGTCAAGCGGTTAAGACGACGGCCTCTCACGCCGTAAACAGGGGTTCGATTCCCCTAGGGGTCACCATAACACTGTGAAGTTTTTTTCACAGTGTTTTTTTTGTTATACTTAATACATTTTGTATAAGAAACTGTGAGGGCCATGTAGCATACATTTAGCAAAAAATGCCGCCACCCACGTTTAAAGAGGGTAACGGCATATATCTTTTTTCAAAAAGGGGATTATTTTGGTCTAATTTGTGTTTTGTGAATGGATGCTTATTCAGAATAGTAAGTTTCAAAAGGTAAAAAGGCATCTTGCTTCGCAAAACGAATTGTGCCCTTTCCTGCATTTTTAGCGGCATACATGGCCATATCGGCAATATGAAGCAATTCTTTTGCACTTGTGGCATTGTGGGGATAGTGTGCTATACCAATGCTACAGCCACAACTTAGCGTGTTTTCCTCAAAGGTATAGGGTTTACAAAAAACTTGCAGCAAAGTATCTAAATGCTTCCTCATTTCCTCTTTGGTTTGTTCGTGTTGTATCAACACAATAAATTCATCTCCACCATGTCTGTAGCTACGTAAAGTAGGGGAAGATTGTTCTTTTAAGCCTTCGCCAATATGTGTGAGTAAAAAGTCACCGGCATGATGTCCAATGGTATCGTTTATGATTTTAAAACCATCTAGGTCGCAAAACAGAACATAGAATTCGGTGTTATTTTGAAGTGGTTCTAGCGTTAACTTTTCAATATCCTCAAATAAACTACGGCGGTTTGGTAGGCCGGTCAAATGGTCAAATCGTGCCATTTTTTGTATAAGAAGTTCATTGCGTTTATTTTCGGTGATATCGACGCTTGCCACAAGATGGGCGAGGCGTCCATCCGTCCATTGAAAGGCAGAACTAAATACGCGGAACCAAGACCCATCGAAAGGACGCTGGTAGTCCCAGGTATGTGTTTTGCTGGGATATCCCTTGTTATCAAGTAATTTGGGTTGTGGGCAAAATTCACAAGGGCCGGTTTTATCGTCGAAAATGGTTTGCCAGCATTTCTCGCCAAGCATACTTGAGGCGCCACCATAAGGGGCAGCCATAGATTTGTTAACGTAGAGGACATCATGTGTGTAGAAATCATTCACATAAATATCAATACCCACATGATCCAAAACATTGCCCAGCGCTTGTTCTGTAAAAGCAATGCCATTTTTGAACATCTCCAGCTTCATACGGTTTGCCAAAAGGGAAAGGACTGCGCTGGAAGTTTTGATGTCTATATTTTCTTTGCGCACAGACTTGCGGCGATCGGATAAGCCAATAAAACCCGCAAGTTGATAGTGCTGGTTTAACACAGGAATAATAATTAATGTGTTAGCATTGAATATATGTTTTAGTTTTTCTTCTAAAGGTGTGATTTTTTTTTGCCCGGACACAACAATGATTTGGAGCGAAGACATTTCACTAAGAAGTTCTAGCCCCAGGCCATTTTTTAAATCCAACTTGTCTTGAAGTGAGTCTAAACTTACTGCCTGGTAGTATTCACGTTTATAGAATATGCCGGTATAATCAGCTTCATAAATAAAGGCGTGTGAGATGTCAAAAAAGCGACAGGTATCTTCTAAAAAGTCCTTTTTAGAAAATGAATTTTCGTTGGCGACACTGATTTTTTCCATCATTTTTTGCCAAAAAATATCTTTTTCTGCGCTCAAGTTATCATCTCCTCTCACAGAATACAGTATAAACTGGTATTGTGTGAAAATACCAGGGAATTGCATTCACCTATCATGTTTATAGATTGCCATGATTAATGCAGCCAGAAATTTAAAATTTAATGATTGTTTTCATACCATTTGACATGTCAAGGTATTATATAACAAAAACAACAAAATTGCAAGGTTTTAATGGGGTTAAATAGAAATAGTATATAAAATGGTATAAAGAGGATATGGCTGTAAAAAAACACCACTCCGCAAGCAGAGTGGTGCAATATTATCGGTTTACTTTACTAGTGCCGCGCTCTAGTAGATATGTGGCTTCCAAGTCTGCAATGTGTAGCATTGCACCCAAAGGGTACTGATGCCATGCCTCACCGATGGCATAGCTACCTCCGCGCACAGCATCATCAAAGCCACCCATATGCCAACGAATAGCTACAGCCTCAGCCGGCTTTAAGCGCAAAAATCTTTCTATTAAGAACACACTTTTTTCGCCGTGCCCATAGGGGAAGGCGTCTTGGACAGAATAGCTGGGAACCTTGTTCCAAACACCGGTTTCATCATCTTTTACATTGCGAAAACCGGGTTTGTAAAAATTGGTTTTACACAAATCGTGCAGTAGGCCACATAAAGCAAGGCTTTCATTGCTTTGGCCTTCATCGCCAAAACGTTGCAAAAGCACTTCAAAAACATTCACGCTGTGCATAACAAGGCCACATTCACAGGCACCATGAAAACGGGTGGAAGCAGGTGCCGTAAAAAAATCGGTGCCATGCATCCATTGTAATAGTTCAGCGGAGCCTTCGCGATGAATGTATTGCTCAAAATGGGCAACAAATTTTGTTTTATAATCCATTTATAATTCCAATTCTTCTAAAACACCTTTTAATACTGTTAACTCATCATGTGTAAGGCTAATACCTTTACCCATTTTATTGCCGTCGGGCGCCCAGTCTCGAATGTCGTATTTAGGCTCTCTTTCGTTCCAACTAACCATGTTTAACTGTCGGCTCCAGCCATTGGGGTTTTCACTTAGAATGGCAATACGCTCTGTAATTTCATATTTAAATTCTGCCATTTGTATTCTCCTTTAGAATTTGGTTTTGTAGGTTTAGTCATGCCGAACACGATAGCCAAGGCTCATAAGGCTATCACTTAAGTGTACATTTTCGACCACGAGTTCTGGATCGTTTGAAAAATCGTAATGGCTAAAATTCCAGAAACCGCGAATACCCAGTTGTTTTAGCGTGGGCATAAAGTCGTTTGCGGCCTCTTCGGGCACACAAAGTGCAGCAACATCCACATGATGTTCTTTGCAAAACTGAGACAATTCTGCCACATCTAAAATGGTAAGGCCTTCTAGTTGGTGCCCAACTTCATTTGAGTTTTTGTCAAAAAATGCCATAAGTTTAAAGCCAGGGGCTTCTGTGGCCAAGAAATGGCTCATAGTACGCCCAAGGCGACCTGTTCCAATCAATATTACAGACAACTCGTTGCCGCCTACCAGCAAGTCTCCCAGTCGTTCGCACAGCACGGTTACATTGTAGCCTATGCCTTGTTGGCCAAAGCCACCAAAACAGTTAAAATCTTGACGCACTTGGCTGGCTGTGGTGCCTAAAATTTTTGCAAGTTCATTAGAAGATACGGTGGCAACGCCATGTCGTTGTAAATCGCTAAGATGGCGATGATAACGTGGTAGACGTTTGATTACGGGAAGTGGAACTTTACCGTTCATAATACCCCCCTTTATAGTGCCGTAGTGGTTTGCATTACATACGCACTGAATTCGGCTGTAGTGGCACCGTTATCGCGACCGGTGATGACATGTTTTTTCTCTTCAAACATACAGATGTCAAGTGCGCGTTCCAGCTTTTTACTTTCGGCCTGCTTGCCAATATGACCCAAAAGCAGTACAGTGGCACGCAACATGCTGCCGGGGTCTGCATATTGACCGCGGCCCTCTTGCATCATACGTGGGGCCGAGCCGTGGATGGCCTCAAACATGGCATACCTTTTACCAAGGTTCATGCTTCCGGCTGTTCCAACACCGCCTTGAAATTCTGCTGCTTCATCCGTGATGATGTCTCCATAGAGGTTTGGCAATACCATCACTTGGAAATCACGGCGGCGTTTTTCGTCCACTAGTTTCGCAGTCATAATGTCGGCATACCAGCTTTCGCAATCAATGCCGGGGTAATTTTGGGAAACTTCCTGGCAAACACGCAAGAACTTACCGTCTGTCTCTTTGATAACATTGGCCTTAGTAACACAGGCCACTTTGTTCTTTCCGTTCTTTTGTGCAAAGTCGAAGGCAAGTTCTGCTATGCGGCGAGAGCCCTCTGTTGTGGTGATGGTGAAATCCACGCTGATGCCGTCTTCGGCTTCAAAGCCAAGGCTACCCACGGCATAACCACCTTCGGTGTTTTCGCGGAAAAAAGTCCAATCTATGCCCTGTTCGGGAACCTTTACTGGGCGCACATTTGCAAATAAATCCAATTCACGGCGCATGGCAACGTTTGCGCTTTCTATATTGGGGCCTTTGTAAGAGGCATCAGGTGTAGTAGTGGGTCCTTTTAAAATCACATGGCACTTTTGAAGCTCTGCCAAAACATCATCGGGAATGGCTTTGCCCACGGCAATTCGATTTTCTATGGTTAAACCATCAATGGTGCGAAATTCAACACGGCCTTTTTCCACTTCGTCTTTTAAAAGAAAACGCAAAACATCCTCGCTGGCTTTGGTGATAACGGGGCCAATGCCGTCGCCGCCACAAATGCCAATGATGAGTTTATCAAGCGTTTCGTAATTTACAAATTCTTTCTGTTGTGCCATACGTGCTACACGCGCTTTTTGCAGGTCTAAGATGGCATCCAACTTTTTTTGGGCTTCTTCTCGATTCAACATAGTATCAATTCCTCCGTTTATTTCATTCATTGTAGGTGTTTGTGCCGCGTGATTCGCAAAAAAACAAAGCAGTCTACGCACAAAAATTTTTGTAGTGAGGGATTGTGTCCGTTCACTGGGGAAATCATATCCTATAAAAAGTGTTTAGGCCTGATCTTTGGTATAGTTTAGAAGGCCGCCGGCTTTAATAATGGCTACCTGACGGGGTGAAATATCACATAGCAAAGTGGATGCGATGTTAGTGCGCTCGTTTTTAAGCTGGATGCTTCCCTTTTCCAAACCTACGTGGATGCCACTTAGTGTGAGGATATCGCCGGATTCTATTTGGGCTAAATCGTTCGGGTTTTCAAATTCTAAAGGTAAAAGCCCAGCGTTGACAAGATTTGCTTTGTGAATCCGTGCAAAGCTATGAACGATTACTGCACGAATGCCTAGATATAAAGGAACCAAAGCAGCATGTTCACGGCTGGAACCTTGGCCATAGTTGGCCCCGCCCACAATAAAGCCACCGTCCTCGCTGTCTTTTGCACGGTTTGGGAAAGCAGGATCCACCCCTTCAAAACAATACTGTGACAGATGTGGAATATTGCTACGATAGGGCAATACTTTGGCACCGGCCGGCATGATGTGGTCTGTGGTGATGTTGTCGCCCACTTTTAAGAGTACAGGTAAAGAGAGTGTGTCCGGCAAAGGTTTTGCCACAGGCAAAGGTTTTATATTAGGGCCACGTACAATTTCCACTGCCGTATACTCATTTTCTGCTGCAGGGAGATCAATTAAATTATCGTTGATGCTAAACTGTGCAGGCATGGAAAAAGTGGGAATGGCAGGTAAAGTGCGTGGGTCTGTGATGTGGCCCGAAAGTGCGCTGGCAGCGGCTGTTTCGGGGCTTACTAGGTATACTTGTGCGTCGGCTGTTCCACTGCGTCCTTCAAAATTGCGATTAAAAGTGCGCAAAGATACGCCGGCCGACTGAGGGCTTTGCCCCATGCCGATGCAAGGACCACATGCACATTCTAACAAACGAGCACCGCTGGCCAAAATATCGGCCAATGCACCGTTGCTACTTAACATTTCCAGAACTTGGCGGCTGCCGGGCGAAACCGTAAGGCTGACGCCTGGTGACACGGTTTTTCCTTTTAAAATGGCTGCCACATGCATCAAATCGGCAAGGCTTGAGTTTGTGCAACTGCCAATACAAACTTGTGTCACCTCGATATCGCTTAGTGTTGAAATTTCTTGCACGGCATCAGGGCTGTGTGGGCAAGCTGCCAGCGGCACAAGCTTGGTAAGATCGATGGTGTAGTTTTCATCATATACGGCATCGGCATCGGGCGAAAGTTCTGCAAAGTCGGCCTCGCGCCCTTGGGCTTTTAAAAATCGGCGCGTTTCTTCGTCGGCAGGAAATAAGGAGGTAGTGGCACCGAGTTCTGCACCCATGTTTGTGATGGTGGCGCGCTGTGGCACTGATAAGCTATTTACACCTTCACCAACATACTCAACAATGCGCCCTACACCGCCTTTTACACTTAAAAGGCGCAACACTTCCAAAATAACATCTTTTGCGCTAACAAAAGCAGGCAAAGCACCAATAAGTTCTATGCGAACAGCCTTTGGATAAGGGATATAATAGGCACCGCCACCCATGGCTACGGCCACATCTAGGCCACCCGAACCAATGGCCAACATCCCAATGCCACCGGCTGTTGGGGTATGGCTGTCCGAGCCAATCAATGTTTTTCCGGGCACAGCAAAACGCTCTAAATGCACCTGATGACATATGCCACAGCCAGGATGTGCAAAACGAACCCCGATTTTTTTTGCTATGGTGCGTAAAAAGGCATGATCATCTGCATTCATAAATCCGCTTTGTAAGGTGTTGTGATCTACATACGAGACACTAAGCTCGGTTTTTACACGAGGTATACCCATCGCTTCGTATTCCAAATAAGCCATGGTGCCTGTTGCGTCTTGCGTTAAAGTTTGGTCAATGCGCAAGCCAACCTCGTCACCTGCTTGCATCTGCCCATCCATTAGATGCGCGGCAATGATTTTTTGCGCCATCGTCTTTCCCAACAATCAAACACTCCCATCTTCTATAGTCAATCACTATTCTAAAATTATATGCTTATATACTTTACTTCATTTAAAAGCGTTTGTCAATTTTTTTGCGCATCGCCCTATAAAAGTACAATTTTTCCACATCACTCTTTTCGCAGTGATGAATATGTGGTAAACTATACTATGTCCATCCATCAAAAAGGCTGCGGGGATAAAGGGGGAAGTTATGAGTGTTCTTAATGCAGTTTTACAAGGCATTTTACAGGGGTTAACTGAGTTTTTGCCTATATCCAGCAGTGGTCACCTTGTATTGTTTCAGCATTTTACTGGGCAGTCGAGTGAGGGGAGCTTGTTCTTTGGTTTGATGCTTCACCTTGGTACTTTGGCAGCTGTAATTGTAGCATATTATAAAGAAGTTTGGGCGCTTCTAAAGGAAGCGGGTACCGTGGCAAAAGAAATTGTTCATAGGCAATTTCATTTTAAGACAACAAATCAAACGCGCAAGTTTTTATATATGCTGGTGCTTGCCACCATTCCCTTGGTGCTTGTAGTGCCTCTGCGCGGTTTTGTGTCGGGAATTACAGGCGATGCAGATATTGTGGTGGAAGGTGTTTGTTTTTTGATAACAAGCTTGCTATTATTTGCCGCCATGAAATCAAAACCGGGGAAGGCCGGTATAGGGCGTATGCGCCCAAGCCATGCAGTGATTATAGGCTTTTTTCAAGGTGTGGCCGTAATGCCGGGGATTTCGCGTTCCGGAGCTACTTTGTCGGTAGGGCTTGTGCTAGGTTTTCAGCGGGAATTTATGGTACGTTTTGCCTTTTTATTATCTATCCCGGCTATTTTAGGCGGTGCTGTGGCAGAATTATTTGATATTGGGGAAGATGCTTTGCAAGTGGGGGTGTTGCCAATCTTGCTGGGTATGCTTTCTGCGGCGGTGGTAGGCTATTTTTGTATCCGTCTTGTGCGGTGGCTGGTGGTGAGCAACCGCTTGGTGATTTTTGCCTGGTACACATTGATTTTAGGCGTTGTAGTTATCGTTGTGGGAATTATAGAGCATATTGTGGGGCCTTTTGGTGCGGTGCAAGAGGCGGGACAGCTGGCCTCTTCCTTGGCACAAAGCATGCCCGCAGAGAGTGTAGCAATTTAGCAATAAAAATAAAGCAGAGAGTGTGAAATATGGCGGTTTCCAAAAATCAAAACAGACAGAAAAAAACGAAAAGCGCGGCACCTTTTTTAGATCCCAAGTGGAGTATCCTATTGTTTGGCATCGGTGCCTTGCTTTCTCTTTTGGCCTTCATTCCTGGGGAGAATGGATGGGCATTTGTGCGCGAGAATATATGGTTTGGCGTGTTTGGCATTTCGGGTTGGGTAATAGGTGTTTTTATAGTGTTCTTGGCGATAATGGTAAGTCTTGAGAAGCCGATACGAGGGTGGATAGTGCGTGGTGTTGTATTTGTGCTGGTGCTTTGCGGTACGGCACTTGTGTTTAGTGGGCAAAGTTTTGATGGACTTTCGTTTGGAGAGTCTTTATCGGCCTTGCATAAGAGTGGGGCAGAAAATTGGTATGGTGGAGGCTTATTAAGTTTGTTTTTTGGATGGAGCCTGCTAAGTTTGCTGGGAGAAGTGGCGGCCCGTGCCTTAATGTTGCTGTTATTTGTTCTAGCGCTTATGCTATTTTTAAAGATAACACCGGCACATTTTGTGCATATTGTGGCAGGTTTGTTCGGACGTATTTCACGCAGACAAAAGCAAAAGAGATCGGCACGAGCCGTTTATAATGAAAAAACAGCGCAGGATGAATTGCATGAGGAGGAAGTGGCTGTGTTTTCGCCGGTGCCCGAAGGTGCCCGTGGCAAGGCCATGCCTGCACTGATGCCACCGGCAAAACGTACAAAGCGTGCCGTGGACATCGACCTAGGGCCACAGGCACAAACCAGTGAAGAAGGGCTTTGTGCACATGACAATGTGGTAGTAGGTCCGGGTGGTACTTTTGGGTTGAATCCTTTGGATCCTGAGGGGGGCGCTTTACAGGGTGATGAACAAGCGCATTTTGATATGTTTTCGCAAGAGAGTTCCGCTGTAAGTGAAGGACCGGCAGAGGATTTGCTGTTGTTTGGTAAAGACGACCCCTATCAAAAACTGGGGGGGCCGGACACGAAGTTATCCCCTGCAAATTTGCCGGATGTAGAATATGTGGGACCAGCCGATGCGCCGGAGTTTGATTTGTTTCGAACAAAGGTAAATGCACAGGAGCCCTTGCCGGTTCCTATGCAAGATGAGTTAATATCCCCGTTGGAACAAGGAATGCAACAAGAAAATCGAGAACCTTTCGTGCCGGAACAAAAGCCGGAGAACACAGAAACAGCGGTGATGCAAGATCTTTCTGTGGTGGCGATGATAGACAGAGCTGCTGAAGAAAAGGCAAGCTCCAAGCGAGCTTTGGAGCCCTTGGTGCCAAGGGCGGTTTCGGCAGGATATGTGTATCCACCTGTGGATATATTTGATATACCCCCTGTTGAAACAAGTGGTGATATACGGGAAGAAATGTCGAAAACGGCTGATTTGCTGGTGTCTACACTATCCTCCTTTGGGGTACAAACACGTATTTTGGACGTGTCGCGTGGGCCCAGTGTGACACGTTATGAAATTCAGCCACAGGTGGGCGTAAAAATTAGCAAAATTACGGGCCTTTCCGATGATATTGCACTTAACCTAGCGGCAGAAGGCGTGCGTATAGAAGCGCCTATACCCGGCAAGGCGGCTGTGGGGATTGAGGTGCCAAATAAGATAAAATCCATGGTGTCGGTGCGCAGTATTTTAGAGAGCGAGGCATTTCGGGAGGCAGACACCCCCTTGCCCATCGCGTTGGGCAAGGATATTGCCGGAGAAAGTGTGGTGGCCGACCTTACCAAGATGCCGCATCTTCTGGTTGCAGGTTCTACAGGCAGTGGTAAATCGGTGTGTATCAACGCCACCATCATGAGTTTTTTATACCGGAGTTCGCCCGAGGATTTACGCCTATTGTTAATAGACCCAAAGGTGGTAGAACTGGCGGAATATAACGGAATACCACATCTTTTGATGCCGGTTGTAACAGAACCTCGCAAGGCGGCTGGCGCACTTGGCAGTGCCGTGGCAGAGATGGAGCGACGGTATCATTTGTTTGCGGAAAACAATGTGCGCGATATTCGCACGTTTAATAAAATGGTGCAAAAAACAGGGGAATTGGAAAAACTTCCTTATATTGCCATTGTGATAGACGAATTGGCCGATTTGATGATGACGGCCGGCAAGCAGGTGGAAGATTATATTTGCCGAATTGCCCAAAAAGCACGTGCGGCCGGAATGCATTTGATTGTAGCTACCCAACGTCCCAGTGTGGATGTGATCACGGGTCTCATAAAAGCGAATATTCCAAGTCGTGTGGCATTTTCTGTGTCTAGCCAAGTGGATAGTCGTACGATTTTGGATAGTGCGGGGGCAGATAAGTTGCTGGGCATGGGCGACATGTTGTTTTTGCCCGTTGGCGCATCAAAGCCTGTGCGCGTGCAAGGTACCTATGTGAAAGATAAAGAAATTTCGGCGACTCTTCGTTTTATTAAAGAGAACAGTGAAGCGAGTTATGATGAGGGTATGATAGAAGAGATGGAACGTAGGGCGACACCGGAAACATCGGACAGCGACAGTAGCGGTGACGGTGGTGACTTGTTGCACGATCCTGTGTTCATCAATGCGGTAGAAATAGCGCTGGAGAGCGGCCAAATTTCCACCAGTTTTTTGCAACGCCGTTTGCGTCTTGGTTATGCGCGTGCCGGACGCATGATGGATGAAATGGAGCGCCTGCATATTGTAAGTCAACCGGAGGGTTCAAAACCGAGACAGGTACTCATTAGCCGTCAACAATGGTTGGAAATGAGCATTAACCACAGTGAGTAAGGATAAATTATGACAGATCGTTTTTTGCCTGTGAATTTGCAAGAGGTACAGGCATTTGGTTGGGATGGGCTAGACTTTGTATTTGTGAGTGGGGATGCCTATGTGGATCATCCCGCTTTTGGTGTGGCACTTTTGGCACGTGTTTTAAGGGCTGAGGGGTATCGTGTGGGGATATTGGCACAGCCAAATATAGAGAAGGATGAAGATTTTTTCGCTTTGGGTACGCCGAAATTGGCTTTTTTAGTATCAGGTGGTGTGGTGGATTCTATGGTGGCACATTACACAGTGTCAAAGCGCCGTAGACAGTTCGACGAATATAGCCCCGGGGGTAAAATTGGTTTGCGGCCGGACAGGGCCATCACTGCCTACACTAAAAAATTAAAAGAATTGTTTGCACACACACCGGTTGTTATCGGCGGAATCGAGGCTTCTTTGCGGCGCTTTGCCCATTATGACTATTGGTGTGATGCTGTGCTGCCCTCTGTTTTGGAGAGCAGTGGTGCAGATTTGCTTTCGTTTGGCATGGGGGAGCGTTCTTTATGCGCCATTGCAACGCGGCTTGCAAAGGGCGAGGATATCAAGAACATTCGTGATGTACCGGGGACTGCATTTTTGTGTGAGTTTGCCTCTTTGCCTGTCAAATATCGAGAATGTGCAAGCTATACGAAAGTAAAACAAGATAAAACAGCCTATGCCAAAGCCACACGCATTCAACATGATGAACAAGACCCTTTGTGTTCTTTGCCGGTGGTGCAAAAACAAAGCGGGCGTTATCTGGTTCAAAACGTGCCGGCGTCTGCCTTGGAACGCGACGAGCTGGATGAAATCTATGCCTTGCCTTTTACACGCAAAGAACATCCACAGTATAAAGCACTGGGTGGTATTCCTGCCTTAGAAGAGGTTTTGTTTTCGCTGGCACATAATCGTGGTTGTTTTGGGGGTTGTCATTTTTGTGCCATCACCCTGCACCAAGGTCGTCGCGTGACGAGCCGTAGCATTGAAAGCGTGGTGCAGGAAGCAAAGCGAATGGTGGCCATGCCACAGTTTAAAGGTTATATTCACGATGTGGGTGGCCCCACGGCCAATTTCCGTTTGCCTTCTTGCAAAAAACAACAAAAAAATGGTATATGTAAAGGCGCAAAACATTGTTTGGCCCCTACGGCTTGCGCACACTTGGAGGTAGACCACAGTGAATACCTTAGTCTTTTAAGGAAGTTGCGCTCGCTTGACGGTGTGAAACGTGTTTTTGTACGCAGCGGCATCCGCTATGATTATCTTTTGCATGACAAAGACGAGCGATTTTTTGAAGAATTGGTGGCGCATCATGTTTCCGGCCAATTGAAAGTGGCGCCGGAACACTGTGGAAAAAACACCTTAGCAGCCATGGGTAAACCCTCTATAGAGGCCTACGAACGTTTTGAAAAGAAGTTTTACTCTCTGTCTAAAAAGGCTAAGAAAGAGCAGTATTTGGTGCCGTATCTCATGTCTAGCCATCCGGGTAGCACTTTGCAAGATGCCATAACATTGGCACTTTGGCTTAAGAAGCGTGGTATTCGTCCCGAGCAAGTGCAAGATTTCTATCCAACACCGGGTACTGTGTCTACGGCAATGTACTACACAGGCCAGAACCCCTATACATTACAGCCTGTTCATGTGGTGAAAACAGCGAAAGAAAAAATGTGGCAACGAGCTCTTTTGCAAACACATTTACCAAAACAGCGTTCGCTGGCTAAAGAGGCCCTTTTGCAAGCAGGTAGGGCCGATTTGCTTTCGCAACTCTTGCCGGGGACAAAATGGGCGCCTGAAAAGACAAAAGAGAGCTTTGATAAAAACAGAGGAAGTGCGACGAAGGGCAGATGGGGGAAAAGTAAAGCATCTGCCGTGGATGTGCACAAGAAGTCAAAGGGGAAAAGGTCATGAAATCGGGCCGGAAAAAGCCGCGTAGGACAAAGCAACGCAAACGACGTGTGTTGCCCAAAAATAATGCTCTGTTGGCTGTGCTAGGCACGGCGGTGTTTTTGGTGCTGGCGGCCGTGTTGGCAAATCCGGCTTTGCGAAGCGATTTGTATGGTTTGGCTGGTATCACACAAAATGCGGTTTCTTTGCAAAATATTGAGTTGGGAGCCGATGGTTCTTCCACGTCCGATACTATGTTTAATGCGGCCTCGATTTCATTTTTAGATGTGGGGCAAGGTGATGCTGTGTTGATTGAGTGTGGTGGGGAATTTGCGCTTATCGATGCAGGGTCTGCTTCGGCGGAGGAAGATTTGCTGGCCGACTTGCAAACATTGAATGTACCACGCTTGCGCTATCTTGTGATGAGTCACCCTCACGAAGACCATATAGGTGGCATGAAGACGGTGCTGCAAAATTACTCTGTGGAAACGATGCTATTGCCCGATTTTTCAAAGGCAGAGCTACCAACGACCTCTACATTTGAAGATTTGATGCAGCATATTTTACAACAGGGATTGCCCAGCGAGGTGATGGAAGAGGGCGCGCAGTATCCGCTGGGAAACGGTGTTTTGCAGGTGCTTTGTGGCAGTTTAGAAAACGACAACAACTATAACTTGTTAAGCCCAACTTTATTATTTGCCGTGCAAGATTTTTCCTATCTATCGGCAGGGGATGCCGAACGTGAAAATGAAGAAGAAGCTTTAAGGCGTGGGGTGACACTATCGGCCGATTTATTCAAGGCATCACATCATGGGAGCAGTACAAGCAATACCTTAGCCTTTATGCAGGCGGTGCAGCCTGATATTAGTGTGATCACTTGCGGGGTGGATAACCGATATGGCCATCCGCATCGAGAGGTTTTAGATACCTTTGATTTGGTGGAAACGATCACTTTAAGCACGGCTGAAAGTGGTTTGATACGCGTGCTTGCCAATGAACAGGGAGAAATGCAAGTGCAAGCGGAGTATACACAAGAGCTGGCGGCTTAGGGAATGTTTGCGTTTTGCAAATTATCATGTTTATAAAAACATGTTTTTGTGGCAGACAGTATGCTATAATGAAAAGGAGATCTTCATGCTTTTTTCTGTAGATAGAATCGAAGGCACCTATGCTGTGTTGATAGACGAGTGTGGAAAACCTTTGCAGGTGCCGCTGGCGATGTTGTTTACCGGCGTGAAAAGCGGAGATATGCTTTTGTACGAAGAAAACCAATTCTTGTTAACACAGCAACAAACGAAGCAGCGCCGTGAAACGATGGCAAAGGTGTTAAGTCAGATGCTACAAGGTGCGAATAAAGAGTGTGAAATGAGCCAGAGGGATATAAAGCCCAAAAAAGGAGATAAAGAATGACGCGAGTAAAGCATCGCAAGCACATTGGAAAAGTGGGGAAATCTGCCCCTCCACAAAACACGCCCACCCCTGAAAAAAGATGGCTTCGTTATACAATGGGCGAGGAGATTTTCAATTCGGTATCCCACGGGGTTGGGGCAATATTTGCTCTTGTTGGTGGGGGAATTATTGTTACACTGGCAGCCGTTTATGGAGATATACGCAGTATTGTGGCCTGTACCATTTATGCGGTTTCGTTATGCCTGTTGTATACAATGAGTACCCTGTATCATGCGTTTCCTTTCCCTAAAGTAAAAGAGTTATTTCGGATATTCGACCATTCCTCTGTATATGTGCTAATTGCCGGAACCTATACACCGTTCATGCTTATCACACTGCAAGAAAGTACAAAGGGACTGGTGATTTTTATTGTCAATTGGCTGGCCGCCGTTTTGGGCATCACATTAAGTTCGATAAATTTAAAGAAATTCTCTAAAATATCCTTGATTTTATATCTTGTGATGGGGTGGAGTGTTGTTTTTGCCATGGCTGATGTGGTGCAAAATATGGCACGTGGTGGTCTGATTCTGCTGATGCTGGGTGGGGTGATGTACACGGTGGGTGTGATATTTTATCTGCTAAAAAAAGTGCGTTATATGCACTCGATATGGCATTTGTTTGTTTTGGCTGGTAGTGTGTTGCACTATGTTTGTATTGCAGTGTATGTGATTTGAGTTTGCAAGGGTATTAGATTTGAATTACCAAAGCTTTAAAGGAGATAAAAAGGCTTTGAAAGCGGCAATTTATACTTTGGGTTGTAAAGTGAATCAAAACGAGAGTGCGGCCATGGAAGAAGTGTTGCGTGGTGCCGGATATGAAGTGGTGCGTGCGCAAGAAATGGCTGATATTTATATTGTAAATAGCTGTACCGTGACGGCTGAGGGTGCGGCAAAGAGTAGACGTTGGTTGCGTAGTGCAAAAAAAAGAAATCCAAAGGCAGTTACCGTGTTAAGCGGGTGTTTTCCACAGGCAAGTCCAGAGGAAGCGATGCGTTTTGGCGCGGACATAGTGACAGGAACGGCAGGACGGACACGCTTGCCGCATCAAATAGAGAGCTTTTTGCAAAGCCAAACGCCTGTTTTAGATATAATGCAGCAAAGCGATGTCTACGAAAATTTGCCTATCGCACGGGCGGTAGGCAGAACACGCGCTTTCGTTAAAGTGCAGGATGGATGTAATCGTCGCTGTGCTTATTGTCTTATTCCCGTTGCGCGTGGGCCTTCACGTAGCAGAGAAGAAAAAGATATTTTGGCAGAGGCGGCTTCGCTTGCGAAGGTAGGTGTGCAAGAAATGGTGCTAACGGGCATTAATCTGCCAAGCTATGGAAAAGACAGTGGCACCGATATCGCCTCTTTAGCAGAGGCTTTAGAAGGGGTAGAGGGGCTGAAACGGATCCGTTTGTCCAGTTTAGATCCGGATTTGCTAACACAGGATCAAATTCGAAGACTTGCACAAAATAAAAAGCTATGTCCGCACTTTCACCTCAGCTTGCAAAGCGGCAGTGAAGCCACTTTACGGCGTATGCGGAGGCCGTACACACCGAAGCATTACTATGAGGTGGCACAGGCTTTGCAAGAAGCCATACCTGGCTGTGTTTTCACCACGGACGTAATAGTGGGCTTTGCCGGAGAAACCGAGGCCGATTTTTTAGAAAGCTTGCATTTTGTTTGTGAAATGGAGTTTTTAAAAGTGCATGTTTTTCCTTATTCGCGACGACCGGGAACAGCGGCCGATGCTTTCAAAAATCAAGTGCCCAAGGCAGAAAAAGAACGCAGAGCAAAACATATGCAACAGGAGGCTGACCGTGTGCGTGCATCTTTGCTTTTGAGGCGTATGGGAAATGAGGCGCAGGTTCTTTTGGAAACCCCTTTGCAAACGGGAGCATTTACAGGGTATACAGAGCACTATTTGCCCGTGCACTGCTTTGCACCAGGGCAGGCACAGGGCAACATTGTGAAGGTCCGCCTTACAAAAGTAGAGGGCGAGCACATGGTAGCAGTGCCGGTTTTGTAGTTTTTAGAATAATTATACATTTTGTTATAGTGCCGAGATTTGGAAAACACGATATGTAAATACTTGGAAACAATATTTCTATGCGCTTTGTGTGTTTTAAGGTCCATTTGGCCAAACCCGCTGTTGACACAGTGCCCAAGAATGCGATAGAATAAGAGTGATAAAATGTAAATTGCATACAAGAGAAAGGGGAGATAAGCTTGCGTGTTAGTGTGGATACTAGCGTATTACAGCCCTTTGTAAAACCATTTGAAGTGAACCAAATTTTTCCTCAAATCGAACTTGCACACACCCAATTGCATGAAGGAAGTGGGGCGGGGCAAGAGTTTACCGGTTGGTTAAACCTACCCCAAAACTATGACAAGGAAGAATTTGCGCGTATTCAAAAGGCTTCCGAAAAAATCAAGCAAGACAGTGAAGTGTTGGTAGTAATTGGTATAGGAGGCTCCTATCTTGGGGCGCGTGCCGTTATAGAAGCTGTGCAGGGTGCACAATACAATCTTTTGGCAAAAGACACCCCACAAATTTTATTTGCGGGTAACTCTGTTAGCCCTTCGGCTTTATCCGATGTAATTCGTGCTTGTGAGGGCCGGGATTTTTCTGTGAATGTAATTTCAAAATCCGGAACCACCACAGAACCGGCTGTTGCCTTTCGTATCTTCCGCAAAATGTTGGAAGATAGATATGGGAAGGAGGGCGCAAAGGGTCGTATTTATGCGACAACAGATAAGGAAAAGGGCACTTTGAAAGCTTTGGCAAGTAAAGAGGGTTACGAAGCCTTTGTGGTGCCCGACAATGTGGGCGGCCGTTTTTCGGTGCTTACGGCTGTGGGGCTTTTGCCTGTGGCTGTGGCCGGTGTGGACATAGAAGCCTTGATGCAGGGGGCGCAAGATGCCATGCAAGAGCTTTCTGTGTGCGACGAAAACAACCCTTGCTACCGCTATGCCGCGTTGCGCAACCTGTTGTATCGCAAGGGCAAAACGGTGGAAGTGATGGCCTGCTATGAGCCGGATTTTGCCATGATGAACGAGTGGTATAAGCAATTGTACGGCGAAAGTGAAGGCAAAGAGCAGAAAGGGATTTTTCCCGCCAGTGTTATTTTTTCCACTGATTTGCACTCGATGGGGCAATATTTGCAAGACGGTGGGCGGTTTTTGTTTGAAACGGTTGTAAATATAAAAAACCCACGGACGGATATTTTAGTGCCGGCACTTGGAAGTGATGCAGATGGCCTGGGATTTTTAGAAAATAAAGGCCTTGGGTTTGTAAATCATAAGGCCATGCAAGGCACGGCGCTTGCACATACAGACGGTGGTGTTCCGGTGATTTTTCTAGACGTGGAAGACCTTTCAGCACGTAGTTTGGGCTATTTAATCTATTTTTACGAAAAAGCTTGTGCTGTGTCTGGTTATTTGCTTGGGGTAAACCCATTTGACCAGCCGGGGGTGGAAAGCTACAAAAAGAATATGTTTGCCCTTTTGGGTAAACCCGGATTTGAAGAGCAAAGAAAGGTGTTAGAAGCCCAGCTTGGGCTTTAGTATGATACACAAGATGAAGCGAAAACTAAGGAGGTAGGCGACATGATTAAGCTGATTGCCGGCAGCAGAGGTTCGGGAAAGACAAAGCAACTTGTGGAACTTATCAATGAATCTGTCAAAACGAACGAGGGTAGTTTGGTGTGTATCGAAAAAGGGATGCACTTGACTTACAACCTAGACCATAAGTGCCGCTTGATAGGTTTGGATGAATATAAGGTACATGGGTACTCCATGATGTATGGTTTTGTTGCCGGTATTTTAGCGGGCAACTACGATATTAACGAGATTTATATAGACGGTATTCTAAAAGTAGGCGAACAAGATCTTGAAGGGCTAGGTGGATTTTTGTGCGACATAGAAGTGCTGGCACCACAAATTAAGTTTATCATTACAGTATCGGCTGACGAAAACAGCTTACCGGCCAGTGTAGCTAAATATCTATAGTGGGAATTGAAAAGTATTAAGTAGATAAGACCCCCAAGCAAACGTTACAAACGTAATTTGCTTGGGGGTCTTATAAAAAACAGTGGCAAGGGGCTTTCCCTTGCCACTGTTTACGTTGTGAAAACTTTTAGTATGCGGTGTTGTGTGTGTGGAGGTCTTCTTCTTCGTCTTCTTCCACACGTTTTTTGCGTGAAAGAATCATCGTTAGTGCTTGGATTAAAGTGATGATGGCAAAGAAGAGTGTCCAGTTGTCAAATAAGGTCATCGGTAGGGTTAGGTCTTGTGTGAGGATGAACAGGATGATAGCACCGACCATGGGGATGATGCTAAATAAGCGGAAGGCGCCTTTGCGTTTTAGGCGGGTATTGTCTTCTTCCTCGTCTTGTGTGTTGGCGTGTGCGTAATCCTCGTCTTCATCTTCTTTGGCCTTTTTCTTCATAAAGTAGCTGATAAGAAGCGAGATACTCATAAGACCGGTTACTACAGTGAGAAGCAAGTCTACCAAAGACCATGAACCACCCATGGCGGCAAGAGGCACAGTGGTGTCGCCGATATCAATTTCTACGTCGGTGCCGCCACCATCGGCCAAGGGGATTTCTGCGTCGGGTAAATCTAGCACTAGGGCAGCTGGCACTACGGCCGGGGCCACAATGGGAGCTATAGCTGCAGCTGGTGCAGGAGCAGGAACGGGAGCAGGAGTGCCACCGCCTATGCCACCGTCTGTGCCACCGTCTACGGGTGGTGTTGGGGTGGTGTCTTCCTCTTCGACATCAGGTGGTACCACAATGTTTTCGTCTTCTTCTCCAGTTCCCGAGGTTATGGTGAAGGTGCCGGGCACGGTGGTGATGGTATAGTTTCCATGGTCATTTCCGGTGAAGCTACTGGCATCAATGTTTAAAACATCTTCATAGATGCCGGGTTCTTCGGCAGTGTTGGTTCGAGCCACGTCAAAGTCAATGTTGTCGCCTGTTTGAATGATTCCGCCTGTGAGGCTGGCCGAGAAAGAAGGATCGAGTGCCCCTTCTTCTTTAGAAGCGTCGGCTACGGTGTACTCAAGTGCGATGGGGGTGATGGTTACAGTGGCGGTATAAGCATTGGTTTGGCTATTTTGAGCTGTTTCCTCTGTGGCTAAAATGTTGCCGTTTTCATCGGTGACCAGTAGTTTAAACAATACATCATACGAGCCAACGTTTGCCGAGGGTGTTATAAACTCTTCGGAAGTGAAAGCGCCTTCGTCTTCGTTCCAAAAGAGTAGCGTATAGTAAAAGTCAAGGAATGGTTGGCCGGAAGCTGCCATGGTCCCAATGACACGTCTGATGGATTCCATTTCGTGGCCGTTTTCCACAAGTTCGGTTAGTTCCTCTGCAGTGAAAACAGCAGGAGCGCCATCGTAGGATTCCTCTTTTTCTTCATGGTCAATGTATACGATTTCATGCAGGTTTGTAGAGGTGTTAAGTACAAAATAGTTTTTTAAATTGATGCTACTGGGATAGGTGATTTCCAAGAAGCTAGGATTGTCTAACGTGTGGATATTGTCGTAGGTATTGGGTGTGATACCGGCGGGCCATACTTGGATATCCTCATGTGCATATTCACGTGGAGAGGTAAGCACAAGGTCATAATCGCTTAGCTCTAAGAATGGTGTTTCGGGGTTCGACACAGAAGGTTGGGCAGAATACCATGTTGCAAAAGAGGACGGACTTACTGTGCCAGCGGGAGGACTAGTAAGAGCTTGCAGCCGATATCCGGCGTCTCCATAGTCAAGCTGTGTGTAAAGTTCGTTAGACCCACTGACGGAAAGAGCACTACCAATGTTAAGAGTAACGGGGCGAGGATTGATGCTTAATTCTACGGTGGCGGTAACAGGTTCTCCGTCTTTTTCAAGTTGTATACCGTTTTCGTAAACATAAAACTCTAGCGCATAGGGCAAGAGGTCGCTTTGACTTAAAATTTCTGTGTTGCGGTTTTCATAATCCTTCCATTGCACATCAGGGCCGATACTGTAGCTAGCGTCTGCAACGGTAACTCCGCTGGTTGCCGGTTCTACTAACTCTAATGTTACAGTAGAGCCAGCAGTAACACGCATGGGATTGTTTCGGACGAATTCTGCTACGATATCATCATGGCTAACAGAGAGACCGGTTTCATCATATGATTTGGCAAATTCAATGGTGGTGAAATCTAAAGGATCTAAAGTGACGGGGACAAAACGCATTCCCGATTCAAAGGTCATGGCTACAAGATTGTCTTCTGTGTAACGAGGGCCATCTCTATCGTTGGCATTCACCCACAATTGGTTGCTCTCTAGATCCGGAATTTGAAGAGCAGTTAATGAGAAGCGGTTATCCGAGTTGAAAGAATAGGTGGTTTGTGCAATTTCGCCCATTTCATTTGTGGAAATAAAGCCATCGTTGTTGGTGTCTTCAGAATAGCTGCCTTCACCGTCGTCGTTTAGATCGAAGTGTACATCATAACGAAGGTAAGGGTATACTTTTCCGTTGCTTGTGGGAGAACTGACACCCTGCACAAGGGTATTGGTTGCAACCGGGCCATAACCGCTTGTGCCGTTGCTGTAATAAATCCAATCCACTTCGTTTTCATATCCGGAAGATACACCGGGGATGTGTCCGAAGCTCACACCGTTTGGCAAGCTACCAAACATTTCGGTATATTCAGCACCGGTGGCAGGTAACTTGGGCAGCACAAGGGTGCTGTTGGTGCCGAAAAATGTAGAAACAGAGGTATCGGTGATGGCGTTTTGCAAGCTTGCGTTGTATATAGTAAGGTATTTTCCGCCAAGCGATGTTATCGGTAACATGGTGACTTCATTTTCATCTTCTTCTGCTTTTGCGTAAACCTGATAATATTTTTCGCTGGATGAAGGCGCGAAGCTGGCTGTCCACACGTCACCGGTCTTAGTAAAAGTTAAGGTGGCGGAGGGGTCGTTCCAACGCTCAAAAGATTTTGTGGCACCATTATACACTCTCACGTAACCGGTGACATTGGTGTTGTCGCCGTCCAGATAGGTGACATCTACCATGCCGGTGCTTTCGTTAAAGGCATAGCTCAAGGCTTCCGGTGGTGCTTGAATTTCAGAGGAAAATGTGAATGTGAAACTGGAAGACGGATTGGTCGCGCTGTAGCCGTTTGTAGCTATGTAGGGACCATCGTTATAGCTTGTTTTAAAATAAAGAGGGATTTGGAGTTGGTTTTTACTGGCTGAGGAGGTTCCAACAAAGGTGACGGTCCAAGTATAATCGCCCGTTTTTTCAATGGAATTAGTTACACCTGCAAGGTTCGACTGTAGGTAAGGCGTGATAGTATCTCTAATCGAATTGGGTACGTTGCTATTGAAGGTGACCGTGAAGGTTATGGTTTCGCTTAATTTGTCATCACTGAGAGTTCTTGAAGTATAAGGGTTTACCGATGCAAACAAAGAGTTTGCCAGGGGATACAATGCATATAATGTGTCTACACCATCAGGCACAGCATAGGGGGAACTTATTACGGAGCTTAAGTTGCCGTATTCGGTGCCCCAACCCACAAAGGTGTAACCGTAATATTGTTTTCCAAGAGCGGCTGTGTTCATAGTATCTAGAGATTCCGCAGGAAGTTGGCCGTTGACAGTATCGATGGTTCCAAGCGATGTTAGAGCACTGCTAGAACCACCGGCCATAAATGTGACTGTAGTTTCGGTGTTTCTTGTGTTTGGATTTGGTGCTACTAAATCAAGACTTGCTGTTACTGTGGAAGGAACGGAGATGGCGTCACCTTGGAGGGTTGTCCACGTGCTGGTTTCGTCATAACCTTCGGGGAGTTGATTGTAAGGGAAAGAAGCGCCATCGGTCACTTCGAAAGTAAGTGGGCTGGCTTGTGTGCCGTCGGTGTTATAATAATAAATTGTAATGATATGTTTTGTATCAGTGTCGTCATCGCCGGGGTCGGTTTCGTCGCCGGGGTCGGTTTCGTCGCCGGGGTCGGTTTCATCACCAGGGTCGGTGTTGCCGCCATTTTGGTTAGAAGCCGTAGATGTTTCCGGTGCTTCGCCACCGTTTGTGGCGAGTGCAGTTAATGGTAGACTTACCAAAAAGGTAAGAGCTAGCAAACCGCAAAGTATACGCCGGAATGTGGTTGTTTTTGATGTTTTTTTCATAGTACCTTGTTCTCCTTCATTTTATATAGTGGTTCATTGTATAAAATTTGCGAATACCGTTAAACGATAATTGATAGACTATGTTTATATTATACACATAGATGGTTACATATGGGTTACATATTGGGAGTTGAAGACATTTTTTTATAAAGAAGACTCAGGTGTTGAAGAGGAACAGAAGATAGAAAAATGCGTAAATATGTATTTTACAAAAACATAAAAATCATATATTTAGTTGAAACATACAGTAAAGTATAGAAAAAGGTCGGTAAAATCGTTATTATACCTAAAAAATAACCAGAAAATCTAAAAAATATTCATTTCGGATGATATTGACGAGAAAATGCGAATAAACTACATTAATAAATCATTTTCAGTGGGAAACAGCATGTTTATACAATACTATCTTACAAAAAATATGTATAATAATCAAGATAAATATAAGTGTAATTTGTGATAATTACCAAATGCAAATAATTGATAGAATTATGTATGTAACTTTTTTATAGGATTTTACGTACACAATAGCACAAAAGGCGCGTATTGCAATGTCAAAAAAAGCCAGCAATAGCATGAAAGTGATATGTATAAACACCCATCTCTTGGTGTTGGATTTTGTTTCTATTTTTCGCTTCGAGATAGAAAGTATAGAGTAAAACAGGAAGCTATATTTTGTAAAAGTAACATTTTATAGATTGTATGGCCACTGCATACTCGGTGAAATCGACGAGTTCTAAAATAGATTCAATTAGCAGGAATGATTTTATATGTTGATACAGAGGGTTGCGGCAGAGCACGAAAATAAAAACACCGGCAGAGCTGATGAACAGCTCGCCGGTGTTTTTTAAAGTAATATAAACTTTGTGTTTGAAATTATGCTTTGGCTTCGTTTTCTTCGTCTTCCACGCGTTTTTTGCGAGATAGAATCATCGTGAACACTTGAATGAGAGTGACGATGGCAAAGAAGAGAGTCCAATTATCGAATAGGGTCATGGGCTGTGTTAGGTCTTGTGTGAGGATGAATAGGATGATTGCCCCCACCATGGGCACGATGCTAAACAGGCGGAAAGCGCCTTTACGTTTTAAGCGGGTATTGTCTCCCTCCTCGTTTCGGGTGTTTGCATGTGCATGTTCGTTTTCTTCGTCTTCTTTGGCTTTTTTGTTCACGAAGTAGCCGATTAACATGGCGATGCTCATAAGGCCTGTAATAACGGTGAGAAGTAAGTCTACCAACGACCAAGAGCCTCCAATGGCGGCCAAAGGTACTTCGGTGTCACCGATTTCGATGGCCACGTCTTCCGGTGCTGGCGCCAAAGGAATTTCAGCGTCCGGCAAATCCAAGGTTATGGCGGCGGGTACTGCCGGTGCTACGGCGGGTGCCAATGCTGCGATAGGGGCAACCGCTGCCGCTACCGCTGCGGGAGCCGGTGTGGGAACAGGAGCCGGCGTGCCGTCGTCTACAGGGCCTCCAATGCCGTCACCATCTGTGGGTGGTGTGGTGTC
>CAYJIR010000034.1:0-14632 GCA_964370295.1 uncultured Oscillospiraceae bacterium
GGGAACGCAGAAAATAAACAGAAGTAGAAGGGTGTCGTTGGCAAAGAAAATAATATTTCACCGACGTTGTAGGTCTATTAAACTGCATTTACAAGACAAAACCTTGTTTTATGTAAAGAATTGTATTATAATATTTGAGTGCATGCACAGAATTAAATAAGTGTGTTTTATGTGTTTGATTTACATAAGTTTGTTTTAAATAATGGAGGATATGTATGAGCAACTACCAAACAATGGACAAAAATGGTTTGCAGGCAGAATTGTCTGCACTGCAAACGAAATATGCGCAGTTTCAAGCAATGAACTTAAAACTTGATATGTCTCGTGGCAAGCCAGCTGCAAGCCAGTTGGATCTTTCTTTGCCCCTGCTCGAATACAAGGAATATAAAGATGATACCGGGGCAGATGCACGCAACTATGGCCAACCAGAGGGCCTGCCGGAAGCACGTGCTTATTTTGCAGAGCTTATGGGTGTGCAAAAATCAGAGGTTATAGTGGGAAATAACGCCACTTTGCAAATGATGTATCAAATTATTAACTTGGGTTGGCAAGATGGTTTTGCCGGCGGCAATGGACCATGGAAAAACGAAGAAAATCGCAAGTTTTTATGCCCTGTGCCTGGGTATGACCGCCATTTCCGCGTTACGGAAGTTTTTGGTTTTGAAATGATTTGTGTGCCGATGGGTGAAGATGGCCCAGACATGGATATACTGGAAGAATTGGCAAAAGACCCTGCAGTGAAGGGCGTTTGGTGTGTGCCCGTATATTCCAATCCGGACGGATACACCTATTCTGAAAAAACCGTACAGCGTCTGGCCAGCATGAAAACCGGCGCCGGTGATTTTAAAATTATTTGGGATAATGCCTATGGTTTCCATCATCTTACAAAACAACACGAAAGTGTGCCGAATCTATTAGAGGCTTGCCGTGCGGCTGGGAACGAAGAGCGCGCTGTGATGCTGTGCTCCACAAGCAAGATAACATTTGCCGGTTCCGGTGTTGCAGCCCTGGCGGGCAGCGAATCCTTGATTAAACAATATCTCAAATACATGTCTTCCCAATTGATTGGGCCGGACAAAATCAACCAACTAAACCATGTTCGTTTTTTGAAAAAAGAGGGCATGGTGGCGCACATGGAAAAACATGCAGAAATTTTGCGCCCCAAATTTGATAAAGTAACGGAGATTTTTAGGCAAGAACTTGGCGAAAGCGGTATTGCACACTGGACAGAACCAAAGGGCGGTTATTTTATAAGTTTGTACGTGTTGCCGGGCACGGCAGAGCGTGTGGTGCAACTGTGCAAAGAGGCCGGCGTTGTTACCACACCGGCCGGTGCAGCTTACCCCCACGGGAAAGACCCAAAAGATGAGCATATACGTGTTGCGCCTTCTTTTCCGCCGATGGACGAGCTAAAAACAGCGGCAGAGCTTTTGTGTGTGGCTACACGCATGGCAGCTATAGAAAAGCTGTCGCAGTAAGTTTATTTAGTGTAGACCTTTTCTAAAAAGGTGGACGAAAGGTATAGCTTGGTGTTGTTCTATGCATTGCAAGTTTTACGATATATGTGGTTAAACCGCGAATTTACAGAATAAATCCATCGTTCCATCTTGTGTATCGTTTGGATTTGGAGGAAATAATGAAACGAAAAGGGAAAATTTGGTTTTTTGTGGCGTCTATTCTCATCGTATTGTTGGCCGTTACAACTGTGTTTGGTTACAGTAGCCGTTATGGTGATATTGTAACTCCTGTTATTAAAAGTGTAGATGAAATCCGCTTTGGCATCGATATACGTGGTGGCGTGGACGTAACTTTTGTGCCACAAGATGGGCTGGAGGCAACCGAGGCACAAATGAACTCTGCGCAGGCTGTGATGGAGCAACGTTTGGTGGGGCTTGGTATTACAGACTATGAGTTGTATAAAGATTTGGACCAAAGCAGGTTGATTTTGCGTTTCCCCTGGCAGGCAGATGAAACCGAATTTGACCCAGAGCAAGCGATACAGGAACTTTCTGCAACCGCTTTGCTTACCTTCCGCGAGGGTAGTGAGGTGGACGAAACCACGGGCGCACCCATAGGAACAACAGCCGAGAGTGTTATTTTAGAGGGTACCGATGTGGTGCAAGCCAGTGCCCAGTACGGCAGCCTTAGCGAGTTTGGCACGGCGGAACATTATGTGGCTTTGGAATTGTCTGATGCGGGGGCAGAAAAATTTGCCGAGGCTACAGGGCGTTTGGCTGCAAGTGGGGGCGTTATCTCTATTTGGATGGATGACCAGCTTATCAGCGCCCCTTCGGTGAATGAGCAAATCAATTCTAACGAAGCTGTGATAACCGGTGGTTTTGATGCTGAAACCGCTACAGGTTTGGCCAGCACCATCAATGCGGGATCTTTGCCATTTGCCTTAGAGGCAGATAGCTTCTCTACCATTAGCCCTACTTTGGGCAGCCAGTCTTTGCGTGCCATGACCATTGCCGGTATTGTGGCATTCGTGTTGATACTCGCATTTATGATTTTCACCTATCGTTTGCCGGGTGCCGTGGCCGGCTTGGCTTTACTGGGTCAAGTGGCTGGCGCACTTGCCTTTGTTTCAGGCTATTTTGCGGTGTTTAACGGTTTTACTTTAACATTGCCGGGCATCGCAGGTATTATTTTGTCTATAGGCATTGGCGTTGACGCCAATGTGATTATGGGCGAGCGCTTAAAAGAAGAATTGCGTGGAGGCAAAAAATTGGATGCGGCTATTCGTGCCGCTTTCCGACGTGGTCTTACCCCGGTGATAGACAGCAACGTCACTATTTTAATTGTGGCAGCCATACTGATGGGTTCTTTTGGCCCTCCGGATAATTTCTTTGCCATGATATTAAGGCCGTTGTTCTTCGCTTTTGGGCCTTCCACAGCGGGTGCTATTTATTCCTTTGGTTATACTTTGTTTGTAGGCGTGTTACTTAACTTAGTATTTGGCGTTGTGGGTACGCGTGTGATGTTGTATTCTCTTTCTAAATTTAAAGGTATGCGCAAACCCACATGGTATGGTGCCTTGCCCGAGAATAAAACAGTGCCGCAGGCACAAGATTTCAACATTGTAGGTGCACGCAAAAGGTGGTTTACACTTTCCGGTGCTTTGCTTTCGGCGATTTTAGTGGCTTCGTTTGTGTTGGGTGTTCAGTTAGATGTGCAATTCAGTGGGGGTGCGTTTATCACGTACTCCTATCAAGGAGAAGTGTCCCAGGACGAGGTGCAAACACTGGCAAATGAAACCCTTGGTTCCGAAGTGCAAATACAAGAGGGGGATAACCCGGCAGGAGGTGGCAGCACCTTAACCTTTACCATGCCGGGCACAGACACCATTACGGCAGAAGCTTTAGCGGATCTTGGCACGGTTCTTTCGGAAACTTTCCCCGATGCGAATTTTCAGCAGTTGGAAGTGAACAATGTGGCGCCCAGCATCGGCAATGCATTCTTGGCAAAATGCCTCATTGCTGTTTTAGCGGCCTCACTGCTTATTTTGTTATATATAGGCATTCGCTTTAAAAATATTGGCGGTTGGCTGGGTGGCCTCACGGCCATCGTGGCATTACTACACGATTTATGCATTGTATACGGCGTGTTTGTGTTGTTGCAAATCCCGCTTAACGGCAATTTTATTGCGGCATTGCTTACCATTTTGGGCTACTCCATCAACGACACCGTGGTCATTTACGACCGCGTGCGCGAGAATCGTGGTTTACATGGCAAAAAGATGCCGTTTGCCGAACTTATGAACCGCAGCATCAATCAAAGCATGGTACGCTCTGTGAACACAACAATCACAACGGTGGCCGCACTGGGATGCGTTTGTATTTTCTCCTTTGTATATAATCTGGACAGCATCTTTACATTTGCTTTCCCACTGATGGTGGGCATGGTAAGTGGCACTTACTCTACCATGTGTATTGCAGGCCCCCTATGGGTGTGGCTGTCACAGCGTAGAGAAGGAAAGGGGAAAACGCAAGGAAAAGCTAAAGCACACACAGAGAAAGTGACAGAAGCAGAAAAGGCCTAGTGGTAGCCGATTTTTGCTCACTATTTCGCTGGTACAATAAGACCAATTGGCTTGTTGCATAGTAGGGTGTAGACAGGGGATAGAATTAGTCTAGTATAATAAATTTTAAAATAGTATTGACAACGGAATATATTTGGTGATAAGATTGTGTTGGAAACGTGAACATGCATTTTTTTGCATGTTACAAAACAGACAGAAAAATAAGGAGAGTGAAAAATGAAAAAGAACAAATTGATTGTCAGCATGGTGGTTGTTTTGCTTATTGCCTTGATGGTACCTATGTTCGTTATGGCAAATCCGGCAAACTCGCCGCAAATTACAGGGGCGTCCTCTTTTAGCATTGGCGGCCTTAGTGCTACCCAAGAGTTCAGTGCAACTCATATCACCGGTGCACAGGAACAAGCTTTTAATGTGGCTGCTTCCGGTATTGGTGCCAACACCTATTTAAGGGGTGTATATGACCTGAAAATTTGGGATTCTGCCACCAACAGCTTTGTGCAACCCCCGGCAGGCCAACAAGTGCGTGTGGATGTTCCCGGTGTTGTTCCCGGCGACCGTGTGGACGTTTTCCATTTAAAATCGAATGGCCAAATGGAGCAAATTTCTGGTGTAAGCGTTTATAATGGTTATATCATGTTCACACCCAATGGTTTTTCTCTATATGGCGTGTATGTTGGCAAAGCTGCTCCTGCTTCCACAACTACCACAACTACAACTACCACAAGCAGTGCGGTTCTTAGCCCACAAACCGGTGTGTATGCTTAATATTTAAACGGTTTTAGTTTGTTATTAAAAGGTGCGGTGACCTCTATGATAGAGGGCCGCACTTTTCTTGTGCAGGAGCATGTAGACGTGGTGAAAAAGTATGGGTGGCAAGCTTGACAGAGTAACTAAAGAATGTTAAAATTTTAAGAGCTACCCATATGGATGGAGTCTATCATATATTGGGTGAATGAAGATGGATTTAAACAAACTTGAACAAAGGATGACAGGATGAAATTTGCAAAAAACAGTACAAAGCATAGCTCTTCCCGTAGAAAATGGTTTCAAGGCATTTGTCTTGCCCTGACATTTTCTTTTTTGTTTGCGGCCTGTAGCGAAGAAGAAGCGTCTTCATCTGTGCCGGTTGTAGCAGAAGAAGTAGATACATCTTTATATATCGAAGAGCCGGAAATTCTTCGGGACGATATTGATTTTGATGAACTAAAAGAGACCAATGAAGATGTTATTGCCTGGATAGAAGTGCCGGGCACGGTGATTGATTATCCTGTAATGCGTGGCGTAGACAATGCCAAGTATCTCACTACAACCATAGACGGAGAATACGATTTGTATGGTTCTGTGTTTGCGGACATGCAAAACCCGGACGATTTGCTGGATAGAGTGAGTGTGTTGTATGGTCATTTCACGCCGGATGATACTTTCTTTACACAGTTGCATAACTATAAAGATGCAGAATATTTTGAAGAAAACCCGGACATGTTCTTATATACGCCATATCGGCAAGAACAATTCGAGGTGGTAGCGGCCTTTACCACAGACAACCGGAATATTTTATACGAGCGCAACTACAATGACCCCGAAGAGCTGGAAGGTTTTATAGACTGGCTTTCGGAAACCACAGATGAAGAAGCCAACTTAAATTTAGAAGGTCTTAGCACCAGCGATCGATTCTTGGTACTTTCCACCTGTGTGGCTGAAGTGGGCGGTTCAGATGAGCGCTATATAGTGGTGTCTAAGTACGTTGATGAATAATGTGAAAAAACCGATGAAATATTGTATAGCCATAGGTGTAGCCGCGCTTTTGCGCGTGCTATGCCTTGTTTTTGCTGTTTGGATTTTTTTAAGCTCTCCTTTGGGGCTTTTTGAAGACACAAACCCCTATAGTGTAACAACGCCATTGCCTGAGGGGCAAGAGCACACTTTAGAGCATGAAGGTGTGGTTTATACGCGCAATCCAAATGTACATGGGGTGTTGCTTTTGGGTTTGCAACAACAAGCCTATGAAAATAGCATGGTGGGTCCACAGGCAGACACCGTGATTTTACTTACCATCAACGAAGAAACACACGATATTTATCTTTATTCTATCCCAAGAGATTTGCCCTGCACTGTATTTACACAGGATGCTTCCGGCGGGATAGGTTTTGTGGATGTAGGGCCTCTTTGCAACGTGTATGCAGTGGGCGGGAACCCCGTGATAGAAGATAGGCCTTTGGATGCGGGGCGTTTTACCACAGCTTCGCTGAGCCACGAACTGTTTGAGACCGAGATAGTGCGTTTTGCGGGCTTGGATATGGATCTTATACATATTTTGGTAGATTATATGGGTGGCATTGAAGTGCCACTTACGCCGGAATTTGCGGCCTTAACCGGCACCCCGCCGGAGCAGGAGACCGTGCGTATTGGTGGTGAATCGGCCGAGCTTTATCTACGATATCGTGGCGAGTCTTTAGAAGATGGGGCAAATTTGGAGCGGATGCAGAGGCAACAAGCTTTTTTGTCTATCTTTATAGAAAAAATCATTTACGAAAGCCTGCGAGACCCACAGTTTGCCGCCGATATAATTGAAATTACAGAAAAATTTCTTATAACCGACATGAATTTGCGCGAGATGCTACATATTGGATATAAATTTATAACGGCGGAATCCATTGATTTCACTTCTATGCAGGGAGAGATGCAAGGTGTGGAATTCCATATGGATGAAGCTGCCACAGAGGAATATATTCGAAATTTATATTATGAGCCGATGCCCTAAAAACAAAGGCGGTCAAATTGTGTTGCGCACATGGCTTCACTTAAGATTGCCAGACGCATGTGAGAATGAAATTGCCTCGAAATGGATAGGATTATATTACCACAATACTATAATATTGATTTTTTATAAATAAAATTGTGAAATCGCCTTTCTTGTAACCGAGATGTAACCTGCGCGTGTTATACTTAGAATATCAGTGCGGGCATCGTTTGTGCAATCCCTTGCTGGTTGCACAATTTTTTTGTATTAAAGAAATTAATATACATAGAAAAGGAAGTACAAAAGTGAAAAAAATTTCTAAAAAACAAAAGCAAATATTTTGTGGGTTGGTTGCAGCTTTGTTGCTTATAACGGTGGTTATATCTATTCCAAGCGGTCAATATTCACAGGTGGAAATTAGTGATCAAAGCATGCCGCTGGGCAATTATTCGCAGGAGCAAGAAGCAGAAATTGCCCAAAAGCAAGAGGCGTTAAACGAAGCCAATGATAAATTAGCCTTGGCAAAGCAGGCAGAAGAAGAGGCGAGGCTTGCTTTAACGGCAGCACAAACGGCGGTTGCATCTGCCGATAGTGGTTTAATAATTGCTGAAACCATAAAAACAACGGCAGAAAGTGCTGCTACTACCGCAAGTGCTGCGGCCGCAGCTGCACCCGATGATGAAGCTTTGGCCTTGGCGGCAAGTGCTGCGCAAACAACATTGGAAACAGCCAATGCCGATTTCCTGGTAGCGCAAAATGTTTTGGAAGAGGCAGGAGCAGCCTTGCCACTGGCACAAGGAAATTTGGATACAGCAATAGAGGAAACGGCCGCTGCACAAGCAGAGGTTGATGCTGCGGCAGCTGCCCTTGAAGAGGCTGGCGGAACCCCTGAAGACGATTCTACAAACGATGCTGATAGCGATACAAACGAGGACAATAGCGTAGTAGAGGAAGACAGTAGCATCGCTGAAGAAGAGGGTGACGATACAGAGGACAGTAGTGAAGCTTTAGAGGAAGGTGCATTGGCCAGCCCGATGCTTATGATGGCTTCTGATTTGGAAGAAGATGCAGTAGAAACTCAGTATCAAGTGATTTTAAATGTTTTGAATAATAAGTTGTTGCAATATAACAATGCCACAAGCGATAATGCCTATATACAAGCAATTTCCACAGAATACAAAACACTCACACCGGAGCTAGAGCAGGACGAAGAAGGCAATGTGACAGCGGTGACTGTAAGTGCTGAAGCTTTTGCCGAAGCAGGGATTCCTGTGGCTGCCGTAGGTTACTCTGATTTTATTGGCTGGAGTACCACCATGGACTTGCAAGATACCGCGGTGATACCAACAAATGCCGTGTATAGTTTTGACATGAGCAGCGCAACCGAAAACGAAGAGGGTATTATCACCTTTAACTTGTATGCGAAATATGAAGAGATTGCACCCTCAGGTGTCACTTCTATACGTGCAAATGGCCAAGTCTACCAACCTTTGGCCTATCCTGCAAGTGATTTGGCCGCCACAGACAACCTGCCTGCGTCGGTGCTTTACGAGCCCATTCAAAGCGAATATTTAGAGGCACTGGACAGTGAGTCTGGCAGTTTGTATGGTCATAAAGATGCTGCGTGGGAAAACTACGATGACGGCATTGGTAGCATTCAGTTCGATTTTATCATGGAACCGCAAACATATGATACCGACATTGTTATTGTACTAGATAAATCCACCGGTATGCCAAGTGGCTATGTAAACAACGGCATCTCAAACTGGGCAGCAGCTGTGCAAGCCGTTAACAATTTGGCACAGGGGCTTATGGGCGAAGAAAATAGTGCAAACAATCGTGTGGCTTTGGTGCAGTTTTCTGGAAACACTGTAAATAGCTTTAATTTCCAAAACAACTGGTCTGATTTTGACAGTCGCTTTGTGGAAACAACACCCAGTGGCTGCAACTATTTCAGGGATGCCCAAGGCAATATGATACAAGACTATGGCACTGCGCCGGCAGGTGCAATAGAAAATCCTGCAGGCGATGGTACCAATTACACCGTAGCACTCGAACAAGCACGTGTATTTGCTGAATCTAGAGGAGAAACAGACCGTGAACTTGTGGTGATGTTTGTTTCTGACGGTCGTCCCGAAGCGCTTGTGGGATATTCTAACCCGACACGAACAAGAGCTTGGACACAAACTTATGATGGTGTAGAATATCACTCCACTGTAATTTCGTCTTCCGAGGATGTGGCAAACCCCAGTGTGGTAGCGGCCAATGGACAAAGTGTCCTGGCAGGTTTCAGCCCCACTATCTACACCATTGGGCTTGGCACAGCCAGTAACGCAGATAGCTTGATTGCCTTATCCTCTCAAACGGGCGGTATTCACAACAGCATTGGCTGGGCACAGGAAAACGATATAGACAGCCTTAGCAATATTGCCGATACCATCTTTGGCGAAAGTGAATTGCTAACCGAAATGACCGATGCCATCATCACAGATGTGATTACTGAAGAGTTTTCTCTTCTAATTGATGAAGATTATCCGGTTACTTTGCAAAGAGCAAATGATGAACCAATCGTTTTAACAAGAACACAAGGTAGCGTGCCTTCTTTGAACGAATATTTGGTGGAAACGATAGACTATAACGGTGCCACACGCGAACAAATTGTGATAAATATAGGAACGGTTGATCGAGAGCTTTTAAGTGTGAAATTTTTTGTAAAAACAAGTAGTGCCGATATTGTAAATGGCAATTATCCTACCAATGAAGAACATACCCTTACCTATAAAGAAAACGACGAGCCTAAAAGCAGAGATAACTTAGGTGAACCAGAATTAACGGTGGATAGTGGTGAACCTCCCTTTGTGTTGTTGCCAACTGTGCCACAAACAACACCTGAAGGACCTACTGAAGATACGCCGGAGGCCAATCAGGAAGAGCCTACGAGTGAAGCTACACCAGAAACCACGACACCTCAGCAAGAGACACAAGAGGTGGCTCCAACAGAAGCAGCTGCTGTTCCGGCAGCACCAGCCGCTGTTCCGGCAGCACCGGCTGCTGTACCGGCAGCACCGGCCGATTTTGCCATAGAGTTGCCCGGCGGCATTACATTGGAACTGCCAGATGCCGTTGTACCTTTGGCCGCGGCCTTGGAAAATGCTTCCATTGAAATTGGAGATACAGTGGTTCCGCTTGCAAACTTTGGAGAAAGTTGGGCGCTCTTGAATTTACTGCTTACGGTGGCAACAGCTCTTGGTTCTTTAGCGCTACTTGTTGGATACTTTGTTCGCAAAAAAAGAGATGAGGCCGATAGTGAAGAAGATGAGAATCAGGAAGAAGAACCTGCGCGTTTAAAACGAAAAGGCCTTGCAAGACTTCTTAGCGTACCAGTGGCTCTTATCGCCGTGATTGTGTTTGTTTTAACCGAAGATATGACCCTTCCTATGACCATTATGGACGAATGGACTTTATTGATGCTTCTTATTTTCGTTGGGCAAATGCTGCTTTGCATTGCTTCCCGCAAGAAGTTCGCGAAAGAAGACAATAAGCCTAAACATGCAGCCTAGTGTTTTGCTTTAGTAGGCGAATGCGAATATAATTTTATATTGAAACAGGTGTTGTCAGAGTAAAGCTCCTAAAACAGATGCAGGGTGTAAAAAAATACCGGCATCTGTTTTTGTTTGAAAATAGCACTTACAACGTTTCGCGATGGCCATAAAAGTGCCAAAAACAGCACTTTTATGGGGCATATCTTGATGCACTTCACTGTGTTTTCGCCCCTTCAATGAAAAAACGAAAACAAAAGTGTAAGGTTTTTGTGTGAAAAACGGAAAATATCTTGCACTTTCCAAACAAAAAATTCATTTTTTTCTAAACAACGTATGTTTCGTGCTATTTATTTCTGCAACCTTTATAAAAAATAGCCTTGTTTCAGCCTTCGATTTCGTGACAAATAAGAAAGTTTGAATTTACCCTATTAATTTTCTAAGAAAAGTAGTAGAATTAAGAAAACAGTGCGATTTCGTGAAGATTAGTGGCAACAGAAGGGACTGTTTATGAGCAAGAATCAAAATAAGAATGGCTTGATTTATGGCATTTTGCTGATCACTTTTTTTTCTGCCGGGATACTGTTTATTTTGCTTCAATATGCTAATCGTGAGCTGGATAGAACCATCAATCAAAGCATAAAGAATGTTAGTCATGAACAACAAATGGAAATCAATTTGCAATTAGAAACGGCGGAAAACAGTCTTTTGAGCTTGGCAAACTCTATTTCTGAAATTGAAATGGATGACGAAGAGTCGCTACATTTTTTGTCGGAACAAAATCGATATAACCAATTTGAGAACATGTTTTATGTGGATATAGCGGGTATGGGACTTTCCGATGTAGGTGAGACGGTAGACCTTTCACATGTCATAGATTTTTCTGGGATAGTAGAAAACAAAGTATCGGTTACAATGCCCTATAGCAGCGAGGTTTCGCAGAATGAAGTGATTGGTTTTCAGGCACCTTTAACCAATCAAAATGGTGTGTATGGGTTTCTTTATGGTGAATTCTCGCTAGATTATTTTGCTCAAAATTTAAGTGATGCGGATTTTCAAAATGGCTATTCTCTAATCTCTTATCCACAGGGGGGAGAGCTGTTTGTTTCCAATGAAAACTATATCCCATTTTCCGAACTCGCACCTTCTTTGGAACAAGCTGGGATTGCGCCCGAAGATATTTTGCAAGATTTTGAAGATGGGCAAGAGAGAGTTTTCTTCTTCAACTATCAAGGCAGAGAGTTGGTGGCGAGCTATGTGCCGCTGGCTTTTAATGATTGGTCTTTGGTGTTTGTGGGCGAAAAAAAATATATGGAAAGCGAGTTGCGCACACTGTCTATCGTGTTGATAGTGTCTGCGATGATTGTTTTTGTAGGTTTGATGTTGTTTGCGTTGTATTCTTGGAATGCGCGAAAGAAAGTGGAGTACGTGGCCTATTATGACGAGCTCACAGGGCTTGCAAACCTTAATAAGTTTAAAAAACATGTGTCTGAATATCTAAAAAAGAACCCAGATAAGCCATCGGTTGCCGTGAAAATGGATGTGGACAATTTTAAGGCCATTAACGAACTATATGGTTTTGAAACCGGGGACAAAGTGATTGTAGCCTTTGTGGGCACAGGCGAAAGAGCACGGCAGGTGGAACCAAGCTTTTTCTTGGCCCGTACGGGCGTGGACGAGTTTATGATGTTCTCTGCCAATGGGTTTTTAGAAAAATTGGGCGACTTAACCGAACAATATGAGGGGTATTTTAAAAAGCTGATTCCACAGCTAGAAAAACATCATCTTTCATTTTGCTATGGTCGCTATTTTATCGAGCCGGGCGAAAATAATGTGAACGATATTGTATCCAAAACCAGTATGGCGCATAGCATTGCCAAATCAAAGCGAGACGGGCTGGTGTGGGATTATGATGAAGAATATAAAAAACGGTTACTAGTGCAAGCAGATTTGATCAATAAAGTGCACAATGCAATGAAAACCGGAGAAATTGTACCGTATCTTCAACCGAAAGTTGAGCTGAAAAGCCAAGATGTAGTGGGTGCAGAGGCCTTGGTGCGCTGGATTGAAAAAGACGGGAATATTATTTTTCCCGATTCATTTGTGCCTTTGTTTGAAAGCAACGGTTTTATTGTGGACATCGACAAACATATCCTACGCAGTGTTTGCCAAACACTGAAAAATTGGATGGAGGCAGGGCTTTGTGTTGTGCCGATTTCCGTGAATTTTTCTAGGCGTCACCTTGATAACCCAAGGCTTTTTGAGGACATAGTGGAAATTGTTGATGGATACAATTTAGCGCATGAATTAATTGAAATAGAGTTTACAGAAACAGTGGTGGCGGAAAATGAGGCAAAGTCTGAAAAATTATTTTTAGATTTGCAAAATGCCAATTTTAAAGTATCGATAGACGATTTCGGCACCGGTTACTCTTCTTTGGGAACATTGCGGAATTTTAGCGCAAATACACTTAAGTTGGACAAGAGCTTTTTCGATGAGAGAGAAGGGAATGAAAAAAGCAATACGGTGATTGACGGAATCATCAAATTGGCGCATAGTATTAATATGCATGTTCTTGCAGAGGGAATTGAAGAAGAAACACAAGTGGAATTTCTTAAAACGGTTAATTGTGAAGCGGTGCAAGGTTATTTTTATTCAAGGCCATTGCCCATTGAGCAATTCACAGAGAGTTTTATAAAGCGGGAAGAATAAATACTTAGCGGGAATGGAACTGCCAATGCGGTTGCATAGTAGAAATAGGCATTATGGTCTTACGGCTTAGATTCCTTGGCGGGCCGGTGTTGTAAAGCAGTTGTGTGATTTTGGAGTCGGCCTTTACATATGCCTATAAAATGTGGGATCGTTTTGTATAAACCATCTGATGATGCACAAAAACATTGCTTTGGTTAAAGCTTGTAAAGCACAATGATGTAAATGGAAACACCGTCCTTGCATAAAGAGACGGTGTTTTTACCAGTAAATAATGTCGGTTGAATAAATCTCTGCGAGGCTTTATTCAGATCTACCGCAATAGGCAGTGGCCACTAAAGTGCAAGGTTTTTGTATGAAACCCGGTAATCCATTTGCATTTTTGTTTGTTCAGTGCATATTAAATTGTCGTGTTAATAAGAAGGCCCAGTGGTTCTACAGCAACGGGCGGTAAAGTAGCCAGGGAATAGAGGAGGAACTAGGTATGGTGCAAGATGTGAAACAACCAAATCCCAATGTTATTCATCCTGTAGAAGGGTTCGACGCTGTAGTTTATGTGAAGCCAACAATTCAAAATCCCAATATCATGGTAGGCGATTTCACTTATTTTGCAGACAATGACTTTGAAAACCATGTTACACATCATTACGATTTTTATGCCGACAAACTTATCATTGGAAAGTTTTGTCAAATTGCCGCCGGCGTAAATTTTATCATGAATGGTGCAAATCATCAAATGAATGCAGTATCGACTTTTCCGTTTTATATTTTCGAAGGATGGCAGCAGGATGTTCCTTTGCTTTGTGAAATGCCATTAAAAGGAGACACTGTGATTGGAAACGATGTGTGGATAGGCCAGAACACGACTATACTTCCGGGGTCTAAAGTGGGGGATGGTGCCGTGATAGGGGCCAACAGTGTTTTGTCTGGTGAGGTACAGCCGTATACCATTGTGGCGGGAAACCCTGCAAAGCCGGTTCGCAAAAGATTGAGCGATGAATTGATAGAGCTTATGTTACAATTTAAATGGTGGGATAGGCCGATAGAAGAAGTGAACCGTTTAATACCGATATTAACCAGCAGTGATATGGATATGGTGAAGGCCGAAATTATGCATAGATTATAATCTTGTGGTTTTTGTTTGATAAAGAGGAATTTACAGAGTATGAAGTTAGAAAAAAAATTACAAATTGCCTTTTTATGTGTGGGTACGCTCACGGTTTTAGAATTTATCTTTGTTCGCGGGTTGTTTACTTGGTTAATGGCAGTGGGTGGTGTTTTGATGATAGGGGGGCTTAACATTCTTTTTGCTATAAAATGCAAAGAGTGGATACAAGCATGTATGTATCTTTTGTGCGTTTTAGCGCTTTGCATGGGCTATTATGTAGTAATATAATCCGGTTTTACAATTGTAAATCCTACTTTAAAAAGGCCCAAAAAGAGTTCCATTATAAATGGATAATCCCCCCACTTGACATTTAAAACCGGTGGGTGTGGTACGATAAAATTCCCGTGCCTATGTGGACGCGGGAATTTTAAATTGGAGAGGAAAGAAAGGCTGCTGGAATACATAGATAGAGCCAAAACCATGGTACTGTCAAG
>CAYJIR010000034.1:14732-23457 GCA_964370295.1 uncultured Oscillospiraceae bacterium
GGTACTGTCAAGAATTATGCGCAAAATAGAATGATAGAAATTTTTAAAACAGCAGTTAACCGGCTAGGAACGCATCCACAGAAGTTTGCTCAAGATGTCGCTTAAAGGGCTTTGGGCGTTTTAGCTGCCAATTTCCCTTTTGACCTTGGTACTACTGAAAAAATGTTTCGACAGAAATGCACCGTACATCCTTGATGTTTCGCCCTAGGGATGCTTCGGCCGCGATTTCAAGTAGATTTAGGCATTTGTAGCCCATAATGAGTTTAGAATATCCAACCCTTTGGCCTATGAAAAGTTGATCGACTATGGTATATAGCGATGACACAAGAAGCGATAGTACAAAAGGGATGCTAAATTTTTACACCAGCTTTCCGATTTTTTTTGCATATTTTGATTTATCGATAACTCCATTATGCCTCCATATTTGGCTTAAACAGAGCATTCGTTTATTTTTTGTTTATCTTTTCAAGTAAATTGATAAATGTTGTCTTTTCATTTTCATCAAGAGTAGATAAAACTTTGTTTTGGACATCAATCATGCTTTCTCTAACATCGCGGTAAACTAGCTGGCCCTTTTCTGTTAAACAGACGTACTTCACCCGCTTATCTTCGTTGGAGGTATAGGTATCTACAAAACCATTTTTTTGCATTTTTGATACCATAAGTACAATCGTTGACTGTGCCAGTTCAAGCTCTTTTTCAAGTTCTTTTAAGGTGGTAGTGTATTCATCCTGCTCCCATAAAATAAGGATTATATGCCCTTGTGCTGTTGTGATCCCTGCCTTTTTCAAACGGTGATTTGCAATTTTTTCGACGGTGTCTTTTGTGTGCCTAAGCAATCTAAACAGCTGTATATCGTTTTTAATAGTTTCCACCTCCTTAGTGAAAGTATCGCATAATTCTAAAGCAAAGTAAATAGCAAGCTATTGTATTGAAGTTTTGAAAAAAGACGAAGTCTCATTCCAAAAAGATGACCTTATAAGGCTTCGTGTATTTTTGTTTGGCAAAGGGTATGGAATGCTGTTATATAACAATGTTCCAGAAGGGAAAGGACGGTATAAAGAGGTTTATATTTATCTCATTACAACAGATGATCACCGTATACTATCGGAGAATTCGTTTTCTCCCTATTCGCCCAATCGTTCTCGTTCAGAAGCTTATGCCAAAAGCTCTTCCCAAAATTCGTAGAAATCTTCCTGGTTTTCATAGGTGTAGCCCTCGTCCGAATAGATGAGATTTAAGTCTAAAAGCTGCCTCTCCTCTTCACTTTGCACATCGTGGCGCATCGACCATGCACCCTCTTGTAAATAGGGCAAATATCCCGCGCCCGTGCCATCTGTTTCGCCAAAAATAAAGCGGATAAACAATTTTGCCGTGTTTATATTTCTTGCGCCGCCGGCTATCATGACGTTCACAGATGAGGCCACGCCGTCAAAGGGAGAAACGCCCGTGGCAAATTCTAAGTGGTAGCCTATCTGCCTTAAACGCAACTTGCTCGACACCATGAGTCCCAGCGCCTCATCCTCTTCAGTAAGCCCCACGGCGTCGGCTACTTCATCGCTGGAATTAACGATGTGCAAACCATTTTCTACAAGTTTTCGGATGAATGTTTCGGCGGCGCTTTCCCCGTTTTCACCGGCAAAGGGCTCTTCTGCCCATTCTTCGTAAGCTTCTTCCATCAAATCGTTGTTTTTTATAAACATATTGTACATAGCCAGTGTGGTGACGCTTTGCATGGGGTTTGGGGCATACACCTTGCCACGCCAGCGTTCTTCGGTGAGCTCCCACCAGTTCTCAATCGGTTGTTCCTCGAACAAAGTGGGGTTATAGTGGATGAAAATGGCTTCGGTAAACAGCGGAACCAAGTTGTCTTGAGTCTTTATCATCTTGTCTGCCATGTCGCTTGGAATGTAGGGGTGTGCATAGCCGTTTGGTATGAAATCATTCGATAAAACACCATTCACATCTGTCAAAAAAAGAATGTCGCAATCGTAGCGGCCGCTGTCGATGGTGGCTCTTGCGTCTGCAATCAGCCGTTCGCCACGCAAATCCTGCACCTCCACCAAAAGCCCTGGGTATTGCGCTTCAAAAGCCTCTGCCACCTCCAGCATACGCGAAGACACGCTGTATACCGTCAGCACGTCTTCTGCCAAAGCTTTTTCATACAAATCTTCCGTGGTTTCTTCAGCCGAAAGCTGTGCATTCTCCAGCCAGAGACTCATCTCACGGCTCGTGTTGCTCTCGCTGCAAGCAGAAAACAAAAGCACACCGGCCAAAAGCATGGCCACCGTTATTAAAGAATGTTTCATCCAAGCACCTCCGTCTCCACCGCCGAAAACAGTGTGTCAAATTGTGTGTACCCGTCTATGAATTCTTGAAAAGTCGCATTGTCTGCAATGTCTTTTTCCCCTGAGATGAAAGCCTCGAGGTTTTGCTGTGTATAGGCATCGAGTGCGCGGAATTGCTGCGCAAGGGCTTCGTCTCTTTGCATGAGTGTTAAGATGGAAAGCCCGATACCGGATTGCCTAAAGTGGCTTTCGTTTGAGAGCAAGGCTCTTGCGTTGAAATAGCCGATGTCATAGTCGGAATAGCGCACGCCATCCACATACTGCGGATAGTAAAACATGGAACCAATGCCGTCAAAATTTTTGTTTTGTATGGCTCCGCCCAAATGGTGCACGGTGGCAATTTCGGCCACCTCACCAAAGATGTCCACGTCGGTGGGCAATGCATGATTCCAGTCTATACCCTCTTCTCCATACAGGGAGATAAGAAAAGCCTCTTCGCTGAACATTAAGTCTAAAAGTGCGAACGCTTCGTTTGGGTATTCGGTAAAGGCAGAAATGGCCGCGGCCGACCAAGGAACGGCAAGCGATGGCACCGCGTGTGCCCCGTTTAAAGGGGCCAGATGTGTAAAGTGGCTAAAACGGTTGGAATCGCTTTCTGCAAATACATCCGAAAGATGAGAGGATGAAAAAGCCCCAAGGATATTTTCGGGGTCTGTGGCAAGTGCCGTAAGACCGCGGCTGTCCAGCTTAAATTGAAGCGAGTGCAACAAGCCGTTTTTATACAGGGTGTGCAAATAGAAAAGGCCTTCGCGAAAGTCTTCTTCCTGCGGCGAAAAATGCAGAGCCTCTTCTTGCACATAAAAACCGTAACTTGCAGGGTCGTAGTATACAAAGGCGTTTAAAATAGCGTTGTAGCTCATTGTGTCGTAGTGCTCATAGCTTCCGGCCAACGGGATTTCATCTGCAATGCCGTTTTGGTTTGGATCTTCGGTTTGAAAGGCCAAAAGCACGGCTTCCAATTCTTCTGTCGTTTGGGGAATAGCAAGCCCCAAGTTGTTCAGCCACGCTGTGTTGATCCAAAGGCTCTGTCCATTTCCGGCGCTGCGAGACGGATTGGCACCGGGCACGAAATACAGCTTGCCGTCCGGCCCACTCAAGAATTTACGCCAGCCGTAGCTCTCGTACTCTGCCAGCACCTCGTGCATGTGGGTGCCGGAGGTGATATAGTTGTCGAGCGGCAAAAAATGCTGTGCCAGTTGTCGCGCTTCTCTACTACCCAAAAGGGCATCTTGTCCGCCTTGCCAGCCAAACAACACGATATCGGTTTTGATGTTTTCGTCCAAAAGAGTGTCGGCGATATAGCTTTCTTCATACGCACCGGGTACCTCGTTGAATACAAGGGTATAGCCCGTTTGCTCTTCCAGCCACAATTTGTAGTAATTTGTGTTGATATTTTGCACATTTTCTGATTTTGGCAAGGTGATGTGCAACACTATACTTTCCTCTCTCACACAGGAAGAAAACAGAGCAAAAGCAAGCGCCAAAGCTGCAAGCAAAGCCAAGCTTTTCAGTCTCCTCATACGCAGCTCCTTTTTACAGTGATCGTGGTACAGGTGCCCTTGCCGGGACAAGTTAACACATGAAAGGTCGAAGTGGCATTGTGTGCGGCCAAACGACGCTTCACATTGTATACGGCCATGTTGTCGAGTCCCTGCACACCACTGATCTTTTCGCTTTGCCCCGGCGGGGTGTTCATTTTTTGCAAAAGGCTTTCCTCCACACCGCAACCATTGTCGGAAACGACAAGAACAACACCCTGCTCACAAGGTTTCGCCAAAACGGTGATACGGCAGTTTTCCTCTCTGCCCACAAAGCCATGAACAATACTATTTTCCACAAGGGGTTGGAGGAGCATGCGCGGGATGGGCACCTCCATCAAACTGTCGTCTGCCTCCAAATCGAATATGATTTTATCGTTGTATCGTATATTCATGATTTCTACATATTTTTGCAAATGAGAGAGCTCGTCCCACACCGAGATGCTGTCGATTTCTTCAAAGGCATAGCGCACCATATCGGACAGTGCCGCCAACGCTGCATCGCTTTTTTCGGTGTCGCCACGTTTTTGCAACATTTGAATGGCACTGAGCGTGTTGATGACAAAATGTGCATTGATTTGTTTTTTCAGTAAAATGTTCACGGCCTCTTGCGCCTGTGTTTTGGAGTGCTCCGCATCAAGCAAAGTGGCCTGCACCGTTTCGTTTTGCTTGTCTATGCGGGTGAGTAGGGCGTTGATTTTCGAAATAAGCTTGTCAAAATCCTCGTTTTCTATCGGACTTAATCGGTTTTCCCCACCGGGGCCAAGGCGGTCTGCTTCGCCCATGAGGTGCACAAGTGGCGCCAAAAAACTTTTGCGTTGGCGATGCACAAACAAAAGCAAAACCGTCACCATCAAAAACGTAGACAAAACCACCCCGATGGCAAAATATCGCCCAATGGCGTTGTCGTAATCGGGTGAAAGCCAGGTGGCCACCTGAAAGGGTGTGATGCCCACCTGTCTTTTTGTGAAAAGTGGCGAAGCTTCGCCTATATAGGGTGCATTTGCGCTGATGACCGCTTCGCCGCTGAGTATCGCGGCCGACACCACAAAGTCCTCTGCCGAATCGTAGTAATATTCGAGGAAGTTTTGCTCGCTTTCCAAAACAATCAAAGTGCCAAGCGTTTCGCCTTCTTCATCGAGAATGGGGTTTGCATAGCCGATGTGGTTTGTGCCGGCCAGCGTTGCGGGAAAGTGCTTATCTATCCCTCCACTGTCGGCCAACACAAATAGCCGCTCGCATTCAGTGACGCTGATACTGCCGGAAAAGCGGTAAAACCAGCCGATGTTATCGAAGACGACGATACTAAAACGATTGTCTATTGGAAGCAATTCGTCTTGCAAAATCTCATGGATAAGGGTGGCTTTTTCGTGGCGCAAGGCCAAATTCCCTTCGGCCAAAAATGCCTGTAGTTCCTCTTTTTGCGAAACAGAATAGTTGATTTGCTCCATCAGTTCGATGTTTTCGCTTAAATCTTCCAAAAGTTCATCGGCTGTGCTTAAAATAAGTTGTTCGTTTGTCTGTGTTAAGATATGCATGGCTAAGGCGTAAAAGGCGCCCCATATCAAAAGCAAAGCAACAAATAGCAGCAAAAACAGACGAAAAAAGTTTTTTTGCAGTTTCGTTTTCATGCGCCGCCCTCTCTATAGGCTCCAGGGGTGATGCCATAGTGGTTTTTGAACACGCGGCAGAAATACAAATAGTCCGGATAGCCACACATACGGCAGATTTGTTTCATAGGGATGTCGGTTTGCGAAATAAGTTTTGCGGCCTCTCTCATGCGGATGCTTGCGATGTAGAGTGTGAACGTAGTACCGTGATGCTTGGAAAACAAATCACAGATATAGGTTTCCGACAGGTGAAATTGTGTGCTTAAAGATTTGAGCGTGTGTTTTTTGTGGTAGTTCTCTTCAAGATAGGCTGTCAGCGCATCAAAGGAGGTGCGGGTTTTCGGCGAAGCGTGTTCCCTTGCAAGGGGATCCTTTTCGGTGAATTTACGTGTCAGACGTGTCAAAACGAGCTGCAAGGCCTCACGGTTTACAGGCTTAAGCAAGTAGTCGTGCCCGCCCAGTAAAAAAAAATCTCTCGATGCCTCGAAGTCTGCGAAGGCACTGAGCATCACAAATTCACTTTTCACGCCCATTTCTTTGCAAGTGCGCACCAAGCTGATGCCGTCCATGCCCGGCATTTTTAGGTCACAAAACACCACGTCGGGGGAAAGTGAGAAAATTTCCTCAACGGCTTTTTGGGGATTTGTTTGCTGCCCAATAAGCTCTAGGCCGTTTTCTTGCCACTCCACCGCAGCAACGATGCTTTCCAAAATAGGCCGTTCGTCGTCCACAAGATACACACGATACATGTTTTTTCTTCCTCATCTTTTAGGTTCTTAATAAAAATATATCATATCGACAAAAACTGTCAACTTGGAAAATTTCGTCTCTAGTATTAAAAAAATATTGTTTTATCTGTGTAAAACCTGCCTTTTTCGGCAAAAGCAACACGCAGAATAGGCCGGATTTTTACAAACAATCCGAAGATAATCCATATTTGTCCGAAGATAATCCATAGGAAACACAAAATCAGAGTGATAAAATAATATGTGTAAACTTTGCTTTAAAACGTATATAAGGTGGTGTTTACACGGGAGTGGAAGGAGGCTTAAACATGAAAAAGAAATTTGTGGCACTGGTGCTGGCGCTGACCATGTTCTTAACGGGGTGTTCCTGTTCTTATGGAGGGTTTGGCCTTTCTTGGCTCAGCCAATTTGGGTATTACCTGGAAGAGTTCATTTATAGCGAGTTTGGTTGGAGGTTTGAATGGACTTCTATTGAAACATGGATAGAAGAATGGACAAGGGAATGGAGCTCCAGTAACGAAATCTCTTCCGACGAGGTGATTTTCATAAACCTTGTTTCGGGAAGCGAAATCTATCATTTATACTTTACTCCCAGCGATGATTCCTCTTGGGGGGAAGATATTTTGCAAAATTACACCATTCCCGCATCCGAAGCGTTTTTCTACGATTTACCGTATTCCGATTATTATGATTTGCAAGTGCATTTGTCTAGCGGGGAATCGTTTGAGTTTTATGGTATTCCCACACAAGCAGGCGACCGCTTTGCCATTCGGATTGATCTTGGAGAATACCGGTTGACGCACTCGAGAGGCAACGATTTTGTCGACGATTATGCCGCAAGTTAAATTCTGTGTAAGCGGCATGCTTGCCAAAACACTTTAGATGGTGTTGACACAAATGTGATAAAGAGCACGAAGAAACGATAAAAAAGCTGCAATTTACCGCCCGGGGAAGTTGCGGCTTTTCGCCTTATTGAATGCATAAAACACAACGGTTTGAAGAAGGAGGGCACACTTGTGATTGTTCTTTTCACCATTTTGGTTTTTGTTGTGGGCACGGTTATTCTATTCCGCGGTGCAAGTATTCTGGAAACAAAGAAAACAGGAGGCGACCAAGTACTCAAGCGCCCATCAGCCCTTTCGCAAGACAGGGCGCTTTACTATTTGCACCTATATTGCGAGGTGTTTAAAACGCAAAATTTGCTTTCGGTGGTCAGCATCATGTCCAATCGCTTTTATTGCAAAATTGCGGGCATGATAAATGCCTATGGGCGCCTTGGCATCCGCAAGGAGATAGAGCTGGTGCCCTACCCACCAGAGTTGTACACCGAAGACGGGGGGCTGGTATTTGCCCAAGGCTACCGCGACATGAGCGTGAACTCTACCGATTTTCAGGTGCTGGAACGTTTTGTGGACACACAGACCGGCCGTGTGGTTTATGAACGTTACAAAGATAAGTTGTGGATTGTTACCACGCTTATGCGAGGGGCACACCGCACTGAGGCGGAAGAACTGCATTGTGTGGGCTGTGGAAACAAGGTAGACACAAGCGGCGAGACTTTCATCTGCAAATATTGTGGTGCCACTTACCGTGCCGACAGCTTCGACTGGGTGATGGACGGCGTACAAATTGGCTATGGCTCCATGCTGAAAGCCAACAAACGAACAAGCTTTCTTTTGGCTTTGGTGGTGGTGGGCATCGCGGCCTTGCCGCTGAGCCTTTTGGCATTGTTTGTGGACTTTTTCATCGTGCTTACCATTTTGTGCAACATCGCCTACATTGCCGCGGTGCTCATTGCCCTAGCTTTAGAGAAAAAAGTGATACAAAGTATGTCTCCGCTGGAGCAATATGACCCGGGCGAAGCCATTACACGCCTCAATGGGCGCTTTGCCAATGTCATCGAACGTTTGGCTTTTGCTCTGGATTTTGATGTGTCCGAAGCCGCTTCAGATCTAGACACACCGTTGTATGAGTACTTTGCGGCGCTGTCCACGCGCGGGGACTACCACGTGTTGGAGGCCACTGTGTATACGGGCGAGTTTCGCTATTATCATGCAAACAACCGTCAATACATCGATGCACCCCTCACCATTTCCTTTGTGCTTCTCACAAGGGAGAGACAGATTGCCGAAATCCACAAGACAGTCAATGCACAATTTTATCGTAACCTAGGAACAAAGGTGAGCTTGCAAAATAAAATGCAAAATGTCACCTGCACCTCCTGCGGGTTTCCGTTAGATTTGACGGCACAGGGTGCTTGCAAATATTGCGGTTTGCAGTATGATATGGCCGATTTCGACTGGAAATTGGCTAGCATTGATCTCGCCGCATTCGACTATACTGGTGCAACGATTATCCCGCCACCCCTTACCCTGCACGCATCTCTGGTGTTGTCGCAGCAAGCACAGGCGGCTTTTTCCGCAGAGTCGCCACCACAGCAAGCGGCGTCGCAGGCGGTGGCACAAACAACCGCAACTTGTGTG
>CAYJIR010000035.1:0-23410 GCA_964370295.1 uncultured Oscillospiraceae bacterium
CAGTCATCAATCAAGATGTTTCGGCTGTTGACGATATTCAAAAAAATCCGGCGAGGGTGAGGGCTCTTTTGCGTTCTTTAGCACGGAATATCTCGACTCTTGCCACAATTAAAACCCTCCACGATGATATCGCAGAGGGTGATGCCGGCGACAGTTTATCTGAAAAGAGTATCAGTCAATATTTATCTGCTTTAGATAGAATTTTTGTAACCGACAATGTGCCGGCATGGAATCCGGCACTTCGCTCTAAATCTGCAATACGGACTTCGCCCAAAAGGCAGTTTGTAGACCCGTCTATTGCTACAGCAGTTATGAGGTTGTCACCCGAGAGACTTCTTGATGACTTCAATTATTTCGGATTTTTGTTTGAATCCTTATGTACAAGAGATTTGAAAGTGTATGCAGATGCTATTGACGGGCAGATCTTTCATTATAGGGATTCGAGCGGTCTTGAATGTGACGCTGTTATTGCGTTGCACGACGGCCGCTGGGCAGCTGTTGAAGTTAAGCTAGGCTCAAGGCAGATTGATGAAGCTGCTGAACATTTGCTCAAATTGAGAGATAAGATTAACACCGATAAAATGAAAGAGCCATCGTTCTTGATGATTCTAACAGGTGGCGAGTTAGCGTATCAAAGAAATGACGGAGTTTTTGTGGTTCCTTTGGGATGCCTGAAAGATTAATGCTATCGTTGAAGGGGATACATTTTGAGTCGCCCTTTGGTGAGATTACCTATGATACTACCATGATACTAAAAATTTGACATTTCATATATACCCGGTATAATTAAGACAAAGAGTATGGGTAAACACCATGAAACGATACAAAAGTATCGTAAACTGAATAAGACTTAGCGAGTGGGAGTAACTTCTATATCCCCGAAAACTCTGATAGATATAGGGTTTACGGGGTTTGCTTGTTTGGATAAAGGTGGCGGTAAGTGTTAAGGGCGGCTCAGGTTTATTCAGCAGGCATTATATTACAACCGTATTGTGAAAAGCTACTGATAGGAATGAATCTTACGAAAAGATTATAACTCTCTACTTTGATTTTTAGAGAGGAAGAAATGCAAAACAAACGGAATAAATACAGAGATAAAGCCGGCATAACCTAGATAGGCATAACCTTTCACAACGACAGCCATTAGGCCAAACTGTGCAATAGAGAAAGCGGCGGCTGTGAAGATAAAAGCAAACAAAATATTGCGCTTGAGATGACCTTTTTTAATTTTTTCTTCGTTGGTGGTTCTACGCTCTACTGCATTAACACAACGTGTCACAATGCCGGAAACCATGTTCACACCTGTAGAAACAGAGCCCAAAATAATTAAACCAGAGATAATGGGGGTGAACAAAGACGACCCCACGCCGTTTTGTACCAGCACCAACATAGGCACAGTAGCGGTGGCAAGATCTGCCACAAAGGCAATGGCCAAAAGGCCCACAACACCCAGCATCATGGCCACAATATTGGTGATGAAAATATAAATGGCGGCTTGGTTTACTTGCTTTTCGCTTGTAAGCGGTTGCATGTGCTGATACATCACAGAAACCGAGGGAAGTTGGAATAGGAAGTATAAGAAAGCACTGCCTAAAGCTGGTAGAAATGCACCACTTTGAGTAGAACCTACGGCCATTTCACCGGCACTCATGTTGGCAATGGAAGCCGAAATGGCATCCCACTGGGCAATGATGTTGGGAACCAAAACTAGCACAAGACCCAGGATAATCAGCACCGAAAGTGTGGCGGCAACACGACGCACCATTTGGCTACCAAACACAGAAATGGCAAAGATGAAAGCGCCTACTATTAAGGTGCAAATCCAGTAGGGAATGCCAAATAAGGTATTGAGTGTAGAACCACCTGTAGCAAAAGCCGCCGCAGAGGCCGTTGCAATCATGATGAGATAGGTGATTTCGAACAAATTGGAAAATACCACGCGGAATTTTCCGTAAAATCTATCGGAAAAACTGCGGTAGTCATATACTTTGTTTTTGTAGGCATAGCGCATACCATACCAAAAGAATAAAGCGTATAAAAATTGGGTGAAGAAAGGCAAGAAAAGTGTCCATACCCCATAGTTGATGAAATATTGATAAATTTGTGCTCCGGAGGCAAAACCGCCGCCAAACTGTGTGGTAAACGCCACAAACGCAACACCAACTGCAAGTGGCATTTTGCTTTTGTCTACTAAAAACGCTTTATTTTCACTCATGAATTCCTCTCCTTATTGCGTACAAATTGTGTCCCTGAAAATTCCATGTTTACTTTCGAAATGAAATCACCTTATCCGGGTTGAGCACAAGTTTTTCGTCAAATGCCAGCTTAAGTGAACGGTATAGCTGAATCATACGTTCACCTAGAAAAGCTTCCATATAGTCAATTCTGCCGTTGCCAATACCATGCTCTCCGGAAAGTTGGCCGCCTAGTTTTTTCGAAAGTTCATATAGTTCTTTTAAGCTGGCTCTCGTGGCTGTGTGCCAAGCTTCGTCGCTCATGCCTTCATCTCTAAGAAGCTCGGTGTGGATATTACCGTCACCCGCATGGCCGCAAGGTTGTACACGAATACCATGCTTTGCGGCAATTTGTTTTGCTGCTTTCACATACTCGGCAATATGACTGCGCGGCACCACCACATCACATTCTTCCTGCGCAACACTGTCGGCCTTCATCGCCTCTAATATTCCGCCACGCACACCCCACACAGAGGCAAGGCGCTCTTCGGTGTCGGCAAGCAAACAGTCGATAGCTTTATGCTCAATGGCAGCTTCGCTCAGTGCTTCACAAGCAGTTTCCAATTCTTTTTTACTCGAGGCATCATACATTACAAGCAAAACAGCTTCGCCTTTTTGGCAGGGGAATGGTTTATTTAGCCGACGCTTTACCATATCAATGAGTTCCATTTGCAAAAACTCGATGGCTGTGGGCACAAAAGATAAATCCAACACATGGGGCACCATATCGGCACAGGCTTCTAAGGTGTGAAAGGGAAGCACCAAGGTCGCAGTGTATTTTGGTGCGGGAAGCAGTTTCAAGGTGACTTCTGTTAAAATGCAAAGAGTGCCCTCAGAGCCAATAACCAAATCTTTGACGTCATAGCCAGTGGTGTTCTTAACCACATTAGAGGAAAGCTGCAAAATTTCACCGTCAGGCAATACCACCTCCATGCAGCGCACAAAATCACGTGTCAGGCCATAGCGCACAGCTTTCATGCCTCCGGCATTGGTGATGACTGTGCCACCGATGCTGGCTGTCTTTTCGCCGGGGTCTGGTGGATAAAAAAGTCCTTCTGCACTGGCCGCAGCTTGTACATCCAGCAAAAGTGCACCAGGCTGGCAAGTGATGGTTTGGTTTTTTCTGTCTACGGGAAAAATTCGATTCATGCGCATGACAGAAAGCAAAATACCACCGTATTTGCAAGTGGCACCACCGGCAAGGCCAGAACCTGCGCCGCGTATCGTAACGGGGATGTTGTGTTCATAGCCATAGCGCATCACAGCGGACACTTCTTCTTTGTTTTCTGCTTCCACAAAAACATCGGGGGCAAAAACACCGTATTCCGGCATTTCGTCGTGATAATATTCCGGCAAAATGTCACTTCCAACCACTACGCGTTCTGCAGCAGTCACACTTTTTAAGTGCTGTATGCCACAATCGTCTATTTTGGCATAAGGATAGGCCATAATTTATTGTGCCTCCTTTTGCAAATTTTCGAGTTTTTTAATTAGGCTTGGAAGAACGGCAAAGGCATCTTCTACAAGGCAGTAATTTGCCACTTTAAAAATCAGTGCATTAGGGTCTTGGTTGATGGCCACAATGCACTCACTACCGCTCATACCGGCCGTGAATTGAATGGCGCCGGACACACCACAAGTGATGATGAGTTTTGGTCGAACTGTGCGGCCCGAAAGGCCGATTTGCTTTGCATTTTCCCCAAAGCCACCCTCTGTCATGGGTCTTGTGAAACAAAGCTGACCACCCAAAACCTCGGCAAGCTGCCGCGCAAGTGTCACTCCTTCAGCATTTTTCATGCCACGGCCAGCCACCACCAAGATGTCTTCTTCTTCAATGGATTTTACCTCGGGTAATCGCTCTACAGAAAGTACTTCGATACCGGATGTTACCATATCATCGGGCACAGGCATAGCAGTCACCTTGGTAAAGGGTTCTTTTACTTTATGGGCCTTATCCATCACACGGTAGCGGATGGTGGCAAATTGCGGGCGCGCGGTGGTGATGAGGATTTTGGCCATGATATTGCCGCCAAAAGCGGGACGAATTTGCACCAAGTCGGTGTTTTCTAGCATTTCCAGTTTGGTGCAGTCGGCTGTGAGCCCTGTGCGAAACCGTGTGGAAAGCCGCGGTGCCAAAGATCGGCCGATGGCCGTTCCGCCAATCAGCACGGTGGAAGGACGATATTGTGCAATGCAATCGGCCATGGCATCCGCATAGCAATCGGCTTTAAAACCATTAAAGCCTGCGTGTTCGTAATAAAACACATTAGATATGCCGTATGAGGTGAGTTTTTCTGCATTTTGGCGCGTACCCTCGGCGCCTACTAGCACGGCACTAACCTCATACTCCACTTTTTCAGCAAGTTTTTGTGCCTCTCCAATCAGCTCGTATACAATGGGGTGAATTTCGCCAAGCTCTTGTTCGGCAAACACCAAAATACCACGCCAATGGCTTTTGATGTCGTTGTCTTGAATGGGTTTCTGAGAAAAGGCCAGCGATTTCTGTGGACATAGTTTTACACATACACCACACATGCGGCAACTTTCCTTCACTTCTATACCTTCGGTGCTGATTAAAAGTGAACCAAAAGGGCATTTTTCAATGCATAGGCCACATAGATTACAGGTTTTTGCATCTAAGGTTATGCAAGACATTCATCATCCTTCCTTTCAATGATTTTATGCTGAAGCAAAATATCCATTAGAGCTTGTGTTTTTTGTTCTGCGCTTCCTTGTAAAACAACATTTTTTTCCACTGTCGGCGGGGCAAACATCTCTTCTACCTTGGTGGGGGAGCCGATGTGTCCGCAGCGAGATAAATCGGGTGTGGGTAAATCGTTAAACTGAAGCACACGAATTTCCTTTTCTTTGGTTTTTCTTTTTAATAAAAAGGAAGGAAGCCTTGGAACACAGCTGTCTTTTTCAATGGTTAAAAGACAGGGGAGTTGTATGCGGCTACACTGGATGCTTTTGGAAAACACTTGTGTGACATTGACACTGTTTGCCGAAAATTCATCGATGCCTTGCACCCAAGCCGCGTGTGGAATGGCAAGCAGCTCGGCCAGTGCAGGTCCTATTTGGGCTGTGTCGCCGTCGGTGGTTTGTCTGCCACACAAAATAAGGTCAAACGGCCCTAAATGACGAATGCCCTGCGATAGGGTATAGGCGGTGGCCAGCACGTCCGATCCTGCAAATTTTTTGTCTGAAAGAATCACAGCTTCGTCTGCCCCCATGCTGTAAGCGTCTCGCATCATACTTTCGGCCTGTAAAGGCCCCATGCTCAAAACGGTTACGGTGGCATCTGTTTCCTCCTTTATCTTGAGAGCGGTTTCTAAGGCATACAGATCGTAGGGATTTACTCTTGTTTCCGCGTTGTCTCGTTTTAGAGCCCCCGTTTCATTGTCTATTTCCACCACGGACGTGGCAGGGACTTGTTTCATACAAACCACAATGTTCATCGTTTCCTCCAAAATGTTTCCATTCGAACATTCAATTTACTACCTTCAAATTCTAGCATGAATCGACGATGCATAGCAAGTGATTTGTGAGATGAATCAAGATATTTTGAAAGATTGTTTTAAAGCAGAGAGTAGATGGATGAGGGTGCCATTTGTTAAGAATCTTTTTTTGAATTTTCAACATTCTTTTGTTGTATTTTTGAGGAGATGGCTTGACATTTTGTGGAACATACTGTAACCTTTAAAGGTGTTCTTTTGCAACGAATTGTTGTATATAGTGCGGCTACATGCACCTAGGGATGAGTTTAAGGTTTGCTTTGCAAGCCTTGGTTATAAAGGTTACAAAAGCAAAGCGCGTGTAATATGCGCTGTATGGTATAGAAATCAAATGATGTCTTTGATGGTTACAGGAAGGCAACAAGCAGGGTGCTCAACGGTTGGTGAATGCCGAACAGAGTGTAAGGCTTTTGCGGTTTTTGGAAAAAACATGAACAAAGATAACTGGCAAAGCAGCACGACCGGCGTAGGGGCCCACAAGTGCATGATGCACTATAAAAAGCGAAATTGGCAAAATTTAAAAGTGTTTAACTGATGGACAATGATATCTTTTTTAGTGATCGAAATATCTTTGATATTGTTAGGTATCAGATACTATTTTAAGGAAATATGAAAGGAATAATTGCATGAAATTAACGGGCCTGACAATACGAGAAGTGGAAGAGAGTCGTCAAAAGTATGGTGAAAACAGTCTAACCCAAATACCACCGGATCCACTTTGGAAAAAAATTCTCGCAGGATTTAAAGATCCGATGATCATGATTCTTCTTGTTGCGCTCATCATTCAGGTTATCTTATTTCTTCTTGGGGAAGCCGAATGGTTTGAGTCTGTAGGTATTTTGATTGCAATAGTAATAGCGAACGGTGTTGCTGCAGTTAGTGAGAACAAGCAAGAGGGGAAAGCTTCCGCACTCAAAGCCGAGGAAGAGGCAAAAGAAAAGACGAAAGTAATTCGCGATGGACATCTTAAAGAAATCCATGTTAGTGAAGTTGTTGTTGGTGATATTGTTTATCTGCAGGCCGGTGATAAAGTTTCGGCCGATGGCATCATTGTTGAAGGTGAATTAAAAGTTGACCAAGCCGCTCTGAACGGCGAAACCGAAGAGGCTGACAAAGTGCCTATGGGTGGCAACGATACCTATGATATCAAAGATCTTCTAAATAGGCACTATGCATATCGAGGCACTGTAGTATGTGGTGGCGAGGCCTCTATGGAAGTTCAAGTTGTTGGGGATAAAACACTTTTTGGCGAGTTGGCACTTGAGGTGCAAGAAGAGACAAGGGCAACACCGCTTCAGGTAAAGCTAAGTAAGTTGGCGCATCAGATCTCCACGTTTGGATATATAGGTGCAATTGCGATTGTGATTAGTATTTTGGCGAAAAGCCTTATCTCCGGAAGTATGCCGGCCGATGTGTATGAATGGGTTCGGCTAATACTAAATTCAATTACTGTTGCCGTCACAATTATAGTTTGTGCGGTCCCTGAAGGACTTCCCATGCTTACATCGATTCTTCTTTCTTTCCAAAGTTTAAGGATGGCGAAGGACAATGTTTTGGTGCGGAAAATCAATGGTCTTGAAACCGCAGGTAGCCTTAGCATTTTGTTTAGTGACAAAACTGGCACAATTACACAGGGGAAACTCTCTGTTGTTGAGATGGCAACGGGAAATTTGAAAACATTTGAGGCCTTGACAAAGGTGTCCGACGTGCTGGTCACAGATATAGTGACTGGTATTGGCGTAAACAATAGTGCAGCTGTAAGCGATGACTCCATCATTGGAGGCAATAGCACCGATCGTGCCTTGATGTCATTTCTCATGTCTTCTGGGGTAACAAATCGTTTATCAAAAGAAAATGTTAAAGCATTCAATGCCTTCGATTCAAACAAAAAAACTTCCAGTGTAACCGTTACCCAAAACAGTAACGATGTTACTTATGTAAAAGGCGCTCCCGAAAAAATAATTGAACAATGTTCACATTATGTCGATGAAAATGGACAAGTCAGAGAATTGACAGAAAGAGAGAACCTAACGGCTTATATCGACACGCAGGCTAGAAGATCGATGCGTCTTTTGGCTGTGGCAAAGGCTGATGGCGAAAATGATAATGTCAACCTTACGCTTGTTTGCGTCATTAGTATTCGAGACAATGTAAGAAAAGAAGCTATTGTTGCTGTTAAGGAAGTTCAAAGTGCAGGCATTCAAGTGGTCATGGTTACCGGCGATCGAAAAGAAACGGCAATGGCAATTGCAAAAGAGGCAGGCTTGCTTATATCTGCCGATGATATTTCTCTTACTTCCTCTGAGATGGCAGAGAAGACAGATGAGGAACTAAAAGCCATTATCCCAAATCTTAGAGTTGTATCTCGTGCGCTTCCTTCGGACAAAAGTCGCCTAGTTAGAATTGCGCAAGAGTTAAATCTTGTGGTTGGCATGACGGGTGATGGAGTAAATGATTCGCCGGCGTTAAAAAAGGCGGATGTTGGTTTTGCAATGGGCAGTGGCACCGAGGTGGCAAAGGAAGCCGGCGATATCACTATCCTTGATGATAATTTCTCATCGATTGAAAAGGCTATTCTTTATGGAAGAACAATGTTTAAATGTATAAGAAAGTTCTTGGTTTTTCAACTCACTGTAAATGTCGCCGCCGTTCTGACATGCTTTATAGGCCCATTACTGGGAGAAAATGTTGTATTAACAGTTGTTCAGCTATTGCTGATAAACCTCGCCATGGATACGCTTGCGGCCATTGCATTTGGAACAGAACCTGCGCTGAAAGAGTATATGAAGGAGAAGCCCATTCCAAGGGGTGCTAACATTGTCACCAAGGAAATGTTTATTGAAATACTTATAAGTGCGCTGTATATCACAGTTATTTGTCTATCTATTTTGTTCGTTCCGTTTATTCGCGATTTGTTTGGCGATGTTAATTCAACGTATCTAAAATCTGCCGTTTTCGCAACATTTATGATGGCAATCGGCTTTAATGGATTTAATGCAAGAACAAGTCATATCAATCCACTGGAAGGGATTGGCAGAAACAAGAATTTCCTTTTGATTATGCTTGCTGTTTTTGCCATGCAGGTTGTGTTTGTGACATTCGGTGGGGAAGTTTTAAGTGTTGAAAGTTTGTCTCTGTCGGCTTGGATGCTTTGTGCAGCGCTGGCATTCCTTATCATTCCAATTGATATGGTTAGAAAAGTAGTCATTGCTAAAATGGAAAAACAAAAGGGAACCGTGTAATATCAGAAATTAAGTGTAAAACTAAGGTATAGAGCCTTTGGTTTATGATATATGCAAGATTAAAAAGGGTGCCGGTTTCTGCAAAGAGAATAAACGATAGGCATGGAGCCGCTGCCGCAAACCATGATTGACCGTATTTAAGATTGTGCAAATCAGTACCCTTAAGGAATAGGATAAGAATACTAGGGAATATAATACAGTGAATACCAGTAAGAGCCCCGTAACCCTATAAAATTGTTGGGATTATGGATTTCCCCACAAGCTTTTCTTCTAAGGTCATTGATTTGTTGCAGCAAATTGTGACCATAGGAAAAGAGTGTGGGGTTTATGTTGTGATTTTATGTGATTTAGATAAAAATTCGGGCAATGAAAAAAATTAAGAAGAGATGAAGACCATTGAGGCCGCTTACTGTTTGTTTTTTTAAAATATTTGAAACCCCAGTTTATAAAAAAATAGGGAGTTACGGTGTATGGAACAAGCGTTCCTAAACGCTTGTTCCTAAAGAATATAAAGACACAGCGCGTAAAATATTTAAACAGGGCTGGAGTTATCTATCACAGCATGAGCACCTTTTCTGAAATGAGCATAGATGAATACGAAAGGTATGAGAACATGTGAGAGAGTTAGTGTTGGGGGCCAGCGGAAGTGGAAAAAGTGCCTATGCAGAAAATATGCTGGTGGGAAAAGAAAAACTATATTATATTGCCACGATGCGTCCTTTTAGTAAAGAGGGGATGGAGAGAGTGAGTCGCCATCAAGAGCTGCGCAAAGGAAAGGGATTCCAAACGGTGGAACAATATACAGATATTGGCTGCTTGCAACTTGAAAAAGGTGCGAATGTGCTCTTGGAGTGTATGGGCAACCTTGTGGCCAACGAGTGTTTTAAAATGGCCGATAAAGCGGAAGAACGAATCCTTTCGGGTGTAGAGGCATTGAGTGCACAGTGTGAGAGTTTGGTTATTGTGACAAACGATGTGTTTTGTGAAGTGATGCCCTACCCGGCGCAAACCATGGAGTATATAAGGGTGCTTGGGGCTGTAAACTGTGCGTTGGCAAGACAGTTTGGTGGCGTTTTAGAAGTGAGCTGTGGAATAGGGGTGAAGTATTTTGCGACTTCTCAATAGCTTTATCATCAGTTTGGCTATGTATAGCAAAATTCCGATGCCAAAGGTGGAATGGGACGAGAAAAACATGCGATATGTAATGTGTTTTTTTCCCTTGGTTGGTCTCTTTGTGGCTTTGTTGCAATGGTTTTGGATTGGTTTATATGAGTTGCTAGAGTTTTCCAACCTGTTGCTGGGTGTGGGTATGGCAAGCATTCCACTGGCTGTGACAGGAGGCATACATGTAGATGGCTTTTTGGATACTTGTGACGCTTTATCGAGCCACCAGAGCAAAGAGAGAAAGCTCGAAATCCTAAAGGACAGCCATACGGGCGCATTTGCCATTATTTGTTTTGGTGTTTATTTTGCTTTTTATATAGCCTTAGCGGCAAACATAAACTATAGCGCTAAAACTGTTGTTTTATTAGCGTGCGCTTATGTTTTAGAAAGATGTTTAAGCGGTTTTAGTGTGGCTACATTTCCTTGCGCTAAAAATAGTGGACTTGTATATGCTTTTGCAGATGCAGCAGCAAAAAAGACAGTGCGTTTGTCACTTTCTGTTTCGGCAGGGGTGTTGGTGGTGGCCATGGCTTTTCTGGAGCCTGCTTCAATTTTTTTGGTGGGCATTGCCGCACTCGTCTTTTTATATTATTTTGTTATGAGCAAAAGGGAATTTGGTGGAATCACAGGCGATTTGGCAGGGTATTTTTTACAAATATGTGAAATAATGGTTTTGGTAGGACTGCTACTATTACAAAAAATGGGGGTGCTGGCGTGATTTTAGTTGTAGGGGGGCGTTGTTCGGGCAAACTTGCCTATGTAAAAAGTCTTGGTTATGGGCAGGATGACATAGCAGTGGCTGTGCTTAATGACAAACCGGTGCTATATCATATAGAGCAAATGGATTTTCCCTTAGATGAGGAGGCTTTGCTGGAAAAGGAAGTTTTAATTTGCGATGAAGTGGGAAGCGGTATAGTACCCTTAGAAAAAGCGGATAGAATACGCCGTGAAGAAATTGCTCGCCTTTGCACAAGGCTGGCCACACAGGCGCAGGAAGTGATACGGCTTGTGGCAGGCATACCGGTGAAACTAAAATGAAAATCATTCTGATACGACATGCGATGACAAACGGAAATTTGCACAAGCGATACATAGGGAAAACAGACGAAGACATATTAAGTGTGCCGTGCGTAGCCAGCAAGGAGGCAGGAATAGTGTATGTGACGCCGTTGAAACGCACATCACAAACAGCTGCAGGTCTGTTTCCAAGAAAAAAACAGGTGGTTGTCTCTGCCCTTGCCGAGATGGATTTTGGCTTATTTGAAGGAAAAAATTATCATGAAATGAAAGATTTTTTGCCTTATCGAAATTGGGTGGATGGGGGATGTATTGCCACATGTCCCGGTGGCGAAAGTTTCGAGGGCTTCTCTAAGCGTGTTTGCAACGGTTTTTTGCAGCTTGTAAATACACAAAAGCAAAAGGAGATTTTTTTTGTGGTACATGGTGGTGTTATCATGGCGTTGATGCAATACTTTTGTCCCGAAAAAGATTTTTACTCTTGGCATTGTGAGAATTGTTGTGGATATATTTTTGAATGGGAAAATGGCCAGGCGCAAAATATAAAAAGCGTGCGCTATGGCTTGTCATGACTTTTGTACTTGTGAGTGGGACTTTATGGGAGAGGAAGCCTGCTGGCCTACTGTATGGACATCATCAGAAGGTTGCATAGGTTACAGCCCTATCAAGAGCTGTCTATGGCGTGGGCATTGGCAGACTTTAAATAGAAAATAGATTGTAAAGCGTTCCTGATGACGCCAACAATAGGTTAAACTCGATTTCTTTTTCTGCTACGTTTAAAGGCGTACATTTTATCATCTGCTATATCTACCAATTCTTTTGCAGAAAAACAGTTATCGGGCCCTATTTCCTGTATTCCGTAGCTTATGGTAGTTTGATATTGTTTACTGTTTTGTGAAGAAATGTTTGATATATTTTTCTCAAGCTCCGAGATTGCTTGTGCAATGCTATTGGGGCTTGTTTTTTTGCCCACAACCAAAAATTCATCTCCACCAAGTCTGGCGATGATATGGTTGTTTAAACTGGATTTTATTTCTTCCGATACAGCTTTAATGTACCAATCACCTTCATTATGCCCGTAGCAATCGTTAACCAATTTTAAGCCATCGATGTCTATAAAAACAATAAAACAACTTTCCTTTGCTTTTACATGCACTTCTAGTTTTTTAAGGGCCACATCTCGAATGAAGAAACCTGTCATAGGATCTATCGTCGACCTGTTCTCTAGATCTTTTATCTGTAATTTTTGTAATTGAATTTCTTCAATTTCTTTTGAGTAGGTGTTTGCAACTACTTTGAGGTTAGAATAGATATAGTTAATTGCCATAACAAGCCCAAAGACAGATATGGAGAAAATGGCTGTTGCCAAGTGATAGTATAGGTTTCTTTCTAAAAAACCTTCCGTTTTGAAGAGCGAAGGAAACACAGCCATTTGGTTTATAAAGGTTGCACATAAAAAAATTGTGGATAATATGGTTGTATTGGTTTCAGAAAGAGCGATATCAAGCACGTTGTGCTTTAAAATGGTTCTTGTAAACAAAATATAGGGAATCGGTATGAGAAAATTTATACTGGTAATCAATATTCTGTTTTCTTCACTTGCAACAATTGTTGCAACAGAATCACCGGTGATCAATACCATCGAAACAATTATTATCGTTCTTATGGCGAAGAAGTTGATGGCGAAAGAAAAAACACCGAACAATGTTTTCATAAGGTTTTTTTTGCAAAGTATGGATGTTTCTGCTGTTAGGGCTACCACATATAGGATCATAATCAGAAATTCATAGTGGAATTTTGTGACATAGACGGGAAGAACTACCAGAAAAATGTTTAAAAGCATGAGGGAAACAAAAATGATTGGTTTTACTTTGCTGGCTTCCAGTATGTAAGATGTATAACTGAATACTACTAGAATATAGCAGCAGTAAATCAAAAACGTTAATGCTATCATTGATATTCACCGCCTCTCGCATAATAGGCGCGCTTATCTGCTCGCATAAGAGCATCGGCTTTTTCGCATATCTGCACTATATCTCTCTCATTGTGGTCGCTATCAATAAATACATAACCGAGATTTACGTGGATATTAAAATCTACTTTCGCATTCTCGCTTTCAATGTTACATTTTATCCTGTGAACAACTGTTTCCAAATCGGCCTGTGTTACCATAGATAATAAAACTAAAAATTCATCCCCGCCGATTCTTGCAACAAAATCATCATTGCGAACACTGTTTTTTAGCGCTCGTGCAACACTTATAATATAATGGTCACCAATACTATGCCCAAAGGTGTCGTTCACATGTTTTAATGCTACTAAATCACCATAGAGGATAGCAAAGTTAAAATCCGTTTGTTGGCAGAACAGGTCCATTTGTTTATCGATAAAACGTTTATTATATACACCGGTTAAGTCGTCGGTGTATAATTTTTTCTCTGCCAAAGTCTGCTTTTTAACATTTACCTTCCGCAGCATTTCCGCACGGTCTGATTTTCTTTTAAAAGAATGCAGCGCAATCAGTTTTACGTTAAAGAAAAAAAGACAATAAAAGGCAATGCCCATAATGAACACATTTGTAATTGTGGATACTAAGTATAAAATATAGAGTTCATTTGTAAACGAAACCCATGCAGAAATCCATAGATACAAAATCATAAGCGTAGCTGTTATCGTGATAACTTCAGAGTATACCTTTGTGGACGACATGCCTTTTAACTTATCCATGGGAACAATTTTTCCCATCAGCTTTAGAAGCAAAAACAGCACAGAATAGGAAATAAATATAACTAAAAAAAACAGAACTCGATTTTGGTAAACCAGTAAAACCGGTGTGGCAGTTATATGGCCGAGAACGACTAGGACAAGTACATGAATGGCCGTAATGTTAAACATGAAAACAGATACACCGAAGCTAAGTTGTCGTATGCTTGATTTGGATATAGCCGCAAATTCTAAAAATAATAAAAGCCCAATACACAGAAGTGTTACAACAAAAGAAATACCAGTTGTATATAACAACAAAAATACACATACATTAAGGGTGGCGATAAGGAGGTTATCAAAATTTTTTCCTGATGATTTTGGAAGTATCCGTTTTGCAAATTTAATAACTTCGTAATAATATATAAACATCATGGCCAGACCTAAAATCAAAGGAAACACCTTTACAATAACCCCCTTCCATTTTTAGTTCCTATTTCTTAGTAGATATGGAATCCCCCACTGGAATCTTCTTTCACTTGCTGTAAAGCAGCCGTTGCTTTTTCGTAAATGCTGCTGTAATCTTGCCCATGCTCTGGATAAAATGCAATTCCAATGCTTGCCGAAATGGTTATGCTATTGTCATCATTTTCATAGGTTTTGCATAAATTATTGCATAGATCGGTGGCTTTGCTTTCGACGAATTCAACAGTTTTATAATTTCCTATAAACACTAAAAATGTATCGCTGTCTATTTTGCCAATTACGTCTGAATTGCTGAAAGTGGACCACAAAAGTTTGCCAATATCTGCTAGGTGTTCGTTTGCAAATTCGCATCCGAAAGTATGATTGAGTTTTGAAAAAATTATCTAGGCGAATAGCCAAAAGTGCCCCGGTGCTGTAGCTATGAGTAGCAACATCCAGATAGCTATCGATATAATTTTCCGTTGCCTGTTTATTATAAACACCCGTCAATAAATCTATATCTGACTTGATACGCAAAATATCCGTCTCTAATTTATTTCGAATCACTTTAGTTAATTTTCCGACTGTTCTATAAGCATTTCCGTTTTCATCGAAAATAAATTTGTAGCTATATAAATACCAAGCAGGATTCCCGTTTGGCAGGATCATACAAAATTGCCCATCCAGCATCGGTATAAAAGGTTCTATACTCTCGAAATCATTTTTGGGAATAGGGAATATGGCTGCTCTTATATCTGACTCTAAGAAGTTTTCGATGGTTTCCGGTATATGGAACTTATCATTACTTTACGAAGCAATTAAAGAGACACAATTGCTTCGTAGCTATTTTTAGAATACTCGAACATGCATTAATACTTTGTTTTATTATATATTAATTTTTTTGGAAATTCAAATGATTAGTGGCATAGATGGAAGAGAAATCTGTGGCAAGAAGAAGGGAAAGTATCAACTTGGTAGCCAATAGTTTTATGGCAATATAAAATTATATTACGTAAGTTTTACAGTCCATCTTCTCATAAAAGAAAATTGGCAGATGGAGGTTTGGTTTTGGCTCTTAGCATAAGTCTCATAGGATATCTCCTCTATAGCCGGCACATTGACGGTGACCTTGCCTAGTTTATCTATTTCCCTTATGGATAGCGAGTTTGCAAAAAAACAACCCTATGATTCATAGAGTTGTTTCATTAGGGATTATTTATAATCATCAAGCTTCATTTGCCGTTGCCAAAGCAGATTCATGAATTCCCCACAGCGCTTTAATTTCAGCGTGTTTGCTTTTTCTAAGTAAAACCAAACCTACAATAGCCATAATGGGACCCAAAATATACGAGGCTGTTAAGAAAGCGCCACCTAACAACACCGCTATACTGTCCGAATTGCTAAGCGAAAGTTCTGCATTGATGCTTGTTATAGACCCGTGTGCGCCCTCTGTGTTCAGCAGAAATATGGACATATCCCAAAGGGCATGCTCTATCACAACAGGCCAAATATTTTTTGTTCTAATAAACACAGCCGCTGCGAAAATACCGCCCCACAAAGCATTTATCATCTGTATCGGGCCATGTTGCAAGGCGTGAATAAGCGAAAACGCCAAACTTGAAAACAAGACGGTTTTAAACAAAGAAAATTTTGAAGAGTTTAATAACAAATTTTGTGTTAATAACCCTCTGAAAAGAAGTTCTTCATAAAGTCCTGTCAATATATTTGAGAAAACAATCAGTAGAATGGTGCTGGCCCCAAGATACAAGGCCCCATTTTCATCTCTAACAGATAGAAGCGTAGCAATTGAGAGAATGAGCATGATGAAAACAGGCGAGATGTATAGAATGCCTTTTGCAAAATGATTTTTAGTAAATTGAAACGAAAAATCTTTACCCAGCAGATATTTCGACAGAATAAAAATGAATACACAGGCAAGAGCATGCCCCGATATATCTCCCACATCTGTTAGCTCGGCTTCGCTTAGCTGCAACGGAAATTCCAAACCTAAAATGCTGCCTATAACATAAACGGCCAGCGCAAGCACAATCATGACAAGCGAAAATAGAACAGAATGTTTTTTAACAAAATTCACACCCTTCATCATTTAACCCCTTACAACACCATAAAATTTTCACGAACCTTCATATGATAACAAAAAACAACTATATTGCAAGATTTTTCAAATATTTCATCCACCACATTTGATGTTATAAATGATGGTGTGTATAATTTTGAGGATATGCAACGAAAATGGGGGGCTTTTGAAAAAAACGATGTATCTTTGTCTATGTTTTCCACACATCCCGTTTTACCATTTTGGTAAACAAGCCGTTATTTTCCATCAGCTCCTTGTAGCTTCCCTCTTCTGCAATTCTACCCTCATCCAATACCACAATACGATCGCAATTTTGAATGGTAGACAGACGGTGTGCCACCACAATGCGGGTGATTTGAAGCGAATCCAGGCTTTGTTTGATATGCTTTTGTGCTTTGTTGTCTAAGGCGTTTGTGGCCTCGTCTAAAAAGAGTACGCGGGGGTTGTTCATCAGGGCACGTGCAATCATAATGCGTTGTTTTTGTCCACCCGAAATTAGCTCCGATTCATTGCTTACCATCGTTTCAAATTTCATGGGCATCGCCTCTATGTCTTCTAAAATTCCGGCCATATCGGCAGCTTTTCGAATTTCCTCCATAGGCGCATTTACAAGGGTAATGTTGCTTTTGATACTGCCCGAAAAAAGCACCGAATTTTGCAACACCACACCGAATTGTCTGCGCATAGAAGGTAGGTGGGCGTCTGCTAAATTTTGCTCGTCATAGTATACACTTCCTGCTGTTGGTTCTTCAAAGCCCAAAAGGAGGCGAAACAAAGTGCTTTTTCCACATCCGGATTTGCCAACGATTGCCAAATATTCCCCATTTTTTATTTGCAAACTAATTCCTTTTATCACATACGGCAAATCTTCCCCATAGCGAAAACTCACATCATTGATAGAAATATTCCCCCTGAGGTTGTCTGCCCTTGTTGCCTCTTCATACGTTTCCGATTGTGCCATCAGAACTTCTTTTACCTGTTGTAGGTAAGGCAAATTAACCACAAAGTTTGATATTTCGCCAAATGCCATCGAGTAATAGCCAAAAAACAGTGAAAAAGCCGAGCTGAATGCAACGAATTGAGAGAGGCCAATTTGCACACCCGAGCTGATTGCCAAATAAATCATTAAAAGTGAAACCGAAGGGAAAATGGTTTTGATGATATGCGCTGTGTTTTGCAGTGTACGCTTTTTAACATTGCTTTTTAAAGCAGGGGCATAACATAACATATGCTGATAGTAAAACAAATCTTCGCTTGCCGTTGTTTTAATGGTGTCTACCGCGCCCAAAATTTCATGGCGAACATTTGTTAAATCAATGATGTTTTGTGTGTTTTTTTTCACGTTTCGATAACTGATGATGCTAACGATTACAACAGCTATAAAATATAGGAGAACAAAAACGCCGGTTATTGCGCTTAAATCGCCTGCATACACAGACATTTGAGCGGCCGCTAAAACACATTGTATGGCGTAAATACAAACCAGAAAAACGGAATTACTCAAAGTGAACAGGGAGGTTAGCACCCCGATGAGCATGCCGATAAGCTGGGCGCTGTGTTTGCGCAAGGTGCCCACAGGCAAGCCCAAAATTTTATCCCACAACGCCAAAAAGAATCTCGTTCTAAATTTTTCTTGCATCTTATAGCGAATGCGGTTGACCACAACATTGATTAAAATGGAGGCCAAAACCGAAAGAAGCACAAAGCCACAAAGCAATATAATTTGGGTTGCTTGCCCTGTGGGCAGATAGTGTTCAATTACAAAAGAGCTGGCCATTGGCACCAAAAGAGTGACGGCGGACACCGCAAAAACAAGAAAAAGGAATGAAAGTAAGGTGCGTTTATTGCCCGAAAACGAATAAAACAAAGCCCGCACAAAGATGTTTTTGCCGGTTTTCATACCATTGTAGCAAAAAACGACATTCTCGCTTATGTTCTCTGCCAGTTCCTTTGTGATTTTACAGGATTTTCCTGTAACGGGGTCCACCTGTTTGTAGCCACGTATCCCGGGTATCATGAGCAATGCTTTGGGGAATTCATCGTTTGTAAAAGCGAGAAAGGGGCCGTAATTTTCTTTATACCACCCATCATTCAGTGTTGCCCTATAGTTTCGCACGCCCTGTGTGCTTGCAAGATACCCAAGAGGGTCTTTGCTCTCTCTGTATTTTACAATGTCAACTTCTTTTATGCTTGCACCGATACAAGACATCAGTTTTAGATAACATTGCACGAGATTATCGTCCGTATCTAAAATCAAATGACCTTTTTCGCTATCGAGTTTGCCAAACAACAGCTCGTGTGCTTTTTCGATATATGATTTTTGACGCTTCGTTTCATTCATCAAACGAATCCTCCGACGCAATCAGTGTTTGATACGCCCCACCTTCTATGCCCATTAGCTCTTCGTGTGTGCCTCGTTGCACAATCTCGCCTTTTTCCAAAACCAAAATCTCATCACAATCTCTGATGGTGGATAACCGATGTGCCACCACAATTTTTGTACATCCTCTTTTTGCAATATTGTCCATAATGCGTTTTTCGCTCAATGAGTCAAGAGCACTTGTTGCCTCGTCCAAAACAAGAACAGTGGGCCTTCGCAAAAGGGTTCTGGCAAGCACAATGCGCTGACGTTGACCACCACTTATGTTGCCGCCCCCATTCACAAGAAGGGTGTCGTATCCCTTCGACATTTTCAGGATATCCTCGTGAATGTCTGCTTCTTTTGCCGCCAGCACCACATCTGCCTGTGAAAATGCACTGTTGTACCAGGTGATGTTGTCTCGCACGGTTCCTGAAATAATGCTGGGTGTTTGAGAGGCCACGGCAACACTGTTTGCCAGAGTTTGCCGTGAAAGTGTGGCATGTGCATAGCCGTCGAACAGCACACTGCCTTGCCCTAGTTCATACAAACCAAGCATGATGTTGATAAGGGTGGATTTGCCACTGCCACTGCTGCCCACAATGGCGAGGCTGCCCCCTGGTTTCACATTAAAATATATCTCTTTTAAAGTGGGCTGTGCCATTTTATTGTAGCTGAACGTAAGGTTTTCTACGCATACATCGCCACGAAGCTTCTCGATGTTTTGCACGCCTGATTCTTCACGCTCCATGGTTTTATCCGGCGCCTGTGTTAAGATGTCCTTGGTGTTTTTTACATTTGCGCCAAGCGATTGCATTTGCGAAAATTGCCCGATGAGAGACAGGATGGGTGAAAAAAAAGACAGCGTGAGCGATTGATAGGCAAGCAACATCCCCACGGTAAATTCGTTTGCCACAACCAATAAACCACCCATGCACAGTACCGTTACTTGAAACAAGAGAGGGATGGCCGTGCCAAAGCTTGAAATATAGCCGGCGTTGATGGCAGATTGTTGCTGTGCATTTTCAAATTTAACATAAGAGGACACAATGTTATCAAAGGCATTGTCTTCGTTTGCCATGGATTTCGTGGTTTCAAACAAAATAATGTTTTGTACCATCACAGAGAAAAATGTCTGTTGCTCTATCACGCTTCGCTGTGCACATTCCCCGCTTTTTCTTACAAAGAGTTGCATTAAAAACAAGATGATGCACGTGAGCAGGAGCACGACAACTGTTAAAAGGGCATTGTAAAAAAACATCAGTGTCATGTACACGACGGCAAATAGTATGCTAAATAAAATGGGCACAAGTTGCACCGCGATGAAGGCAGAGAGGGTGTCTGTATCCGCGAGCTTTTGTACAAGTGCGCTACGGGAACGCCGCATAAAATACATCACCGGCAAGTGGAGTGCATGCGTAAGCACACGGGAAGCCGTGCAGGCACTGAGGCTGTATTCGAATTTTTTTAAGGTGATGGTTTGAAGCACCAGCAAAAGACACTGCAAAACAAGGATAGCTAGAAACAAGAGGTAAAAACCACCCGCCTCTACACTGCCCGCGCCGGGCAGGTAAAAATCGGTGAAAGAGCGCGTAAGCCCCGGTATGGCAAGGCCAAGTATGCTAAGCATCACCATGACGCAGGCGAGATATACTTGCGGCTTTCTTTCGCCCGATACAATGCTTATCAGTTCCTTTAGCAAGTGGAACTTCGCTCCGCCTGTTTCAAAGTTCTCTGTCACTTCAAAGGTGGCGCACACGCCTGAATAACCTTTTTCAAAGGTTGAAAAGGGCAATTTCATGCGCCCGTGTGCCGGGTCGCAAATGATTACGGTATCTTTTTTTATCTTTTCCACAACGACAAAGTGATTGAATTTCCAGTGCACCACACAGGGGAGTGGCATATCTTTCAGTGATGAGCCGGAACGATAAGCCGCGGTCTTTAATCCATAGCTCCTTGCGATTTCCAAAACATAGCTCAATTTGCTTCCATCTCTGGATACATTGCACTGCTCGCGCAAGGTATCCAGCCCCACATATTTGCCATGATACGCAAGAATCATGGCAAGGCAGGCGGCACCACATTCAGCCGCTTCTATTTGCAGGACAACGGGAACTTTTTTCATGAGTGAAACTTCCTTTTTCGGTTTTTGGGAAAAGTATAAAGGAAAAATCGCCAAAATCAGACAATTGAATATCTCTCATCGGCCCTGTTTATGTTTCCGGCAAAAAAAGTGCCTGTGCCGGTGTTATCTGTGCGGTGATGATGTTGGCTGAATAGACGCCGTTGTACAGCGCTGTATGCCGGCCGTTTTCATCTAGGTATGCTTGGAAAACGGGGTCGTCCTTTGGCACATGCACTTGCACCACGGCGAGAGAGTCTTCCTCAAAAGTATCTCTTACGGTTTGTGCATTTGCCGTTGTCACGTTTGCATCTTTCAGAATTCCTTGTATTACACGCCCGCCTTGCGTGTACCCCACATCTATGTGCACAATATCGCCCACAGCAAGTGCTTGAGCGTGTTGCCGGGGCACCACACCATAGAAATATAGAGAGTCTCCCGGGTTCTCTTGTATAGACACAAGTGCAAGTAAATCCCCTGTTTGCACCCATTCATTTTCGGCTATCTCTGTTTGTAGCACTATTCCCGAGTAATCACTTATAATGTGTGTGTGGTTTTGTTCTTCTTCCCCTATACTTTCGGGTCCGGAATCAGAGTGTACTTCTTCAATAAACCCAAGGGTGGCACCACCCTCTACCTCTTTGCCTACATGCAAATCAAAATCATGCACAATGCCCTCGGCCTTTGCATAGATGGGATAAACACCTTCTTCATTAAGAAAAACGCCTTGCATTGCTGTTTCGTGTGTCACCTGGCCCGTAAAAGCCCATATCAAAAAACCGAAAAAAAACAACAAAATTGCAAATAACACAAACCACCAACCTGCAGCGATAACCGCAGGCGGGTCGTTTCTGTTCTTTTTATCCAGCAATAAATCCTCTTTGCGGTATCGGTGTATCTGGTTCATTCGAAAAATCCTCCAAACCCTCGCATCGCACGGTGCTATAGAATGCCTTCCAGCTCCTCACAGTGCAAAGAATAAAGCAAGGCATATAAACTGCCCGCATCTCCACCAAAGAAACCAAAGCGTGAAAATGGCCTTGGAATTACTGGCATAAAACTTTTTTCATGTTTGAGCCGCCCGAACATATCGCTTTGTAGGTTTTCCTTTATCTGTTTTAGAGATTGCGGCAAACACCTCTGTGCTCTTGCCAGTGAATAGAGCGTTCCTGCGTTACCAAAAAGCATATTGTCATTGTTTGTAATGTGCACACTCTCCCATGTAGGTGGGGCCATTTCTATCCCATGGGTGCGCAATGCCTCATAGAGCAACACATCGCTGAGGATGCTCTCTTGGCTCTTTGTGGTATTTTCTTTTTCTTGTAGCATCACGGTGGCATCGGCCAAAAAGTCCCAACTATTTTTAGTATACGCCTGTGTTTCACAAAGTGCAATCAAGGCACCCTCCACCCCAAAGCGCAAGCCCCTTCTTATGCCCGCTTGGCGCTTGGTTTCGTATAAAATTTCGTCTTTTAAACTGGCCTGTTGCTCCAGGAGGGTTTGTGCCACGGCATCGTTTTGTACTTTGGTTTTTGCAAGTGCCCACAAGCCACCACATTTTGAATACAAAAAAGAACAGCGTGCGGTGTTTAATAAGGATGATTTTTGGCAGTGCTCCACACAGGCTTCTACCACACATTCCTGCATCCTGTGCACGTTAAACCCGTATCTGCTAAGTGTCGAAAGCACGAACAACAGCCCGCCTATCCCCTCTGCAAGCCCCGCTTCCATGGCCGGCAATACACCGGGCTGCAGGCGGAACCTGTTTTCCAAATCCTCTAAATATCGGCAAACCGCTTGTTTTGCGCTTTGCATCCCATACAAATGGAAGGCCGTGCCCAAAGCAAGCGCTAGCCCTGCACGGCTTTCGAGCATGAGGTCTGAAGAGGGGCCGATATAGAAAAGCAAATCGTTTCGGTTCCACAAAAGAGTTTGCTCTTGTCTGTGTGGTTCTTCTTCAAAAAGTCTTGCGTAAGAATCCACCAGTTTTTGCATATCTATTTCACTTGGGTTTTGCGTGCAAAGGACCGCAGGGGTTTCGAAAATGCCATCGTCTACATGTACGGGGCAGAGCAAATACTTCATGGTGCGTTTTGCGGTTTTAAAGTCCCTTTGCATGCAAATATTTTGTGCGTATGCCCGCATTCGTGTCTCATCCATGGAAATATGATAGTAGGGTACGTCGTGGACTATCAAATCGGAACGCTCTTTGAGCACCGCCTTTTGCGCGTTTTTATACTCTGGTGAATTGTGGCCAACTGCAGTGTACTGCCCACAAATCCACAACAGCGCTTTTTCGTAGCCGAAGTTGTCTGTTTTGTTTGTGTCTAGCATTTGGAGCAGTTTCATGTATACAGCGGTGGAGCGCAATAACACACGCACTGTGATGTTTGAAAAACTGCTGCATACCAGCTGTAGGAATGCCTCGCGCTTTGCTTCAAACACTTGCAAGGCAAAGGAAAATCCCTCTTGCATCTCATTGGAAAAATCA
>CAYJIR010000036.1:0-20163 GCA_964370295.1 uncultured Oscillospiraceae bacterium
CTGTGAAATTTCGTATCTATTATACCCATTTTTATGATTTGACACAAGGCACACCCTCCTTATAGAATCTATTTGTTAGCAATTGCTAACAAATAGATTCTATAAGGAGGAAACACTTTGCAACAAAATAAGAAAAAAAAACCGTCTGCCGTGAGCCGGGTTTTTAAAATCGCACAATTTCGCAAGGGGCTTTTCAATATAAGCGTTGGATCTGCTGTTTTAGGGGCAATGTGTAGTTTAATTCCCTTTGTTTCGGTGTTTTTTATATCGCATGAATTTTTAATGCCCAGTGGCAGTGCACCGGAAAGTGAGACCATACTGTTTTGGATTTTAACGGCTGGTGTCGCCATTATTGGAAATATGCTCTTCTCATTTTTGGGCAGTTATGGTTGTCACTATGTCGCTTTCACACTTCTTCGTGCCTTCAAACTTCGTGTCACCGAACATCTTGGCAGCCTCTCGCTACACTATTTCAACCAAAAAACAACCGGTGGCATACAAAAAACCATAGATGAATGCGGCGATCGCATTGAAAATTTTATAGGACATATGATGCCCGACCTTTTTGCATCTTTTTTTATGGTGCTTACTCTGCTTTTGGGTATGTTTCTTCTAAGCCCTTGGCTTGCCCTTACAGTGTTTGTTTCGGTGGTGGTGGCCGTGGCCATGCAGCTGTCTGTTTTTGGTGCCAAGTTTCGAAAAGTTTGGGCCGACATTTTGGCTGCCGACCAAAGAATAACGGGCGCTTTTTCGGAATATGTAAGCGGCATGGCAGAGGTGAAACTGTTTGGACTCACAGGCAAAATCACCCATTCACTCCAAAAAAACATTCATGAGTATTCCAAGTGGGAGCAGATGAGCTATCGAAAATCGGCCGTTCCGATGGGGCTTTATAAAAGCGTCATTTTGTCCATGCTGTCTTTTATTTTGCCGGTAGGCCTCTTGCTCATGTCACAAAACCCTACCCCAGAAACGCTCCTTTCTGTTTTGATGGCCCTAATCATCACGCCCTCTCTTTATGACCCCTTGATGACCTGCCTCAGTTACGGCACACAAATGGCCACTCTTTCGGTGGGCATGAACGCCATTGAAGAGGTCCTGGAGGAAAAACCGCCTGTTTTTGCAAACACAGGCGCAAGACTCGAGCATTGCGATATTACATTTCAGGGTGTTTCTTTTTCTTATCAGCCGGGGGAAGACGACAGACATTACGCCCTTCAAGACATTTGTTTCACAGCACAACAAGGCAAAATGACAGCACTTGTGGGGGAATCGGGCGGGGGCAAATCTACCATTGGGCAGTTGATTGCACGTTTCTACGACGTAGAAAAAGGCGAGGGAAGCATATGCATCGGCAACACCGACATTAGAAACATTTCCTATGATGTTTTGATGGATAACGTCGCCTATGTGATGCAAGACAGCTATTTATTTTCCGCCAGCATTTACGACAACATCACCATGAACCGAAACTATGAAAAACAAGCGGTGGAAAAAGCGGCCAAGGCAGCACAATGCCACAATTTCATCCTAGGAACAAAGGATGGATACAACACAAAACTGGGCAGTGGCGGCATTCGGCTTTCGGGCGGAGAAACCCAGCGGCTTTCCATCGCAAGGGCTATTCTAAAGGATGCGCCCATTGTCATTTTGGATGAGGCACTGGCCTATTCCGATGCCGAAAACGAAAACCTGATACAAGAAGCACTTTATAATCTTACAAAAAATAAAACGCTTATCCTCATTGCACACCGGCTAAAAAGCGTGATGCGCGCCGACCAAATTTTGCTGCTTGAAAACGGAAAAATCAAAGAGCATGGCACACACGATGAGTTGGTTCAAAAAGGGAACCTATACAAATCACTTTGGAATTTGCAACAGGCAGTAGACGGTTTTACGCTGCGGCAAAACGAAAAAGGGGGTCAACAAACATGAGAGAAGCCATTCGCAAGTTTACCTGCGGGCATCCGAGGCAGATGATTCGACCTGTCATATTTCTAACGATTGAAAATCTGTTTATGGTGTTTCCGTCTGTTGCCACGCTGTTTGCCATTCAATTTATTGTGTCGGCCTTTGCCGGCACTTTGGATTTTGCCGCCCTTTGGATGATTGTAGGTATTCTGGGCTTGCTTTTTGCCTTGCAAGCGCTTGTGTCCATACTAGCCCACCTTAACACTTTTTTGCCGGCAGCTGAAAATTGCGCCAACAACAAAACCACGTTCATCCAAAACCTGCGTCGCTTGCCCCTTGGATATTTTCAAAAGAAACTCTCCGGCGAGCTTATCAATAATTTCACCGGCGACTTTTTGGCTGTAGAACAAAGCATGGTGGGCATGTTTACGGGCATTTTTAGTGTTGTGTTCAGTTGCCTAATCACCTCGGTGTTTTTCTTTTTCTACAACCCGGCCATGGCCCTTGCCTTTTACATCACCGTTGTTTTTTCGGTTTTGATGCTTGTTTTTTCGGGCAAGATGTCGTCTCGGCTTACGCACAAAACAGCACATGCGAAAGACAAGGCCTCCACTTATCTAAACGAATATCTACACGGCATAAAAGTGCTGAAATTATACAACCAAACAGGCAGCAGCTTTAAAAAACTGAAAAACGCCTACGATAACTTGGTTAGCATCAGCCTAAAAACAGAATCTTTCGTGGGAACCTTGGCAAATGTTTCGTGCAGCATTGCACAGCTCGCCCTTCCCATTGTTTGTTTTGTGGGTGCCTCTCTCCTTTTGGGTGGCGAGCTCGGCATGGCCGAATACATTGCTATCATCATTGTCAGCACCAAAATATTGGTGCCGATTGTCACCTATATCCGCTACATGGTGGTGTTAAGGATTCATTATGTGTCCGCTTCCCGCATTGATGCCGTTCTAAAGGAAAAGCCCCTTTTGGGCAAAGATACGGCTGACCCTCATCATGACCTTATTTTTCAAAACGTAAGCTTTGCCTATGATACCAATGTGCAAAATGCAGTTTTAAAAGATATATCTTTTACGGTTCCCAATGGAAAACTCACTGCCGTTGTGGGTCCTTCCGGCAGCGGAAAATCCACCATTCTTCGTTTGATTGCACGATTTTGGGATGTGACACAGGGCGAAATCACCTGCGGTGTTACCGCACTTCAAAACACAGATGCCGAAAGCTGGGTTCAAAATATTTCAATGGTTTTGCAAGACGTATATATGTTCCATGAAACCGTTCGGGAAAATCTTCTCTTTGGCAGAGACGACATCAGCGAAGAAGACATGTTTATCGCGGCAAAAAAAGCACAGTGCCACGAGTTTATCACCCGCCTGCCAGACGGATATGACACCGTGCTGGGCGAGGGCGGTTGCACCCTTTCCGGTGGAGAAAAACAGCGGCTCTCTATAGCACGGGCCCTTTTAAAAAACACACCCATTCTGCTTTTAGACGAGCCCACCGCAAGCCTTGATGCAAAAAATGAAGCACTGGTACAAGCGGCCCTTTCCGAACTGGTAAAAGACAAAACGGTGGTGATGGTTGCACACAGGCTAAAAACCGTGCAAGAGGCCGACCAAATTTTGGTGGTGGACAAAGGACAGATTATAGAAAGCGGAACCCACATGGAATTGCTGAATACCGGGGGACTTTATGCCAAACTGTGGGAAATGCAAACAAAAGCTTTTGCATTTCAATTTTAAAGGAGAAAACCATGAAAGCAAACAACATGCCGCAACACATGGAACAAAAAGTAGACGTGGGAGACGTACATTTACATATATATACCGAGGGAAACGGCCAAAACACACTTGTATTTATGGCGGGGTTTGCTATGTGTTCACCCACACTTTCTTTCAAGCGGCTGTTTACAAAACTGACAGCCAAATATAAAATTGTGGTGGTAGAAAAACCCGGTTATGGCTTTGCTGCGCTAAGCAAGGCAAAAAAAGACATACATTCGCTTGTGAACTGGCAAAGAAAAGCCCTTTTGCTATGCGATATTCCACCGCCCTACATCCTTTGCCCTTGTTCTTTTTCCGGCCTTGAAGCGTTGTACTGGGCACAACAATATCCCAAAGAAGTGCGTTCCATGGTTGGTTTAGACATGACCTTTCCCGCCCTTATGAAGGAATATAAATCCATCACTACCATATCACGGATTTTTTCGTTTGCCATGCAAACCGGGCTTGTGCGTTTGTTTCCAAGCGTTATGAATGATGAAACCATGCAACACGGAAACCTCACAGAAAAAGAAAAAGAAATTTATGCCAATCTTTTTTTTCAAAGAGCATTCGGCAAAGATATTGTAAACGAGGCCATCGCACTAAAAGAAAACATACGCACTGTGGAAAAACATCCTCTTCCTACGGTTCCCATGCTTCTTTTTATTTCAAACGGAGATGAAACCGGACTTAAAAAAGATGTCTATCTGAAAATATATGAGAATATTCTAGAAAAGTTGCCTCACGCAAAAGCTGTGCGTCTCAATTGTCCACATCATGTGTATGTGTTTGCAAGTGACGCCATTGCGAATGAACTTTTGCACTATGATTTTAGGGGCTAGCATCGCGTTTCTGCTGCTTGCTTTTTCCTTTCAAAACCACTCCAAATTTCTATGCCGATTCAACTGAAACATGATGGTCGACTGACGACTACACAAATAAATAACACTTCTGACTGCAAGATACATTGATTCCATGGTATCTGCTATAACGCAAACTCATGGCTACAGCAGGATTCCATCAGTTCCGCATCATGTGTGATGCACAAAACCAGCTTCCCCTGCTTTGCCATCTCATTAAATATTTCGGAGACTAACTCCATGTTTTTGCCGTCCAGCCCACTGGTGGGCTCGTCATACACTTGAATGGCTCTATCAGAAAACAAACCACAGGCAATGGATAGACGCTGTTTTTGCCCTCCGGATAGCGTTTGTGGGTGACGCTCACGCAATTCATACAAGCCAAGGCGTTTTAAAACGGTGCGTGCCCTTTCCAGGTTTTCCTCTGTTTTAGGGCTTTGCAACAACAGCTCTTCTGTTAGGCTTCCTGTAAAAAATTGAGTGTTTGTGTCATTGGAAGAATACCACACATGCCGAAAACGATGACGCGGGCGTATAGCCTTCCCGCCAAAGCAAATCTCTCCTCTTTTTTCTTTATAGATGCCGCACAATATTTTTGCCAGTGTTGTTTTTCCACAGCCGTTTTTTCCGGTTAGTGCAACGACGGTCCCTTTGTCTGCCGCAAATGACACCTCGTTTAAAATTTTCTTTTTTCCTGCGGTATATTCGATCTGTGTGACAGACAAAAATGCTGATTCACTTGCCTTTTCAACCGTTTGAAGCCTCGGCTTTGGCACAGTGCACACCGCACGTATTCCCATCTCTTCTCTTGTTTCCAAAGACAAATTTTGCAGTTCACTCGGCGTAAACTCTTTGTCCAGTTTTCCATTTCGCAAATAAAGATAACGATCTGCCATTTCAAAAAGATAAGAAAGACGATGCTCTGCCAAAACAAGCGTGTGCCCCGCTTGTTTTAATTTTTTCAGCATTTTACCCAGCTCTTTTGCGGCTGTTTCATCCAAATTCGCCGTTGGTTCATCCAACACCAAAAGCGAGGGTGCTAAAGACAACACCGAGGCAATGGCCACCTTTTGCTTTTCACCGCTGGAAATTTTGTCCAGCCCCACATTGCGCAAATACGAAAGCTCTGTTTTTTCTATCACGGCATCGGTTTTTTTTCTAATATCCTGTGTTTCATAACCTCGGTTTTCAAGCGCAAAAGCAATTTCGCCACAAAGCTCTCCCGAAAAAAACTGGGATTTAGGGTCTTGGAACACACTGCCCACAAGGCCGGAAAGCTCCCAAAGAGGCATGTCTTGCACCTTATGTTGCTTTATATAAATTTCGCCGCTATGGCTTCCCTTATAATGTGACGGTGCTAGCCCATTAATAAGGCGTGTAAGCGTGGTTTTCCCATTTCCAGACTGGCCTATCAGCACCACGCATTCGCCCTGCTCGATACGTACATTAATGTCTCGCACTCCACAGTCAGAGTGTCCATACGTAAAACAAACATCCTTCAACACAAGCATCAAAGCATCCTCCAAACAGGCAACAGAGCAAGTGAGGCAACAGATATACCCATGCAAATATAGTCTTTCGCCCCTGTTTTATTTTCATAGTAGGCACTTCTTGGCACGGGTGTTTCAATACCGCGCGACAAGGCCGATACCGCTAGGGCATCTGCTATTTGCACCATACGCAATAGCATCGGCACCAAGATATACTCGAAACTGTTTAGCGGATGCCGAATCACTTGCGATGCCCTCAACAGACCACGATTTTTCATGGAGGCCAAGATGGCTCTAAATTCGGAGTGCATCGTGGGAAAAAACCGGAAAACCACCAAGGTTCCCAAAATAAGATGTGTATGTGCCTTATGCCTTGAAAAAAAGGCACTGATTTGCCCCGGCGGAGAGGTGATTAAGTCTCCTGCTATCATGGCAATGGGCATGAGCCACCAAAACAAAAACACATGAAAATCAGACAAGATCAATAGCTGTATTTCGTAAAAGCGCATGATTTGCATCAAAAGCAGCAAGCCCAAATAAGCCGCCAAAAAACGCAGTGCATAGCGGCTTTTTCTTTGGGCACATAAGTAAATAAAAGCCAATGCGAACAACAGATAAGAGGCGAGGCTATTTGTAGAAAGCACTGCAATCATCACAAAAAACAGTGCTGCCAGTTTTGCCGAAACCGAAAAACCTTTTGCCTCTTGCATCACAAAACTCCTGTTTTCACTAAGTGCTTTTGCAAAATACGCTTGCCAAGCAAACTGCCCAACCATGCACAAACGGCTGTTGTCAAAACAATAATAGCAAGCCAAAACGGGTCGCGATAGTACATGCTATAAGCGTTCACATAATCACTCGACATCCCCTGTGATTGTGCTGTAAGCATATAATCGTCCCAAAATGCCACCACAGAAAGCACATTCACACCGATGTACAAAACCGATTGTGTGACCCAAGCGGCAGCCACTTTTTTAAAATTTTGGCAGGAATCTGTTTTCCACAATATAATCTCACACAAAACACCGATAAAAATAAACCAGAAAATTGTGCTCCAATGTCCCATCACAAAATATAAGGACCCAAGCATAATCAAGTACACAAAAGACACAAAATGCTTATTCACTTTAGACACCATGAGAAAATAAATGGGCGCACAAACCAGTGCCACAATGGCAAAAGACAAAACCGCACTGGTGAACATTGTCACCATAGAAACGGCATTGAGTGCAAACTGCACCACAATAAGCAGCACTGAAAATAGCACGGTGGTAATCACGTCTTTGACTGTCCACTTTTGGGTAGAATTCATCAATAAAACCTCTTTTCCTTTTTTGTTATCATTAGTTCCGAGTCATATGTAACCTTGCTTTTTACACCAACTTTCCAATTGAAGTACGAACGAGTGCAGATATATTGCCCCCTCACAGACAAAGCGATAATTAGCATGAACTAACCACGGTTTAAAAAGAATGGCTCTTTTAAAGAGCCACCCTTTTTATTCACTTTGTTTTTTTCTCAGTGACCTTTATAAGTAACGCACAAGGCCACCCCACCCACTTTCAAAAAAACGAGCAATATCCTCTGCATACAGTAAAGCCCTTTCTTTCGGCATATCATGCACCACGGTTTCAAAAACAGCGGTAAAATAGGCACTGGTGATCATATGATGCAATTCATGGCTTATATTCCCTTCCAATTTGTTTTCTTTCCTTAGAAGGGCAAAATATTCCATGGTACGGTTAACATCCAGTTCCACCAAATCATGAATAAAATTTTCGTATTTTGTGCCCTCACTGCAACATACCAACAGTTTAAAAATATCATAATGCTCGTAGATTTTCTCTAAAAAATAAAGCAAATATTGCTTCGAAAGCATTTGTGTCTGAACCGATTTTTCGCGTTCAATCAGCTCAAAATGTGCATTTTGTGCATTGACAAACTGTGCATACAACTCATTGTAAACCGGTGAAACAATCGCCTCGAACAAGGCAGCCTTATCGGGGTAATATCCATAAAAAGCCCCTTGAGTAAACCCTGCCTGTTTCACAATTTGGCGCAAAGAAGCATCTTTAAATCCTTTTTCCAAAAACGCCTCTTTGCCCACTCTCAAAATTTCTTGTTGTGTGTTGCTAATCTCCTGCATTTTATCTTTTACTCCACTGTATATCACTGCTATATATCATTGCTATATTATAGAGTCATCTTACTTTCTTGTCAAGATATCTCCTTCTGCTTAACAAAGCATAAACCCCATGATAGGATGATAACATTGTTAGCTATTGATGTTATCAGTCTGGAGGTTACTGCAAAATGGCGCTTGGAAGCTATGAGGCCACCCACAAAAAAATTGTGCAAAGCGCCAAAGAGCAATTCTTGGAATTTGGCTATGAAGGTGCGAATTTGCGCGACATATGCAAACGTGCAGGCATCACAACCGGCGCGTTTTATCGTCATTTCAAAGACAAAGAGGCACTGTTTTCCTCTCTTGTAAAACCGGCTGCAGATCATTTCATCCATGTAAATGCAGAAGGAAACCATCGTAGCTTCGATGCCCTTAAACTCGGAAACGAATGTGATGTACTGCTGGGCACAAAAACTACCAGCCGTGCCATGGTTGAGCTCATTTATGCCAACAAGGATGCGTTTACACTATTAATCAATTGTGCCTATGGAAGCGCACACGAAAATTTTATAGAAAAAATTATTGAAATTGAAGAGACGGAAACCATGTATTTCTTGCAGCAAATGCTTGCAAAAGGATACCCCTGTGTGCCTTTGACAAAAGAACAACTGCATACCATCATGAGTGCGCAATGTTATGCACTTTTTGAAGTGGTGCGGCACAATTTGGAAAAAGAGGACGCTATGACACAAGTGGACGTTTTGATTGAATTTTTTAATGAGGGATGGAAAAAGATTTTCGGCATATGAAAATGCCAAAAAATTTTGTAGGTATGTTAGCGTTTGCTAACTTCAATATTCTAAGGAGGCTATAAATGAGCACTCATACATTAAATTCGAAAGAACAGCAAAAACAGTTTGTTTTACATGATAATTTATGGAGAATTATGGTTCAGCTTTCTTGGCCGGCCGTCATTGCCATGGTGCTTTATGGTGCAAACTCTATGCTAGATGCCTTTTTCGTTGGGCAATATATAGGAGAAACCGCCCTTGCCGGTGTGTCTCTTGCCTATCCCCTCACACAGCTCAGCATGGGCATAGGCTCCCTCATCGGCGTTGGTGCTGGTTCTGCATTAAGCATTGCCCTAGGTGCAAAAGATGTGAAGACTCAAAAAAATCTCATCGGCGGTGTCAACATCATGACTGTACTTTCCACTGCTGTTTACATGATGCTGGGGCTTTTGTTCTCTTCGCAACTTGTTTCCATGATGGGCGGTGTAGGTGAAGAGTTGCTTTTGGGAGATGAATATTTCAAAATCACTCTATACGGCTCTTTATTTTGGATATACGGGCTTTGTATCAACATGCTCATTCGTGCCGAGGGGAAAATGAAAACAGCGGCTTGGATGATGGGTCTTGGCCTTATTGCCAACGCTATTTGTAATTACATTTTTATCGTGCTCATGGAACTGGGTGTGGCCGGTGCAGCATGGGGAACGAATGTGGGTATGTTTGTGTATTCCCTGCTCGGCTTTCTCTATCTTGTGCGTGGCAAGGCCAGTTTTAACACCCATGTATTTTCTTTTCGCTTTGATAAAACCATTGTCACCGATATCAACCGCCTTGGGATATCTTCCTTCATCATGACGGTAATGACCTTGATTCAAGCCATTGTTGTATTTAACGCCCTTTCCACCTATGGCACCGTCGCCGACATTGCCTTTTATGGGGTGGTGTTCCGAATATTCCAGTTTTTTTTAACACCCATTTTTGGGCTTATGCGGGCCCTTCAACCTGTCATTGGCATCAACTACGGCGCAAAACAATATACACGAGTGATACAAGCTTATAAGATTTTTTCTGTAGCAGCCATGTCCCTTACCTTTCCGATGTGGCTTGCCACTTTGCTTGCACCACAGGCCATTTTATCCATCATGCTGACAGAACAGAGTTTCACAATGATGCAACTCAATGCATTTCGCATTTATATTTTTATTATACCCATTCTTTCTTTTATTTTTATGGCAATGACCTTTTTCCCCGCTGTAGATAAAGGCAAGCCCGCCGCCATGATCGGCATGGCCCGGCAGTTTATATTTTATGTGCCGGCCATGCTTCTTATTCCAAAGTTCTTCGGGGTGGAAAGCATTTACTACGCTTCTTTTGCAATTGATGTTATCATTGTGTTTTGGACGATGCTTCTTGTAAAAAGAGAATTTGCAGCACTTAAAAACAGGATATAAAGCCAACAATAATTTAAAAATATAAAAACACATCACAACAAACATCGTTTTTTTATCTATTGACAAAGGGGGATTTTTTTGATAACCTTGTTACTAGACATAATGATGTTATGAGAGGTGTTGCATTTGAGCTACTCGTCCGAGCTTACCAAAGAACGAATCCTTGCTTGTGCAAAGGTAGAGTTCCTTGAGAAGGGTTTTGCCCATGCAAATTTGCGAAATATCGCATACAACGCAAAAGCCACAACCGGTGCTGTTTACAATCACTTCCAGGGCAAAGACGGATTGTTTAAAGCAATTATCGGCACATTTGCAGAAGAACTGCTCACCCTATATACGCGTGTGCACGAGGAAACTGCCGCCGACTATGATTTTGAAAGTAGTGACACCACCGAAAATATGGGCAAAGGCACCTATGCTGTTTTAGATTTTCTTTATTCAGATTTTGAATGCTCTAAACTGCTCTTTTGCCGAGCAACAGGCACACATTATGAAAACTATGTGGAGAAACTGATAGAAATTGAAGAACGCTCTTCACTGGGTGTAATGAAAAGCGACTGGTTTCCTAAAAGCAAAATCAACATGTTTTTTGTCCATGTCATTGCCACATCCGGGATAAACAATATGCTTGAAGCCATCCGCCACGATTTAAGCCGCGAGGAAGCCATTGAGTATATCGGCAAAATTCAAAAATTCTATTATGCGGGAACGAAAGAAATATTGGGGCATTGACCCCGATATTTTTTGAGAATACGGTTAGCTAAAACTAACATAAGTTGCAGTAAGCTAACTTACAAAGGAGACCTTTCATGGAAAAACAAAAGAAAAATTCGTTGTTGGCAAGGCTTTTCTATTTTGCCGGAAACCACAAAAGCCTAACGATTCTCGGCATGGTTTTATCTGGCGTGAGTGCAGTAATGACACTCTTCCCCATCATCTTTATCTGGCAGGGCGTACGCGAAATATTTGCTATTTATCCAAATGTCACCCTCACCGAAAGCATCCTAGCCAATGCTTGGCTTGCCGTGGGCAGTGCCATTGGCGCGATGGTCGTGTATCTTGTCGCCTTGATGTGCACCCACATTGCGGCCTATCGGATTGCAAAAAACATGCGTAAAACCGCGTTAAACCATATCATGAGCTTGCCCCTTGGGTTTTTCAATGCAACGGGCAGTGGGAAACTGCGCCGCATCATCAACGACAGTGCCGCCGCCACCGAAACCTATCTTGCCCACCAATTGCCCGATTTGGTGGGTGCCTACACGACACCACTTGCCGTGCTTGTGGTTTTATTCGTATTCGATTGGCGCCTTGGCCTCATCAGCCTTGCGCCACTTGTACTTGCGGCCGTTTCCATGATGTCGGGTATGGGCAAAAATCAACCGGAGAGAATCAAACAATATCAAACGGCGCTGGAAAACATGAACAACGAAGCCACCGAGTATGTGCGAGGCATTCCTGTCGTGAAAACTTTCAATCAATCCGTGTTTTCGTTCGAGCGCTTCCATAACATCATCAATACTTACAAAAAATACGTGTCGCAGTATTCTTACCGCATGAGAATGCCGATGACACTTTTTCAAAGTTTTCTTGCCAGTACACCGATATTTTTGGTGCTTAGCTCCCTTTTCATCATCGCTGGCCAAAGCAACATGACAGACTTTTTTCTAAGCTTTTTCTTTTACCTCATATTCACGCCGATAGCTTCCCTCATGCTGATGAAAATCATGTGGGTGATGCAGCATTCCATGCTGGCAGACGATGCGCTGAATCGCATTGAAAATTTGCTTGCCGAAAAACCACTTGCAAAGCCGAACCATTCCCAAAAACCAAAAAACGCCGACATTTCTATGGACAACATCTCTTTTTCCTATCCAAACACCGAAAGCAAGGCTGTAGACGGCGTGAGCATCCACATTCAACAAGGACAAACCGTTGCATTTGTGGGTCCCTCGGGTGGGGGGAAAACCACACTTGCTACACTCATTCCACGATTTTATGATGTGGATATCGGCAGCGTGAAAATTGGCGGTGTGGATGTACGCGACATCGACAATACGGAATTGATGAAAAATATCTCCTTTGTTTTCCAAAACACAAATCTTTACAAGGCAAGCATCCTCGATAACTTGCGTGAAGGCAAGCCGGATGCCACGATAGAGGAAGTGACGCGAGCGCTCAAAGTCGCCAGATGCGAGGATATTTTAGCAAAACTCCCAAACGGCCTTGACACCGTTTACGGCACAAAAGGTGTATATCTTTCGGGTGGTGAAGCACAAAGAATTGCCCTTGCAAGGGCAATTCTACGAGATGCACCCATCATTCTTTTGGATGAAGCTACGGCCTTTGCAGACCCAGAAAACGAGCATCAAATTCAGCTTGCTTTCAACGAACTCACCCGCGGAAAAACTGTTTTGATGATTGCACACAGACTGTCTACCATCAAAAATGCCGACTTGATATATGTGATAGAAAACGGAAAAGTGGCAGAACAAGGCACACATGAGGAGCTTGTGGCCAAAAACGGGCTGTACGCCGAAATGTGGGCAGAATACAATCATGCCTTTATTTGGAACGAAAGCGAGGAACTTGCATCATGAAAAAATTTTTACAAAACACCTTTGCCTTAACCGACAAGGGGGCAAGCGAGCTTTTAAAGGCTAGTGTCATCACCGTTTTCATCAACATCGTCATTTTAGCGGTGAGCGGCATTTCCTACTCCTACATTCAAGATACCCTTATGCCAATTTTAGAGGGCAGTGCCCCAGTTTACACGGTTTTTCTGTATGTAATCTATGCGGTTTTCATCTTTGCTTTACTCACCATTCTTTACTATTTCCAGTATAACTTTTGCTTCATATCTGCCTATGAAGAAAGTGCCAACTTGCGCATATCCCTTGCAGAAACCCTGCGTAAATTGCCGCTTTCCTTCTTTGGCAAAAAAGATTTGGCCGACCTTACCAGCACCGTGATGGGCGATGTTACGATGATGGAAAACGCCTTTTCACATTTTATCCCAAGCTTCATCGGCTCTATCATTTCAACCACCATCATGGGTCTTGGCATGTTTTTATTCGATTGGCGTTTGGCACTTTCTCTCACCTGGGTTATTCCGGTTTCATTTTTGCTTTGTATTGCCAGCAAAAAATTGCAGGGCTATTATCTGTTAAAAACAAGGGCCATTCAGCTTTGCTATCTTGATAAAATTCAAGAGTGCCTTGAAAATGTGAAAGACATCAAGGCAAACAACCGTGAAAAGGCCCACCTGCAAGTGATGAACAACCACTTCGATAACCACGAAAAAGCGAGCATTAAAACCGAGTTTATCACGGGCACTTTTGTGAATCTTTCTCAGATGATATTAAAGGTGGGCATTGCCACCACCATGATAACGGGGGTCACCTTGCTTGCCACTGGCGAAATATCTCTTTTGACACTGCTTGTGTTTTTAATGATTGCCTCTCGCATTTACGACCCTCTTGCCGGCGCCCTTGTGAACCTTGCGGGCATTTTTATCTCTCTTAAAAGTGTTGACAGAATGAAGGAATTTGAAAACACTAAAACCCAAACCGGCAAAGAAGATATGACACCAAAGGGATATGACATCCATTTTGACCAGGTACAATTCAGCTACGACACAAGCGAAACAGTGCTAAACGGTGTGTCTTTCACGGCAAAACAGGGCGAGGTGACGGCTCTGGTAGGCCCTTCGGGCGGTGGTAAAAGCACGGCGATGAAGCTGGCCGCACGCTTTTGGGATATAAACAGTGGCTCTATCACCATCGGGGGTGAAGATGTGAACCGTATTGACCCTGAAACCCTGCTCAAAGAAATTTCCATTGTGTTCCAAGACGTAACCCTTTTTAACAACACCGTAATGGAAAATATTCGCATCGGCCGGAAGGGTGCCAGCGATGACGAGGTGATCGAGGCGGCAAAAAACGCCATGTGCCACGATTTCATCATGAGCATGCCCGAAGGTTACCATACACTGATTGGCGAAAACGGATCGAAGCTTTCGGGTGGCGAAAGGCAGCGCCTTTCCATTGCAAGGGCTCTACTTAAAGATGCACCCATTGTTCTTTTGGATGAAGCCACCTCTTCCCTAGACATTCAAAACGAAAGCGCCGTGCAAAAGGCCATTGCAAGGCTTACCAAAAACAAAACAGTTCTAGTGATTGCCCACAGGATGAGGACAATTGCCGGTGCAAAAAAAATTGTTCTACTCAAAGAGGGAAAAGTAGCCGCCGAGGGCTCGCACAGCGAACTGTTGCAGGCATCGGCCGATTACGAAAATATGATACGCTTGCAAACCGAGAGCATGAATTGGGTGCTCTCCTAAAAAGAGGTGAAAATGGCTAAAAATAAATTTTTGTCGCAGGCGAATGTGCGACTTATAGAGACCTACGGCCGTGAAAAAGCTATGCTTATAGCAACCGCTGCTTTAGAACGCTTTGAGGAATTGTGCAAAGAAAATGCAGAGGAACCGAAGCCCATGCACATGCATACAAGGGTGAAAATCTACCCTTGTATTTCGTTGCTGGATGCACAGGTTCAGCAGGGTATTTCAAGGGAGGATGCCCTTGCATTTACTTTCCAATTTATTGAATGGAGAAGCTACAGAGGAGCAAACGTGGTTTCCAAACTCTTGAAAATCCCCGGCGTTTATAAGAGAATACCTATAATATTTGGAAATATGACAAAGAAAAAATTTGGCACAGCTGCAAGGTTTGATGCCGTTTTCCATGAAATTTCCAAAACAGAAATGCGCTTTGACATGACAAAATGCCCCTATTCAGACCTGTGCACAAAATATGGCTATCCGGAGATAACCACCGCATTTTGCAAAGGTGACGACATTGTATATGGCAACATGCACCCGAAACTTATTTGGGGCAGAACAAAAACCATTGGTGGCGGCGATGCTATTTGTGATTTCAAAATAACGGTGGTAGACTAATGGCGAACGACTTACAAAGTTCTTATCAAGCCTCAAAAAATGTCTATGATAAGATCATCACACACAAAACATGGTGGAGCAAGCTGTATGCAAAGATCATATGGAAAGGCGCCGACAACAACCAAATTGCGCACAAACTTCTTCAATGCATTCCCAATAGTTTTAATGGAAAACTATTGGATGTGCCTGTGGGCACCGCCATTTTTACCCACCAAAAATACAGTGGGCTAAAAAATGCCGAGTTGGTTTGCCTCGATTACAGCGAAGACATGCTGAGCATCGCTAAAAATCGTTTGAGCGATAAAAAAATAAGCCTGATGCAAGGCGATGTTGGAAGCCTGCCTTTTAACGACGAGAATTTCGACATCGTGTTTAGCATGAACGGTTTCCATGTGTTCCCCGATAAGGATAGGGCATTTTCTGAAGTGACAAGGGTGCTGAAAACAGATGGACTACTGCTTGCCAGCTTTTATGTGAAGGACAAAGGCATACTTGCCGATTTTGTAGCCGAACACATTCTGGCAAAAAAAGGTTGGCTTTCCCTGCCGTTTTACAATGAATGTTCTGTTCGACAAAGGCTATCAAAAGATTTTGACTTTGATTTTATTCACTGCGATGGCTCTCTTCTCTATTTTTGTGCAAAAAAGAAAGGCGGTAGCTTATGAACAAGCAAAACCTAAGCGGTGTGGAAGACACCCTGTTTATCCCTCTTGTAGCACGCATCTATGTGTCTAGACGATTTCCAAAATATTTTTACGATGAAAAAGCACTCAGCCTTGAACAAAACCTGCCTCAGAATATCATCACAGAAAAAAGCAGTGAATACACGATGTTATCCTCTGCTTCGAGAGCCGTTGTCATGGATAAAATCGTGTCTGCTTTTATCAAAAAAAACACGCAATCCAATGTGGTTTGTATTGGATGCGGGCTTGAAACCATGGCCTTTCGGCTTTGTGAATTTGCAGATAAAGCACAATTTTACGAACTGGATTTCCCCCCTGTGATAGAAAGCAGAAAAACGGTTTTGGGTACACTAGATAACGAAACTTTGCTAGCAGGCAACGCCAATGACTTAGATTTTTCACAGCACATGGATTGTACTCTTCCCACCCTATTTGTAGTTGCCGGCGTGTTTCAATATTTTAAAGAGCCTGATGTTTTAGCGCTTATTACAAAACTGCAAAAGCAATTTTCAAACGCCGAACTCCTCTTTGATGCAACAGACGAGTTTGGTATAAAATATGCCGCACGATATGTTAAAAAAACAGGCAATCAAAATGCAATGATGTATTTTTTTATAAATAACCCCCAAGAATTTGCAAATACAGCTCATTTAAAACTTCTTTCTGCAAGTGGTTTTTTCGGCTATATTTCCAAGGAACTTCGAAAAAAGCTAAAACTATACACACGTATGGCCACCAAAATAGCAGACAACAAAATGCACGCGATGATCTTGCATTTTAAGCTGTGATTTGTACGCGCGATAATCTTCCGGGTTATTTTTCGCAACAAAGACAGCGACTATCCCATCCCAGGAATGCCCCATGATGTATATTTTCGCTTATGAAATTTTTCATCATACTATTTATCATTTTGATTGTATCACTCATACAATTTTCGTGACAAATATAGGCACTGTGCTCTAGCTTGTTGGCCATTATTTTCTTGTATCCATTCACTTCGTTTTCTTCATTTCCAAAAACTTTCTCCTGCGATATTCCAGCGGTGAGTATCCATAATGATTCCGAAATAATTCGGCAAATTTACCTTGCTTTGTATACCCAACAATACCGGAAATTTCCCCCACAGAAAGATTGGTTTCAAGCAGCATTTGCGCGGCCTTTTTCATTCTTATTTTTCTTAAATAAAGAGAAATATTTTCGCCAAAAACCGCTTTGAAATAATTTTTAAGACTGGTTTCGCTCACACCAAACTTGGCAGCCACAGTTCTTATCGGTATGTGCTTGTCAAGATTTTTTGTAAGTATTTCCTCTGCACTTTTCGCTATTTTAGCTTGTATTCTGGTGTAGTAGCCGTGATTCTTTTCCTTGGCAAGTGAATGTTCTAACAAAATATGGAGTATCTCAAGAGTGCTGTGCTTTATTTTAAAATCCGATAAATTTTCCCTCTTCTCCCACAAAGAATGCATGACACCCCTCAAATCATCACCGGCTTTAGAAACTAGGGTGTTTCGCTCTCTAAAATAGATGGTGTCCATCTCTAAAAAGGGAAGCCCAAAAGTGTTAAGTATAGCTTTATTCTCTTCATAAAAAGCATTTTCCTCAAAATAAATGGTAACACCTTTATATTCTTTTGTGGGGAAAAACGAGGACGATTTTGAAGTCTCTTTGCTAACACAAAAATCCCCCTCATTTAAGCAAAGATTAAATTCATCTTCTAAAGAAAGCTCTATGCGCCCACTTACGCAATAATTAAATTGCACCAACTTGCCTCGCCTATCGCTTCCACTTCCTGTGATTTCTGATGCACGAACATCAAAAAAACACAAAGCCATATGCTGAAAAGCCTCATAATAATAAACGTCGAAAGCACTGGCTTCTCCATTCATGATACGCCGGTTGTTGTTCAACCCTTTTCGGGGCTTTAGTTCACTCTTTTCATCTTTAAAACGCCAGTCCCTTAAGTCGAAATCCATGTTTTCACCTATGTTCGTTTTATTATGTTATTTTAAATTGTTTTATAGTAATAGTCAAGAAGAAGAAACCAATGCTATATGTGGCCAAAATAACAAACAGGTATAGAACCGTGACACTCCAGATGGTAATATGTAATAGTTAGCAACGGCTAACCATTACATATTGGGAGGAATCGTATGAGCAACAAACTACAAGGCAAGGATTTCATCAACATTGGTATCTTCACCGCCATTTATTTTGTGATTATCATGGCGGCAGGCATGCTTGGTGTTATTCCCATTTTTATTCCGATGCTTAGCGTCATTGTACCGCTGCTTGGAGGAATACCAATGATGCTATATTTTTCTAAAGTAAAAAAATTTGGCATGATAACCATTCAAGGTCTTTTATCGGGGCTTTTGATGATGATTGGGGGCATGGGGTATTGGTGTGTGGGAACATTTTTTGTTGCAGCACTAATATGTGATTTAATCCTAAAAGCGGATGGATACAAAAGCGCAAAAAAGGAACTGCTCGCATATGGTATTTATGCCACATCTGTAATCGGTGCATTTATTCCCATTATTTTAACAAGAGACAGCTATCACGAAATGCTTACAACCGAAGGATATGGTATAGAATATGCCGATACCCTTATGAGTTATATGCCCGATTGGATTTTACCCGTACTTTTTATTTCCAGCTTTATATGTGGAATTATCGGTGGCTTTATCGGCCAAAAAATGTTCAAAAAGCACTTTGAGAGAGCCGGTATTGTATAATGAATTCCGCCATTCTGTTATCACAAAAATACACAAAGGGCATTCCTATTGACCCACGCACCAAACTTGCAGTGCTATTCACCTTATCCATTCTTATTTTTGGTGGCTCCTATCAAACAACACTTTTTTACCTGCCGGCCCTATTGCCGCTTATCCTTGCCATTTGTGTGAAAGCTTATAGAAAATCCGGTTTTTATACCATTGCCATGCTCGCTTGCCTGTTGCTTCAAGAATTTATAGTCCCCTTTACAACGGGGACTATACGTTTTATTATGACGCCGCTTGTGATTATGCCTATTTACTTTTTGCCGGGATTTCTCACAGCCTATTTCTTGCTGACGACCACCACCGTCAGCGAGTTTGTTGCCTCCATGGAAAAACTAAAACTGCCAAAACAAATAACCATTCCTATGGCTGTAATGTTTCGATTTTTCCCAACAATTTTCGAAGAATGGAATGCGATTAATGATGCCATGAGAATGAGAAATGTACGTTTCAAAGGCAGTAAGGCCGGCGCAATGTTAGAGTATCGCATTGTGCCTATGTTGATGTGCAGTGTAAAAATAGGAGAAGAACTTTCTTGCGCTTCGCTCACAAGAGGGCTTGGTGGCCCCGTGAAAAGAACAAACACCTGCGAAATCAAATTGAAATTGCAAGATGCAGTCATCTTAATTTTGTGCTCTGGATTTCTTTCTGTTCAGGCTTTGATTTTCTTGGGGGTAATCAAGTGATTGTTTGTAAAAATGCGTCCTACTCGTATAAGACAAGCCCTGAAAACCAAACCACCAAAAACGGTGGTAAACTGCACAATATCAATTTGGAAATAAAAAAAGGGGAATTTGTTCTTCTGTGCGGTGCTTCGGGCAGTGGAAAAACCACAATCACGCGGCTTTTAAATGGGCTTATTCCCCACTACTATGAGGGCGAGCTCTGCGGAAATATTTTTATCAACGACAAAGAATACAAAGATATGTCGCTTTTTGAAATATCTGCCAAGGTTGGCTCTGTGTTTCAAAATCCACGCTCACAGTTTTTTAATGTTGACACCACATCAGAAATTGCTTTTGCGCCCGAAAATCACGGCTGGAAGAAGGAGGCCATCCTTAAAAGAGTGGATGAGCTTTCAGAAAAACTAAACCTACAAACGCTAATGAAACGAAACATTTTCGCGCTCTCTGGTGGTGAAAAACAAAAAATCGCCTGCGCTTCCGCCTCAGCTATTGACCCAATGCTGTATGTTTTTGACGAACCGTCTTCTAATCTGGATTCCAACGCGATAGAGGAGCTCAGAAAACTGCTCATTGCCCTTAAAAACGAGGGAAAAACAATTGTCATTGCAGAACATCGCATCTATTATATCTACGATTTACTCGACAGAGTCT
>CAYJIR010000037.1:0-6925 GCA_964370295.1 uncultured Oscillospiraceae bacterium
TGGCCATAAAAGTGCCAAAAACAGCACTTTTATGGGGCATATCTTGATGCACTCCCCTGTGTTTTCGCCCTTTCAATGAAAAGGTGAAAACAAAAGTGCAAGGTTTTTGTGTGAAAAACGGAAAAACCTTGTATTATCTCAAACAAAAAATGGCCTTTTGTACTATGTGGATTTCATTTTTTATTTGTTCCGTGGGCATTAAGATACAAGTTGACGGCAATCTGGGTATATGATAAAATTTCAATATACATCTGCGATTTTTCGCATAGGAAGGGGCAGTAAATACTCTATTGGATAGGCAAGTTTTTTTGAAATTTTACAGTTTTGATTTGCGTATACGAGAGAATGTGGAACAAAGGCGGAACCATTCTGTTGCCAAAAGTAGTGCCGGTAAACACGCTTGCTATCACACAGGGCGTGATAAGATGAAATGGGGCTGTTAACAAAGTTGACTTCACAAAAATGCTCATCAATACACACAGAATCGCTTGCGAATGGGAAAGGGCCATCAATCTGTAGTGGTGATCCGACACGGCAGCCCGCAAATATTGCACCGGATTCAAAAGGGAGACAAAAGAGCTTTGTGGATAGTGTAGACACAATCAAAGCAGGCGGGAATGCGGCCGAGGGTGCAGTTTGTTTTGTGGGATGCATAAAAATAATCGGAATGGTGTTTTTTATATTCAAGGAGGAACGATGATGAAAAAATTATTTGTACTCTGTTTTGCGTTGTGTGTATCTTTTGCACTGCTAGCTTGTGCAAGCGAGGATGTACCCATGGCTTCTTCGAACTCGGAGGCGTCCGGTTCTCAAGCACTGCCTCAAACCGATGCTTCTGCAAGCCCCGATGCTTCTGCAAGCTCCGATGCTTCTGCAAGCTCCGACGCGGAAAGCGAGCCGGGTGATTCGGACTTTTACAGCCGAACAGAGGGTACTTGGTTTTTAAACGGAGACACAGAGGCCGAACAGCTTGTGATGGATGGTATGGGCGCTTATGAGCTGTATGATGCAGAAGGCACAAGCCTGAGCATCGGGCAATTGCACTATACGGCCGAAAACGATAAATTTATGATGCAGGCGGATGATATGGACGACACACAGTACGATACTTTTTATTTTGAAGATGAGGCAACCCTTGTTCTCGAGGGTTCCGGTTCTTTGTATACAAAGCAAGCGGCCTCCTAACTTTATCTTTCTATATTCTGTGTGCATTTTGGATATTCTAAGAATAGAAGGGGTAAAATCATGAGCATGAAATTTAAATTTTACGTGATTATTTTGCTTGTGTTGCTCTTTTGTTTAACCGGCTGTGCAAGCACCGGTGCCGACCTTAGCAACGAGGATTTTGTTGGCTGGTGGTCTTATGATTGGCGAGAAATTGGCCGGCAGGAAGACCCTTTGTTTTTCTATGTGGAAATTGATGCAAACGGAAATGTGCATTATTTTGATGAAGAGGGCCGCGAGCAGGGGGGCGGCACTTTCGGCTACAATGATGAAAAAGGCCTGTATTTTATTACCATTTATGGAACGGAACACAATGTGTATGCAGGCGAAGAAGGCGGCGTTCGCTACATTTCGGTGGATTCTGCCGACCATTTTACCTATTCGGAGGGAATGCCCGAGGTGGTTGCTTTTGCCACACAATCGTTGAGTTCCCCTGCGAGCTCAGCGAGCCTTTTGCAAGCGGAAAGCAAATTGACGGATTCTAGCGCTCATTCGGAGCACTCCCCTGTTGGTGAGTGGGTTTTGGAGGGTGAGTCTGATTTGCCTTTTGTTAAAATTGAAATCCTTTCCGAAAACGGCGCAAACGATGATAACATCCTTTGTTTGGATGCGGAAAATACCATTTTGGATGTGGGCACGTTTGATTACGACACCGTACAAGGCTTTCAATCGGGTGCACCCGTGGTGATTGCCTCTTTGCCAAACACCGGTATTTATGCATGCTATTTTAGCGAAGACGGCAATGGAATGTTTTTGGCGGCTGCTGCAGATTGGGGCACAAGCAGAGATGAGGCGGAATTTTTCAGTTTCAGAAGGCAGCAGACACCGGAGGATACTTCGCAGTAAGATGTCGTCTGTAAAAGGTGTTTGAAGCACGGGCTTTCATAGGGGTTCTTTTAAAGAACAGCCTAAAAATGATGAATTCCGACTTCTTACAAGAGGATAATTCTACAGAAAAAGGAAGGGTTCTTCAAACCCTTCCTTTTAATATTACCTACATTTTTTGAAAATTCACTAAAAAAGCAGACAAAACCACAGGATAGGGATGGTTTGTTTGCAACTTTAGCTGGCGTCGACAATCGTGTTCAGCCGGCCTATTTTGGCACTTTTCTCGCCCGATTCTGCCTAAAAATCTTGAATTCCATAAAGGAGTTCGGCGATTTTTAGATCGAATAGGATAAAAAATGGCTCTAAATATGTTCGGTTCAACCATTGTCGACGCGAGCTAGCCGGTATACGGTTTTTTAAATTTAAAGTATAATTAAGTTTCATATGCTATCGTTTATAAAACTAAGCAATAATTTTTGGAGGTAAGCCATGCGACTTTTGCTGTGTGAAGACGAAAAAGAACTGTCGAATGCCCTTGTTAAAATATTAAAACACTATCATTATGCCGTGGATGCTGTTTATGATGGCAAGGAGGCGCTGGAATATTTGGAAGCCGAAAATTATGACGCCGTTATTTTAGATATCATGATGCCGAAAGTAGACGGTCTTTTCGTGTTAAAAACCATACGAGAAAAAGGCAACTTTGTGCCCGTACTTCTTCTTACAGCCAAATCCCAAGTGGATGACAAAGTGAGGGGGCTGGATTTGGGTGCCAATGACTATCTCACCAAACCTTTCGATACGAAAGAGCTTCTTGCGCGCATTCGCAGCATTACAAGAAGTGCCACCGACAGCGCCACCTCTGTGTTAAGCGCAGGAAACGTGAGCCTTAACCGCAAAACCTTTGAACTGTATACCGAGAAAAATGTGCTAAAACTTGCAGGCAAAGAATTTCAGATGCTTGAAATGCTGATGATAAATAAAGGGCACATTATTTCCACCGAACGCTTTTTTGAAAAGATATGGGGATATGACAGCGAGGCCGAAATTAATGTGGTGTGGGTTTATATTTCCTATTTGCGCAAAAAATTAGCTTTGCTGGATGCCAACGTAAAAATCAAGGCCACACGCAACACCGGCTATTCTTTGGAGATGCCATAATGCTGAAAAAATTGCAACGAAAATTTGTTTTGCTCACCACCTCCATCAGTGTGTCTGTTCTGTTGTTGATTGCCCTCACCTTTAATATTGTAAACTACCTTTCTGTGGCAAAACAATGGGATGCGGTGATGAACTTATTGCTTGAAAATAATTTTAATTTTAGCGAAAGGTTTCGCCCGCAAGATTCGTTTGATCGAGAACTTGCTTTCATCACGCGCTTTTTTGTGGTGGGCGCAGACACAGAAAACAACATACAATACATAGACACCAAGAATATCGCCTCGGTGACGCCGGAAGAGGCCGTTTTATATGCACAGAGCGTGCAGGAAAACAGCCAAAGTACCGGCATTGTAGACAACTATCGCTATGTGAAAATGGAAAGAGAAAATGGAACCCTCTACCTGTTTTTGGATATTGAGGGAGCCATGCGAACCTTACAAAGTTCTGTTCTGTATTCCTTTATCATTGCCCTTGTGGCTTCGGGGTTGATTTTTATTTTGGCCTGTTTGTTCTCGAAAAAAGCGGTGGAGCCTATTGTGCATAGTTACGAAAGGCAAAAGGGATTTATCACCAATGTCAGCCATGATTTTAAAACACCGCTATCCATTATTAAAGCCAATACCGACGTGCTGGAGCTGGAAAGTGGGGAAAACGAATGGACCGGCGGTATCAAAACACAGATAACAAGGCTGGATGTGCTTGTGGAAAATTTGGTTTCTCTTACAAAGCTGGAAGAAGCGCCGAAGGCGCTGGATAAAACAGACTTCTCCCTTTCGGATGCACTGGACGAAACCGTTTGCGAGTTTTCGTCTTCTTTGCAAAACGAGGAGCTTGTATTCTCTTGCAACATTGCCGAAAATATTACGTATAAAGGCAACGAGCTCTACATCCGAAAGCTGTTTTCTCTTCTTTTGGAAAATGCAATAAAATATAGCACACACGCAGCAGAAATTCGCATTTTGTTGTTTGCAAAAGGGCACCGAAAAGTGCTTTGCATTGAAAATTCGTGCAATGCTGTGCAAGTGGGTGCACATCCCGAATGGTTCGAACGTTTTTTTAGGGAGGACAAGGCACGAAATAGCGAATCGAAGGGCTTTGGCATCGGTTTAGCGGTGGCAAAATCCATTTGCGAGTTACATGGCGCCAAAATTTCGGCTGAAGGTAAAACCGAAAATGAGGTGGTAATCACGGTATTGTTTTAAGCTGTGCCCCACTGTATATATCGTTTTTTATCTAAAAATAAACAAGCCTGTTGCAACGAGGTGATTTCTTTTGGAAGAAACCGCAATCTTTTATGCCGAGTATCACGAAATTTTTGAGCACACAAAAAGCAACTTGGAACAATCTTTGAGGCTGCATTGCGGCGAAAGAATGGAGCACCTGAAAGTGCGCCTTAAATCGAAGCGCAGTGTACTTCAAAAATTGGAGCGCATGCATTGTGAAATAGGGGTGGAAAGCGCCCTTCTCCATTTAAACGATCTCGTTGGCGTGCGCATCATTTGTCGTTTTCTAAGTGATGTATATGAGCTCGCTGACGTGATAGAAACGAGTGCGGCTTCTTCGCACATTATAAGCAAAGATTATATACGAAACCCAAAACCAAACGGGTATAGAAGTTACCATATTCTCCTTAAAATTCGGGCGAGCGATGTTGACGTTCCGGTGGAGATTCAATTGAGAACCATTTCGCAAGACTCTTGGGCCAGCCTTGAACACAAAATGAAATATAAAAAAGAAATCGAAAATGCCACGCTTATAAAAGCAGAGCTTAAGCGTCTTGCCGACGAAATGGCTTCCAGCGATATCTGTATGCAAACCATCCGAGATTTGATTTACGGGCAATCGTGCTAGTTGATGATGCAAAGAACAGGTGCACTTCCCAAATGATTTTGTTTGTATTTAAAAATGGTTTCGATTTTTTAAGTAAGATTAAGGTTTGGCAACTATAATAAGCTTAGAAAAAACAATTTGTCGATGAACTTCGATGCAGAAACGGAAACCTTGAAATTATTATAGGCAAACAAGAACTGTTTATAAACGGACTTTAGGAGGTCGCACTCATGAAAAAATATTTCGCAATTCTCACCGCCCTTTCCATGCTTGCCTTGGCCGGCTGTTCAACCGCCGAGAGTATGGATACTTCGGCACAAACAGTGGCATCTCAGCTTGGTGTAGATGCCACGACAGAAGAATCCACCACAAAAACCACGGGAGAAGCAACGCTGCTTGGCTTTCCAAGCGGCGATTATTTGCAAAATTTAGGCGAAGCCATCCCTTTCTCAGACGGTGAAGAAATAAACATCAGCGAAAGCGGAACATATGCGTTTTCCGGTGATTATACAAACAGCACAATAATGGTTAATGTGAACAAAGACACAGACGATGGCACCGTTTACCTTGTGCTAAGCGATGCCCATATAGAAAGCGATATCGGCACCCCGATAAACATTGTGGAGGCGCAAGATGTTGTATTTATTCTTGAAGGCGAAAATACCATAAGCCAAGGCGAAATCATAAGCGATGACGCAGAATTTCCCTCTGCGGCTATTTATTCTAAGGCAGATACCGTGATCACCGGCGAGGGAAGCTTAACAGTGTCCACCTTGTATCAAGATGGAATCAACAGCCGTGACGACTTGATTATCGATGGCGGAAATATCACGGTGCACGCCATAGAAGACGGCATTGTTGGCAAAGATTTGCTGGCCATTCGTGATGCCAACATCACGATAGATGCCGGAAAGGACGGGCTTAAATCTTCAAATGCGGAAGACTTGGAAAAAGGGAATTTGATGATTGCAAGTGGCAATTATTCTATCACCGCAGAAAATGACGCGATAAGTTCTGAAAACATCCTGCAAATTGACAGTGGAAATTTTGAGCTCTACTCGGGTGGCGGGTTTGTAGAAGTGATTAAAACACCATCCAGCGGGCCCATGGGCGGTGGCGCAAATGGGGCAATGAATGGTAGCCGCGAAAACTTTGATGCAACGCAGTTGCCACCCGATATGGACAGCGAAAACTTTGATGCAAGGCAACAAGCCCCCGATATGCAAGGAACGAACGACACGGATGAGACAGCGGGAGAGACACTCGAGAGCATGAAAGCGCTTAAAGCATTGAACAGCATCGTTATCAATGACGGCATCTTCCAGCTTTCCGCTTATGAGGATGCCATTCATTCTGACGGCGATGTCCAGATAAACGGTGGCGAGTTTACAATCAATGCCGGTGATGACGCCATTACAGCACAAAACACAAACATCCAAGAGGGAACGATCATCATAGAAAATTGTTTTGAAGGTATCGAGGGCATTTCTGTGCATATCAGTGGCGGCAATATTTCTATCAATGCGGATGACGACGGAATCAATGCAAAGGATAGCAGCGGCGGGGTTACGATATCCGGCGGCAACATTGAAATCTTTTATGGCCAAGGCGGAGATGGCATCGATTCGAACGGAACCTTTACACAAACCGGTGGCGACGTTGTGATTACTGCGGTGGCGGGTTCTGATGCGATGAATGCACCGCTTGATGTAGACGGCACCGTTACCATGAGCGGTGGAACCATCGTGGATGAAAACGGAGAGACTGTGGAAGCGACCGGCTTTGGCAATATGGGCGGCGGCCCCGGTGGCATGGGCGGAAGAATGCCCAGTGGTGACGGCACGATGCCCGATAATTTGGCAGGGGAATCGGAAGAACTGCT
>CAYJIR010000037.1:7025-18665 GCA_964370295.1 uncultured Oscillospiraceae bacterium
TGGCCATAAAATGGATGATTTTTCGTCGCAGCCGGTGGAAGCGTATACAACAAATAAAGGATAGAAAAGTCGGCTAAAAAGAAAAACACCTATTGACTAACGCAGTTAGCTATGTTAGAATACTAACTATGTTAGCAATAAAGGAGGCTGTATATCATGGCAAACAAACAAGAGGTGTTGCTTGCATTGGAACTGTTCCAAAAAAACAGGCCGCAAAAAGTATTTGATGAGATGAAAAAGAAAGAAATGGGTGTTTTTTCTGTTATAAAATATTTAAACGAGGCCGAGGGAGAGGTGAACTCTGTTGATATCAGCAAAGCGCTTGGTATTAGCTCGGCCCGTATGGCGGTTCTATTAAAAAAAATGGAGAAAAAGGGCTTGGTGGTGAAATCCAGCTCTATGCTAGATGCAAGGGCCGTGGCAGTGAAGCTAAGCGATCAGGGCGAGGCACTTGCGGAAAACATAAAAGCGCAAATGTTTCAAACCATGGAAAAAATTGTAGACGAATTTGGCCTTGCAGAATTGGAAGCTGTCATGGATAAATTGGGCAAAATAAAACAAATATTAGAGGAAAATATGCCCGCTAAAATGGAGGGTTTTGATGGTTAAACTTTTGAAAGGATTAAAAAAGAGAGACTATGCGCTTGCTGTTTTTGTAGTAGTGCTCACTTGTTTGCAAACCTATTTGGATTTAGCCTTGCCAGACTATATGTCTCAAATCACTGTGTTGGTCCAAACAGAGGGCAGTGCGATGAGCGAGATTTACACCGCCGGTTTTAATATGCTGCTGTGTGCATTGGGCAGCCTTTTCCTATCGGTTGCTGTGGCGATGATCGCCGCGCATATTGCCGCCAATTTCTCCTTCCTCACGCGAAGCCGTATGTTTCAAAAAGTGATGGGTTTTTCTATGCAAGAGGTCAATTCGTTTTCCACCTCTAGCTTGATAACCCGAACGACAAACGATATCACGCAGGTGCAACTTTTGGTTGTGATGGGGATGCAAATGCTGATAAAAGCACCCATCACCGCCGTGTGGGCCCTTTTGAAAATTGCAGAAAAAAATAGCTCGTGGACCATTGTCACCGCCGTTGCCGTGTTTGTTTTGCTTTTTATTGTTTCTGTATGTTTGTCTTTGGCGGTACCGAGGTTTAAAATTTTGCAAACACTCACCGACAACATCAACCGTGTGGCGAAGGAAAGCTTGGATGGTCTCAGTGTGGTGCGCGCCTACAATGCCGAAGCGTATCAGGGAAAAAAATTTGAGCTTGCCAACGAAACACTGACCAAAACCAATTTATTTACGTCTAGAACCATGTCGTTTTTGATGCCAAGCATTCAAATGGTCAGTAGTGGCCTTGTGCTCGCCGTGTACTTGGTGGGGGCAGTCTTAATCAGCGAGGCCGTAGGCCTTGCACAAATCACCCTGTTTTCAGACATGATTGTGTTTTCTAGCTATGCCATGCAGGTGATTATGTCGTTTATGATGTTGGTGATGGTTTTCATGCTTTTGCCAAGAGCCATGGTATCGGCAAAGCGCATCAACGAGGTGCTTGACACAGAGAACACCGTGATTGAGGGTGATAAAACGAAGGGAAACACGGAAAAACAGGGAGAAATAGAGTTTTGCAAGGTGAGTTTTAAGTATCCCGGGGCCGAAGAATATGTTTTAAAAGATATCAGCTTTACGGCAAAGCAAGGGGAAACGGTGGCCCTTATTGGTTCTACAGGTTGCGGAAAAAGCACGCTCGTCAATTTGGTGCCGCGATTTTATGATGTGGTGCAAGGCGAAGTGCTGGTGAATGGGATAAATGTAAAAGAATATACGAAAAAATCGCTCAGCAACCTCATTGGGTATGTTTCGCAAAGGGCCACGCTATTTACGGGCACGGTGCAGTCTAATGTGGCTTTTGGCGACAGTGACAATGCCGAGCAAAACTTAGAAAATTTGTCGTCTGCCGTGGAAACTGCCAAGGCAAAAGAGTTTGTGCAAACTTTAGAAAACGGCTATGAGGCGGCCGTGGCGCAAGGCGGGCGAAACTTCTCCGGTGGGCAAAAGCAGCGCATTTCCATTGCAAGAGCTGTCTATAAAAAACCGCAAATCTATATCTTTGACGATTCTTTTAGTGCCTTGGACTACAAAACAGACCGGGAGTTGCGCCACTCGCTAAAGCAAGAATGTGGGATGGCTACCATGCTGATTGTGGGCCAGAGAATTGGAACCATCAAAGATGCCGATAAAATTGTGGTTTTGGAAGAGGGAGAAGTGGTGGGCATGGGCCATCACAAAGAATTGCTTGAAAGCTGTGAGGTGTATAGACAAATTGCGCTTTCTCAGCTTTCGGAAGAGGAGCTAAAACATGCGTAAAAATGAATATGAGCTTGGCTCGCACGAAAAAAAGAAGGTGCAAAATCGTGGCCCCGGCATGCAAATGGATGGCGAAAAAGCCAAAGATGTGAAACAGGTGATAAAAAAGCTATTTGCCTATATAAAAACCCATCGTACAATTATGTTTGTGGCGGTTTGCTTTGCCATGCTGGGTTCCATATTAACCCTGATAGGCCCCGGGCAGCTAAGTGCCATTACCGATGAAATCACAAAAGGCATTCAAGGAGCCGTGGCCGGTGGGGACGGCATTGATATGGAAGCCGTGTTCTCCGCGGGGGTGTTTTTGGCCATTGTTTATGCAGCAAGTTATGGCTTGTCCATTTTACAAGGTGTGATGATTAGCACCGTGATGCAAAATACCGCCAAAAACCTACGCACAGATATTTCGAACAAAATAAACCGTTTACCTATGATGTATTTTTCGAAAAACACCAAAGGCGACGTGCTTTCGCGTGTCACGAACGACGTGGACACCTTGGGGCAAACGCTTTCACAATCGATGGGAAGCTTTATTTCTTCGCTCACCTTGATTTTGGGCTCTGTGCTTATGATGACACTCACCAACATTAGTTTGACACTCACGGCGATCCTTTCCACCGCCATTGGATTTGTGCTTATGATGTTGACAATGCGGCTTTCGCAAAAATATTTTAAAAGCCAGCAAGACCATCTTGGCAAAATAAATGGCCATATTGAAGAGATGTATGCCGGGCATACGGTTGTGAAGGCATACAACGGCGAAGAAAATGCAGTTCAATGGTTTGACGATGTGAATGCACAGCTAAAAAACAGTGCTTTTCGTGCCCAGGCACTTTCGGGCCTAATGATGCCCCTGATGACGTTTATAGGCAATTTAGGCTATGTTTGTGTGTGCATTGTGGGTGCTCTGCTTGCCCTAAATGGAAGCATCAGTTTTGGCATCATCGTAGCTTTTATGGTATATATCCGCTTGTTTACACAGCCGCTTGGGCAAATTGCACAGTCCATGCAGAATTTGCAGTCCGGCATGGCGGCTGCCGAAAGAGTGTTTGAGTTTTTGGGGGAAGAAGAGATGGAAGACGAAACCCATAAAAACAAGAGTCTTGGCACGGTGAAAGGTGATGTGTTCTTTAAGAATGTGCGCTTTGCTTATGAAAAAGATAAAACCATCATTCATAACTTTAGTGCAAGCGTAAAGCAGGGACAAAAAATTGCAATTGTAGGCCCTACCGGGGCGGGTAAAACAACGATGGTGAATCTACTGATGCGTTTTTATGAACTGGGCGCCGGCGACATACAAATTGATGGAACCTCCATCCAAAATGTGAAAAGAGAGGACGTGCACAACCAATTTAGCATGGTGCTGCAGGATACTTGGATTTTTGAGGGAACTTTACGCGAAAATTTGGTTTACGCTAGCGAAAATTGCTCTCAAGAGAAGATGAAGAGTGCAACGAAGGCCGTGGGGTTGCATCACTTTGCCAAAACATTGGAACATGGGTATGATACCATATTGGACGATAAGCTGGATTTGTCGCAAGGGCAACGCCAGCAAATCACAATTGCAAGGGCAATGATAGCCGACAAGCCCATGCTCATTCTAGACGAGGCCACCTCTTCCATCGACACAAGAACCGAGCTACAAATTCAGGCCGCTATGGACGCACTGATGGAAAACAGAACTTCATTTGTCATTGCACACAGATTGTCTACCATCAAAAACGCAGACTTGATTTTGGTTATGAAGGACGGCGATGTGATAGAAACCGGAAGCCACAACGAACTCTTGGAACAAGAAGGTTTTTATGCAGAGCTTTACAATGCGCAGTTTGAGAAAGCCGGGTAAGAAATGAAGAGAGGCCGCTTCGGCCTCTCTTCAGGCCGTCAATAAAGCAGCAATTGCGTCGTCAGGCTGCAGAAGCCGCGGCAGAACCATATCAACTATATGCGCCTTTGCGTCATTTGTTGCAAGCTCCGCAGAGCGAATCCAGCGAGCAACCGCCGAAGGCGGCACTTGGGAGGGTCGGGCTCCTAGCACTTGGCACTTTCTTGCCGCCCTGCACTCTTTTGCCGTTTTGTAGGGATAGATGCCGATGAAGCCCCCAAAGATGCATATCATGGAATAAGAATTTTCTTGACAAACATACCGATGGTATGATATTGTGGTTAGAATGAACGGCATGCAAAGGAGCAACTATGGCGAGAAATAAATATCCAGAGCAAACGGTTGAGCGGATATTGGATGTGTCAACAAGGCTTTTTCTTGAAAAAGGATATGACAATACAAGTATGCAAGATATTATTAACGAGCTGGATGGACTTACAAAAGGTGCTATCTATCATCACTTCAAGTCGAAAGTGGATATATTTGATGCGGTTGGAACCAGAATCAGCCGCGAGAACGAAGCTGTTCTAATTGAGCTGAAAAATGACAAAAGCTTAAAAGGGGCAGAAAAACTTAAAAAACTTGTAAGAACAAGTGTGCACAGCCAAGTCACAAAAACACTTATCCAAATGACGCCAAACTTTATGGACAATCCGAAATTTTTGGTTTTGCAATTAAAAAGCTCTTGTAATGAAGTTGTTCCTGAATATATATTCCCTATCATAGAAGAGGGTGTTTTAGATGGAACGATTGAAACCGATAAGCCGTATGAGCTTGCCGAACTGATTACCCTTTTGATAAATGTATGGTTAAATCCAACCATTCTTGGCACAAATAGAGAGCGCTTGCCTGCAAAATGTAGCATGCTTAATGAAATTGCCGCACAGTATAAATTGACGTTATTTGACGAAGAAACAATTGAAATTATCAAGGCGTTATAAAAGAATAACTGCTCGCTCTCCGGGCAGTTTATTTTTGGACATATACATACCAACCGAATGTATGATAAAAAAGGAGATGGTTTTATGGAAACAATGTTTAAAACGGATCATTTGTGCAAGAGTTATGGCGCCACATCGGTGCTAAGCCACATCTGTTTTGAGGTGAAAAAAGGTGAATTCATCGGACTTCTTGGCGGAAACGGGGCCGGTAAAACCACATTGCTGAAGCTCTTATGCGGGCTGCTCGAGCCAACGGAGGGAGAAATTGAAGTTCTTGGCCATTCGCCTTGGAACGAGCCGGATAAAGTGCTTGAAAGGCTGGGAATCATGGTCGAAACCCCCGTTTTCTACGAGCATTTAAGCGCGTATGAAAACCTAAAGATCCATTTGGAATATCTAAATAGGCAAGCAGATATAAACCGCATTTTAGCATCCGTCGGTCTTCTTGCTGCAGGAAAAAAGCCTGTTTCCAAGTTTTCTATGGGCATGAAACAAAGGCTTGGCATTGCAAGGGCCATCAGCCACAATCCCGATATTTTGCTGCTTGATGAGCCAATTAACGGTTTAGACCCGGTGGGTATCAAAGATATGCGAAAGCTATTCTTAGACTTAAAAGAAAAAGGAAGCACTATCATTCTATCAAGCCATATTTTAGGGGAAATACTACAGACGGCGGAAAGTGTTGCTGTGATATCAAGGGGTCGTTTAGAGCGCCTTGGCACAATGGAAAATTTGCAAAAACAATATGGGAACGAAACAGAAAATTACTTGATTGAAAGGATGCGTGGCTAAGATGAGGAACTTAATCGGGTTGGAGGCCAAAAAAAATAATCTAAGGCCCTATTTTCTTGGGGTTTTCGGGATATTCTTGGCTGTCGTGGCGATGGGGCTGCTATTTTGTGCTGTGCCTGTGTTAGAGCCAAACGATGCGGCAGCACAGGAGTTTGCAAACCCCTCTGTGATTATCACCATGATATCCATCATTTCAATGAGTGCCTTTGCAATTTTGGCATCGGTGATGCACGCGAAATTTGTTGTAGAGGAATACACAGGGCGAAAAAATGTGCTGCTTTTTACCTACCCCCAAAAAAGAAGCACCATACTACTGGCAAAAATCTTGCTTATCTTCGGCTTTACATTTGTGATGATGTTTGTGGTTACTATGGTTTCTTGTTTTGCAGTGGGATTTATTGCAAATGGAATAGGGCTTATTGCACAGCCATTTGCAGATGTCCGCTTTATGGTAACATACAGCATAATTTTTTCTTTTGTCGCAAATTTTATAGGGTTGATTTCACTGAAAATAGGGTTTTATAAAAAGTCTGTTATAGTGCCAATTGTTGTGTCCACAATCCTGGTTTCGCCCTTCGGAAATGCTGTGATGCTTTTGGGCACAAACACAAAGGTTGCTTTTATCATGGCCGGTGGCGTGCTGCTTTTGGTATCGGTTGTTTTGTTCATAGGGCTTCTGAAAAAAGTGAACAAAATGGAGTGTGTGTGATGAAACAAACGAAATTGTGGCAAAAAGATTTCACTTTGGTGGTTATCGGGCAAATTATATCGCTTTTTGGAAATGGGATTCTTCGTTTTGCTTTGCCGCTTTATTTGTTAAATATAACAGGCTCGTCTGCACTTTTTGGCCTCGTTGCTGCGATATCATTTTTGCCATTTGCGTTGCTTATGCCCATTGGCGGCATCCTTGCAGATAGGGCAAATAAGCGAAATATTATGGTGATGCTGGACTTTGCAACGGGCATATGGATGCTGTTTTTCTATTTCGCAATAGATAGGGTTCCACTCATACCATTGATGATGGTGACACTGATGATTTTATATAGCCTTGGTGGGCTCTATCAACCAACAGTTGGGGCAAGTGTTCCTGTGTTGTTGGACGAAAAAATACTGGCGAAAGGCAATGGCATTGTTAGCAGTATCGGGGGGCTTTCAAATTTAGTATCACCTGTTATAGGGGGTGTGTTGCTTGGTGGTTTTGGTATTGAATCCATTGTTTTTGTGTCTGTTTTCTGTTTTTTCGCCTCCGCTTTCTTAGAGCTTTTTATAAAAATACCACACAAAAAAGAAGAGCGCACATCTTCTATACTTTGTATGGTAAAAGACGATTGGGGTGTTTCGATACACTTTATTTTCAAGGAAAAACCGGCACTTCGTAAATTGATGCTTGTCATTTGCTTGCTCAATGCACTGATATCGGCTTTGATCATCATCGCACTTCCTGTGCTTATCACCGAAAGGCTTTCTCTTAGCGAGGAAATGTATGGTTTCGCGCTCGCTGTCCTTGCCTTTGGGGGGCTTTTTGGCGGCGTTATCGCAAGTGCGCGCGGAGAGAAACTTCGCATACAAAGTCTTTACAAATACATGGTTTTCGTCTCTTTAAGCCTTATCCCTATGTCGGTGGCCATGGCTTTTGGTAGGAGCGCGGTGCTGTCCTATGTGCTTCTTTTAATCAGTGTCTTTTTAGCCATGTGCATTTCAACCTTAGCATCGGTTACAATTATCACCTTTATTCAACGCGAAACGGCTGAAAATATGATAGGAAAAACGATGGCATTGGTAATGACGGTGGGGATGCTTGCCTCTCCCCTTGGGCAAATGGTGTATGGAATTGCCTTTGAGTATTTTGTGGGCTATGAAAGTATTGTGGTTTTAGTGGCGGTGTTCCTTTCTGTCTGTGTTGGGTTTTATGCAAAAAAAATTTAATTTATAGTGTGATGAAATACTCGATGAATCAGCCCCACCGCATATCGCGGTGGGGCTGATTGAACGCTGCAGGGGTTTATGCAGCAGGCATCATTTGTATTTTGCCATGGCAGACAGCACTGCGCCAACAAGCGTGATGGGGATGGCTATCATAGCCGCCGCGGTAAAGCTGCCACCCGTCATCGCTACCACCGACAAGAAGGTTGCCGTACCAAGAAACATACCAAGATTTTGCAAGACAATAATCATGCCATTCGACAACCCAATCAGGCCGGCCTCGCCGTCTACAAGTGTGCTGGCAGCACCGTAAATCATTCCGGGATTGCCCTGGCCGATTCCGATGCAAACAGCCGCAACATAGATGGACAGAGTGCTGGGCAAAAAGCCAAGGATAAAACCAAGCCCGGTGACAAGGAGCGTGCCGATGGAGATTTTTTTAAAACCGATTTTGCCAGCCCAATTGCCAAAAAAGGGCGAAGATACAAAACAGATAAACATCGGGATGGATGCGACAAAACCGGCGACAGCGGGAGACATAAAGTCGTTTTCGATGGCGTAGGCGGGAACAAAGGTGATCCATGCCATGAGAAGATAGTTATAGCAGGTGAACGCAAGCACTGCAAGCATAAAATTTTTCTTTTTCAATAGGTCAACCAAGGTGCTGCGCGGTGGGGCTGTATCGTTCTTTGCTATCGGCTGCGGTGCTTTGACAGAAACCTTAACGAGGAAAACCATGATGAAAGACAAAAAAGCATAGGCAATCCAAGGCACTTTGAATCCCGAAAAATTGTCGTATAAAATGGGGGTGAGATTATAGGCCACGATGTTGCCCAGCGGCACCCAACAGGCCCAGATGCCGACGGCGCCGGGAACTTTGTTCGGTGCAACGGTGCTGACAATTGTGCTTGGGCCGGCAACTGCAACCATGGCAAAGCCAATGCCCTCAATGGCACGACTTGCCAGCATGATGGATCCGTTTGTGGAAAAGGCACCAAGAAATGAGCCCAAAGCGGCAAAGAGACCTGCGAGCATTACTGTGTTTTTTGCGCCGATTTTTGCAACAAGGCTGCCTGCAGGCAAAGCCAAAAACACACCGATAACGGTGAAGATAGACATGAACCATGTGGCATTTTCTGCACTTATGTTGAATAGGGCTGCAATATCGCCCATATTCAGCGGAACTTTAAATTGATGCAAGGAAACTGTGCCGCCCAAAAGCAGCAAGGTAATGCCACACACAGTCGAATTCATATACTTTGTAGTTTTTGGGCACATAAGATATCCTCTTCTCATTGTGGTTTTGTGAAAACTCAATACAGAAGGATGTTATCGGTAGCATCCCTGCCTAGCTTGCTGTTTGCCTTGGTTTCTGCAAAGAAAAAATGAAGGGTTTGCATCAATATCGGTTTTCCGGCGATGGTCATCGCCAAGAACAATGCACACGGCATGATAAAGCGCAAATAGAATCATTCGCCGGCATCATTTTCTTGCCTTAAAATCATCATCCATTTGTTTTCGCCATTTTTTGCCAAGCGATTTTGTTTTGCGCACGCTGCTGATGGCTTCACTCATCACCATATAGTTTAGCTCTGTGCCGGCACTGTCGGCGTGATAATCTACGGCATTATTGGCATCGATGCCGAATTTCTTTGCTTCCAGCGCAGCGTCCATGTTGGCACCCAAAAAGATGTATTCCCATCCGTATTGTTCCTTGGTTTGCGAAATCAGCGATTTCACTTTTGCATAGCCGTATTCTCTGCTGGCGTTTTCTAGACCGTCCGTTGTGACAATCACCATCACTTTTTCGGCACGCGCCTCTTCGGCTGTGTTTTGGGTGGCGTTTAAGGTTTTGCCAATGGTGCTGCCCAGTGCATCCAATAAGCCCGTGGTTCCCCGAACAAAATATTCCTTGCTCGTTATGGGGTTTACCCCCTGCAGGCAGGTTCGATCGTGCAAAAGTTCAACTTTGTCGTCAAACAGCACCGTTGTCACAATGGCTTCGCCCGCTTCCTGTTTTTGCTTTTCCAGCATGGCATTAAATCCGCCAATGGTGTCGCTTTCGAGCCCGCCCATGGAGCCGCTTCTGTCTAAAATAAATACGAGTTCAACCAAATCTTTTTTCATGTTTCTGTTCTCCTTTTGTGTTTTGTTGTACACTCAGGATAACAGGATTGCAAGCGGATAGGGTCGCCCTAAGGGCGACAAATTATGCACCCAACACGTTTTGTTCAAAGGCAAACAGGGTTTCGTTCACCTCGAAAATATCATAGATTTCGTTTGAAATATAATACTCTACAATCAAGTCAAACTTGCTGCTGCGCGAGAGTGCAAACCCGGCGCTCAACAGCAAATCTTTTGCTTCATCCAAGCTTAGCTCTAGGGCCAGGCAAAAGGAGAGCACGGTGGATTTGCTTGGCTTGTAGTTTGGGTTGTTTTTTATTTTAGAGAAAAGTTTTCTGTCGATATTTGCCTTTTTATACACTTCCACATCGGTTTTTTGTTTTATGTCGATGAGTTTTAAAAGCCGCAGAGAAAAGGTGTCGTCTATGTTTGTTAAAATGGCATGCAACGAACGCTTTGGCTGTGGAGAGTGGCAAACGGGCGCTTCTGAAAGCGCAACCATTTCCTCTGCGTAATAATCGGCTTCCTCTAAAAGAGTGCTTCTGTTGTATTTGTGCGAGGCTTTCTCCACATAATTTTCATCAATATATTGTGCAATATCATGGAAGCGTTTTTGAGAAATGTGAAAAGAATCCCTGTCGAAAACAACAAGATAAACGCTTATGTCGTGCGCTAGCACAAAGCTTTCGATGGCTTCTGTGGCAATTGCCAAGGCTTTCTCTTTGGGAAACTGATAGGCACCGGTTGATATGAGGGGAAAAGCTATGCTTTCCACTTTATACTGCAAAGCCAGTTGCAAAGCGGACTCATAACAGCTTTTTAAAAGGGACTCTTCGTTTTCATTCCCGCCCATCCAAATAGGCCCCACCGTGTGAATTACATATTTGCAGGGTAGCTGATGGCCTTTGCTTATCTTGGCTTTTCCGGTTTCACAACCACCAAGTTGTTTACATTCCTCCAGAAGCTTTGGGCCTGCAGCCTTGTGGATGGCACCATCCACACCACCGCCACCCAGCAAGGATTTGTTGGCGGCATTCACAATGGCATCGACATTCATTTTGCATATGTCATCCCGAACGATGATAACCGGCATAAGCGCTCCCTTCTGACGGTATTAGGCAGTGTCGTCAATCGTGTTCAGTTGGCCTATGTTGGCTCTTTTCCCGCCCCATAGGAAAAAAATGCTCAAAATATGCTCGATTCAACTATTTTCGACACCATCTAAATTTACAGTGTGATTTTTTAAAGAATTCTTTACAAAGAAGATGGAAAGAGGATAAAGCAGATGGTTTAATTCATGCCCACTGAACAAACCAAAAACGACATATACAAATTTAAAATTGTCATTCTTGGTTTGGAAAAGTGCAAGGTTTTTTCCGTTTTTCACACAAAAACCTTGCACTTTTGTTTTCGCCTTTTTATTTAGGGGGCGAAAACACAGTGGATAGCATCAAGATATGCCCCATAAAAGTGCTGTTTTTGGCACTTTTATGGCCACCGCGATAGGCGGTGGGGCTGAATAAACACCCGCAGGGGTTTATTCAGTAGGTATTATATTCATGCCCACTGAACAAACCAAAAACGACATATACAAATTTAAAATTGTCATT
>CAYJIR010000038.1:0-17697 GCA_964370295.1 uncultured Oscillospiraceae bacterium
CCGCCGCAGGATCTACCGCCGCAGGATCTACCGCCGCAGGATCTACCGCCGCAGGATCTACCGCCGCAGGGTCTGCCGCCGCAGGGTCTGCCGCTGGGTCTAACGCAGGGTCTGCCGCCGTAGCGTCCGCCGCTGGGTCCGCCGCCACAGGCTCCGGCTCGGGGGCCATCAAAGCCTGATACTCCTCAATAGAAAGTGTATACCCCGTTTCCGCTTCACTCGCCTCTAAAGGCCCACCCGGCTGCCACTCGATACCATGTAGACCATACAGGGCCGTCAGGCCTTCGGGCTGTGTCTCGTCCGTACGTAGCACACGCAAGCTTTCACTCAACACAGCCCAGCCGTCCTCCCAGGGGAAGCAATAGCGCTCCACCGCGGGCTCCACGCGCACCACCACGGTTTGTGGCAACTTGCGCCGCACCTCTACCGTTTCCAAATAGGGAAGTTCTTCCAGCAGACGTTCTTGTGCGTCTTGCAGGGAAAACGAAAGCAGGTTATCGCCCTCTTGCAAGCCGAGTGCCAGCAATATCTCCGCCTGTGAATAGTTGCTTTCTCCCTGCACGGTAAAGCTGCGTATGGGAAACAACACATTCACCGAAAAAAACACCCCCACCGCCACCAACACCAGCGCGGCCACCACCATGGTGATGCGTCTTTTTCTACGTTTCGCCGCAGGGCTAACACGTCTGGGTGTGCGTTTTTTCTGCTTCGTATTTTGCTGTGGCTCTTTTTCATCCGCTACAGACTTTGCACGGCCTGCCTCTATGTTTTGTTGCAGATGATCCGGCGCCTTGCGTCGCGGTATGTTTTGAAAGGCATCTTGTCCCGGTACACGCATTTGCGGTGTATCTCGTTTTGGGTTTTCTGTGGCCTTGGGCTGTACACGTCGCTTTAAACGGTCGCCCTCGTTCGGCGGGCCCGTTTGCTTGTTTGGGGGCACAACACCACCTCCCTTGCCCGCCGCTTATGGGTGAAACATTTTTACACATTGTTGCAAGCAAATGTCATTTTCAAACCTCGGAAAATAAAGGGATGCCCACGCAACCAACAATAAACGACCTCTACAAATTCACAAGCATCCCTTTGTCAAAAATGCACTGCCTTACATCGACCACCCGGCATTTTTAAAGCGGTTTGCAAAACGTTTGCAGGTCTTGCACAATCAATTCCTGGGCGTTGGGCCTTGCCAAGCTTTGCGCCGCATGCCCCATGTCGGCCAGGCGCAGTGGGTCTTTGGTAAGCTCTTTCACAGTTTCGATAAGCCCTGCACCGCTCAGATCTTTTTCTTCCACCACACGCGACGCATGCGCCTTTTCAAATTCCACGGCATTGTGATATTGGTGATTTTCGGCCACATTGGGCGAAGGAATCAACACCGAGGCACGCCCCACGGCCGCAATCTCCGCCAAAGTAAGTGCGCCTGCACGGCAGATCACCAAATCTGCCGCGGCCAGCAGGGCCGGCATGTTGTGGATATATTCTTTCACCACAAACTGCTCGTGCTCGCACAGGCCCTTTTCCTTGGCCAAGGCGGCAAAACTGTCCTTTTCTATGCCACCCGTGGCATGGATATGCAGAAAATCACAATGTTGCACATGCCATTGTGCCAGCTCGGCTATCACTTCGTTCAGGCGCTGGGCACCCAAGCTACCACCAAAGCTTAACAACACCGTGCGTGTGCCGGCGCCCAAACGCAAGCGCTCGGCCTCGCGGTTTTGGCAAAACAACTCCGCGGGCACGGGGTTACCCGTCACCAAGCTTTTTTCCGGATGACCCAAACGCTGCACCGCCCCTTGCGACACGGCATAGATGCGCTGCACCTCTTTTGCCAAAAGACGGTTGGCCAACCCGGGATAGGCATTTTGTTCGTGCAGGGCCGTAAAAATCCCCTGGCGCGCGGCCTCGCGCACCAAAGGCCCACTTACATAGCCCCCCGTTCCCAGCACCAAATCGGGTTGCACCGTGCGCAAAATACGTCGACAAGCACTGCCGGATTTTGCCAAATACCAAGCGGCCTGTGCATTGCGCACAAAATTTTTAGGGCGCAAACTGCGCTGGATGCCACGCAACTCTATGGGATGGAAGGCATAGCCATGGCGCGTCACCAAGTCATACTCCATGCCCATTTTGCGCCCGGCAAAGTGGATATCCACCTCGGCTATGTTCTTTTTTAATCCGCTTGCAATGGCCAAGGCCGGGTTCACATGGCCTGCTGTTCCGCCCGCCACCAGTAGCACTTTCATCCTGCCGCCTCCTCGTGGGTTTGCTCGCCCGGCTCTTGTGTTGGCCGCGTCTCGTTTGCCTCCTGTTGGGCGCGGCGTGCCTCTGTTACCGAGGCATAGCCCTGCCTAGACACGCTTAGCACCAAGCCCACCTGCCCCATCAGCATCACCAGCGAGGTGCCCCCCGAAGAGAAAAAGGGCAAGCTGATGCCCGTGGGGGGAATGGTGTTGGTGTTCACGCCGATATGCAAAAAAGTTTGCAAGGCAATTTGGGCGGCCACACCCACGCACAACATAGAACCAAAGGTGTCCTTGGCGCGCAGGGCGATGTGCAAACCGCGCAGTAGCAACAACAGGAACAGCACGATAAGACACACAGCACCAAAAAAGCCCAGTTCTTCGCACACGATGGCAAAAATATAGTCGTTGTACATCTCGGGCAGATACAAAAACTTTTGCACACTGCCGCCGATGCCATTGCCCGTAAGCCCGCCGGAGCCCACAGCGATAAGACTTTGTATGGTTTGATGCGAGGCGGCCGGGTCCACACTGTAGGGGTCCAGCCAAATTTCGATGCGACTCATAGCATAGGGCACAAGGTCGGGCACATTGATTAGCAACAGCACCAGCGAAGACACACCCAGCGCACCGGCCATGGCAAACCAACGCAAGGCCACACCGCCGGCAAACATCATGCTGATGCCAATGCCCATGATTAAAATGGTGCCCGATAGATGTGGCTGTTGCAACATCAAAAACGCCACCACACCCAAAATCGCCACAAAGGGAACAAAGCCGTATAACAAGGTTTTTATGCGTTTTTGGTTGGCCGCCAAAAGGGCCGCAAACAACAAAATAATGGCAAATTTAGCAAGCTCGCTGGGCTGTAGGCTTTGGGTGTGTGCACTGTTTAGCCATATCCAGCGTTTCGCGCCGTTTTTCGCCTCCATAAACAACACAACCACAAGCAAACCCAAGGTTACGCTCATCAGCGGCCAAGCCCACTTGCGCAGCCAGTGATAATCTACCATGGCGGCGCCCGCCATCACAATTAAGCCGATCAATGCATAGCGTATCTGCGGCTGGATAAAGGCGTAGCTGTCTCCATAGCGCATATAGCCCGAGGGGTATGACGCAGAAAAAAGCATAATCAAGCCAAAGATTAAAATGACGATAATCAAGGTAAAATAGGGCAAATCGATGCGGCCGCTCAGTTGCACCATGCCCACTTTTTTCAAAAGGGGAGAACGTCGCTTTTTCTTGTTTTGTTTCGGTGAAACATGCATCTTGTTTCCTGTTTGCTCTGCACCAGACACCATCTGTTTGCCCTGCGGCATCGATATCGTCCCCCTTTCTCGTTTTACATTTCAACTATTCACAACCTGTGCTATCCCAACAAAAAGGCATATAGATAAGCTATCACCACACAAAACAGGGTAACCATGCTAAAAATCAGGTCTATTTTTACCTCGCTCCACCCGCTCATTTCAAAATGATGGTGCAGGGGTGTCATTTTAAAAATGCGCCGCCCGGCCCCGTATTTTCTCTTTGTATATTTAAACCAGCCCACCTGCATCATCACACTGACGGCCTCGCCCAAAAACAACAAAGACAAAATAAACAAAATGTCCGGCCGGCCCATGCAATACCCCAGCGCCACCACCGTGCCACCCAAAAACATGCTGCCCGTGTCGCCCATAAATACCTTGGCGGGATAAAAATTCCAAAACAGAAAACCCACCAAGGCACCGGCCACGGCCGCCGCCCAAACAGAAAGCTGAAAGCGTGCAAACAAGGTCAGCAGCAGGGCATAGCCACACATAACACACAGCGTGGTAAGCGAAGCCAGGCCATCTATGCCGTCGGTTAAATTCACAGCGTTTACCAGCCCCACAATCAAAATCAAGCTAAGCGGATAGAACAAAAGGCCAAAATCCACCGCCCCCAAAAACGGCAACCGCACCAAGGTGGAAAGACGCCCCATCATATGCAAGGTGAGCAGGAAACTGCCGGCAATGGCAAACTGCATCACCAATTTTTCGCGTGCACGAAGGCCAAGGTTTTTTTTGCGCACCACTTTTAAATAGTCGTCCACAAAACCCACAAAGGCGAACGCCAACGAGGTAAACAACCCCAAAAGCACCAAAAGACCGGCCAATGGGTCGGCATCGGTTTGTATGTTTTCCAGCATGGGATAGGCCACCGCCACCCCCAAAAGACTGCCCAAGATAAACAAAACGCCGCCCATGGTGGGGGTTCCCTGTTTCCCTTTGTGCCAAGCGGGCCCCTCTTCGTTGATGGTTTGCCCAAATTTAAGCCGATGCAACAGCGGCACCAAAACAAAGCCGGACACCAAACTCACCAGCAGTGCCGTGCCTGCCGCCACCAAAGTTGCATACTGCGTCATTGTTTTCCCCTTTTCGAACACCCCAATTTTTCCGTTTACACTCGCCTTTGGCTTTTTTCTAGTTCGTTTGCACGTCCTCGCCCAGGGTGGCGGCCACCACCTCTTCAAAACGCATGCCACGGCTGGCCTTCACCAGCACGATGTCGTCCTCTTGCAAGGCCGTTTTTAAAAAGGCGCCCGCCTGCTCATTTGTTTCAAACGCACGCACTTCTACGCCATTTTTTTGTGCCTGTGTAGCCGCCAAAAGAGCCTGTTTGCCCACCGTCACCAAAAGAGACACCCCACTTTGTGCCACATGCTCTCCCAGCTGGCTGTGGGCCCCTTCGCACGCCGTGCCCAGCTCTAGCATATCGCCCAAAACAGCCACTTTGCGCCCACCCTCCATGCCACCTAACAAATGCAGTGCGGCCTTCATCGAATCGGGGTTTGCGTTGTAATAGTCTTCTAAAAGGGTGATACCCTGTGTTTTTCGAATATGTTGCCGCATCCATGCCGGCTCGTAATTTGCAAGGCCCTGCACCGCCGTTTGTGCACTTAAGCCAAGGCGTGTGGCCGCCGCATAGGCCATCAATGCATCGCTTACCATGTGCTCGCCCGGCGTTGGAATATAGGCCTCGAAACTGCCAAACTGCCTGTCTACAATTTGGAAAAACTGCCCGGAACCCGGGTTTTCCTTGCGTAGGTTTTCTGCGTGTATCTCGCAGTCTTTATCGTGCACAGACACATACACCGCATGCACATCTTGTGGGATGGCCGCCTCTTTTAGCAGGGCGTCATCTCCGTTTAAAATCAACGGCCCGCCTTTTTCAAGGCCGGCGCAAATTTCCATTTTGGCCTGTAAAATGGCCTGCATACTGCCCAGACGATCCATGTGCACTTGGCCAATTTTGGTGATAATGGCCGCGTTTGGTTTTGCCGCCAAGGTCAGCTTTCGTATTTCGCCAAGGCCCTGCATCCCCATTTCCAGCACGGCATAACGTGTGTTGGCATCCATGCGAAACAGGGTGTTTGGCATGCCAATTTCATTGTTTTGGTTGCCCTGTGTTTTTAAGGTTTCGCCAAAAGCCGAAAATACAGCCGCGCAAAATTCTTTGGTGGTGGTTTTGCCCACACTGCCCGTCACCCCCAGCACCAAAGGCGAATAACGTGCGCGATAGTTTGCGCCCATGGCAATCATGGCGTCTAAAACATCGCCCACCAACACGGTTTTGTCCGGCGGCACATCGTCAATGGCCTGTTCGGCCACCACAAGCACCGCGCCGTTTTCGCAGGCCTCGCGCGCAAAATCATGGCCATCCACACGCTCGCCCTTGATGGCCACAAACACGCTGCCGGGCGTTGCCATGCGGCTGTCTGTCACCACCGAATTTATGCTAAGGCCCGCCGGTGCCGTGGGCCAAAGGTCTAAAAATAGTTCTTTTGCCGTAATGCTTTGCATTCTCTGCCTCTCTTTCCCTAGCAGTTAAAATATTATACCACATTTGCCGGTTATTATGCCAAACTGTTGCCCTTTTACACACGAATGCATCCAAACTGCCATTTTTATGGTTGCGTGTCGGCGTCGTCCAAAAACATTTCTTCTACCAGCTGTTTTTCGTCCAAAAATTCACTGCGGCCGCAAAGCACCTGATAATCCTCGTGCCCTTTGCCACACAGCGCCAGCACATCGCCTGCTTGCAGGCTTTTTACAGCGGCACACACGGCCTTGCGGCGGTCTGCCTCTACGGTATACGGAATCTTTTTTTGTGCGCTCAGCACAGGCAACACATCCTCAAAAATTTGTGCCTGTCTTTCTTCTCGGGGGTTGTCGCTACTTAAAAACACAACATCTGCATAGCGTAGCACCGCATCGGCCATTTCGGCCCGTTTGCTGCGCTCGCGCATGCCCGCACAACCAAATAAAACCACCAACCTACCTTGCACAAAGGGTTTCAACGCCATCAAAAGCTGCTCCAGCCCGTCTGCCGTGTGTGCAAAATCACGCAAGACAGTAAATTCTTTGTTGTAAAGTGTCTCACAGCGGCCGGGAACGCCCTGCACCTGCCCTAAAACACGCATCACATCTTGTGGGGGCATCTGCAAAAGCATCACTGCCGCGCCACCCGCCGCCAGCGCATTATACACACTGTAGCTACCCGGCATGGGAAAAACAAGGGGGTACAACTGTTCCTCTGCCAAAAACCCAAAATCCACCTGCCCCATTTTCATCTTTATGCGATGGGCCACAAAATCGGCCGCATCGCTTTGGCAGGAATAGCTGTGCGCTTCTATACCTTGCACTTCTTGCAACAAACGCATGCCATAGGGGTCGTCTCGGTTCACCAACATGGCCTTGCTGTGCAAAAACAACTCTTTTTTGGCCAGAAAATACTGCTCCATGTCGCCATGCCAATCCAAATGGTCTTTGCTCAGGTTGGTAAACACAGCCAGCTCAAAATGCAGGCCCAGCAAACGCCCTTGGTCTAAAGCTTGGCTGCTGGCCTCCATCACCAAGTGTGTGCAGCCCGCCTGCACCATGCGATGCATCAAGGCGGCCAAATCCCAGGCCTGTGGCGTGGTATAGCGCGAGGGCACCACCAGCTCACCAATTTCGTTTTGCGCCGTGCCTATCAAACCGCAGGGATGTCCCAATGCACAAAAAACTTGTTTTATCACCGTGCTCACCGTGGTTTTGCCGTTGGTGCCTGTCACGGCTATCAATTTTAGTTTTTCGGCGGGGTTTTTAAAAAAACCTTGGCACAACAAGGCGTAGCAAAGCCTTGTGTCTTGCACCACCACCTCGCAGGCAATGCCCAAAGGGCGGCTACACACCACCACAGCAGCACCTTTTTCCACGGCAGTTTTTGCAAATTTATGCCCATCACTGGTGCGCCCTTCTATGCACACAAACACGCTTCCCGGCAACACACGGCGGCTATCTTCGGTAATGCCGGTCGCCTCTCCTTTTGGCAAAACACCTGTATAGGACACAGCACGAAACAACTCTTCAAAACACATGGCTGCCCCCTTTCCCTGGTAACTACCGGTGTTTTATTCCGCCACCACGCTGACGTCTTGTATGGTTAAGGTGACGATGCTGCCCTTGGCCAGCATCGTGCCCGAAACAGGTTCTTGCACTTGCACTTGCACGTTGGCGCCGTCGTTGGGTGCCCCCGTGGTGATAACATTAAAGCCTAAGGCTGTCAATTCCTCTATCGCTTGGTTCGGTGGCCGCCCCAAAACGGCCGGCACTTGCTGTGGCGTGTTCACAAGCTCCGGCTGCGTATACAGCACCACCTGCCCACCGGCAGGCACCTGCGTGTAGGCCTCGGGCATTTGTGCCACCACAGTGTCGCCCGTGCCTTCCACCACTACGCCCAGCCCATGCTGGCTAAGTGTGGCTGTGGCGGTTTGAACCGGGGTATCTATCACGGCCGGGGCCGATATGGTAGAGCGTGTGGCGCTTTCCTCTATGCCAAACTGCGGCTCTACGCCCATAATGGGCAGGGTTTCTTCTATGATGCTACCCACATAAGGCCCTGCCAAACGCGTGCCAAACCAAGTTCTTTCCACGGGGGCATGTGGGTCTGTAGATTCGTCTAGGGCCACCAACACAGCCACTTTTGGGTCGCTGGCGGGGGCAAAACCCAAGAAGGACGAAATATAGGCCTCGCGTCCTTCGGCAGCAAGCACCTCCAGCTTTTGCGAGGTGCCGCTTTTGCCGCCCACCTCATAGCCTGCCACGTAGGCATTTTGCCCGTTGGGTGTTTGGCTAACCACATTTTCCAGCGTGTCGGCCAAAAAAGCGCTGGTCTCTTCGGAAATCACCTGCCGGCGCACGGTGGGTTGCACTTCATTCACCACATTGCCCTGCGCATCCACCTCTTGCGAAACAATGTATGGTTGCATCAGGTTTCCGCCGTTTACCGCCGCAGAAACAGCCGTTATCATTTGCAGCGCCGTAAATTTATTGCTTTGCCCAAAAGCGGTACTGGCCAGCTCCACGGGGCCCATTTCCTCGGCATCATACATGATATTGGCAATGGATTGCTCGCTGGGTTCGCCCGGTAAATCCACCCCCGTGGGCTCTGTTAGGCCAAAGGCGTTTAAGTAATCATACCAAGCCTCGCTGCCCAGTGCAGAAGTAATTTGCACACTGGCCACATTGCAAGAGTTGATAAGCACATCACCAATCAGTTGCTCGCCATGCACAGCATCTTGTGCACAGCCAAATTCGCGGTCTTCCACGGTGATGCCACCGTTGCAAACCAGGGTGGAATCCTGCGTGAATGCGCCGGAATCCAGGCCCGCCGCCACGGTTAACACCTTCAGCACGGAACCGGGCTCGTAGGTGTCTGCCAGGGCCTTGTTGCGCCACTGCAAGGTGCGTGCTTCGCCTTGCAACTGCACGCGCTCTTCGCTTTCGGGCATGGCCTCTATTTCAAGGCGCGTGGTCTCATCATAAATCTCGTAGGGATCGTTTGGGTTATACGCCGGGCTGGTGGCCATGGCCAAAATGCCACCGGTTTCGATGTCCATCACTATCACCATGCCGCGCTCTTGCACCTCGTTGTAGGCCACGGCCTCGGCCAAATATTGCTCGGCAATTTGTTGGATGTCGGCGTCCACGGTCAGCACCAGGCTGTTGCCGTCCTGCGCCGGATATATTTGCTCATCGTCGCCGGTGGGCACTTCACCCCCCCAAGCGTTGCGCACGCCTAAAGAGCGCCCGGGTGTGCCGCTTAAGGTATCATTATAATAGCTTTCCAGCCCCTCTATGCCGTCTCCATCGTCGTTGGTAAAGCCCAAAATGGTGGCCGCCAACTCCTCGTAGGGGTAGAAGCGCCGCGTGTCTTGACGCAGGTAAATCCCTTTTATGCCATATTCATCACACACGGCCTGCACTTCATCTGCCAATGGCTTTTCCACCTTGGCTTGCACTTCATAATAGTTGGTGTCTTCCAGTTTTAAGTTTTCATACAGTTCGGTTTCGTCCAGTTCCAGCACGGCGGCCAGCTCTCTTGCGGCCACACGCGCAGGGTCTTCTATGTTGCTCTGTGCCAAAACATCGGGCGCGGCCTCCACGCTCCACACCGTGGCACTTTGGGCCAACACCTGCATATCACTGTCATAAATAATCCCACGCACCGGTTCTATCAGGGCGTTGTCCAGCTGTTGGCCCGAGGCCTCTGCCTGCCAAAAATCCGCCTCTACCACCTGCAACTGAAACAAGCGCATGCCCAAAACACCCGCGGCCAACACAAACACCAAACCCACGGCCGCACATCGTAGCAACATGGCATTTTGTGCTTTATTCTGTTTTTTTTGCCTGTTTTTCATCCCGTGTGTCCGTTTCTTTTTTTATTGTGGATGCAAATGGTCTAAAACCGATTTCATCCCAAGGTCAAACTGCAGGCCAAATTGTTCCAAAAGCCCCGGTGCCACCTCTATTTCATTTTCTGTGTTCACTTGCACATAGCTGATTTGGCTGCCGCTTACAGGCACAAGCCCCAGCTCACCCGCGCGCTGCTCCACGGCTTTTGGCGTGGTGATACTTTCCAGCTCGAAGCTAAGATAGGCATGTAGCGCCTCTTGCTCCACCAGCTCTTGGTTTCTTTGGGAAATTTGGGTTTGCAACTCTGTGATCACCGTTTGCGTGTATAAAACCGCACAGGTGAGGCACACCAGCATAGAAAACACCAGCCAATTGCGCATAACACGCAGCACAGCGCGCACATTCCCTCTTTTTTTCGAAGCCACTTTCAGCTTGGGTTTCTCCACTTTGGGCGGGCGTTTATTTGCAAAATGTTGCAGATCATAGGCCGGTTCTGCCACAGCATAACACCCCTTTCCCTTAAAATAGATGCCTGTTTTCCTACAATTTTTCTATACACCGAAGTTTGGCGCTTCGGCTTCTGCGGTTTTCTTCTTGTTCTTGCAAGGTGGGCGCCGTGGGCTTTTTGCCAACAAGCACCCCTTGTGCCACGCCCCCACATTGACACACGGGCCACTGTGGGGGGCAGGTACAAACCGTGGCAAATTGCTTAAAACGCTGTTTCACCATGCGGTCTTCCAGCGAATGAAAGGTGATCACGGCAAAACGCCCTGTGGGTTTTAAAAAACCAAACAAGCTGTTAAGCCCCTCGCTCAAGGCCTGCATTTCTTCGTTCACGGCCATGCGCAAGGCCTGAAAAGACTTGCGCGCCGGATTTTTCGCCTTGCGTCTTTCGGCCGGCGGCAGGGCACTGATTACAATTTGTGCCAGCTGCTCTGTGGTGCTTAGCGCTTGTTCTTCTCGCGCCTTCACAATTTTTCCGGCTATTTGCCAGGCGAATTTTTCCTCGCCATACTCCCTTAAAATCGTGGCCAACTCTTCGCGGCTTAAGTGGTTCACCAAATCGGCCGCCGTGGTACCGCTTTGGCTCATGCGCATGTCCAGCGGTGCGCTTCCGTGGTAGGAAAAGCCCCTGTGCACACAGTCTAGCTGGTGCGAAGACACACCAAGGTCCAACAACACACCGTCAACCGCCTCGATGCCCTTGTTTTGCAAAAACGGCACCGCATAGCGAAAATTCTCTTGTATCACTTCGGCCGGCAAACCCTGCAAGGCCTCTTTGGCGGCCGCTACGGCGCTGGGGTCTTGGTCGAAAGAGTATAAACGCCCCGTAGTAAGGCGGGCGGCTATGGCACGGCTGTGCCCGCCACCGCCGGCCGTGCCGTCGATATACAGGCCGTCTGGGCGGATATTCAACGCCTGCAAACTGGCCTCATACAGCACAGGAACGTGCGAAAATATCTCATCCATTAAAATCCTAGTTCCTCCATGGCCGTTTGCATGCTTTCGCCGTCGAATTCTTCGTTTTCCGCCTGCCAAGCCGCTGCATCCCAAATTTCCGCATAACGGCCCACGCCTATCACCACGGCCTCGCGCCCCAAATCCACGGCGGCGCGCAAAACAGGCGCCAACAGCACACGGCCCTGCTTGTCGGGCTTCACCTCGCTGGCCCCGGCATACATTTGCCGTTTCAGCTTGCGGCTTTTCACCAGGCTTTGCTCCTCAAACAATTTTGCAATGTTTTCCCACTCATCTTGCGGAAAAGCCACCAGGCAACCATCCAGCCAACGCGTCACCCAAAACACTTCCCCCATGCCCTCACGCAGCTTTGCGGGAAAACTAAGGCGGCCTTTTTCGTCTACTGTGCAGTTATATTCTCCGTATAGCATGGCCGCCTCCTCTCTGTGGATGCGTTAGGGCAAATTCCCCACTTCATCCCACTTTTCACCACTTTCATCAATTATATAGACTTTTCTCAAAAAAATCAAGCGCTTTTCCTCCTATTTTTATTTTCTAAAACACGTATGTATGCTTTTTAGCATTTAAAGTTTATTTTTTAAGATTTTTCGTGGGGTGGCCGCGTTTTTGCAAAGCACAAAAAAACCGATGCACCCGGAAAACTCCAAATGCATCGGTTTTTTTGCTGGCTTATTCTTCTTTTTTCTTGCGCTTGTCCTCATTTTCGGGGGCCTGTTTTGGCCAGTGTTTATCCCCCTGCAACATCCAGGGTGCCCGGGCCGCAAGTTGCCCCCACAGAGACACTATCCTGCCGCGTGTTGCCCTTGTTGTTCGTCGTCGTCCACACGTTTGCGGCGGAACACTACTTCCACCACAGTTTGCACCACAAAGAGCAGGGCAAACCAAACGCTAAAGCGGTCGAAGAAGGTCATGGGCAGGGTAAAGTCTTGCGTCAACAGCAAGAGCACCAGGGTGATGATGCCCAGCAAGATACCCACCACCAGCGTGAGGGTGCGTTTTTTGGTGCCGGCTTCTTCGTTTTCTTCGGCCTCTTCTTCGTCTTGTTTTTGCCTGCGCACTATCAGCAGATACACCACCGGCGAAAGCAGGGCCAAAACGGTCATCAGCAAATCAAACAGGCTCCACGCGCCCACCGCCTCGAAGTTGCCCGCGCTTAAGGGGATGCCGTTTTCCATAATCACGGTGGCCTCGTACAACTCGCCACCTGTGCGTATGCGTATGGTATGCTCGCCGTCTGCCAATGTTGCCAAAAATTCCGGGCTTAAAATGATGTTGCCATTTTCGTCTATGCTGTACTGGCTGGGGTCAAGCTCTACCCCGTCCACATAAACATTTTCTATGGGCGAATTTGGGTCTATGGGGAACAAAGTAACACTGCCATCCTCGCCAATTTGGGGTGGCGGGGGCACATCGCCACCGCCTATGCTGTTGTCGGTGGTGGAGCTAGAGGCGCTTTGCGATGCAGAAGAAGCACTGCCGGAGCTTGCCGCTTCGTCTTCGTCGTCTTCGTCGTCCTCATCCTCTTCATCGTCTTCTCCGCCACCGCCGCCACCGGGTACCACGGGTGTAGTGGCCGACGAGGAACCGCCGCCTGTGCCGCCACCGCCTCCGGTGGATGTGGAAGCGCTGCTATCCTCGGTGCCGCTGCTTGACGCGGCCGACACCGTGATGCCGGCCTCTGCCTCTGCCGGCACATCTGCAAGATAATTTAAGCCAGCGGCAGCGTTGTTGTCCTTGCCACCGGGCACCGATTCGAAATGGTGTTGCCAATTGGTTCTTGCCGTGTAGTTAAAGGTTCCCACCGCAGCCGTAGACGGCGTATAGCTGGCCGAAGTTTCGCTAAGAGCATTGGCACCCTGTGCCCAGCTATAGCCATTTTGTGCGCCCACTTTTCCGCCCTCTGCCAAGAAAGAGTACAAGCTGTTTGCACTGCCGGACACGGTTAAGGGGTTGGCACTTTGGCCCTGCGTGTAGTTTTGCGCGCCGTTTATACTCATTTGCCCGTTTAGGCCGCCGCGATAAATGCGCGAAGCCAAGTTTGTTTGTCCGCTTTGGTTTCCGGTTTCGATGCTGGAATGTAGCTTGGGTTGCGCCGTGATGATATAGCCTTGGTTCACAAAGGCGCCTCCACTTTCATCTGCCTCAAGGTTTGTTCCGGTTGGCATATACAATTCCTGTGTGGGCACAATGCCAATATTTTGTGTCACCACGGCAGGCAGACGCACATCGTCACGTATCACCCAGTGGCCGCGCTCTAAGGTCCAGCCGCTGCGCTGTTCAAGGCGCAAGATGTTTTGCACGGCAGCGTTCACATCCGGCACCGACCTTTGCGGTGTGTCGCCTGTGCCACCCGCGCTGCCTGCATAAAGATTGGCCGCAATGCCTGTGGTTTTGTTTTCAATCACCACGGTGGCCTCGTCCCCCACGGTGGGTTTAGGCAAGGTGAAGTCCACATTTATCCCTTCGTCCTCCGAACCAAACGTCAGCACAAATCGGATCTGCAGTTTTTCCATCGCTTGGCGATATACGGCACCCTGTAACGCCGCCTTTTCATCCACAAACACAAACACATTGTCTTTAATAAAAGTGGTAGCAGGGAAAGCATTTTCTGCTCTATCTATTGATATTGCAAGCTGGCCCTTCTCGCCGGAGCCCACCACATCACCCCGAATATTGCCGCCCAAAAGGAAAATATTTGTATTGGCCTCAGAGCCGCTTATGGGAACTACAATGGGGAAACCGGTGATTTCTTCGCCCCACACGGCACTTGTCATAGTTTGAAGCAAAGCCGCCGCGTCCACCGTATAGCCCTGCAAGCCCATGCCACTGCCGCCGCCATATACAGAGCCGCCCACCGTGCCGCCTTGCACATATACATTTGTGCTTCCGGAAAGTGTGTCTAGCATTGCGGCACTTTGGCCTCCATACACAGAACCCGGAATGTTGGCACTGCCCAGTATACGCACTTCGGTGTTGCCACCACCCGCTTGCACCGCCAGCGTATCCATATTATATCCATCCGGCATAAAGCCCAGCATGGACCCTGTTTTATCGATAACGCCCAGTATACTATAGTAGAAATGAATCGTTTCACTGCCGCCACTACCCGCACCGAATACACTGCCATAAACGCTATTCGGTTGCTTTACCCCCTGCCAATAATCCCTATCTGCACTAAAGCGCGGCGCACCGCGCAAGGTAGCTCCGCTCACTTGCACCTTGGTATTTTGGCCAATCATGTCCACCAGGCCGCCACCAAACACATTGCCTGTTTTCACGCTGTACAATTTAAGCTCAGGGGTTTCTGTGCCATCCTCTATAGTCCGTGGACTTTCCACCGGCATATTCAGTTGATATGTGAAATCCAAGTTCTCAATCCCGATGCTGCCACCGGCTACATGCACATCGGTGCTGCCGGCAATGCTGCCAAGGCGATATACAGACCCAGCCCCGGGTCTATCTTCAATCACAGCAGGGCCATCTTCAATCACAGCAGGGCCATCTTCATACAACTCGGGTCCTTCGCCCATAATTATGCTGCCAAAACTGCCGCCATACACATTGCCCATATGCACAAGGGCCACATCCACTATGGGGCTAACACTATCATCGTAATAGTTCGTTTTAACAAAATGAATCTCTTTGTCTTTGCCCACAATAGCACTGCCGGAAACATCCACATCAGTGCCTTTTAAAATGGTATCGGAGATACCGCCACCAAACACATTGCCACCCACAAGGTTGCCAAACTCTTCGGCTGCCAGAACCACATGCAATTCCCATTTTTCGCCATGCCCCACCGTGCCGCCGGAAACCAGCACACGGGTGTCGCCACCAATGATGCCCCCTTGCACATACATGTCCTCGGCCGCGGCGAACTTGGGTTCCACAGAAGACGCTTTAGGCATCAACCCCCCAAAAGATCCGCCGTGCACATTGCCAACATGCACATTGCCTGTATAAATTCCATGCATATCAAAATTTATAATTTTATCTGCGCCAATGGTACCACTTGTCACCTCTACATCGGTGTCGCCTGTAATATTGTCTTGATATCCACCGCCAAACACATTGCCATACAAGGCCATGGTATTGCCTACATTTTCAACAACCAAACCGATACTCGTAAATAGCGCCTCATTTTCTCCAACATACGCGCCAATGCTACCGCCTTTAATATCCACGTTGGTGTTGCCGTCTATCACGCCAAACTCCACAGCACCCTCTTCGCCGGCAAGTGCTGCGCCATCCTCCGGCGAAGCAACTTCCGCGGGCTCCGGGTTAATCCATGCGGGATAGTATAGGCCGCCCCACACGTTGCCTGCAATGCTGCCCCCACTAACGACAACATGGGTGTTGCCCAAAATGCGGTTGCTTTGCCCGCCGCCAAACACGTCACCCGTGCCCATCCACATTTCATCTCCACCAAAAACCCACCTATGCCGGCCCACAGTGCCACCCAAAATTTCCACCGTGGTGGCCGTGGCCGTGCGATTTGTGCCAATGGCATCTCTGTATCCACCACCAAACACGCGGTTATACACCTTGGCATTTTCAGAAATTTGCACCTTGGTGCTGCCAATAATTTGGCCGTTCATCCCTTCGTTGGTGGGCACGGCTCTGTCCCTTGGTGCCGCCACACCGTTGCCGCCATACACACTGCCAAATACCTCGGCAGTGCCGTTGACAAGCACATTGGTGCTTCCGTTGATTTTAGACAACTGGCCGCCGCCAAACACATTGTTATAGCTTACCAAATCCCAAAGTTGACTATCCCTATCAATCACAGTGCTGTCCGAATTGCCCACACTGGCATTGCCACTCACCGTCACGTTCAGTGTGGCAGATGGGCTTGCGGCTTGCGGCATATTGTTCTCATCGCGCGTGTAGCCAACATAATCTTTATCACCGGCGCCAAAAACAGTGCCGGCAACCATGCCCGCTGTAATGTTCACCGTGGTGCCGCCCGTCACATAACCATAGGCAGGCTCCTCTACAAAATCATATACGACCATGCTGCCGCCAAACACACTGCCATATATAACCGGAGTTCCGGTCACTGCGGTATTAGGATGCGCTTGAATTGTCACGTTCGTAGCTCCGCTTGCTATCACAGCAGAGCCCCTGCCTTCGGCAAAGCCACCGCCAAACACATCGCCGGTCACTTCCATAGCGCCTTGAACCAATGCCTTTACCGAGCCATGCACGATAGACACACAGTTCTCGCCTTCGGCACGGCCGCCGCCAAACAAGCTGCTTCCTATATACTGCTCCGTTTCAGCCTCTGCTTCGGTGTCTGCCCCGGTGTGCACTATGGCCACACTGTTTGTGCCTTCGGCAAAGCCACCGCCAAACACAAAACTATCTGTCGAAACATTCTTTATCTTAACCTTGCTACCGCCCATTACCTCCGATGTTCTAACATTTGCACTACCGGCGCCGCCGGCAGCATAGCCGCCGCCATATACAGCAGACGACACCGTGCCACCTTGTATTAAAACGGATGTATTTCCGCCCACTGTGGTTTTGGTGGTTACACCCTCATTCGTCGTTTCCACATAGACTGCGTATCCGCCGCCGTAAATAGCACGCACCGTGCCGCCCTCCATAACAATGCCGGTGTTGCTGCCAACATCGGGGTTGGGGTAACTGCCCTCCGCATCCGGTATCCCGGCCACGCCGCCACCGATGATAACAAAATCCCTAAAATTGCCTGCGGCTGCAGTCACTGTTGCATCCATCGTCACCGGATACAGCGTATCGCTATTAACGATAGAGTCAAAATTCCAATAGCGTTGTTCATCCATGCCCACCATGGAGTATACCAGAGTCTGTCCGGCGTCCTCCACTATCCATATATTATGGCCGGCCGCAGACAGATACTGGGTGCCATCCCCATCCTTCCAAACAACGGGCACCGCAGGCTCCGTGGCGGACATCTGCGTCGGCATATCTGCCAGCACGCTCACCGTCACGGTAGGCATTTCCGGCAGGACAAAGCCCGCCGGCAGGGCATAGCCCTCGGCGCTCAATGCACTTTCCAGTTTCGGCAAAAAGCTGTCTGCGTTCAAGGTGTACACATATTCTGTGCCTGCGCCCAGCACTCTGGGCTCACCAAGTACCCAGTCACTGTTTTCCACAAGCACAAGCACTTCACTTGTCCCCACGGTAGATTTGCTTGGCACGCCCATACTGCGTACAGGCTCTTCGCCACCTGTGTCACCTTCGCCACCTGTGCCACCTTCGCCACCTGTGCCACCTTCACCGCCTGTGCC
>CAYJIR010000039.1:0-17665 GCA_964370295.1 uncultured Oscillospiraceae bacterium
TTTTCTGTTTCTTTTTCTGTTGCGGTTTCGTGTTCGGTTCCTGTTTCGTCTTCGGTTCCCGTTTCGTGTTCGGTTTCCGTTTCGTCTTCGGTTCCCGTTTCGTCTTCGGTTCCTATTTCGTCTTCGGTTCCTATTTCGTCTTCGGTTCCCGTTTCGTCTTCAATTTCGATTTCGGTTTCAATAGTTGTAGGCATGGTGTCATTGTTGGCCAAAGCATCTTGTGGAATAGGCTCTACTGCCAATGCATTGAGTGAAAAAGGAAGACACATCATTGCCACAACCAACATAAGCGACAAAACATTTTTTCCAATTTTCGACATGCTTTCTCTCCTAGAATATTCAATCGAAGCGGTGTTTTCCCACCAAAACAGTGTGTTTTGGATCGCTTACACCCACAAGTGCAGACGAAAATGTGAACTTGCTCACATAATACACCTGCAGGCTCATGTTTATTTCTTCCATTTATTATCTTAATAATATCGTGTGTAAACCCCTTATGTCAATTATAAAATTTTAATATAAATAATCACTATTGTGCTATATAAATCTATCCACATTCTTCCTTTAATACAAAGACTCCGATTTTTAGCAAAAAAATCAGAGTCTTTTGTGCAAATCCCCTTTATTTATTGACAAAGAGGATATTTTACAGTTTTTTCGGATAATAGACGTGCAAATAAATGCATATCCATTCTGTATGTATTTAGAAAAGTGCAAAATTTTGCCCCTATTCAAGAAATTTCACACTTTTGGATTCGTCTTTTCATTTCGGAGCGAGCACACAGTAAGGCGCATCAAGATATGCCTACAAAAATGTTGTTTTATATACTTTTACGGCAACCACATATACTGCAGCGGGTTGAATAAGTCCGAAATGATAAAAGAAAATCGTCGTCCACTTAATGAAGTGAGCGACGACTGGAGCGGATGATGGGAATCGAACCCACAAAGCCAGCTTGGAAGGCTGGGGTTTTACCACTAAACTACATCCGCATTTATGCTACAAAACCTGTAGCATAAAAATTATATCGATTATATCTCTTTTTGTCAAGAGAAATTTACGTCTATTTCGCCACCAACAGATACACCCACACTAATTTTTTCCAATTTTCGGTTGCTTAAAATTCCGTCAGCAATGCGCTCTTCCACCTCTTTACGAATCACCCTGCGAAGATCACGGGCGCCAAATTGCCCCCCTTTGGCCTTTTCACATAGAATTTTAAGTGCCTCTGTATTCCAGCTAAGCACAATTTCTTTGTTATGCAAGGGGTCTAAGTATTCGCCAAGCATCAACGCGGCCACGTGACTTAAATCTTCCTCGCTCAGGGCCTTAAAGCTAATCAATTCATCCACACGACTTAGGAACTCCGGTCTTAAAAACTCTTTTAAAGCCTTGATGTTTTTTTCACGGTTGGCCTCCTCGCGGCTTTTGTCAAAACCAAGACTTGCCGTGCGGTCTGTAGAACCTGCATTTGATGTCATGCATATTACTGTGTTTTCAAAACTAACCGAACGCCCCTGTGCGTCATTTATTTTTCCCTCATCCAAGATTTGCAACAAAATATTCATCACATCAGGATGTGCTTTTTCAATTTCATCAAACAACACCACACTGTAGGGCTTACGGCGAACTTTTTCGGTTAATTGCCCGGCTTCATCGTAGCCAACATAACCCGGAGGAGAACCAATCAAACGGCTTACGGCATGTTTCTCCATAAATTCGCTCATATCCAAACGAATCAAAGGATCTACAGAATCAAACAAATCAAACGCCAATTGTTTCACAAGTTCTGTTTTACCCACACCTGTGGGCCCTACAAAAATGAAACTCGCCGGACGCCTACGTCCATTGATGTCTGCCCGTGCACGTTTGATGGCAGATGCCACCAGATGCACAGCCTCATCTTGCCCCACCACTTTTTCACGCAAGCGCTCTTCCAACTGTGCTAACTTCGTGTATTCGCTCTCTTCAATCTTCATGGCCGGTATGCCCGTCCATAACTCTATAACACGGGCAAGATCGGCCATTTCCACTTCAATTTCTTCTACCACGGCCTTTAGCTCCACGGCCTGTGTCATCAGGCGAGCAATCTCACTTTTCACACTTGCCAACCGTTCATAATCTGGTTCCTGTTGGGCTTCCAGTTCTTGCTCTTCGCCCCTCAGCTCTTGCAGGCGTTTTTCGCCATCCAACCAATCCGAAATTTCCACATGACGCAAACTGCAACAGGCACAGGCCTCATCTAAAAGATCAATCGCCTTGTCAGGTAGAAAGCGGTCGGTTATATACCGCTCGGAAAGGCGCACAGCCTGATCTACAATTTGGCCATTTACATGCACATGGTGATGCTGCTCGTAATACTCTTTTACCCCAAGCAAAACTTGCACCGTGTCTTCCAAACTAGGTTCTTCCACCTTCACGGGTTGAAAACGGCGTTCCAACGCCTGGTCCTTTTCTATATGTTTTCTATACTCGGCAAAAGTAGTGGCACCAATCACCTGAATTTCCCCACGTGACAAGGCCGGCTTTAAAATATTGGCCGCATTCATGGCCCCTTCCGAATCGCCCGCCCCGGTAATGCTGTGCACCTCATCAATAAACAAAATGATGTTGCCGGCACTTTTCACCTCACCAATAAGACCCTTCACACGACTTTCAAACTGCCCGCGGAATTGGGTGCCAGCCACTAGGCTTGTCATATCTAGCAGATAGATTTCTTTGTCTTTTAAAAGACTCGGTACTTTTCCTGCGACAATACGCAAGGCAATCCCCTCTGCAATGGCTGTTTTTCCTACGCCGGCTTCTCCGATAAGACAGGGGTTGTTTTTTTGTCTGCGTGACAGGATTTGTATCGTGCGATAAATTTCCCTGTCTCTGCCTATCACTTTATCCAGTTTTCCCTCGCTGGCTTTTTTATTTAAATTTTCACAATAACTTTCTAAAAATTTACGCTTAGACACCTTGTCTTTATCGCGCTTTTTATCTGCGGCATCTTCACGCTTTTTACCGCCCATTTTAAGAGGAAAAACAGCACTGCGCCCAGGTTGAAACCCCTCCTGTTCTTCGGCAGACTCTTCTTCTTCTTGCACAATGGGATCCTCGCTGGATAAAGATTCTTGCAACGATGCAAAACCCTCCTCACCCACAAACCCCGCAAAGTGCTCCTCTAAACTTTCAATATCATTATCCGAAATGCCGAATTGTTGAATCATGTCGTTCACCGGCTTTATCCCGAGCTCCTTTGCGCAGGTTAGGCAATAACCCTCACTGCGATTTTCTGTGCCTTCCATGCGCTGAATAAACACAATAGCCGGCCGTTTGTTACATTTTTTGCACATCATCATGCTATGCCTTTCCTTTCTGCAAATCCATTGTTCCCTGCGTTTAAATTTCTTTATCACAAATCTAATTGTATCAATATATTATGGAATCTCTGTGTCAAAAATCAAAACCAATTGTTTTCGCAACATTAGCAATCGATTGTTTTCTTTATTATAGCGCATTTCTAAAGAATTAGCAATCCCCTGTTTAGACTGCTAAAATATTTCACTTTTATAAAAACAAGCCCCAGCCTGTAAGCAGGGTATACACCACACTGCCCCTTAGGGTTTCGCTTTGAAAAAAAGAAAATTCCATTATAGGGGCTATGGCTGCTGCCACATTTACAAGCACAAGAACATATAAACACCCCACGACTAGGCCAACCAAGGCACCCATTACTTTCTGTGGTGTTTTTAGCTTAGAAAAAGTTTTCTTTTTAAAAATAACATGCAACAGCATAGTTAACAATGGACGAAGCAATGCAAAAAAAATTAAAAACAACACCAATACTATGGCCGGAAGCACAATGGCTTTTACCACGTCGTTTACCAAAAGTTCCATATATCCGTCTGTCCCCATGTCAATTTGCTCCATGGAATCTAACAAGGACTTTTGCAAACCACTGGGCAATTGCGCACTAAACTCTTCCAGGGCTAAACGTGGTTCTTCCATGCTTTGATGCAAAAATGATTCTTCCAACCCCATTATAAGGCGGTCGCGAAAAAAGTAATCAAACACCGGCGAAGCAAGGGCGCGTGCACCAAATAGTGACACTCCCGCAACCAACAAGGTTCCCGCCATGCTAAAAATTCCAACAACGCCACCTTTTTTCGAAAAGAAAATAGCGGTTAAAACGATGATGAGAAGACAAATCCCATCAAAAATCAAAGCAGCTCCCTGCATAAAACCTCCTTATGTGTCGCATCGTATTGTTTTCAGCTATATAGTTATTCGCTACTTTGCTCTGTGGTTTGTACAGCATCAAACATCGGTTGCAAAGATTCGGCACTGGACACGGTAAGCAGCAGCGGTTCTCTCGCTTGCACCAAATCCAGCGGCTTTTCCACAATGGTTTTATCTTGCACTAAAGATCCTCTTAAGTCAAAAGCACTCACCTGCTGACCAAATAAAACAAAGACCCCCTCTGTTACACTTAACACTCTGGCTTGCCCTTGACCAAACACCTTTACTTCAAAAACAGCTTGTAAAGAATCTCGCAAAAGCACCACATCAATATCTTCACGCCCTTGCGAGCCAAACACAAGAGCCGCACGGCCCTCCCCCACATCAGCCGTTAGCAAACTACGTCCACCATATTCGTAGCGCGCTGTTTCTTCCCCTCTGCTGTTATAAAGAGCTGCATAGCTATCGTACATGGCCAACAGGCTATTTTGTGAAAGATATTCCAAGGTAATCAAACTTGCATCTGTTGCATGGATAACAGCTTGTGGTTCGTCTTGCCCACTATTAAGCCAATAGATTGTGGTACCAAGAGCACCTGCTTCAGATGCCACACAAGCAAGCGCAAAATCTTCATTGTTGGACGAAAAGACACCAGCTACCGGTTTTTCATCCACGAGCTCCCAAGAAAAACTTGGTTCCACATGGTACAGTGGGCTAAAAATCTGTACATCAGCCCGATAACGCGAAGAGGTAACCACCATGAGGCTACCATTGCTGCCTGTTTCTATAAACAAAATGTCATCTTCGGTGGTACGCTGTACCAATCGTTCGCTACGGCTTTCCACTATATACCCAGTGCCACCGCGACTATATACGCAAACACGCGTATCGCCGGTTGAAAGATCGGGGTTTGCTAGCCCATGTTGCACTCGTCGCAACTCTTCCCCTGCGGCCGAAAAAATCACGAGATCACTTTCACCCAAAGAGGCAAATCCTCCATTCCCCATTCCCTCAGACTGCACATACCCCGGCACCGAGTATTGTATAGGGAAACCATCTGCAGGCATCATGGCAACCTGTGCAGAATCTATTAAATCGCGCACACGTAAAGATACATAGAGATAATTCCCGCTGGCATATAGCCATATACCAAAAGCCAACAAAAAAAATACTCCCAAAAGCAGAAGGCGTTTCCTAAATTTCTTCCGGCGCAAATTCAGTATTCTTTGGTTTTTGCGGGGCATTACAATTGCATTCGGCGGCAACGAGTTCTGTTTTCTATTTTTTTGTGTGTCTTCAAGCTTCTTTTCTGCTTCATTCTGACCAGATGCATCTGCCTCCTTGTTATGAGACACTACCTTATTTTCAGCATCTGCCGAAGAGGTGTATTTTGTCTTTGAGAAGGCTCTTTGTATACGTCCGCCCCCTCGATGTTCTCTATCTTTCTGTTTTTCTTCAACATGTTCCTGCGGGAGTACCAGTTGTGTATGCCGCAATTTTTTTTTCGACTTTTTTGGTTTTTCCGCGGCCATATGGCACCCCCTTCCTATGTAAAAACACCCTATTTAATGCCCACTGAACAAGCTAAAAATGACATTTCCAAATTATAAAACGGCATTTTTCGCTTGGAAAAGTGAAAGGTTTTTCCCATATTTCACATAAAAACCTTTCACTTTTGTTTTCGCCTTTTATTATGAGGGGCGAAAACACAGTGGAGTGCCTCAAGATATGCCCCATAAAAGTGCTGTTTTTAGCACTTTTATGGCTACCGCGTACCGCGGTGGGGCTGAATGAACCCCGCAAGGGTTCATTCAGCAGGCATTATTTATCATATATCCACCGCTGTACTCATCAGCAATATACCTTGCAAATCACAAGCTTAAGTTAAGGCACACAAAACACATCTCTAAAATTCTTCCGGTAAAAGACACAATGCCGTTGGTGGATAGAATACCTTTTCCAGACAAAGTCCTTTAGCCGGCAAAGTAGGCCCTGCCAGACGTCTGTCTCTTCCGATAAGTATCTTTTCAAATTCATCCCTTGTTTTTTTCCTTTGACCAGCCAAAAGCAAAGTGCCCGCTAAAATACGCACCATATTGTAAAGAAAACCGTCTGCCGCAACGCGTATTTTCACCCAGTCTCCACGGCGCTGCACCTCAAAACGTGTAATGGTGCGTGTGTGTTCACCCGGCTTTGCTCCGGCCGAACAAAACGACGAAAAATCATGTCTGCCACAAAAAACATCGGCTGCCGCCTGCATAGCCGACACGTCTAAAACACCACTTACACGATAATATAAGCCCTCCATAAGTGGGTCGTCACTGGGAGCATTTAAAATTAGGTAGCTGTATTCCTTTTCTGTGACACTATAGCGCGCGTGGAACGCCCTTGGTACAACTTGGGCCGTTTGCACCCGTATATCTTGCGGCAGGTGTGCATTAAGCGCCAAAGGAATTTTTTCCGGTTTTATGCGTGTTTCACAAACCACATTCAAAGCATATCCTCGTGCATGCACCCCGGCATCTGTACGGCTACATCCCTTTACATCCGGACGGTGTGAAAACACCACCTGCATAGCGTCTTGCAAAACCTCACACACGGTGAGAGCATTTTGTTGCACCTGAAAGCCATGATAATGGGTTCCTCTATATGAAACAATCAACAGTACATTCATCCTATTAACCCTTGCAAAAGTGGATATGCCCAAACAGAAAGTATAATTATAGCAAAATATACAAGACAAAAGACTGTCAACCCCACATCTTTCGTCCCGATATGTAGCTGTCGTAATCTAGTTCGGCCCTCACCGCCGCGATAGCAACGACACTCCATGGCCAATGCCAATTCGTCTGCACGACGAAAAGCCGAAAGAAACAGAGGGATAAGCACCGGTACCAGTGCCCGCACACGCTGAAATAAACTTCCTGTATCCAAATCGGCTCCTCTGGCTTTTTGTGCGCTCATAATTTTGTCGGTTTCATCTATTAAAGTAGGCACAAAGCGCAAAGCAATCGTCATCATCATGGCGAGCTCATGGGCAGGAAATCTAAAGCGTGTCAACGGGTTCAGCAGGCGCTCGATGGCATCGGTTAAAACTATAGGGCTTGTGGTATAGGTAAGTAAACTAGAGCCCAAAATTAAAGCCACTATGCGCACGGCTAAAAGGATAGCATGGTCTATCCCCTCCTGCGTGATGGTGAGTATCCATATTTGAAACACAGGCTCTCCCGGCAGAAAAAAAAGGTTAAGCACCGCCGTGAACAAAACAATGGGAAGCAGCGGTTTAATGCTTTTCCAAATCATACGCAGTGGAATTTTAGCCACTAAATAACACAACAACAAGAAAAACAAACTAAGCACAATGCCCAGTGGATTGGTCCCAATAAACAACACAATGATATAAGTAAGCGTAAGTATTAATTTTAAACGTGGGTCAAATTGATGCAATGCCGAGTGCCCGGGCAAATGCTGGCCGATGGTGATATCACGAAGCATCTACTTCCCCCTTTTTTGCAAAAGCCAAAACCGTCTGTGCCGCATAGGGAACCGTGTATACGTCGCTATCAATGTCTAGCCCCAACTCGCGCAAACGCAAAAACACTTGTGTTACTTGTGGCACAGAAAGCCCCATCTCCAAAAGCTCTTTTGCACGCGCAAAAACTTTTTGTGTGGTATCGTACATGGCAAGCTCCCCATTTTGCATCACCAACACACGTGTGGCGTATTTGGCGACATCTTCCATGCTATGGCTCACCAACACCACGGCGGTATCCGTTTTGCGGTGATACTCTTTAACTTGCTCTAAAATGGTGTCTCGCCCTTGGGGGTCAAGACCTGCGGCCGGCTCATCCAGCACAAGTAATTTTGGGCGCATGGCAATAACACCGGCTATGGCCACACGACGCTTTTGCCCTCCGCTAAGTTCAAAGGGGCTTTGCTGAAGAACTTCAGGCGACAAGCCACAAAATTCGGCTGCCATACGCACACGCTCCGCAATTTCCGCCTCGCTCAAGCCCATATTGCGCGGACCATAAGCAATATCTTTTTCCACACTTTCCTCAAACAATTGATACTCTGGATATTGGAACACCAATCCCGTTAAAAAGCGAAATGCTTTCATATTCTTTTTTTCCTGCCAAAGATCATGCCCATCGATAAACAACTTGCCACTTGTGGGCCGATTTAACCCGTTAAAATGAGTGATTAAAGTGCTTTTCCCGCACCCTGTTGGGCCAATCACACCCAAAAAACCTTTGGCTTCCAACTCAAAACTAACATCATTAACAGCCACTGTTTCATCGGGCAAGCCCTCGTTATACACATATCGCAACTGTTCACAACGAATGATGGGCGTCATGGCCTTCACCTCCCTCGGAATCTTGGTTTTGTCTCAATGCCTCATATAGAATTTGGGCACACTCCTCTGCCGTGATAACACCTTTGGGCAAATGGAAACCCTGCTCTGTAAGCAGCTCGCACAATTCTGCTGTTTGGGGCACATCCAAATACAAACGACGCAAGTCATCTGCACGGCAAAACACCTCTTTGGGGGTGCCAAAAAAAGCCACCTTACCCGCATCCATCACCAGCACTCTATCGGCCAAAGCGGCCTCCTCCATATAATGGGTGATGTGCACTACGGTAATCCCTTTTTCCCGGTTTAGTGCGCGCACCGTACGCATAATTTTTTCGCGTCCACGGGGATCTAACATAGCAGTAGCTTCATCCAAAACCAGCACATCCGGGTTCATGGCAAGCACACCGGCAATAGCCACACGCTGCTTTTGCCCTCCGCTTAATTTGTGCGGTTGACGCTCGCGATATTTATAAATATCTGTGGCCTGCATGGCATCTTGTATACGTTTTAGCATCTCCTCGTGCGAAACACCTAAATTTTCCAGCGCAAAGGCCACGTCCTCTTCCACCACCGTAGCCACAATTTGATTATCCGGGTTTTGAAACACCATGCCCACTTTTTGCCGTATTTCATACAGATGATCTTCGGCCTCTGTGTTCAAACCCTCTACCCACACTGTGCCACGTGTAGGCACTAAAATAGCATTGAGGTGTTTTGCCAACGTACTTTTGCCACATCCGTTCGCACCCACAATCACTAAAAACTCGCCTTTCGCTACCTCAAGGTTTACACCGTCCACCACAAAGGGACTGTCCTCATGATAACGAAACGCCAGTTCATCTGCTTTTATAATCGCTCTACCTTGTTTTTCTTCCATTGAAATTCCTATCTTGCCTTATTACATATACATTGTTTTACAAAATATATTCGATTTTTTATTTATATAAGCCACACAAATATTTCTTTATCATAAAATGCAGCCTATTATTAAGTGAGCTCTTTTAAAATCGCACTGCAACTATGCGCGCCAAAACGCCGTAGCACCACAGGGTAATACCCCCCCTGTTTCCATAGGCAATCCCAGCTCATCACTGCTCACTTGCCCTGCAAAACGCACAGGCAAAAGACAATTGAGCATATGTCCCATCACGCCGGGTGCAAGACCGGCCGTGTAACTATTGAGAGCTACAAACAGCGGACGCTCACACAGCACCTCTACACACAGCTGCAAAAGCGGCCATAGTTTATCTTCTAATTTCCACACTTCTCCACCGGGGCCACGTCCATAACTCGGCGGGTCTAAAATAACAGCATCGTAGAAATTCTGGCGGCGTATTTCACGTGCCACAAATTTTTCACAATCATCCACCATCCAGCGAATGGGCTTTTCTTGCAAATGGCTGGCCTGTGCATTTTCGCGTGCCCAATTCACCATGCCGCGGCTTGCATCCACATGGGTAACACTGGCTCCTGCGGCCGCACAAGCCAAAGTGGCTCCACCTGTATAGGCAAATAAATTTAATACTTTAACAGGCCTTTTCATTCCAATAAGAATTTCTTGGTATAAATCCCAGTTCACGGCTTGCTCGGGAAAAAGGCCGGTGTGTTTAAAACCCGTTGGGCTTACCACAAAACGGAGATCCTTATAACCAAGTTGCCACTTTTGCGAGAATTTTCGATAGCATTGCCAGCGCCCGCCTCCTTGCTTACTCCGTTGGTAAATCGCATCCACTTGCCCCCACGCCGCATGCGTTTTTTCCGTCTTCCATATCACCTGTGGATCGGGACGTTGCAGTACCACCTTGCCCCAACGTTCTAGGCGGTCGCCGTCGCTTGCATCTAAAAGGCGATAATCTGCCCAATCTGTTGCCACACGCATGGCTTGGCCTCCTTTTTGTTCTTCCGTTCATGTAATACACTATTTTTATTTTCCGGCTCGTAACAATTCCTCTAAGGTTTGCTGTGTGGATGCCTCTTCGGGAGGCACAAGGGAAAGATGCCGATATGCCATATGCGTCACACAGCGCCCACGGGCTGTGCGCTTTAATAGCCCCTTTTGCATAAGGTAAGGCTCGCACACATCCTCTAAGGTTACGGCCTCTTCGCCTAAGGTAGCCGCCAATGTTTCCAAGCCTACAGGGCCTCCTTGATATAACTCGATAATTGCACGCAAAAGACGCCTGTCTAACTCGTCCAGGCCACTGTCATCAATTTCCATGCGCGTCATGGCAAAATGGGCTAATTTTTCATCAATCACGCTCTCACCATGCACCATAGAAAAATCACGCACACGTTTTAAAAGACGATTGGCTACACGCGGTGTGCCACGACTGCGCAAGGCGATTACTTCGGCACCGTTTGGCTCGCAAGATATTTCCAAAATATCCGCCGACCGCTTTACAATTTTTTGAATTTCTTCAGGGCGATATAAGTCTAATTTAAGCACCACACCAAAACGATCCCGCAAAGGGCCAGAGAGTTGCCCCGCCCTGGTGGTAGCACCCACAAGCGTAAAACGAGGAAGATCTATGCGCACCGACTGCGCGCTAGGCCCTTTGCCTATTAGGATATCCAGTGCGAAATCTTCCAACGCCGGATATAACACCTCTTCCACCTGACGCGAAAGACGATGAATTTCATCGATGAACAATACATCGCCCTCTTGCAAATTTGTGAGTAGGGCAGCAAGATCCCCCGGCTTTTCAATGGCGGGCCCGGATGTCACACGAAAATGCACACCCATCTCGTAAGCCACAATACCGGCCAGAGTTGTTTTGCCAAGGCCGGGTGGGCCATATAACAACAAATGATCTAAGGCTTCCCCTCGCATTTTTGCCGCGTGTAAATACACGCTTAAATTATCTTTTACTTTTTCCTGCCCAATATATTCCGAAAGCTTCTGCGGGCGCAAATTTTGCTCGATGTCAAAATCCTCACCTGCCACTTCAGCGGATACCAGGCGCTCGGGTGTTGCCTGCGTAAAGGCAGACGGTTCTATGGCCAATGGAGTTCCTCCTTGTTTTATCTCTCAATAAAAATGGGCTATTTTTTTCCAATGTAGCGCAAAGCCAAACGAATTAGCTCTGGTAGCGGCAAAGATGTATCTAAACCGGCCACAACCGTAGCCGCCTCACTTTGGGAATACCCCAGATTTACCAAGGCCGCCACGGCCTGCCCTGTTTGTGTTCCCTCTTGTAAATTGACCGCACTTTGGATGTCTTGCGGCACCACACCACCCACTTGCCAAGCAGATAGTTTATCTTTTAGTTCTAACACCATTCGTTGTGCCAGCTTTGGCCCCACGCCATTGGCACCGGTGAGGGTTTTATAATCTCCCGCGGCCACCACAAGCGAGATTTTTTCAGGCGTCAGGGTAGACAAAACGGCCAAAGCCACCTTAGGCCCCACACCACTTACACTTGTCAGCATTAGAAACATCGCTCGCTCTGCGGGATTTGCAAAGCCATAAAGACTGGCGTCGTTGTCGCTAAGATGCAAAGATGTATATACGGTGGCATGTTCCCCCACAGCCGGCAAACAACCAAGTGCCGCGGCAGACACCGCTACAAGATAGCCCACCCCGGCACATTCAATCACCGTTTCTGTTTCATTTTTTTCCAATAAAGTTCCGCTGAGTGAATAAATCATTTTAGCCCGTCCTAGCTTTTCTTATTCGTATCCAAGCTGCTGGCGACGTGTTTTATGCCGCCCCAGTTGCGCACTGTGTGCCGCATGTGCATGGCAAACCGCTATGGCCAAAGCATCGGCCGCATCATCGGGTTTTGGCACAGACTTTAGCTGTAAAAGTCGCACCACCATTTCTTGCACTTGGCGTTTAGAAGCTTTTCCATAACCGCTTACACCCTGCTTCACTTGCAAAGGTGTATATTCGAAAATACCGGCCCCGGCCTGCTTTGCAGCCAGCAAAATAACCCCTCTGGCCTCGGCCACAGCGATGGCCGTTTTTTGATTGCTTTGATAAAACAACGACTCAACCGCTACAACCTGCGGTTGAAATGTATCCATAAGTTGTGCAAAATCTACGTAAATTTCCAGCAATCTATCCGCCATAGGGGTATGGGCCTTAGTGGTCACAGCTCCAAAACTCACCACCTGGATAACTGGGGCATTTGTATCCACTATGCCATAACCTGCAATGGCATAGCCGGGGTCGATTCCCATCACACGCAAAGCGCCCACCACCTCGTTACATAAAGCATCCAGTTTGCCTAAAATTATACCACGAAACCTTTGTTTAAACAACACGAGCTGTGGAAACTTCCTTAAGCAAACATGAAGTAAACAAAAAAGTCTTGCAATTTTATTTCAGTGCGTTATACTGTTAGACAGTGCTATTGTATTTGTTTTTCAGCATGAAAGTAGGTATTGGTATGAAGACAGCTTTGTCATTTTTGTTTTTTAGCTTTAGCTTTGGCTTTTTTAGCCTTGGCTTTTTTGGCTTTACAAAACAAAATAACCGCCACGCTTTCTGCATGTAAAAACAATCCCGATTCATTCAACGGAGAGCTCATGGCGAACATGAGTTCTCCGTTTTTTTATTGGCGGGATTCATCACATTTAGCCCATAGGGCTTATTTAGGAGGAACATCATGATTTTGGTATTAAAAGCAAACGCAGATGCAACTGAGGTATCTAAACTGGAAGTATACCTGGAAAAAAAAGGCTTGAATTTACACTATATCCAAGGCCAAAATACGAAAGTGATTGGGCTTGTAGGCGACACCGGCGCTTTGGATGAAGAGACCATTTATATGTATGAGTGTGTTGACAAAGTGCTAAAAGTACAAGAACCTTACAAACTATCAGGACGCAAGTTTCATCCGCATGACAGCGTTATAGAGGTAAAAGGAAGAAAGATTGGAGGCGGGCATTTTGCCGTTATGGCCGGGCCGTGCAGTGTAGAAAGTGAGGAACAAATTTTATCGGTGGCCGCCGATGTAAAACAGGCGGGTGCATCGTTCCTACGTGGAGGAGCTTTCAAACCACGCAGTTCTCCCTATGCCTTCCAAGGCTTGGGCCTAGATGGTTTAGAGCTGTTAAAAATGGCTCGAGACAAAACCGGTATGCCCATTGTCACCGAAATTATGGGCACAGAATACATCGACATTTTTGCCAAAGATGTCGACATCATTCAAGTGGGCGCACGCAATATGCAAAACTTTTTATTGCTACGCGAAGTGGGAAAAACCGGACGTCCCATTTTGCTTAAGCGAGGCTTGTCTAATACGATAGACGAGCTTTTGATGGCCGCTGAATATGTTTTAAGCGGTGGAAAAAGCGAAGTGATTTTATGCGAACGTGGCATTCGCACTTTCGAAACTGCCACACGAAACACGCTGGATTTATCAGCTGTACCGGTTTTGCAGGCTAAATCGCATCTCCCTGTCGTTGTAGACCCCTCGCACGGCACCGGGCATTGGTCGCTTGTGCGCCCTATGGTTTTGGCTGCCACAGCCGCCGGGGCTGATGGACTGATGATAGAGGTGCACAATCAGCCCCAACAAGCCTTATGTGACGGTGCGCAAAGTTTAACGCCGGCACTATTTAGCCAAACGATGAAACAAGTGCAACAAATTCGACATGCCTTAAAAGATATTGACAACTAAAAAGCGGCACGGTCTTCGTAATGTTTTGAAAACTACACCCTATAAATCGAGCTCCACAAATTAGGTAGTTTCGACAGTAGTTGAATCGAGCATATTTTGAGCCATTTTTTTGTCCAACTGGGTCTAAAAATTGCCGAACTCCTTTATGGAATTCAAGATTTTCAGGCTAAATTGGGCAGGAAAAGTGCCAAAATAGGCCGACTGAACACTATTGTCGATACCACCTAGAAAACACCTCGCAAGTTCTGGCCCGAGAACCAAAAAACACTCACCCAACCTTTCACTTTAAATATATTACAGGAGGAGCTTATGTTAAATGGACAAGAGGACTTAAATGTGCTTCGCAACGAAATTGATGAAATTGACAATACATTATGGCCACTGTTTGAAAAGCGCATGCAGGCCGTACGCAAAGTGGCTGAAGTGAAACGAAAAAACAACCTGCCGGTGCTGGACGCACAACGAGAACAATTAATTTTACAACGTTTGGCGCAAAGCGTGGGGCCTGAATTGCGTGGCGAAGTATCCCTGTTGGTGCGCACTATGCTAGCTCTTTCCAAAGGGCGACAACGTGTAGACTTGTTTGGGCAAGAGGCTCCCTTATTGCCTTTACCCAAAGCGCCGCAGCACGAACCAAGCTGTTGCGTGCATCAAGGAATTTCCGGTGCTTGGAGCGAACAAGCGTTAAAAAAAATATACCCCCATACCGAAGTGATGTCCGTTGAAACCTTTGAAGATGTTTTCAAAGCTGTAGCACAAGGGAAGGCCAAATATGGTTTTGCCCCTATCGAAAACAGCCAAACAGGCGCAATCGGTGAAACCTATGATTTACTGCGTAAATACGGCGCATATATCGTGGGCCGAACAAGTCTTGACATTCGACAATGCCTGCTTGCACCTATGGGCACCACCCTAAATGACATACAGCGTGTATACTCTCACACAGAAGCTTTGGCTCAATGCAGAAAAATACTGCAAGAATACAACTGGAGCCAGTTGCCCCAGCGCAATACCGCTGTAGCTGCACGCCTTGTAGCAGAAGAACACGATGGACATACGGCTGCTATTGCCTCTGCCTATGCAGCCGAGTGCTATGGTTTGCAAGTACTTCTGGAAGATATTATGGACACAAAAGCCAACCATACTTCCTTTATTGTGCTTGCAAAAGAACCACAATATGATGAACACAGCACCCATGTATCCCTCACCTTTTCTACCGCCCACCGCAGTGGCGCCTTGTGTGAGGCATTGCTGCCTTTTGTAGGTTTCGACCTAAACCTAGCTCGCATAGAGTCGCGACCGGACAGCGATGGCCGCTATCGCTTCTTCGCCGATATAGAGGGAAATATCTTACATCCCGATATGCATAAGGCTTTGCAACAAGCAGCGTCGGCAAGCGCCTATTTTGAAGTATTGGGATGTTATTCACTTTTGTAATCGCCTGCGGCCATACGTGCATACTAAGAATACCGGTGCGGTTCATCACACATTTTTTGGCGGTGACAAAATGGATAATCCTATTTATATTGATCCTTTTTCCGTAAAAGATAACCCCGCAACATTGGCGTCGCAGTTTCTGTCCTCTTTACAATATCCACAAGAGGTCCAAGCACATACACTATTCGATATTTTACACAGATCCTCCGATAGTGAAACGGGGAAACATTTTGGATTTTCTTCCATTCACAGTGTAGAACAGTACCAAAACACACTACCTTTGAGCGAATGGAAGGATTACGCCCCTACCATTCAATTGCTTTCACACGGAGAAGAAAATATTCTGTTCTCCGGAAAAACTGTGCAGTTTTTGCAAACTTCCGGCACAAATGGACACAATAAATGGATTCCAATGTCTAAAACATCGTTGTCTATAAGTAGTCTTGTCACTTGTATACGCAGCTATTTTCGCAGGCAATCCATTGTTGATAGCGGCCTAATTGATACCAATGAACAAACAGATACCAATCGTATCTTTCTATTTCCCAGCCCTGCACACATTGGCTATAGTCCGGGCAATATCCCTGTGGGCTATGCCTCCGGCCTAACCAGTCGCCAAACCGTGGGCACTTTAAAAAAAATGCATTTTACTATGCCTGATTCAAATATAAATGCCCTGGTAGAAAAAGAAGAACTACTTTTTTACCAAGCACTCTCCTGTCCTCATGTGGTGGCCGCTATCGGCAACAACCCAAGGCGTTTCCTTGCCCTATGGCAAAAAGCAGAAAGCCAAGCCGACAAATGGATACACGCATTAAAAACAGGGGAATTGCCAAATTCTATGTCATTACAGCAGAATCTTCCCCTATACTTAGAGCGCTCCCATGCGTTACAGAGCCTCCATCAGCAGGGTAAATTTCTGCCCCGACATTATTGGCCACACTTAAATTTGGCCTGCTTTTGGCTTTCCGGGCCCATGGCACCTGCCATTGAGGCCATGCGTCCACTTGTACCTAGCCAAACCATATTTTTTGATGCCGGTTACGGAGCCAGCGAATTAAAAATCAACATTCCCCTCAAGCCCGGCACTCCCTTTGCACCACCTGCTTTATTCGCCGGATTTTTCGAATTTATCCCGCAGCAAGGCGGCCCACCTGTTTTGTTGCATGAGTTACAAGACAATCATATTTATGAGCCGGTTCTTACCACCTATGCAGGTTTATACCGCTACCGCCTTGGCGATTGGATACAGGTGTGCAAAAAAACAAAGGCGACACCCAATCTCGCCTTTTATGGGCGCGTACAGGAAGCTGCAAATCTTAGTGGAGAAAAGGTAGACAGCGCAGTATTGTTGCGTGCGGCACAAAAAGCCAGCACGGAGCAAAATGTAACGCTGTGTGGGTTTGCTCTGTATCCAAACCCACACAGCGCGCACTATGAATGCTATGTTGAATTGGACACTGTGCAAGGTCTGCCTTCAGCTTGGGCACACAGTTTTGATATGAATTTACAAGGTATGTCCACATCCTATGCCCGCCGGCGACAAGACGGAAGTTTGTCTCCACCAAAAGCCATGCAAATGCATTCAGGATGGGAAAATGAACGCCTACAAACAACGCAGTCCGGACAGGCAAAATCTCCCCTTTTGCTCCTATCCCCACCGAACCAACAACTTTATATTTAGCAAAAAAGCCAGTTACATAAACTCAAAATCGGTTTATGCAACTGGCTTTCATAATAATTAATGCCTGCTGAATAAACTCCTGCAGGGGTTTATTCAGTCCCACCGCAAAATGCGGTGGCCATAAAAGTGCTCAGAAAAGCGCTTTTATGGGGCATACCTTGATACTTTCCGCTGTGTTTTCGCCCCTAAAATAAAAAGGCGAAAACGAAAGTGCTAGGTGGTGTCGACAATAGTTGAATCGAGCATATTTTGAGTAATTTTTTTATCCAATTCGGCAGAAAAAGGGCCAAAATAGGCCGGCTGAACACTATTGTCGACACTACCTAAAAGAGTTT
>CAYJIR010000040.1:0-10381 GCA_964370295.1 uncultured Oscillospiraceae bacterium
ACCATCATCACCACCACCATCATCACCACCACCATCATCACCACCACCATCATCACCACCACCATCATCGCCGCCGCCATCATCGCCGCCGCCATCATCGCTGCCGCCACCATCGCCGCCACCATCGTCATCGCCGCCGTTACCAGGATTATCTTCTGTAGGCGGGGCCAATGTGGGGGGAGGAGTGGGGGTATTATCATCATGGTTGGGGGCGGTAGTTGTCACTGTGCTATTTTGTGTGTGATTGGCAATGTTGGGTGCATCATCATCACCATCATCATCGGGATTGCTGGTTGTGTAGTTGTCATCGTGGCGGTTGCCATTATCAGTATTTGTGGCGTTGGTGTCGTCTTCATTGTTATCATCCCGATGGTTGTTTACACTGTCATCGTGGTTGTTGTCGTTGTCATCGCCGCGTCGATTGATATCGTCGTTGTCATCATTATCATTGTCATTATCGTCATCGTCATCATCATCATCGTCGTTATCAGAATCGCTGTGCATTTCTTGTAGGTCGGCAATATTTAAAGAGGTTTGGTCTTCAATTTGCGCTAAGAGTGGAGCATCATTCTGTATGTATGAAAGCACAAATTCCGGAATATCATCGGGATCTAGAAAACTACTGTCAACGGTGTTGCCGGTATGTTCTGCTTGTGTATTAATAAGGTAAGAGTTTCCGGCATCGATAGTAAGAATTGTTTCTTCACCTGTTTTAGGGTCCGAATATATGATATCGGCGTGGCCTGTAAGCAAGGTGAAACGAGACAAGTGTTCATTGATATGCTCAACAATGCCAGAAGTACCACGTATGCTGGTAACCGCATTTGAGGTGCGAATGTTAAACAGCTCATCGTCTGTTAAGGGCTCCGTTACATTGAAAAACAATTCACCTTCGGTTAATTCAATCAATAATTCTTCTCTGCTTTCTTTAACGGTACATGTGGAAAAAGCATCCAGTTTTACCGATTTTGCATCGTCTAAACTGATAAAGGCAAAACTGTCTTCCTCTGTTTCCAATGAATTGCCGTTAAATAAGCGCATACCCTGTTCAATGTCTATTGCTTCATTTTCGTCATTTGTTAATTTTACAAGGCCCTGCGTTTGCACAAGCCGCATGGTGGAGGCACCAATGACTGGAAGTTGGAAAGCTAAAAATAAAAGCAATACAATAATTAATATTACAAAAGTAACCAGCAAGCGTTTTGTTTTCTGTGGTTGGGCAGAAAATCGCTTTAGTAGGTTATCCATAGTAGTTCTCCTTTTGAAAAGTCTAAAAATGTCGGTGAAAGTAAAAAGAACAAACATGCATTTTGGGTATACTACCCTATGTTTAGTATGCCACCATTTTCTGTAAAAGTAAAGTTGATTTAAAAAAATAAATCACGGTTGCGTTGGCACCTAGCAACTTTCGATAAAGTTTTATTCAGCAGGCATTATTCATAACGGGAAAATAATGAATTTCATAATTATCTTGACAAGAACAAAAAGTTAGTCTAATATAGTTAGTATAAAGTAGTTAGTTAAATATAGTTAAAATTAAATCATAAAATCAGGAGAAGAATAATGGGTGGAAAACTAACAAAAGCACTTAATAAAATAACACATGACACAGCCTTGTATGAGCTGAAGCGACTTTATTCCCATGATAAAAAGAGTGAACTTTCATACCATGATACGCTTTATCTTAATATCATTGAGGCACATCCCAACGAATACACATCTTCACAAATAGCAGACTTATTAAATATCACACGGCCGTCTGTGACAGGGAAAATCAACCAACTATGTAATAAAGGATATATTTTACGAACCCAAAGCGAAAATGATAAGCGCGTTTATTATCTCTCTATAAACCCTGACAGCCCAAAAGATTACGAAACGACTGCAAGTTATGAAGATGAAATAGAACGAAGTGTTTTGGAAAGATTTGGAAAAGATAATGTGGATTTGCTATGTGAAATGATAGAGTATTTGTCCTGTGTAATGTGTGAAAATGTAAGTGAGGAGAAAGAAAGTGAATAGTCCATTAGCAAGAAACTTTAATATGATAAAACTTCTAAAATATACTTTGCCGAGTATGTTTATGATGATATTTATGTCTACATATTCAATTATAGACGGTGTTTTCGTTTCGGCGTTTGTTGGCGAGGGTGCTTTAGCAGCCGTTAATTTAGTAATGCCGTTGCTTGGAATCGTACTGGCGGTAGGGCTTATGTTTGCAACAGGCGGTAATGCCGTAATTGCAAAATTATTAGGGCAAGGAAAACCAAAAGAAGCCCGAGAATTCTTGACTGTGATTTACATCATCGGGGGAGTCCTCGGTGGAATACTTACATCAATTGTTTTTATATTTCCAGACGAATTATTAAATATGCTCAATGTAAGTGACAGTTTGTATCCGCTTGCAAAAGATTATATGCTAAGTTTGGCCGGGTTTTTAATTCCTGTTTTTTTTATGGTGTTTATTCAATCTTTTATGGTGACAGCCGGACACCCAATGTTTGGTCTTCTATTGAGCCTTGCAGGTGGGGTAACAAATATCATTCTTGATTATGTTTTTATTTCACCGAATTTGCTAAATATGGGGATTGTTGGGGCAGGACTTGCAACGGGTATAGGAAATGCGCTTCCGGGTGTAATTGGTTTTTTCTATTTTATCTTTAACAAAAAATGTGTTCTACATTTTGTTAAGCCCAAGCTTAAAATAAAAACTCTTGGACAAAGTGTGTTTAATGGTTCATCAGAACTGGTAGGTTCTCTTGCAACATCTATTACAACCCTGATGTTTAATTTTATCTTGATTACTATGGTGGGAGATACAGGCGTTGCGGCAATTAGTGTTATTTTATATATACAAATGTTCCAAAATGCCATTTATACAGGGTACACATTAGGTGTGGCACCCATCATTGCGTATAAGTATGGCGAGGAAAATCATAAAGAGCTGCACAAAGTCGTTATGCAAAGCTTAAAGATTGTTTCGGCAGCATCCATACTTGTCATTGTTCTAACCCTCGTGTTTTCAAATGAAGCAGTGGCTATCTTTATTTCTAAAGAAAGCGCGACCTTCGAAATAGCAAGAGACGGGCTACTTTTATTTCTTCCGGCATACTTGTTTATGGGCTTTAATATCTTCTTTTCGGCAATGTTCACATCACTATCAAACGGCAAGATATCCGCTACAATTTCTGTTTTGAGAAGTTTGATATTTATTGTTATTGCACTTCTTATACTGCCGCAATTATTCGGGCTAAACGGCGTATGGTTGGCTGTTCCTGTGGCAGAATTTCTTGCCATAATTGTGTCTTTTTATTTCTACAAAAAGAACAAAACACGCTATCATTATTAATACATAAGGTGAATAATATGCACTTAACTGAAAAAAATCTTTCTAAAAAACTTCCTGATTACAGCGAAATCTGTTTGTTTATGAAAAGGGTTTTTCCAAAGGATGAACTTTTGCCGATGTGGTTTATAAGGCTGTTAACAGCAAAGAAAAATTACAATTTTAAAGTTTACTATGATAATGACTTATTTGTGGGAATTATATTTACAATAGAGTTAAATGATACGTTGTTTGTATTTTATCTTGCAGTAAATGACGAAATCCATTCAAAAGGGTACGGCTCAAAACTTTTACAAGTTTTGTTCGAGAAGTATCCTGAAAAATCGATAACACTTTTCATTGAGACCATGGGTGATAAAATGGCCGATAATTATGAGCAACGCGTTAAAAGGCTTGCTTTTTATGAACGCAACGGTTTTGTACACACAGGGATTAGGGCAGGATTTAAAACTCCGTCGGTTGATATTTTGTCAACCGATAAAGAATATGGTGTTGTAAAGGCTAAAAAACTTATGAAGGCCATACCGATGAAAATATTTCCGCATTTTGCCACCGAGTAATATTAGATAGTATCGGATGAGCAGATAGTATTTGAAAAAGAAACAAGAATATTTGCATACTAGGTGGTGTCGACAATAGTTGAATCGAGCATATTTTGAGCAATTTTTTTATCAAATTCGGCCTAAAAATTGCCGAACTCCTTTATGGAATTCAAGATTTTTAGGCCGAATTGGGCAGAAAAAGGGCCAAAATAGGCCGGCTGAACACTATTGTCGACACTACCTAGATCATCTTAGGCATGCAGATAACTTATAAATAATGCACCCTACTGTGTTTTCGCCTCTTAAATGAAAAGGCGAAAACAAAAAATGAGCTTTTGTACTATGTAGATGTCATTTTTGTTTGTATAGTGAGCATTATATTTCAGCTTGATTCAACATCCTTTTTTGCTTTTATAGAATGTTTTAAACGGTAATATAAGCTTGCAATTAAAGGTGGTATACATAACATTGAAACAAATAAAACAAATCTAAACCAGATGGGATAGGGCGTTGAAATAGGAACATTCGAGGTGATGATTGCAAGTATTGCCAAGTGGTAAAAGAAAACATACAGCGTTCCATTTCCAAGATAGTCTGTTATCTTTAAAACCAAATGAACGGGTTTAATATTTATACTTGACAGTATGCTGAAAAAAGAATAACACACAAATAAAACAGATATTGCAAGTATAATATAATTGAAACTGGGGGGGTTATCACCCCGTCTAAAAAAAGGACTAAGCCACGCGTCGAAAGGCAAGGCATCTAAATATAATTTATAGGACCAAACCACAAATAAGCCGAAAGATAGCACAAATATGAATACTTTTTTTATTGTAGTAACATTAAAAATGTTCAAGGATCCCAACACAAGCCCTAAATAATAGACGAAAAAGTATGTGCCACCCAGCAAATGTTTACCGCCACCGTAAAGCGGTAGTAAATGAGTATAGTTTATAAATATACTGGATAAAATGAGCACTATGAGTAAAGTTCCTGTGTGAAATAAGTATTTGTATTTTTGTTTGTCACAATAATGTAAAACATTTAATAAATAGGGAGTGATAATTTTTAACTGTAAAAAGAAGAACATAAAATATAAAACACCACTTGCACTAAAAGTGACCAGTGCGTAATAATAATCATTGATGCGGTTTTCAAAAATCACAAGAACAAAAGTTGCGAAAGCATAGCTTTTAAGCAAGGGAAGAAGCTTGAGCAAGTTTTCTTTAAAAGATATTATTTGGCCTTTTCTTGTAAATGAAATGGCTGTTCCCACACCCGAAATTAAAACAAACAAAGTCACCGAAAAACTTGAAGAGCGATTGATGTAGAGATTGCTATATAAAATTGTGTGCGTGTGAGTTACAATGACAGCAATAATTGAAATTAATTTAACCCCATTTATCCAATGTAAGCTGTTGTTTTTGTTCATACTTTATGCCCCTGTCTAAAATAATTGTTAATTTGAAATATAGGAACTTAATAATATTTGAAAGCACCTAACCTTAGCACGCAAAATAAAGATTGTAAAAATAAGAGATCATGATGAAGCAGTATGTTTGAGTTGGTTTACATGAAGGCCTACTGAAAATTCTCTTTTCAACGGTAGATAGTCGATTGCTTTTGCCGTTTTTTTATTATATCATGTTTACGCTGGATTTTGGCATGATAGTTTACTTTATGGCGACAATCATAGAAAATTTCATTTCGTCATTTGTTAAGTTGTTTATATTATCCAATGTGATGAAAAAAAGATCATTTTTTATCTAGGTAGCGCTGATGTTTTTTACATTACGGCAAGGCCGTTAAAATCCGCGCACAAATGAATAGCATGCTATTGTTTTGTGCGCGGGTTCATGTTACAATGAATGAAAGGATAAACGTTAAAGAATATCGAAAAGGGACTACCACTGCCATAACCAACTGCCGTGCTCATGGTGTCAAAGCTCGAAAAAAGGGTTTTATAATGACATACCATTCTGCTGTCGACAAGCAAGTAAAGTTTGTGGCATGAACAAATAAAGGGAAAAGCGTGCAGCATTTGTGTTAGAAGGCATGACTATTGTGCAAAATGAAGCTCTGTTTGTTATTGATGAAAATGAAAGGAGGACATTTATAAATTCATTTACAAAAATCAACGAGCAGTTGGTTCAGCCTTCAAAGTAGAAAGGGTTCCGAAATTATCATGAAGAACAAATATTATATAAAAGGAGAACACTTATGAATTTAACCAATTTGATTGCAGATAGACGCAGTATCTATGCTTTGGGTAAAAATATACCTGTAGAGGAAGAAACCATCAATGATTTTGTAAAACAATGTGTTTCACAGTGCCCTTCGGCGTTCAATTCTCAAACTTCAAAAGTGGTGATTTTATACCAAAATAAACATGATGCGCTTTGGGAATTATTAGCGGATAAAATGAAACAATTATTGCCGCCGGAGGCTTTGGAGGATACATTATCAAAGATCTATGGCTTTAAGGCAGCTTATGCAACGATACTCTTTTATGAAAATCAAGAGATTATAAAGGGACTGGAAGCCCAATTCCCTCGTTATGCACATAACTTTCAACCATGGTCACAACAGGCAAGTGGAATGTTGCAATTTGCCGTTTGGACAGGGCTTAAGGAACTTGGCTTGGGTGCAAATGTACAACATTATAATGAACTTTTTGAAAAGGAATTGCTGGAGTTGGTTGGGATAGATCCAAAGTATAAACTGATAGGGCAAATGCCATTTGGTGAAATTCTACAACCGGCAGATGAAAAAACAGTTGACAATTTAGAGGAGAGATTTTGCGTTAAAAGGTAAAATTGAATCTCGTTAACAGTATCTTGCTGCCAAATTGAGAATATACAAAAGAAAATGGGTATTGTGCCATAGGAAGAACAAATTTTCGTGGTTTTGCTTATCATCGTGTGAAAATAGAGTGGCTTTGAGAATCTTGCCACATAAGCCTTATTATACGCCAATAAGGGTGACCACATATAGGTAGCTCTCAATATAGCGTTTTAAAGCGTGAAAGCATTTCTGTACGAAGCATTGAATATCACATAGGAAAGCGCTTGTCGACCGTAAATGGTTGGGAGGTGCTTTTTAGTATCATGAAAGCAGTAATCCAATTAGGGGGAATAAAACATCGATACCGAGCAAAGATGGCAGCAGACAAACACAAGTGCTTAGACTCTCCTTTTCTGCGAGGATCATGGTTGTGACCATTGTTTAAGGCAGAGCGCAATTGAATTATGGATTGCATATGACGGGCAAGCTTTTTTGATAGGCTGAAATCTTCCGTCGAGCCGAATTCTTGGATGGTGTCGTTTAGTGGAGAGAGGATTAGACAGCGGGGGTTCATGTAAAAAAAGGATACTCTATATCAGCTGATAATACGCCGAATTTCTGAATATATACTGAAAAAATAAAATGTTCGATGGCATTGTGTTAAAAAAACAGCAAAATATACAAAAATAATTGGGCAAAATGACGATTTAAAAAAGAAGCGATATTGTGTAAAATATATAGGTATTGACCTGTTTTGCTTGCACTATGAAGAAATTGACAATTTATTTTCAAAGTGCTATAATCCAACACAGCAAAAGAAAGTAATACTAATGCTGTATGATATTACTATCTTTTGTGAAGAAAGGGCTTGTAATGAGCGATAAAGAGATGAGAGCGCGCACAGTAGGGACAACAAAGGCAAACAAGCTAAAAGCTGTTCTTTTGCAAGAGATGGAAAGTGGGTGTTACAAAGAGGCTGAAAAACTGCCAACAGAAGAAGAACTGGTGTTGCAGTGGGGTGTAAGCCGGCCGGTGGTGCGTGATGCACTGTCAGACTTAGAAGCAGAAGGGTTTTTATTTCGTGCCAGAGGTGTAGGAACGGTGATCAATCGGCGCATATTAACGGCCGGTGCCAGGATGGACTTGGAAATTGAGTTTATGCCTCTTGTTTCTGCCGCGGGCTATACACCCGGTTTGGACCATTCAAAGACGTACGAGATAAAGGCCGATGCAGTGGCTGCCGAGCGCTTGGAAATTCCGCTGGGAGAACCCTTGATGGTGTGCGAACGGCGCATTTTGGCAGATGGAAAGCCGGTTGCTTTTGCAGTGGACTATTTTGCAAAAAACATGTTGGAATTGCCTAAATTTTCAAAAATCGATTGGACTTGGCCTATTTTCGAAATCTTAGAATGGTATTGCGGGTATCAAGTGGTGACAGATTGCACGCAGCTACACGCAATGGTGGCAGATGCACATTTGGCAGAAATGCTGGAAATAGAAAATGGGGCACCGTTGTTGCACTTAGATGAAATTGGTTTTGGCATAGAGGTGGGTAGCAAAAATATGCTGCACAGCCGTCCCGTGCTTTGGTCTAAAGAGTATTATGTGCAGGGTGTTTTAAATTTGATTTTACTTAGAAAACGAATCAACCATTAAGGTCGTTGGCAAGAGGTAAATGCAAAGGGGTCTTGTTGGGCTGATTCAACAGAATAGCATCTATTATAGAGTAAACAGGCGCAAAACAACAAAGGATTATATTTTCACAATAACTGAGACAAAATGTCATCTTGTTTTTTTGGATAGATAGTAGCTTATGTATCGAACGACAAGGGAAAAAGTGTTTGAAAAAATAGTTCTTTGTTTTTCTTATATCATGTAATGCGCTTTTTGCATAAAATTTTTCAATAAAAAAACTTTTTTTTATACCTCGAAAGTTGTTTTGGATAACGCAGCCTGTTTTTTAAAATACAGGCTGAGTTAAAAATAAAAGGAGGGTTAAAGTTATGAAAAAGGCAAAAGTATGTATTTCCGTTTTATTGTTAGGTATTCTGGTTTTTTCTCTTGTAGCATGTGGGGGCACATCTACGGCAGAAACAAGCGAAGCCGCCCCGGCTTCAGAGGCAGCTTCGTCTATGGCAAGTGAAGCCGCTGAAGAGGCTGGCGAAGAAGCTACAGCAGACGGCGAAAAACCAAGTGTAGCACTGTTGCTACCCGGTTCATTGAATGATGGTGGCTAGAATGCCAACGCCTATGCGGGGCTTACCTCGTTAGAAGAGGATGGCTACACAGTGGCTTTCACCGAAAGCATTCCCAATGCCAACATTGAAGAGGCCTTTAACAATTATGCTTCCAGTGGGTTCGATTTGGTTGTAGGCCATGGTTTCCAGTTTGGCGAACCCGCCATGCGTGTGGCACCCAATTTCCCCGATGTTAATTTCTTTGTAAGCGGAAAAATGCCCGATGGCGTGAGTGAAGACGATTTGCCCGAAAATATTTCCTTTATGGACATTAAAGAATACGAAGCGGCTTATCTGGCAGGTATCGTGGCCGGTGGTATGACGGAAAGCAACATCATTGGCTATGTGGCAGGGGCAGAAATTCCGGCACAAATTGCCAACATGGGCGGTTTTGTAAACGGTGTTGCTTCTTACAATCCCGACGCACAAGTGTTTGGCGTGGTAACCGGCACATACGAAGACCCTGCCCTGGGGCAAGAAGCTGCCTTGGCACAAATTGATAACGGTGCAGACATCATTTGTCAAACGGCTGACTCCACGGGCGTTGGCGCCATGGAAGCTGCCGCGGCAGAGGGTGCGTACATCATTGGTTACGGTGGAGATCAAAACGAATCTTATCCGGATTTGGTGCTTACTTCTATTGTGACAGATAACGCCAGTGTAATCGAAATTCAAGCACAAAAAGTGGAAGACGGTAGCTTCGGTGGATTGTGGCGTCCGGGCGTGGCAGACGGTGTTGTGTTCATCACACCTTACCACAGCTTGGAAGATGACATTCCTGATGAAGTAAAAACCGCTGTGGACGAAGCCATCGCCGGTATCATTGATGGTTCCCTCGTAGTGGAAGAAGTGACCGAGCGCATTGACCAAACCATCTAAGTGAACTTTTGGGTTTCCTTGCCAAAAGTGCATTGCTGAAAAGTAAAAACCGAGACTATTGTAAGCGGTATGTTCTGCTGAACTGATGCGGCTTATTGTATGAGGAAGGGCGGAATAAACCGTTTGCAATGTCTCGTTTTTTAATAGGATGTTCGTAAACAAGGTATGCGTATGCAGAAAGGGAGAAAGATTGTATGAAAAAAGTAAAATTGTTGATTTCCACCTTATTAGCGGGCACAATGCTCTTTTCGCTGGCAGCATGTGGAAGCACATCGACGGCCGAAACAAGCGAAGCCGCCCCGGCCTCGGAAGCTGCCTCCTCTATGGCAAGTGAAGCCGCCGCAGAGTCCACAGCAGAACCCGCCGCAGACGGCGACAACCCAAGTGTAGCCTTGATGTTGCCCGGTTCTTTAAATGACGGTGGCTGGAATGCCAACGCCTATGCAGGACTTACCGCTTTGGAAGATGAAGGATACACGGTTGCCTTTACAGAGAGTATTCCCGTTGCCAGCATAGAAGAGGCATTTAATAACTATGCTTCCAATGGCTTTGATTTAATCATTGGTCATGGTTTTGAGTTTGGTGAGCCC
>CAYJIR010000040.1:10453-17476 GCA_964370295.1 uncultured Oscillospiraceae bacterium
TAAAATGCCCGATGGTGTGGCAGAAGAAGATTTGTTGCCCAATATCTCATTCATGGATATGAAAGAGTATGAGGCGGCATATCTGGCTGGCATCGTGGCCGGTGGTATGACTGAAAGTAATAGCATTGGGTATGTGGCAGGTTTAGAGATTCCCGCGCAAATTGCCAATATGGGCGCTTTTGTAAACGGCGTTGCCTCTTACAACCCCGATGCCCAAGTGTTTGGCGTGGTCACAGGCACATTTGAGGATCCATCTACAGGCCAAGAGGCTGCTTTGGCACAAATTGATAGTGGCGCAGACATCATCTGTCACACAGCCAACTCTACAGGCGTGGGTGCCATGGAAGCCGCCGCCTCTGAGGGTGTGTATATCATCGGCTACGGTTCAGACCAAAACGAAGCCTATCCGGATTTGGTGCTCACCTCTATCGTGACAGACAATGCCGGTGTGGTGGAATTGCAAGCCGAAAAAGTGAAAGACGGAAGCTTTGGTGGTTTGTGGCGTCCGGGCGTGGCAGAAGGTGTTGTATCTATCACACCTTACCACGGTTTGGAAGATGAAATTCCCGACGAAGTGAAAGCCGCTGTGGACGAGGCCATTGCAGGCATGATGGATGGTTCCCTTGTGGTTGAAGAAGTGACAGAGCGTATCGACCAAACTATGTAAGAAATATCTATTAAAACATGTAAGAAAATAAGCTGTAGCAGAGGCCAAACAAAGTGGATTTGTTTGGCCTCTGCCGAAAGTGAGAGGAAAGAACATGGCCAACATTGTGAAAATGGAGAATATTTGCAAGGTTTTTGGCAGTTCTATGGCCAACGACCATGTGAATTTGGCAATTGAAAAAGGGGAAATTCATGCCCTTTTAGGCGAAAATGGTGCGGGCAAAACCACACTGATGAATATACTTTACGGCTTATATAAGCCTACCAGTGGAAAGATATATTTAGAAGATAAAGAAGTGGTGATAGATTCTCCGCTAAAAGCCATCCAGCTTGGTATTGGTATGGTGCATCAGCATTTTATGTTGGTTCCTGCCATGTCTACCTGGGAAAATGTAGTGCTTGGGCTCAAGTCGAACCGTTTTATTTTCTTCGACAAAAAAGAATCCCGCGCGAAAATTCAGGAACTGGCCGCTCAATATCATTTGCAAATTGATTTGGATATGCCGGTTAGCCAACTATCGGTAGGCCTACAACAGCAAGTGGAAATTTTGAAAATGTTGTATCGTGGTTCGCGTCTTTTGATTATGGATGAGCCCACAGGGGTGTTGACGCCACTGGAAAAAGAAGAGCTTTTCAAATCGTTAAAAGGGTTTACAAAACAAGGAATTTCCGTTATTTTTATCTCGCATAAATTGGATGAGATAAAAGAAATCAGCGACAGAGTCAGCATTTTAAACCGGGGAAAAAATGTGTCTACCGTGCAAACTGCAGATGTGACCACGAAGGACCTTGCCAAGCTAATGGTTGGCCGCGATGTGGTGTTTACGGTTAAAAAATCAGACAATATTGTGCCGGGAAATCCGGTTTTGGAATTGAAGAACGTCAATGCAAAAGGAGTCCGTTTGGCCTCGTCCTTAAAGGATCTTAACTTTAAAGTATGTCAAAGAGAAATTGTGGGTATTGCCGGTGTAGACGGCAACGGACAAAGCGAATTGATGGAAGTGATTTCCGGCTTACGAAAAATTCAAGACGGAAATATCCTTTTAAATGATAAGGATATCGCAAATAAAAGCCCACTTGAAATATTGCGCCAAAAAACTTCCTTGATTCCTGAAGATAGGAAAACTACGGGCACTGTAAAAGATTTCGATATCGATAAAAATCTCATTTTACGTGACCCTTCAAACAATGATTTTACGAAAAATGGCATCATTAATTATAAGATGTTAAAGGAATATGCCAATAAAACGATAGAAGAATATGACATACGCCTAACCAACCGAGGAGTCCCTGTGAGTTTGTTATCTGGGGGCAATATACAAAAAGTGGTTTTGGCAAGGGAAATCAACCGTGCACCGGATTTGCTTTTGGCTATGCATCCTACAAGGGGGTTGGATGTTGGTGCCATTGAGTTCATCCATTCCAAACTGTTACAAGCCAAAGAGGCGGGGGCCGGCATCATTTTGGTTTCCACCGAACTGGAAGAGATTTTGTCTTTGTCGGACAGAATTCTAGTGATGTGTAGCGGTGTTATCACCGGTGAGCTAAGCCAAGAAAATGCAACCATCGAAAAAATTGGCGAACTGATGGGTGGTAATGTGATGGATGAGGAGGTGTTGGCAGATGAAGCCTAAAAAAGATAACAGTGTATTGATGGGTGCTTTTAGGCAAAACATTATTGCCATTGGTTTTGCCGTTGTCATGGCTTTTGCCATCAGCGCGATATTCCTAATTTTTCTGGAAGTAAATCCAATAGATGCTTTTGTAGCGATTCTAAAGGGCGCTTTCGGCACGGCCTACGGGCGTTCCGAGGTTTTGGCAAAAGCCATTCCTTTGCTCATCATGAGTATTGGTGTCACCTTGGCCTTTAAGGGTGGCATGTCGAACCTAGGTGGTGATGGCCAGTTTTACTTTGGTGCCTTGGCCGCCGTGTTGGTAGGCTTGTATGCAACGGCATTGCCCTATTTCTTGCGAATCATTTTGGCCATCTTAGCATCCATGGTGGCAGGTGGTCTTTGGGGTGGTTTGGCCGGCTGGATGAAAGCCCACCTAAAAACCAGTGAAGTTATCATTACGATTATGCTAAACTATGTGGCCATTTACATGGTGGGTTATTTGATAAATGGGCCTTTTCGTGCACCGGGCGGTATACCGCAAACCCGTGCCTTGGACGAGGGTTTGCATCTGATGAAGTTGATGGAAGGTGGCCGTGTGCATGCAGGTTTGTTTATCGCCATTGCCATTGTGTTGTTTATTTGGTGGGTATTTGCTAAAACCGTGCCCGGCTATAAAATCCAAACCGTGGGTAGCTCGGCAGCAGCAGCCGAGTATGCAGGTATACCAACAAAGCGCTATTATGCCATGATTATGGTATGTAGCGGTAGTATCGCCGGTATTGCCGGCATGGTTGAAGTGTATGGTGTACACTATCGTGTGCTGGAGGGTATCTCCACCGATTTCGGATTTACGGCTATCTTGGTGGCTTTGCTAGGCCGTTTGCATCCCGTGGGCATCATTGTTGGCAGCCTTGCCATCAGCGTTTTGTCGGTGGGGGCAAACTCTATGCAAATCACCATGGCAGTTCCCACGGCGATTGCTACCGTGGTGCAAAGCCTACTGATTTTCTTTATGCTTATTGCTCCGTCTATCATTGAAAAATCGTCTAAGTATATTAAAGACAAACAAGTAAAGAAACAGGGGGACATCTAAATGGAAGTGATTTTTTCGCAGGTTTTTATTGTCACTTTGCTAGCCGCAGGTGTGCGCACGGCGATCCCCATCTTGCTTGCGGCCACAGGCGAAATGTTTGCAGAACGTTCTGGTTTTTTGAATATCGGTCTTGAGGGTCAAATGTTGATGGGCGCCTTTATTTCGTTTGTGGTAGGCTATTTTACAAACAACCTTTGGTTTGCTTTGCTCATGGGCATGATGGGTGGCATTTTTATGGCCATGATTATAAGTTGCGCCTGTATAACCTTTAAAGCACAGCAAATTGTGGCCGGCATCACATTAAATATGTTTTCCTTAGGGGCAACCACATTTGTGTACAGGGCTATTTTTGGTATAACCACTACGCCGCCCCAAGCGAACGTAGCCGGAACCGATGAAATTGCCATCCCTTTGCTATCTCAAATCCCTGTTTTGGGAGAGGTGCTCTTTACCCAAAACTTTATGTTCTACCTAGCCTTGGTTTTGGTAGTATGTAGCCAAATTTTCCTCTTTTCCACAACAGTGGGCCTGCGTTTGCGCTCGGTGGGTGAGTATCCCCGTGCGGCGGAAACCATGGGCGTAAATGCCACAAAAGTGCGCTATCTTTCCATGGTGGCTTGTGGCGCATTTGCGGGCTTGGCCGGCAGTTACCTTTCGCTGGTTTCCCTCAATCGGTTCATCGATAATATCACAGCGGGCCGTGGCTTTATCGCCCTTGCTATCGTGATTTTTGGCAGATGGAAACCCGTGCCGATTTTGATAGTTTCTATTGTTTTTGGCACCTTAGATGCCCTGCAACTTCGTTTGCAGGCCGTGGGCTTCGACGTGCCCTATCAATTCATGCTGATGCTACCATACTTGCTTACCGTTATTCTAATGGCGGCAACAAGCAAGCGTTCTAAAGGGCCGGCAGCGATTGGCGTTAACTACGACAGAGAGAAAATCTAACAACGGGTTTGTACAAAAGATGTTTAACATTTAAAAAACATCTTTTGTACAATGTATTTAAATCAAAAAAAACAATAGGAGGTATGGTTATGCTACATTCAGCATATGAAAAAACATGGATGCAATTAGATGCGATGGATAGAGACACTACATGGTTTGTTTTGCCCATCAGCGCCATGGAACAACATGGGCCGCATTTGCCCGTGGGCACAGATGACATGGTATTGCAAGCTATAGTAAAAGATTTTGAAAAACAGTATAAACCAAGCGATGAAGTTGTGATGCTGCCAACCTTGTCTTACGGCAACAGTGTGGAACATTATAATTTTCCGGGCACGATTTCCTTGTCTTGTAAAACATTGATAAGCTTTGTAAGCGATGTGATTCATTCTTTAACGCGTAATGGTTTTAAACGTGTCATTTTGCTTAATTCTCACGGGGGGAATTCTCGGCTTTTGCATGCCCATGCGCAGCAGTGGCGCGTGGAGTATGACGTGCGTATTTATAATGTAGATTTTTGGGAGTCGACCTTCTTTAATGAGATGGAAACGGCTGTGCAAGGCGATTATAACAAAGAGGTGCACGCGGGGGAAATTGAAACCTCAATTGTGTATTATGCACACAAAGACATGCAAGTGCTGCAAGACAAAATTGAAGATATAGCGGTTGAATTAAAACCCTATTTCTATGGCTGGGCATCGTCTGATTTAAGCAAAAACGGAACTCTGGGTTACGCCTCGCTTTGGTCTGAGGAAACAGGAGAAAAATTCGTAAACTTTGCCTCCAATAAACTTTGTGAAGTTTTTGATGACATTTTGCAAAGGGAAAAGAAATAGAAAAAGGTGGTTTTTAAAACAAGCCATCTTTGATGCGAGCAAACAAACAAGGAGGATTATATCGTGGCAGAAAAAGCTGTGGGCAAATCGTTTACCCGCGTAGATGCAATGGAGAAGGTGACAGGCCAAGCAATATTCGGAAGCGATTTACAATATACAAATTTAGTGTATGCAAAGGGCGTATATGTAAGCCATCCGCATGCGAAATTGATAAGTGTGAATACACAGGCCGCCAAAGAGTTGCCCGGGGTTTTGGATGTGATTACGGCAAAAGATATTCCTGGCGAGCAGAAAATTGGCGAAGTTGTAGTTGACCAGTATGTTTTGGTAAATGACAAATCTCGTTTTTGGGGCGATGTGGTGGCCGTTGTTGCGGCAGAAACACAGATAGCCGATGATGCAGCAAAATTGGTGGTGGCGGAATACGAGCCGTTGCCAATTTATCCTTGGGCAAAAGAGGCTTATGAGGGCGATATCGCCATTGGCGAAGACTATGAGGACAACTGCTGTGTTCGCTGGTCTTCCAAAAAAAAGGACGTGCAAGAGGGGTTTGCAGAATCGGATGTGGTGGTGGAGTCTCATTACGACACGCAATATATAGAGCATGCCTACATCGAACCTGAAGTGATTGTGGTAGAGCCAAAGCATAGAGGAAAAAATTTAATCATACGTGGTTCTATTCACAATGCTTATATGGTGCGTTTATCTGTGGCGCGAACTTTGGCCATGCCTGTGGCAGACGTGAAAGTATGCCCCAGTGTTATCGGTGGCTCTTTTGGTGGAAAACTGGAAAGTGTAGAGCCCCTGGCTGTGCGTGCAGGGCTTTTGGCCAAGCGACTTGGGCGCCCTGTTAAGTATTTGCTCACACGGGAAGAATCAATTCAAGAGAGCATTAAGCGGCATCCTGTTTCGTTTGACATGAAATTGGGTGTCAATAAAGAAGGTGCAATTAAGGCTTTACAAGCACATGCCGTTGGCAATGGTGGTCCTTATGTAAACATGTCGCCCGGCATTATGTGGAAGGCCATCACACTGGGGCCCGGCCCTTATGTGATTCCGAATCTTTCGTATGCCAGCGAAGCTGCCATGACAAATGGTTGTATATCGGGCTCTATGCGTGGGTTTGGAACACCACAGGCTATTTTGGCTATGGAGAACACCTTAAATGAAGCAGCAGAAGAACTGGGTATGTCTCCGCTGGACATACGCAGAAAAAATTTGCTTAGCGATGGAGATACGGCACCGAATGGACAAAAACTGGATTTCCATACGGTGAGCATCCGCTCGGTGATGGAAAAGGCGGCGGCCGAAATAGGTTTTGAAGAAAAATATGCCCGTTATGCTGCACAGCCCAAAGATCAAGTGATGCGTCGTGGTTTGGGCATTGCTTGTAGCATGAGGGGGTGCTCTATTGGGGCAGAGGCAGAACCTGATATCGGGCGCGTGCATATCGAGGTCTTGCAAGACGGTAGCGTGAAGCTCAATTGCGGTTTTACAGAAATGGGACAAGGTTTGTTTACCTGCCTTTCCCAAATCACGGCCGACTTGTTGGGCGTGCCGTTTGGCGCGGTGAGTTTTTACGAGACCAATACGGAAAGTTCGCCGTTGACAGGGGCTGCCATTGCGTCTCGCGGCACCTTCATTGGCAGTGCGGCCATTGCCGACGCCGTGGAAAAGATTCACAAAATTTTTTGGGACAGCTTGAATCGTCAATACAAGCGAAATATAGAGCAACCCCGGTTTGAAAATGGCAAGGTGTATTTCGAGGGTGAAGAGTTGTGCTTTGAGGATGTGGTGCATCAGTGCTACCAAAACGGTTTTACACCGGCAGCGAATGGCACATTTTTGGTGCCTCATCTCGAAT
>CAYJIR010000041.1:0-16893 GCA_964370295.1 uncultured Oscillospiraceae bacterium
CGGACGACCTGCTCATTACGAGTGAGCTGCTCTACCAGCTGAGCCACAGTAGCATCTATATGTAAGAGGCATAACCCTCTCTTTTGAAACCTTCACTGAAACCTTTCCGAACTTGCCACCCTTATCTACAGCCGCCGACCTGCTCATTACGAGTGAGCTGCTCTACCAGCTGAGCCACAGTAGCATCTATATGTAAGAGGCATAACCCTCTCTTTTGAAACCTTCACTGAAACCTTTCCGAACTTGCCACCCTTATCTACAGCCGCCGACCTGCTCATTACGAGTGAGCTGCTCTACCAGCTGAGCCACAGTAGCACGCCTATACCGCATAGTCAATTTAGCTTGCTATAAAGAAGCCAAAACAACTTTCTCAATCTAAGTATACCACTTTACATTTTACAAATCCAACTTTATTTATTATAATGAGTTTTATGAAATAGTCAAGGTCGAAATGAGGAAAAAATTATGATGTGGAGCGAATCCGTTGCAATTTTGTCGTTATATCTTTTGATTTTTATTTTACTACTACGAAAAAAACATCCGGGATATGCATTCTCTGTGGTTTGGCTTAGTCTCTTGCCCTGCGCACATTTATTATTTGGGCTTTTGTCTTTCACCCCATTTGCCAATGTATTCCCTGTTCCCTTTTCCACTGTACAAGGCTTTGTAGACCTGCTGGCCACTGTCATTAGTGTGGCTGCCATTGCAATGTTTAGCCGAAAAATTGAATCGCTTAAAAACCGACGCATATACCTCTTTTCTCTCATCGGCTACTCTGTTCTTTTGGGCTGGGCCTATCTTCTAAACAACCAATCTTTTAGAAACCTATAAATACGGTTCCTTTCGCAAAACATAAGCTTACGTTTTTACCTATCTTAATGCTCACTGAACAAACAAAAAACAACATATACATATTATAAAATATCATTTTTTGTTTGGGAAAGTGCAAGGTTTTTTCCATTTTTCACACAAAAACCTTGCACTTTTGTTTTCGCCTTTTCATTTTAGGGGCGAAAACACAGTGGAAAGCATCAGGTTAAATTATTTTCATACCTCACATCGCAGTTTCACGCGCTGTGTTTCCCCCACCTTTTCAATATTGATTGTAGAAAAGCCCCTAAATGGCCCGCTTATTCAATTTTAAATTCTTCTTCTCTAAACTCAGGCAATTGAGGCGCCCTCTTTGGCACACGCAATAATGGGTCATAGTGAAAATGGTGGCAGACATAATGCGGAGAAACCGGCCCCATTCGACGACATAATACCATTACACCATCCGGTGCTTTTTGCCCGTTTGCACAATAAACACAACACTTTTCAATGCGCGCGCCAAATAGTTTATTCATCTTTTTCTTCTTTCCTTTTAATATTTCACCATATTCTTATACACATTATATCGCAACATGCACTAATTTTTCAATATTTAAGAGAAAATATTATAAATTATTTTTTAAGGATTTGTATCCTTTGTGCAGTTTTTGTGGTATAATAGATATAAATTCAAACAGATTTCTAGTAATTATAGATAAGCATTTGAGGTGCACCGTGAGCGAAAAACAAGTTGATGTAAAAGACATTGAACTTGCTCTTTCCATTTTTGGTAACGCCGATAAAAACGCTCTTTTCATCGAGAGTAGCCTTGGTGTTTCTTTGGTATATCGAGGCACCGAAATAAAAATCATCGGCGAAGATGACGCCCTAGAGCGCACCACCCGTGTGATTGAGGCACTGGCCTCTTTACATGGGCACGGCCTACCACTAGACGAACAAGCGGTGCGCTATTGTATTTCTATGGTTCAAGAGGGCGAGGAAAACCAAATTTCCGCTTTAACCGGTGATTTTGTTTTAATCAATGACAAAGGACGCCCCATTCGCCCAAAAACCTTGGGGCAAAAGGCCTACATCAGCGCTATACAAAACCATGCCATCACTTTTGGTGTGGGGCCTGCCGGCACCGGCAAAACCTATCTTGCCGTGGCCATGGCTGTAAAGGCCTACAAAGCAAAAGAAATCAGCCGCATTGTTTTAACAAGGCCAGCCGTGGAAGCGGGCGAAAAACTTGGCTTTTTGCCCGGGGATTTACAAAACAAAGTAGACCCCTATTTGCGCCCTTTATACGATGCTTTGTTTGATATGTTGGGCGCGGAAAGTACGCAAAGACTTTTAGAAAAACAAATCATCGAAGTGGCACCTTTGGCCTATATGCGTGGACGCACCTTGGACGATGCCTTTATCATTTTAGATGAAGCGCAAAACACAAGCCGCGAGCAAATGAAGATGTTTTTAACACGCATGGGCATCGATTCCAAAGTTGTGGTTACGGGCGATATCACACAAATTGATTTGCCCGACAAAAACCGAAGTGGGCTTGTGGATGCCTTGGCCACATTAAAATATATAAAGGACATTGCCCGCATACGGTTTAGTGAAAAGGATGTGGTACGGCATCGTTTGGTACAGGAAATTATACAGGCATACGATAAGCAAGTCACGAAATTCAAACGATAAAGGAGTGCAAGTTTATGGCGCATAAAGTGTATATTTCCAATCGTCAAAAAGCCGTTCGAATTCCATCGGGGCTCCGAATTTTGATTCGTCGTTCTTGCAATGCAGTTTTAGAGCTGGAAAATTTCGATTTGCCGGCCGAGGTGAGTGTCACTTTTGTAGACGATGAAGAAATCACCAAATTAAACACACAATATCGCGACAAAAAGAATGCAACGGATGTCCTAAGCTTTCCCATCAATGATGGTGGTAGCTATGAAAAAAACCAAGAAACAGGCGCTGTTATACTGGGTGATATTGTCATTTCTATGGAGCGCGCCGTAAGCCAATCTGAACTGTATGGGCATACTTTGCAACGAGAAGTGGCCTATTTAACCGTGCACTCTATGTATCATCTGCTTGGTTATAAACACGAAATGGGCGGCTTAGATGCTGTGCATATGCGTGAAAAGGAAGAAAATGCCCTCATTAAATTGGGCCTACCAAGAACGGTTTCTTATACTGTTCCGGAGTGATTTTGCCATGCGCCGTTTTTTACGCAGCTTTGTTTATGCTTGGCAGGGCATCTGGTTGGCTATTAAAGAGGAACGCAATTTTCGTTTCCACCTTTCGGTTGCCTTTTATGTGTTTTTATTTTCACTTTTTTATGGATTCAACCGCTTAGAATACTCTTTGCTTATTTTGGCCGTGGTGGGTGAACTTGCCCTAGAGCTTGTAAACTCATCACTGGAAAGAGCCGTTGCAAACCCAGCACCCACGCATTTCGAGCTGGCCGGCTATGTTAAAGACCTTGCAGCCGGTGCCGTGCTTGTTTTTAGCTTGGGTGTGTTGGTTTGCGGTTTTTTTCTATTTTGGGATCTTGCCGTATTTTCTATCATCTTTCAGTTTTTTAAAACACATCCTTGGTCCATTTTACTTTTGGCCCTCTCGTTTTTTGCCTGTGTTCGTTTCGTATTCTTCTTTCCAAATAATACATCTAAAAAAAAGGAAAACCATACATGAGTACATCATCTTTCAAAGGGGAAAGCCGCTCTGTTTTTATCGCTCTTGTGGGTCGCCCTAATGTGGGTAAATCTTCTTTGCTCAATCGTTTTATTGGGCTTAAAGCTGCTATTGTGTCGCCCAAACCACAAACCACCCGCACACGTATCACAGGAATCTTAACAAAACACGAATTACAGTATGTTTTTTTGGATACACCTGGTTTTCACAAGGCACACAACAAATTGGGCGAGCAAATGCTGGGCACTGTGCGCAACTCTTTGCTAGACACGGATGTGGTTCTTATGCTTTTTGAGCCAAAAGCACCCCTACGTGAAACCGAACACGAATTGCTCTCGTCCATTAAAAACAATGGCATCCCTGCCCTAGCCGCAGTGAATAAAGTAGATACACTTTCCAGCCTGCAAGACGTGCAAGCGCGTGTAAGTCAGTTGCAAAATATGAATATATTTCGCGAGGTATATGCCGTAAGTGCACAAACCGGCGAAGGTTGCGAAGATCTACTTTCTGCTTTTGAAACCTTTGCCCAAGCCGGCCCACACTTTTTCCCCGATGACGCCTACACAGACCAACCAGAGCGCGTGTTATTGGCCGAAATAGTACGTGAAAAATTGCTTTTACACATGCACGAAGAAATTCCCCACGGCATTTTTGTGCAAGTAGAGCGTTTTAAAGAGCGTAAAAACGCCCCTATTTTAGACATAGACATCACCATTTTTTGCGAGCGCAAAAGCCACAAGGGCATGATTATAGGAAAAGGTGGCCAAATGTTAAAAACCGTAGCCGCCGAGGCACGCATAGAAGCGGAACAAATGTTAAATACCAAAATAAACTTGCAATGCTGGGTAAAAGTAAGAGACGATTGGCGTGACGATGCCAATTTCTTGAACCGTTCCGGCTTTTCCGAATGAGGATGCAAGCATGAGTATCACCGACCACGGCCTAGTCTTGCGCGAAACACGATATGGAGAGAGCCACCGCATTCTCACCATACTCACCCAACAACACGGTATCCTTTCTGTGACAGCCAAGGGCAGTATGAACCCCAAAAGCCAATTTTTTAGTGCTGCCGGACTTTATTGCTACTCTGAATGGGTGTTGCAGGAAGGACGCAAAACATTTTTTGCCAAAGAAGCCACACCACTGGAAACATTTTTTGGCCTGCGCAAACATGTGGAAACCGTGTATCTCGCAGCCTACCTCGCCGAGCTTACCCAGTTTTTTTCGCCGATAGATGAAGAGTGCAAACCACTTTTGCGGCTATTGCTCAACAGCTTTTTCCTGCTCAGTCGCGAAAAAAAAGAACCTCTTTTTGTAAAAACCGTATTTGAAATGCGTAGTATGAGCGAACATGGTTTTATGCCCGACCTGCAAGCATGCCATATTTGTGAAAAAACAGTAGGCGGCCCTTTTTTCTTTTTGCCCGCCGATGGTTCTATCCTGTGCGAAGCTTGCGGCCCCAAGTCCTCTTATATTCTTAGCGAAGCCGCCCTATTAGCCTTGCGTCACATTATATATGCCGAGGATAAACAGCTATTTTCTTTCACTTTAAAAGACGAAGCTTTGCGCAGTTTACACACAGTTAGCCAACAATATGTATTGCAACATTTACACACGGCGCCACGCACACTTTCTATGCTGGAGCCACTTTTAAACGGAGAGTCATCCCCTTTATGAAAGAACGAGATTATATAAATTTAGAACTGGATAAAGTGGTCGAAATGGCAGTGGCATATGCCGCCTGCCACGAAAGTAAAACGACACTACAGGAAGAACGCATTCAAACCGATACTGAAACTGTGCGCTTGCTTTTGCAACAAACAGATACCCTAGCTTCTCATCTGCTAAAAAACGGAAGCTTACGTCTTTCTGCCTGCGAGGGCGCCAAAGACGCCGTGTTGCGTGCACATAAGGGCGGTATTTTATCGATGGCCGAGCTTTTGCGTGTGGCTGTGGCACTGCAAAATTTCCGGCGTTTACATGCGTGGTTCACACCGGGAGAAGCGCCAAACATTTCTCTTAGTGACCTGTTCTTTTCCCTTACGCCACAGCCTGTTCTAGAAGAAAATATCCGTGCTTCTATTCTATCAGAGCATGAAATGGCCGACCATGCCAGCGCCGAACTTGCCGATATTCGCAGAAAAATCCGTCTTGCAGAAAACTCTATCCGCGACAAGCTAGAGCAGGTACTGAAAAACCCAAAACAAAACCAATATTTACAAGAAAACCTAGTTTCCCTGCGAAACGGACGCTATGTGGTACCTGTAAAATCTGAACATCGCGGCGAAATTGGCGGGGTTATCCACGATGTTTCGCAAAGTGGTGGCACTTTGTTTGTAGAACCCTCGGCAGTGGTGGAAGCCAATGCCAAAATTTTGCAATTAAAAAATGCCGAACAGGCTGAAATCGAGCGAATACTCGGTGAATTTTCGCAGGAAATTTCTGATATTTCGCCATTTTTTCACGCCAGTTACACGGCAATGATAGAGCTGGATATGCGCCTTGCCAAGGCAGAACTGGGCCTTTCCATGCGTGGCATATGCCCACAAATATGCGAAAACATGTGTTTTTCCTTGCAGCGAGCCCGGCATCCACTTTTGAACCGAGACAGCGTGGTGCCCGTGGATATCTCTCTTGGAGAAAACAGCGACACCATGGTGATTACCGGCCCCAACACCGGCGGCAAAACCGTGACTTTAAAAACGGCCGGCCTTTTATGTGCGATGGGGCAAATGGGATATTTGCTTCCTGCGGCCGACAGTTCTTCCCTTTGTGTTTTTAAAGAAATCTATGCCGATATTGGAGACGAACAAAGCATAGAACAAAGTCTGTCCACATTTTCCGGCCATATTCGCAACATCACGGACATACTGCAAAGCGCAGGGCCTCGCAGTTTGGTGCTACTAGACGAACTTGGAGCCGGCACAGATCCTGCCGAAGGGGCGGCCCTGGCGGTTTCCATCATCGAGCGTCTGCGTGCCTTAGGCGCGCATGTTATGGCCACCACACACTATGCCGAGCTCAAGCTGTTTGCGCTAGACACACCCGGCGTGCAAAATGCGGGCTGCGAGTTTAATGTGGAAACCTTGCGCCCCACCTATCGGCTTGTGGTGGGTGTGCCCGGACGCAGCAACGCGTTTTTTATTGGAGAGCGTTTGGGTCTTTCTTCCGATGTGATAGACAATGCACGCCGGCATCTTTCACATGAGCAGCGCCGTTTCGAAACTGTATTGGGACAATTGGAAGAGATGAAACGTGAGGTGCAGGAAAAAGAAGACGAAATAGAAAAACTACGCCATTTGGCCGACCACGAGATGGAGCAGGCCAGACAAAAACAAGCTGCCCTTATCCAACAAGGGGAAGACGAACTTGCCGCTTCGCGCCGCAAAGCCAAGGCTCTAAGTGATGAAGTGGAAAACCGTGCCTTTCAGCTCATGGACGAGATGAAACGTCTTGAAAAAGACAAACGGAAAAACGAAACACAAAAAGCACAAAGGGCACGCGAAATCGCCCGCAAAGAAGCCGGAAAAATTGCAAATATAGGAGACTTTGAGGAAACACAAGAAGCCCTTTCTTTTGTGCCCCTCACCGAGGTGAAGCAAGGGCAAGAAGTATGGGTGCCCCGCATGAATAAAATAGCCGTGGTAACCGCTGTGGCCGATAAAAACAACCTGGTACAAGTTCGAATCGGCGCCCTTCGCACCAAACTACCCTTATCCGATTTAAGCAAACACACACAAAGTGGCAAAGACAAGAACAAAGGCAAATCCCAAAAAGGGCACACCAGCCTCACTCGTCATGATGGTGTGCGCAGCCCACAAACCGAACTGCATTTACTTGGCAAAACAGTGGATGAAGCGCTGCTGGAAACCGATTTGTTTATCGACCACGCCATAATGCAAAATCTTTCTCCCGTATACATCATCCACGGGCGAGGCACCGGTGCCTTACGCACGGCCATCACACAACATCTACGCCAACACAAAAATGTAGCTTCGTTTCGCCTGGGACGATACGGCGAAGGCGAAGACGGTGTCACCGTAGCAGAACTCAAGTAGTTTTTTGCAAATGCCCGATAGCATCCGGCTTATCTTCTCACTTTTTTACGCAATAAAAATACACCCTTGCGGTGCAAAGCAAATCTTGTAGCCGAGCATACTCAAAAAAACGAAGTGCTAACTTTCACAGCTTAGCACTTCGTTTCATATTGTTATTATTTTCAAGCTTTCCCCCGGGTGAAGCCTCCTTGGTAGCACACAAACACCCACAAACCGGCGATTGCCCAAGTTGGTGTCGGCCGGTAATTTTTTTCTTTATATACTCCACAGCTTTTATGAACGAGAGGCAAAGCAGCCCCCCTAGCCTGTATCGACAGCCTTTTACATAAAACAATTTTACGCTGTTTTTGCAGATAAAGCAACACCGATGCACCCCTTTATAGACTGTGGAGCATCACAAAATAGTGTGACAAAAAAACGGGCGAAAGCAGACGGCCCCCCCTTTTCTGCAACACCGTCTAATACCTTTGAGGCGAAAGCATTTGTCCCTCAAAGCAAACGATGATTCAGCACATCATTCCTCTTTGTTGCATTCCTTGTTTTTGGGAGATACAGCCCCGCCCTCGGCGATGCCACTGCCGCGAAACATCGCCGCAATGCTCCAAAAAAAAATCTTTACATCTAAGATAAAGCTGATATTTTGCGCATAGTAACCATCTAATTTCGCCTTCACCTCTATGGGCAGTTCATCTCGTCCATTCACCTGTGCATAGCCACTAAGACCCGGCACCAAAGCATTCACCGCATAAATATCTCGTTCTTTTATTAGATCTTCTTGATTGTATAGCGCCGGACGTGGCCCTATAACACTCATTTGTCCTGCTAAAATATTAAATATTTGTGGCAACTCATCCAAGCTGGTTTTCCGCAAAAAGCGCCCCATTTTGGTGATACGACTGGCAGGATCTTGCAATAGGTGCGTGGGCACATCTTTTGGTGTGTCTGCGTACATCGTGCGAAACTTTAAAATGGGAAACAGCTTTTTATCTTTTCCCACACGCTGTTGAGAAAATAAAACCGGACCTTTAGAATCCAATTTTACCAAGATTGCCAAAACAAGCATCACACCCGAAAGTGCAAGCAAAGCAAGAAAGGCCAATACACGGTCTGCCACCGGTTTCATCCACTTGATGTACATAGTTTTACTCCCCTTGCCCCCTTGGTTCATGGTGGAAGGTGGGCACAAGATCTATAAGCGCCTGCACCAAATTCTCACTGTTGTTGGCATAGGCCATATCCTTAAGCACGCGCAAGTGATCAAAAAATGTGTTTTTATTCAAAGATAAAGGCTCTCCTATGAATATTTTATCATTTTCTGTTTTTAAAAGACCTTCTTCGTCCATCAAAAGTTCTTCAAACAATTTTTCTCCCGGACGCAGGCCCGTAAATTTAATTTTCATTTCCGTGTATGGCACAAACCCCGCCAGTTTAATTAAGTTTTCTGCCAATTCTAAGATGCGCACAGGCTCGCCCATATCCAAAACAAATATTTCGCCACCACGTCCCATGGCACTTGCCTCCAGCACCAACGCCACAGCTTCCGGGATGGTCATAAAATATCGCACCACATCCGGATGCGTCACCGTCAACGGCCCACCATGTGCAATTTGCTCTTTAAAAAGTGGCAACACAGAACCATTGGAGCCTAACACATTGCCAAAGCGCACGGCCACAAAGGTGGTTTTGCTACGTTGCGCCATGCACTGCACCACCATTTCGCCTAGCCGTTTTGTAGCCCCCATCACGTTGGTGGGGTTTACCGCCTTATCTGTAGAGATAAGCACAAAACGCTCTGTACCATATTTATCGGCACTAAGTGCTGTGTTATAGGTGCCGAACACATTGTTTTTAACCGCTTCTTCCGGGCTGTCTTCCATCAACGGAACATGTTTATGCGCTGCTGCATGGAACACCACTTGCGGATGATAATGGGCAAACAACATATCCATTTTTCTAGAGTCACGCACCGAACAAATGCGCACTTGCAAATTCAAATTTTTCCCATATGTACGCAGCAACTCTTGCTGTATCTCATAAACGCTATTTTCGTAAATATCCAAAATAATAAGTTGTTTCGGGCCACAACTGGCTATTTGGCGACAGAGTTCACTTCCAATAGACCCCCCACCGCCGGTGACAAGAACCACTTTATCCGTCACCGAAAGGCTACTTTGCCCACTGAGCTGCACCGTAGTGCGGCCAAGCAAATCTTCCACACGAACTTCACGCACACGGCTGCTTAAATCGCCACCTTCCGCCATCAGCTGGCGCAAATCCGGCAGCATTTGCAGCTTGCAAGTACATCGGTTGCAAATTTGCAAAATTCGCTGACGATTTTTATCGTCTAGAGATGTGATGGCAATGATGATGGTGTCTATCTCACAACGATCTACCAAATCCGGAATTTGATCTGTGACACCCATCACCTGCACACCGTAAATCAAACGGCCCACTTTATCGCGCGCATCATCTACCACACAAATAAAATTCAGTTTACTATCCGGGTCTTTGCTCTGCTCGTGCATCAAAGTGGCTGCGGCCTCGCCGGCACCCACCACCAGTACACGTTGCTTTTTGTGTCCACTGTGTTGTAGTTTTTTGTTTCGATACATCCGATATGTGAGGCGCGAATACAAGGTGACAGATGTGGAAAAAATAGCGCTTAAAAAATACACAGAAAGCGGCACCTGGCGCTCGTAAAACAAAAGGCTACTGCCCAAGATAAATAGCCCAACAGCCAAAAGAGAGGCGATAACCAAGCGAAAAAACTCCACCACTTCGGCATAGCGCCACAAGCTATCATACATGCCCAGCAAACCATACACAATTTCGTAGCAACACACAAAAAAGAAACAACTGGCCACCATAAGCGGAAAGTATAACGGAAAGTCCACCCTGCCTTGTATCAGTATCCAAGGCCCGATGTAACAAATGATTTCCACCAAAATATCAAATACAATCAGCACGGCTTTTCGTTGCTTGCTGATAAAATTAGCCAGCATTTGCCTCATTTTTCATACTCTCCCGGCCCACATTTAAAACCATCTGTTCTTTTGGCACCCGCATTATACTTCTGCCAACACAAAATCCACATTCCCTTGCCCCACATCGGCCGCCGCCACTTGCACAAACAAGCTATCCCCCACACGGTAACTTCGCTTGGAATATAAGCCATTTAAACTAATGCCATCCTGTAGCTGGGCCTCTTCGTCTTCAAAAAGGTCTTGTATGCGCAAAAGTCCTTCCACGCTGTTTTCCAGCTGCACATAAATACCAAAGCGTGTCACCGACACAATATGTGCCCAAAATTTTGCACCTATGTGCATTTGCATATACTCCGCTCGGTACATGTCATCACAGCTACGCTCTATTTTTTGCGCGCGCACTTCCCTTTGCGAGGCATGCTCCGCCGCTTTTTCGCAAAAATTCGCATATTTCTTTTGGATGTTCTCGGGCTTTTTTTCCATAAGCACTTCGCTTAAGATGCGATGCACCAACAAATCCGGATAGCGCCGGATGGGCGAGGTGAAATGGGCATAATCGGCCAGTGCCAAGCCATAATGACCTTTTGGCTGTGCCTCGTAGGCAGCCTTTGCCATGCTGCGCAAAACCCCTTGATGCACGGCACTTTCCAGATGGTCGCCTTTGGTTTTCTTTAGTAACTGGGCCAGTTCCTTTTGGCTAGGCACTTCTTTTTCAAAAGAAAAAGGCACATCAAGATTTTGCAAAAGTTCTTTCAATGCGTCCACTCTGTCAGCCGGCGGTTTGTCGTGCACACGATACACAAAAGGAATATCCAATTGTCTTGCCTGTTTTGCCGCCGCTGTGTTTGCCAGCAACATGCACTCCTCGATGATACGCTCTGCCTTGCCGCGGCCACGTTTTTCCACATGAATACAACGTCCATTTTCATCTATGGTTAGTTTTGGCTCATCACTTTCAATATCAATGTCGCCGCGCTGTGTGCGCAAAATGGCCAACTTTTGATATATCTCCTCCAAAACCAGCAAGCTTTCCCGTACTTCAGCATACTTTTCTTCTATTTGTGGCGACGCTTCTCCATTTAAAATAGTATTTACTTCGGCATACACACCTTTCACGCGGCTGCGTATCACCGTTTTGAAAAACCGAAAATCTAACAATTGCCCCATACTATCCAAGGTCATAATACAGGAAAGGCAAAGCCTATCAACGCCTTCATGTAAGCTACAAATCCCATTGGAAAGTGCCTTAGGCAACATGGGCACCACACTGTCTGCATAATATATAGACGTGCCACGATTCATAGCCTCTTCATCCAAAAGGCTTTTTGCACGCACATAATGGCTTACGTCTGCAATATGCACCGAAAGCCGATATCCGTCCAGAACCCGCTTAACACTGATGGCGTCATCAATATCTTTGGTAGAGGCCGAATCTATGGTGAACACTATTTCATCCCGCAAATCTCTGCGCAGCTTCACCTCTTCGTTGGTCACGCCACAGGCCGCAATGGCCTTGCTTTCTTTTTTCACCTCGGCCGAAAACCGTTTTTCCACGCCGGCTGCATACAAAACAGCCGATGCACACTCTTTTGCACCCTGTGCATCGCCAAAATGCAGGGTGACGGCCACCCTATGCCCATCATGTCTATCGGCCCGATGCACAATTTCTCCCGCAATTTTCTCGCCATCACGAACACCATCGTCTGCATTTTTTGGGATGAGCAACCTGGTAGTATTGGCGTTGTCCGGCAATAGATACGTGTGTCCTTTATCCTTTTCCACAAGGCCCACCACGCGATTTTGTTCCTGCAATATTTTATGCACTTCCCCCTCGCGGCTACCTTCCACACGTGGTTTCTTATGCACTTTCACCAGCACTTCATCACCCGGCATAGCACCCATTAAATAACGCCCTGCCACAAAGATATCTGCACTTTTATCGTTGGCTTGCACAAAACCAAATGTGGTGCCCAACTTTACCAAAATGCCCTGCACCAGCTTTGGTTTTGCGCTTGCCAAACTGTATAAACCGCCCTGCTCGCACACCTCGCCCGCTTGTACAAGCTCGTCCAACACACGCTGTACCTTCTTGCCGGGCACTTTCAGTGTTCGGCTTAATTTTTTTATATTTTTTTCTTTATGTGCCAATTGTTTTCGCACATTTTCTTTTAAAGACATCGCCCTCGCCCCTTCTTTTTATACTTTGTTATTGGCTAAAAAAAGCGCCTTGAAATGAAATTTCAAGGCGCTTTGGGCAACTAGGTCTAGCTTTGTAGGGCAGAAAACACATTGGCCAAAATAACAACCGCAAAAAAAACTATGGCTAAAATTTTGGTTAGCCTTGCCTGGCGCGCTTCTTTAGAACGCGTGCGTGTTTCACCCGACATCATTTCCGTTCCAGTGATAACGCCGGAAAGCCCACCGCCTTTAGAATCCTGCGCTAAAATTAAAACGGTAACCGCTACGCAAACCAGCAGTACCAATACACCTGCTACAATCTCTATTACTGGCATGACACACCTCCACAATCTTAATATATATAATATCATATCTTATAAAAAAACACAAGGGTCGAAATGTGATTTTTTTTAACGACGTAGACAACTGTTCAATCGAGTATATTCAAAGCCATTTTTTCGGTTTGGCCTATAAAATACCAAACACTTTTTATGGTATTCGCAATTTATAGGCCGAATCGGGTGGAAAAAGCCAAAATGGGCCAACTGAGCACAACTGTCGATATCAGCCAATCACAGCTGTGAAAAACACGTCATTAGCACGATAACATCCATAGGCTTTATCCCAGGCCATCTAGCGTGATTTGCTCTGCCAAATCCTCTGCACGTAAAGTGGCCCCTGTGGCCGGAAGAGACCGCACACGATATCGATGCACTTCGCGCAGCTCCATTTCTTCTGCCCGTTGTACCGTGCGCACCTTTTGTCCCTTTTTAAGTGTTATCACAGACACACCGAGGGTGTTTTTTGTGGTTTTTGGGGCAATTTGCGCCGTGTTCACCAAAAGCAACCGCCCCGCTGTGGTTTGAATGGCAATTTCTGTTTCTTGTGCAAAAAACGCCATCCACACTAGGCTTTCTTTATCATTATAGGCATTTAACAATTTACGACGATTTTGTTTGGTGGCATAAGCCGACAAGGGAACTTTTGCCACCTTGCCATTTTGAAATAAAAACAACATAAAACCGGTGTAATCGTCAGTGAGCACCATATACAGCGGTGTTTCTCCATCTTCCATGCCAAGGCGCGCCGGCAAATATTCGCCCATAACGCTCGCCTTTCCATCTTCCAGCTCGCCCACACGGCCTTTGTAGACTTGGTGATAATTGGTAAAAAACAGCATCTCCGCTGTGTTATGGCTTTCTACACTTTGCAACACTTCGTCGTTCTCTTTCAGTTTTTGCTCACCACTCATCCGCAAAGACTGTGGCGTAATTTTTTTAAAGTATGCCTCTTTTGTAAAAAACACGGTCACGGCATAATCGGGCAAGGCATCGTCCACTCCCCCGTTTTCCTCCACAGGCACATCGTATAAAATTTCACTTCTTCGCTCTTTTGCGTATTTTTTTATCACCGCTTTAAGCTCTGTTATGATGATGTTTTCTACGCGTTGTGGGCTGTTTAAAACAGCCTGTAAATCGGCAATGTCTGCCTGCAGGTTGTCTATTTCCTCTGTTCTTTTTAGAATATATTCTCGATTCAAATGCCGCAGACGAATTTCGGCCACATACTCTGCTTGCACTTCGTCTATGCCAAAGCCAATCATCAAGTTGAACACCACTTCCGCATCCTGTTCTGTTTCGCGCACAATGCGTATAGCCTTGTCTATATCCAGCAAAATCGCTTTTAAACCCAAAAGCAAGTGCAATCTTTTTTTCTTGCCCATCAGTTCATAGCTTACACGTCGGCGCACACAAGCGGTGCGAAAAGCCGTCCACTCGCTTAAAATCTCCCTAACACCCAAAACGCGTGGCATCCCTTGTATCAGCACATTAAAATTGGCAGAAAAATTATCTTCCAGCGGCGTCAAACGCATCAGTTTTTGCATCAATTTGTCTGCATTTTGCCCACGCTTCAAATCTAAGGTTAGTTTTAAACCATTTAAATCGGTTTCGTCGCGCATGTCATTAATCTCTTTAACCCGCCCATCTTTTACAAGGTCAGAAATTTTATCCATCACGGCCTCTACCGTGGTGGTGGAGGGCAACTCTGTAATCTCTATACGATGTCCATCTTCCATATAGGTCCACCTGGCACGCACACGCACGCTGCCACGGCCTGTTTGCAAGATTTTTTCAATTTCGTTTTCGTTATATAACAAAATGCCACCACCCACAAAATCCGGTGCAGGCAAAGTGCTTTTTAAATCATGGTCTTTATTTTTAATAAAGGCAATGGTGGTTTCGCACAGCTCTTTTAAATTATAAGAACAAATGCTGGAAGCCATCCCCACAGCAATGCCCAAGGTACTGTTTGCTAAAATAGAGGGAAAGGTCACCGGCAACAAGCTAGGCTCTTCGCATGTGGCATCATAGTTTGGCACAAAATCCACGGTTTCTTTTTCAATATCACGAAACAACTCGTCGCAAATTCCCTCTAGGCGTGCCTCTGTATAACGCGAGGCCGCAGAGGCCATATCACGGCTGTAGGCCTTGCCAAAGTTGCCCTTAGAGTCCACATAAGGCAAAAGCAAACTTTCGTTTCCGCGCGCCATACGCACCATGGTATCGTAGATAGCCGCGTCTCCATGCGGATTTAAACGCATGGTGGCCCCTACAATATTGGCACTTTTGGTGCGCCCCCCTTTTAAAAGACCGAGGCCATACATTGTGTATAACAGCTTACGATGAGACGGCTTAAACCCATCTATCTCCGGCAATGCACGCGACACAATAACGCTCATGGCATAGGGCATATAATTGTCTTCCAGTGTTTGCGTAATGCCGCTTTCCTGCACCACACCTGCCTCGGCTATCACCACATGCTCGCCCAGCTGGGGCCGCAGAGGTTTTCTTGCACTTGTACTTTTTTTCTTTCTTGCCAATTCTACGCCTCACTTATTTTTCATCTGAGTTAATGCCATGCTTCCTTCATACCAACCCGTTGCTTCGCCATAAAACTTTATCGATTATGATACATCCAGCTCGTCCAAATATTCATAGCCATGTTTTTCAATAAATTCTTTTCGGCCCGCCAAATTGTCTCCCAACAGTAAATCAAACACTTCAAAAGTTCGCTGGGCCTCTTCGGGTTGCACTTTTACAAGCCGCCTGGATTCTGGGTTCATCGTGGTTAGCCACATCATTTCGCTGTCGTTTTCACCAAGGCCCTTGCTGCGCTGTATGCCCACTTTTGTGCCTTCTTTTTGCCCCGCAAGCACCTCGGCTTTTTCGCTTTCGCTGTAGGCAAAGTATGTCTTTTCTTTTGTGGTAAGTTCATACAAAGGGCTTTCGGCAATATACACATAGCCTTCGTTAATTAAAGTGGGCACCAAACGATATAGCATCGCCAAAATCAATGTGCGTATTTGAAAGCCATCCACGTCGGCGTCGGTGCAAATGATAATTTTATTCCATCGCAAAGAATCCATATCGAAAGTAGCAAGGTCTTTACGACCTTTGCCGCCACTAAGCTCTACCCCACAACCCAACACCTTTATTAAATCGGTGATGATTTCACTTTTAAATATGCGGCTGTAATCTGCTTTTAAACAATTTAAAATTTTTCCGCGCACGGGCATGATGGCCTGAAATTCGGCATCTCGGCTTGTTTTCACCGCCCCAAGGGCCGAATCACCCTCCACAATGTAAATCTCACGCATGGCGGGGTCTTTGCTACGACAATCCACAAATTTTTGCACACGATTCGCCATATCCATCTGGGTTGAAATGGTTTTTTTAAGGCTTTGACGTGTTTTTTCCGCATGTTCACGGCTTTGCTTATTCACCAACACTTGCTGCGCTATTTTTTGTGCTTCTTCAGGGTTTTCTATAAAATAAATCTCTAGGTTATGTTTTAAAAACTCTGTCATCGCCTGGGCCACAAAGCGGTTTGTAATGGCCTTTTTGGTTTGATTCTCATAGCTTGTGATGGTGGAAAACGACGACGAAATATATACCAGGCAATCTTGGATATCGGTGAACGTGATGCGGCTTTCGCCTTTTTTATACATATTTTTTTGTCTTAAGAAAGAATCGATTTGATAGGTAAATGCCGTTTTCACAGCCCGTTCCGGGCTACCTCCATGCTCTAAATGGCTAGAGTTATGGTAATACTCTATGCTTTGTATTCGATTGGAAAAACAAAAGGCTGCATTCATTTTCACCTTG
>CAYJIR010000042.1:0-15179 GCA_964370295.1 uncultured Oscillospiraceae bacterium
TCATTGACCGTAGCTTAGAAGGCCCCATACTTTCCGAAGAAGATTTTGATATGAAACGTGTTGCCAAAGGCATCAAGTCTGTTGTTAAGAAATATGATATCAAAATCAAAGAAGACCAATTTTTGGTGCAAGACGATGACTTGCTTGACCGAGTGTGGAACGCAGCCATCGAGTTTTTTGCAAAATGTGGCATTTATTCTAAAGATACGGGTCGTGTAATTGAGTTTACAGAGGAAGAAGTACGCTACCTCATTCGCCAGGCGCCCGATTGCATTGTGCATGGTGAAGGCAGAGACAGAATTCACCTTGTGTCTCGTGTACCCGACGATAAAAAGCCACCCATCAACATTTCCGGCCCCTGTGGAAATATTTTTCCAAATGAATACTTGGAATCTATGACCATTAGCTATATGCAAGAGCCTCTTGTGGACTCCTACTGCACCCCCACCGGAAAAACTTTCCGTGGTAGGGAAATTCGCACCCGTGGACCTTTGGAAATTTTATCTGCCTATGACGAAATGTTGTTGTTTAAAAATTGTGCCAAGCTTGCCGGCCGCGCCGGTATTCACACCAATGCGGTTAACGGCAGTGTAAGCGACATCGGCCAGCTCACAGGCGGGGAAATCATGGGCAAAAATGATTCCCACTGCGTAGGTATCATTTCCGAAATGAAAACAGACAACACCATCTTAAACAAAATCGCCTATGGTGTTATTTCCGACAAGCCAATCTCCGCTTATGCAAACCCCATTTTCGGCGGCTTGGGCGGCGGCTTAGAGGGGCAAATCGTGCTTCTCACTGCTGAAATGATCATGTGTAGCATCGTGTTTTGCAGTGATGATGTGAGCACAACCCCCACCCATCCTTTCCTGTTTGTCTCCACCACAAAAGAAATGCTACAAGAGATGTTTGTGGCGGTCAGTGCCATCACACGCAATTCCAAAATCATGACAAACTCCTGTGGCGTACAAGCCGGTGGCCCCGGCACAAAAACATTGCTTTACGAAACCATCACCTCGGGTATTGTGGCTGCCAAAAGCGGTTGCGCACAAATTTTTGGCCCACGCGGTGCCTGTGGTGTGGCAGAGGGCGGCAACACCGGTTTAGAAGGACGTTTCCAAGGCGAGGTAATTCGTGCCGCATGCCAAATCAGCATGGAAAAAGCCGAAGAGATTATGGGCCTTGCCTATGACAAATACAAAGATGATTTGGATAAAAAACCTTATGGTGTGCCTTATTGGGAAGCCTACGATGTCGCCACCGTGAAACCGATGCCCTTCTGGCAGCAAATGTATGAAGAAGTAAAAGCCGAGGCCATCGCTTGGGGCTTGCCCATGAATGAAATTTAAAAGAAAAGTAGGGATAACATGAAAAAGACTCATGAAGAATATTTGCAACGCGCCATTCAGGTGTCAAGAGACGCCGTAGCACATGGAAATATGCCCTTTGCGGCCATTTTAGTGGATGGAGAAGGCAATGTTGTGATGGAGCAAGAAAACATCAGCATGACAGAACCGAATTGCATCAATCATGCCGAAACTAAATTGGCTTCAAGAGCTTCTGAAGTTTACGACGCCAAATTCCTCTGGGACTGCACGCTGTACACAACGGCCGAACCTTGCTGCATGTGCACAGGGGCATGCTACTGGGCCAACATTGGCACCATTGTTTATGCCTTGCCCGAGACCACCTTGCTGAAATTAACAGGCGCAAATGAATTGAATCCCACCTTGGATTTACCCTGCCGTGAAGTGATTTCGAGAGGGCAGAAGGACATCAAAATTTTCGGCCCCTTCGAAGCACTAGAGGACGAGGCCGCAAAGGTGCATGAGGGTTTTTGGGATTAACCGCATCCCTTGCCTGTCATCACAGCTAAAAACCTGACAGCAGGGCTGTTTTTTGCTTCGAAAGAAGCGGAAAACAGCCCTTTTTTATTCGTTCGTTGTTTTATTTGTTCCTTGCTTTACTCCACTTGTTAAAAAGGATGTAATTTGCTATACTATTCAACAGGTAGGCATGGTGCACATGCGCAAACATACATGTTGCCAAAAACAGAAAAATCCGCAGGGGGGGGGTGCACAAAATTCATCGCAACATAGAAGAAAAAATCATGAAGGCCGCATTAGAGGTGATAAACGACGCAACGATAGACGGATTGCGCATGCATCTTGTCGCACATAGGGCCGGCATGGGACAGTCCACTTTACACTACTATTTTAAGACAAGGCAAGATTTACTTTTGGCAACCCTGCTTTATTTGGAAAAAAATATAAACAGTTTGCAAGAAGAAGTGTTATTTGCATCTTCGGTTGATTTGAAAAGCAGACTCAAAAGTTTTTTTGAAACGCGCTTGAAAGTAATACAAGAATTCCCGCAATACGACCATGCACAGGTGGATTTTTGGTGCCAAAGTCATGTAGACGCACGCATCAAAGAGGTGTACAAATCAAACATTAAAAAATGGAATTCAAGCATTGCACAAATCATTTTGGAGCATAGCCATCATCTTCCAGAGCAAACAGCACACACAGCGGCGCGCATGATGGTATCGATGATGCTGGGTGCAACCTTACAATATTTAAACGGACAAGGTCGAATTGACCTGAATCGATACTTTGATGCCTGCTTGGAATTTACATTGCATTATCTGGACCAAGCTGAATCCAAAAAGGCGGTACACGCATGAACAAACCACCCAAGGTAAAAGAGCAAATTTTACTTGCGGCCATAGAGGCCGTGGCCGAAAACCGATTCAACGGAAATTTAAGCAATCACATTGCAAAAAAAGCACAGGTATCTGCCGCCACAGTCAATTATCACTTTGACACCAAAGAAGACCTGGCAGAAGCCATGACACTATATTTGGAAGATATATTCAGAAGACAGCGCCTTCAATCTATGCAGGGCGAAGCGGATGATTTGCGTGGCCAATTACACGGCTTTTTTGCACAAAAACAAGAGACTATCTTGCGCGAAGGTGAACTTGACCATGTGGTGATGGAACTATGGTGCAAAGCGCAAGCCAAAAACAACCCCAGCACCTTGCTTTATGACCATTACATGCTTTGGAAAGAACACATCATCCAAACCATTCTAAAAGCAGACGAGAACATCTCCACCGAACAGGCAAGAGTGACGGCAGAGATGATGGTGTCGATGATGCTGGGTGCCAATTTGCAGTTTTTGGCAGAGGACGACATCTCTACGTTAGAAACATATTTTGCCGCCTGCCTCGAGATGCTGGTGGCGTTCTTGGGCAATATCTACACAAGTTGAAGCGAACTGAGTTTGATGGAAACTTACAAGGTTAAAAAAATAAAACACTCCTTCATGGAATATCAGATTCGACAAATGAAGCATAGTGGATTCATCGTCATATTTAAACAATTGAACGTTTGTGTATACATTACCTAGCTCTAGACAAGCCTCTACACCCAAGTGCTTAGAGACTTATAACGGCTACCCTGTGTAGTAGCCCGCGCCCTGAATGGGCGCTTTTTTTATTTTTATAGCTCAATAAGACGCGCATTAAATAGATTAATATCACAAATTAAATACGACTGAATTTAAGAATTTGAAATTGAAATCAATTTAAAATATAGAAGTATATAGAACATATTTTTGTGCAATACGCCATATATATCGCCTATATTCTGTACATTTACTCAATTGACAGCTTTATCACTGTGTATTATATTAAGTATATGATATATTTTATCGATTAATTTTATGGATTAAAGTCACATTGACACAGCTCAGCAAAGGGACCCGGCACACAAACAAAAGGGAGGATGGACATGGAGAAAACATTTGCGGTGCACTATGAGGAAACAGACATCAAGCTCTCACAATTGACAGAGACACAACATCGACTGTTTATGCGGCTAGTGGATTTGTGCAAGACCTGCGCAAAAAACGACCGCTTACCCTATGCAGCCTTGCTGGCAGATGAAGAGGGCAACATTTTACTAGAGCATAGTTTCGACGGCACCCTGGTGGCCTTTGAAGATTGCACCGCCCATGCCGAAACAAGCCTGATGCGCAAGGCCTCGCAGCAATTTTCACGCGAGGTGCTTGAAAAATCTACCCTGTACTCCATTGCCGAGCCATGTTGCATGTGCACCGGCGCCATCTACTGGGGCGGTGTGGGAAATGTGTTCTATGCCGTCAGCGAAAAAGACATGAAAGAATTTGTGGGAGATCCCGAAAAAAACCCCACCTTAGATTTACCTTGCCGCGTGGTTTGTGCGTCAGGACAGAAAAACATCAATGTTCTCGGCCCTATTCGAGAACTGAACGATGCGTTTTTTGAAACGCACAGAGCCTTTTGGACCGCACACAAACAAGAGCCCCTTACATAAAATTAAATCGCACAGTTTTGTGTGAACGGGCGCAAACAACATAAAAAGGAGCACACACATGAACAATCGAGCAAATTTATTGGACTTGATAGACAGAAGCCTAGATGGCCCTTTGCTCAGTGAGCAAGATTTCGACATGAAACACGTGGCAAAAGGCGTGAAAAAAATTGTAAAAAAATATGACATCCACGTGGAAGACGATTGCTTTTTAGCAACGGATGAAGACTTGATAGACCGCATCTGGGATGGCGCTATGGAATTTATGGCCGAATGTGGTGTATATTCCAAAGATACAGGACGTCTGATTCAATACGCAGAGTGGGAACTGCGCGAGCGTGTGCGCATGGCTCCTGCCAAAGTGACCTTCGGCAGAGGACGGGATGCTCTTGAAATGGTAGCTCGCAAACGAGACAGCAAAAACCCCGCCTTCAACTTGGGTGGCTGCGTGGGAACACCTTGCCCAAATGAATATTTCGAGCCCATTGTCATTAGCTATTTGCAAGAACCACGCGTGGAACTGTTTTGCCCCCCTACGAACGAGCACTATCGCGGACGCGATATCCGCACCAGAACCCCTCTGGAAATCCACGCCGCCTATGACGAAGTGACACGTGTGAAGGAGATTGCCCACCGCTGTGGGCGCAGCGGCATTCACGAGCACGGCATTTGCATCAGCGTTTCCGACATCGGTCAACTTTCGGCAGGCCACAACATGTTCGCAAGCGACGGTATGGGTGTAGGTATCATCTCCGAAATGAAGGTGGACAACACCATTTTAAATAAACTTTCATACGGGTTGTTACGCGACCAAATCATCTCTGCCTACGCAAACCCCATCTACGGCGGGTTAAGCGGCGGCATAGCAGGACAAGTTTTACTACTTGTGGCCGACATGATTATGTGCAGCGCCATTTTTATGAGTGAAAACCCGGGCACCACACCCACACACCCGATGTTGTTTTGCTCCACCACTAAGGAGTTGATCCAGGCCACTTCCCTGGCCTTTGCCGCTGTATCAAAACATTCCAACATCATCACAAGGCTCACCGGCACCCAAGTGGGTGGTTGCGGCACCAAAACTCTGCTTTACGAAACCATCGCCACAGGTCTTGTGGCTACCAAATCCGGCTTCGCCTATCTAAAGGGTCCCCGCTCTGCTACAGGCGTTGTCTCCGGGGTCTGCTCGGGGCTAGAGGCACGCTTTCAAGGTGAAGTGTTGCAAGCTGCTGCCAAAATCGACTATGCGAAAGCCGAAGAAATCATAGGCAAAGCCTACGAGAACTACAAGGATGACCTAGACAAAAAGCCGTATGGCCTACCCTTCTGGGAAGTGTATGATGTGAAAACTGTAAAACCTAAGGATTTTTGGCTGAAAATGTATGAGGAAGTAAAGAATGAGGCCATCTCTTGGGGTCTACCACTGGATGAAGTGTAAAAATCACCGGCAAAATAGAACGCAAAACAAATCAACCTATGAAAGGGGAATGTTATGGACACAAAATACGAGCTCCTTGTGGAAGCCATCTTGGACGGCGATGAGGATGAGAGCGTTGCACACGCGAGAGCATTGGTGGAGGCAGGAACCGACCCGCTGGCCATTTTCTCTGAATGCATTCAAGATGCACTGAATGATTTAGGCGAAAAATTTGGCCGCTTGGAAGTGTTTTTGCCGGATTTAATCATGGCGGCCGATGCTGTGAAAGCGATACAAGCCGACCTCTTGCCGCTGATGCAATCGAGTGGCGGAGAAGTATCCTGCCCCGGTCGTATCGTCATTGGTGCTGCCTATGGAGATTTGCACGACATAGGCAAAAATATGGTAGCTCTTATGTTGCAAGTAAATGGTTTTGAGGTGAAGGATTTAGGTGTGAATGTCTCCTCCGAGCAATTCATCAGTGCCGCCGTGGATTTTGATGCCGATATCATCGCTATGTCGGGATTGATGCTGCCCTCTCTCCCCTATATGAAAGACACCATCGACCGTGTAAAAGCCACTGAGGCCTATGCCAAGTTTAAAACCATGGTAGGCGGTGGTCCGGTCTCTCAAGAATGGGCCGATTCCGTGGGGGCCGACGGCTATTCGGACGAGGCCCTTGGAGCCGTGGAGCTAGCAAAACGCTTGATGGCATAAGCATTTAAGGGGATATAAATCATAAAGTATTCTTTGAACCGTATGATAGAAGATAGGCAACTCGGTTATCTTCTGTTTAAATTAAGAGGAGGATATAAGCTATGAGCGAGAAAAAGGGAACAGGAACAGACAATGTAAAAAAAGATTATGGTGTCGGTGAATTGGTTCCGGATGCGGCACGTCACTATTCATTCTTTGACATGTTCGCCACTTGGGTGGGCGCAAACTGTAGCCCCAACGTCTGGTTTTTAGGGGGTTCTATTGCCGCCTTGGGCCTGCCTTTGGCTTTGGGTGTAAATTTAACCGCCGTACCACTGCTCTTTGCCATTGTTGCCACCATTGGCTACATCGGATTCAAATATCCCACCACAGCCATGGGCCTCACACGTTTCTCATTTGGAATCAAGGGTAGCCGTATCATTTCAGTATTCCATGTTGTCAGCCAATTGGGCTGGGCTTCGGTGGGATGTTATCTGGGCGCGGTCTCTCTTTCCTACATGTTTAACGAGCTTTTGGGCTGGCCTACAGACGCAAAATGGGTGCTGGCCATCGGCACTTTCATTTGCGCCGGTTTAACAGTGCTCATCGTAGTTGTCGGGGGCTCCCGCAGTGTAAAAAAAGCAGAAAACATCGGGTTTGTTCTCATGATGGGCCTCAGCATTTTAATTGTGTGGGTTGTATTTAGCCAATACTCTCTCACCGATTTACTGAATTGGAGACCCGATGCGGAAATTTCGATGACTTTTGGCCAGGGAAGTGATGCCATTGCCGCCTTTGCCTTTGGCTGGATTATTGCAGTGGTGGAGTTTACGCGATACACCAAAACAAAAGTGGCCGCCACGGCTGCGCCACTTCTCGGCTCTTGGTTTGGTCTAAGCTTCTTTGTTCTTGTGGGCACAGTAGGGGTTATCGGAGCCTCTTTAACCACAGGCGTGTTTGACCCCAACGCCAGCGACCCCTCCGGCATTGCCGCCGGCCTCGGCCTTGGTTTGCCCGCCTTCTTCGTCATCTTGTCCTCCGTTGTTACCACCACAGCCCTTGGTGTGTATGTTTGCGCCTCTTCGGCCATCAATTTGGTAAATGATAAATGGACGCAAAAACAAAGCCAAATTTATTCTAGTATCGCATGTTTTGCATGTGCCTTCGTTCCGCTGTTTTTCGACAGCTTCCTTGCCTATTTCTACGCTTTTATGAACGTGCTGGGCATCATTTGGCCACCTTTGGGCGCCATTATCATTGTTGACTTCTATCTGGTGAACAAAAGAAAATACAACCCAGACCAATTATTCAATGAGAAAGGCCCCTATTTCTTCCAAGGAGGCTTCAATATTCGTGCATGGGCTTCCTTTGCCATCGGTGCAATATTGGTAAATGTATTCCAAAACATCCCGGCCATGACGGCCACCACCGGTGCCATTTATCCCGCCTTTTTTGCCACAGGTCTCATCTATCTTCTTTTGGCGAAAATAGGGAATAAAAGCACTGCGGTTTCGTAGTTTGCACATTTATGTGCACAAACCACGAAATGGAGGGAAACAATGCATGAGGCCATTTACTTCGCTTTTTTATAACCGGTCTCGTTTACCTCGGTATGATTAAAGCAGGGGGCACGTGCGCTGTAGCTTAAAGCCGGGAGATAATAATGAGCCAAAAACACAATTTAGAATGGCTACATAAAATGCCAAAGTCAGAACTTCATATCCACCTAGAGGGAGCCTTGTCGGTGGATACTATTGAAGAACTGGCAAGCGACCACAATACCCCCCTACTTCGGCCAAAAGAAAACTTTTATGGCAATTATAAAGACTTGGCAGAATTCTTGGAGATGCTCGACTGGCTCTATACTTTGGTTCACACCAAAGAGGAAGCTGGAAAAGTGTCCTATGCCTATGCAAAATATGCCCATGCACACAACATTGTATATGCAGAAGTGTTAACAGATTTAGACCTTTGGGTGAACATCCCACCAAAAATTATGATGGAAGGTGTTTTAGAGGGCTTTGATCGCGCTTTTGCAGACGGCTATACGGACTGTTCGTTTGTTCCTTCTCTACGCAGAACAGAGAGTAATGAAGCGGTTGCTCATTTTGTAGAAATAATGCTTGGCACAAAACACCCCCGCCTTGTGGGCATGGGGCTGGATGGGGAGGAAAGTCTTTCTCCCGGTTCCAACAAACGCTTAGGACCTCTTTTAAAACCAGTGAAGAAAGCGGGCTTCGGCCTCACTGCCCATGCCGGAGAATCCTCAGGCCCCGAGGGTGTGCGCGAGGCAATAGAAATCCTAGGGGCAGACCGTATCGACCACGGGGTGCGTGGCATTGAAGACCCAAAAGTTGTGGCATTGGTGGTGGAAAAGCAAATTCCCCTAAACATCGCCTATCGCTCCAATCTTTTTACCTCTATGTACGAACCTCATGCGCATCCTGTGGCAGAACTTTATCGCAAGGGTTGTCCGGTGAACTTAAGCACAGATGATCCCATGTGCTTTGGGAATGTCTGTCTGGAAGCGGAAATTCTAGAAGTGGCAACACAATTTAATTTGAGCAAAGAAGACATTGTAAAGATGCAGGAAAACGCTATTAAGGCAGCTTTCTGCAAGGAAGAAAAACGAGAGAAATTAAGACAAAATTTATCTAGATTTATCACCGATTCTTAACTTAAGTAAAAAAAACACAATATAGGCTCATTTTACACAATGTCAATTTGCGTAAAATGAGCCTATACTTTTTTAATAAAGTGACTGCGCCGAACCGGTAGGGAACACTGACAAAATAGGCCAATTAAACGCCCTTATCAATACCGAGTTTTTCAACTCTTTGCATGTGTTTGTTCACCATCCATATCTTCGTTTTTACTTCTCGCTTTTCTCCTTTTGCACGCGTTCGATGGCGTTCAAAATATTTTCATAGCCTGTGCATCTGCAAAGATGACCGGAGATGCCCCTGCGCAATTCTTCGCGCGTGTGATGTTTGCCGTCGTTTAAAATCTCAGTTGCCGTCATGAGCATGCCCGGTGTGCAAAAGCCACATTGCACGGCACCCTCTTCAATGAAAGCGGTCTGCAAATCGTTAAGGTTTCCGTCTTCATCAGCAAGACCCTCGGTCGTCAAAATAGTTTTTCCGTTGGCCCAAGCCGCCGGCATGATACAAGTGTTTACGGTTTTGCCATCCATCAGCACAGCACATGCACCGCATTCCCCTACCTCGCACCCCTTTTTTACACTGGTAAGACCCAAGCGGTTGCGTAGCATATCGGTCAGTATTTCGGTTTCCTCCACATACAAATGAACCTCGCGTCCATTAACAATACATTGAATATCTTTCATTTTTTCCATACACCTCCCGATTTTTTTACGGCCGCTTCTAAAGCGCGAGAACTCATTTCCCGTGCAAGATGAAGCCTGAATTCTTTGCTGGCACGCCAAGAGGTGCGGGGCTGAAGTTCTTGCACAACATGCGCATACAAACTCCGCTCTAGTTCCGCATTAAGCTCTGCTCCACACAACCGTTTTTCGGCTTCAAAGCAACGAATAGGTGTGGGAGCGGCTACGGCAAAAGCAATCTTCACATCTTGCAGCCTTTTTTTATCTTTTGTAAGTTTCACATTAACCGCACACCCAAGCGTTGCAATGTCCATTGCCTTGCGAATACTATATTTGATATAGTGTCCGTAAAACCCATCATAGGCCGCTTTGGGAATGCGAATGCCCAGCAATAGATCTCCTTTTTCCAGCTTCACCTTCCCCGGAGCAAGGTGAAATTCATGCACAGACAATGTTTTTTGGTTTGACCCATTTCCAATTTCCAACTCTGCATCTGCAACCAGTAGCGAGGGCACACTGTCTGCACTCACCGCGCCCTCGCAGAGGTTACCACCAATGGTGGCCATATTGCGAATTTGAGGGCCACCAATTTGGCCCACGGCACAAGCGAGTAGGGAAAAATGCTCCAACACCAGGGGGTTAGCCTCAATTTCTGAAAAGGAAGTTGCCGCACCGATATATAAGCTACCATCCTCTTCTAGTTGTATACCTTTCATTTCAGAAATATCGCGTATACAAACCATACTATAATTTTCATACTTTGGTTTTTGCAGGGCAATCATCATGTCTGTGCCACCGGCTATAACGGCCACATTTTCTTCTTTCTGTAAAAGAGCCAGAGCCTCTTGCGTTTGTGTGGGATTGTACATCTTTTCAAACCAAATCATACGCTCGCCTCCTCAATAAGCCCAGATTTCACAAATTCGTGGTACATCGTCTGAGGGGTAACAGGAAGACTGTTAAACGAAACACCTGTTGCGTTCAATAGGGCATTACGAAGCGCACTGATTGGCGAAACATTTGGCGGTTCCCCAATACCCTTCGCGCCATAAGGCCCTCTCGGGTCGGGTTTCTCAACGAAATCAACCTGAAGATTTGGCAAATCTAAAGAGGTCGGTATCTTATAATCCAACAAATTATCTGTAAGCATTTTACCGGTATTGTTGTATTGAACCTGCTCAAAAAGAGCCTGGCCAATGCCCATGCCCATGCCTCCATGCACCTGCCCTGCGGCAAGAACCGGATTGATGATGCGCCCAGAATCATGAACATTGAGAATATTCAATATTTTTACTTTGCACGCGCGAATATCCACTTCCACCTCGGCAAAAGTGCACCCGAAAGAAACGACATTCTGCTTGAATTTTAGCGAGACTTCGCTTGCGAGCGGTGCTGTTTTATCTTTGTTGTAATGGTTGTGAGTGGCCAGTTCGGAAAGGGAAAGAATACACTCACCGCTGTTTTTATCCACGATGACTCCATTCACTATATCAAGGTTTTCTGAGGGCACGCCACACAGCTCCCATAGAGAGTTTAGTATTTTATGCTTCAAATCCGTGCAGGCCTGCAAAACGGCGTTTCCACTTGTAAAAGTTTGCCTTGTGGCAAAGGCGCCGCCGTCATAGGGGCTAATGTCTGTGTCTTGCTGCGAAAGAACAACAACATTTTCAAGACCGACACCGAGTGTTTCCGCTGCGATTTGACCAAGCGCCGTATCAGAGCCTTGGCCAATTTCCGTGGCACCTATAGACAACAAAAAACTCCCATCTTCATTGAAAATAACCCGTGCACCACTCACTTCTGCATTAAACGGATAAGTAGAACAAACAAACGCAAAACAGGCAACTCCAATACCGCCGCGGATATTGCTTGTTTGCCCTTCATACGCTTTTCGTTTTTCTTGCCATTTCATTTTCTTTGCGCCCTTTTCAAGGCACTCTCGAAGCCCATTACTTTGCACAGAACAACCGGAGGGAGGATCTATATAATCGGTAGCTTGCAGATTTTTGAGACGAAAAGTCAGAGGGTCAATGCCCAGCTTCTGCGCCATATCATCCAAGGCGGCCTCCACAGCAAAATGACCTTGCGGCGAACCATACCCGCGCATGGCACCTGCCGCAGGCACATTTGTATAATAGGTAACCGGTTTTTGAAAAAGCGATCCATACTTGTACAAAAATCGAGGAAACATCATAGCAGTTAAAGCAATAGAATGTCCGTGTGTTGCATAGGCACCGCCGTTTGCATGGGCACACACAGCATATGATTGCAAAATGCCGTCTTGGTTTGCAGCTATCTTTACATCAAAATCAAAGGCATATCGTGTACGTGTCATCAGCATGGTTTCTTCCATACTAAGCGCCAAACGCACCGCACGCCCGCCCACAGAAAGACTCATAAGTGCGTTCAACGGCTCATATAAAGCGTCTTGTTTATTTCCAAACCCACCACCCAAATAGGGCTTCACAATTCGAATCCGCCGTTCAGGAATCCCCAGCGCCTGCGCGGTACGCTTGCGCACATAGAAGGGAATTTGTGTTGAAGAAACAATATTGATACGCTCTTCTCTGTCGATATAAACATAAGAAGCACATGGCTCGATGTGGCCATGTTTAACTGCACGCATTTCGTAATGAGCTGTAAGATTTGCATCAGCTGTAGCAAAAGCCTCCTCCGGCTCACCATACAAATATTCGCCAAAATCGGCCAAGACATTATTCGGACACGAAGTATGCACCGGGTGCTTTTCCGCTTTTTGCGCCTCTGTAATATCAAGAATCGGCTCGTATACTTCATATTGTACTTCAAGCGTGGCAATACCCCGTTCTGCACTCGCTTCATCTTCAGCAATTATAGCCGCTATGGGGTCACCCACAAAGCGCGGTGTGGATGTTAATATGTGCATATTTTCATTCTCGGGGTGTTCCATATTATAGGCATGCCCCACAGGCGTGAACGGTTTTTGGGGAGCATCTTCGTGCGTTAACACTTTTATGACACCGGGGATTTGCAGAGCTTTTTCTTTATTGATACCTATAACTCTTGCGCTCGCATGTTGGCTACCCAATATTTTGCCCACAAGCATATGCTCGCAAAATAAATCTGCCACATACTTTGCGCGCCCTGTAACTTTGTCTTTCCCATCTAGGCGAGAGACGCTTCGGCTAACGATTTTCATGGTTTCACCTCATTCATATTTGTTCTTAAATAAAAAGGCCCCGTTAAAGATCTTTTCGCCAAAGAATGCCACCTTTGAAATGGAGTATCCGATTACACCCATTGAAAACACTCAATACTGATAGCCTAATTCATCTTTAGAATATAGCAGAGTGACAGAGTTGTCAATGCAATTGAGAAATTTTTGTATAATGTACACGAAAAATGACTAAAAATTTTGGTACGCATACGAAAAAAATGCGGTAAAATGCATTGACACGGTAAATGACAACATTCTATAATAAGACCATCCGATATGTTCAATCAATCAGTTTTCAAAAAATAGGGGGTCAAAATTCATGAGCAAAGAGTATCGTTTCGACGAGTCCGTCCCAAAGGAAGGGCGGCATTACCGTTTTCTCGACATGGTAGGTACTTGGATGGGTGCGAACGCACATCCCGCCTCTTGGTTTGTGGGTGGTAGCATTGCCGCATGTGGGATGACCAGCGTTTTTAGCATCAACTTTCTTGGTAACATTCCGGTTTATCTCATTATGATTGCACTTGGCTATGTGGGCTACAAAATCGGATCTAGCTCGCCTGGGCTTTTCCGTGCCACTTTTGGCGTGCGCGGCAGCCATGCTGTCACCGTTATCAGTGCGGTTACTTTGCTAGGATGGGTTTCAAATGGAATTTTCCTTGCGGCTATTTCCATTAGTTACATCATGAACACTATGTTTGGCACACCGGCCTACGGCATGGAGGGAAGCAACCCTATCATGTTGGTTAGCATCATTGTAATGGCGGTTCTTTCGGCTTTAGCCATTGCAATTTCCGGAACAAAATCTATGAAAATCATCCAAAATGTTCTCGTGGTTCTCTTGGTGATTTTAACCATTTGGGTGACAGTGGTTGTGTTGCAAACATATTCCCTTTCAGACATCATTGCCTGGCAACCTCCGGAAGACCAAAGAATGCCCTATGGTATGGGTGTGAACACTGTGGCCGCCTACAGCTTCGGTTTTGCTCTTATTTTAGCCGATTACACGCGCTTTACCAAGAAAGCCTCATCTGCCACAGTTGCACCTTTTGTTGGCGCAATGGCTTCTGTTGTGTGGTTTATTTTTGTCGGCGCCATCGGCACCATCGGTGTTGCCATGACCTCGGGTGTATTTGATCCTAATATGAGTGACCCATCCAGTGTTATTGCCGGTTTGGGGCTTGGAGCTGTGGCATTGTTCGTTATCATCACCTCTGTTCTTACAACCAATACCGTGAACTTGTATTCGGGCACAATTGCCATTAATAGCATCACGGAAAAGGCAAAATTCCTGCCTACTTTGGTTGTGTTTACCGTGCTTTCCATCCTACTCGGAATGGTTCCTATTTATCTATCTACTTTCATTGACTTCTTCTATAGCTTTATGCATGTTTTGGGTGCGCTCTATCCTCCTATTGCGGCGGCTATGATTATGGACTACTACTTTGTGCGTAAGAAATCTTATGACATTACACAATTCGGCAAAAAAGATGGTCTATACTGGTATTCTAACGGTATCAACTGGAGTGCCATCGTCACGCTGATTTTGGGCACCGCGTTGTATCTTGGCCTAGAGGCGATAAGCTTTGGTGCAAACTCTATAGGCGTAGCCATTCCAAATTTTGTATTTAGTTGCATCATCTACCTCGTTGCCACCAAGATTTTGCGCACAGATAAAATAAAAGCAACTGCCTAATTCTATTCCATTATTTTCGGATATTCTCACGGTATGCCTCGATGCAAATTGGCACCCGTCGTGTACAAACAAAAAGCAAACACAAAAAAGTGACTGTTTCAAAATGATTTTGAAACAGTCACTTTTTACTTAATACCCACTGAACAAACAAAAAAAGACATATACATATTATAAAATGTAATTTTTTGTTTGGAAAGTGCAAGGTTTTTCCGTTTTTTTAGACAAAAACCTTGCACTTTCGGTTTTGCCTTTTTATTTTAGGGGCGAAAACATAGTGAAAAGCATCAAGGTATGCCCCATAAAAGCGCTTTTCTGAGCACTTTTATGGCCACCGCATTTTGTGGTGGGACTGAATAAACCCCCGCAGGGGTTTATTCAGCAGGCATTACTTATTCATGGGTCTTAGCCATCCTCTTCGGTCTACTCCAAAGTTTGCAAAATACGCGCGGGTGTAGCCGGCAAAATTTTAACCG
>CAYJIR010000043.1:0-13904 GCA_964370295.1 uncultured Oscillospiraceae bacterium
GGTGGGGACGCATGAGCTCTAGGGGCGTTTAGTGGGCAGGCATTATTTAACAAATGGAAATTTGGCAAGGAGTGGTTTGCGCTTGTCTTTGCCACCATTCTTGTTAGGGGGCTCTTTTGCGGGATACTGCCCCAACGATAAGAGAAAGGGTGCACCGAATGACACTGCAACAACTCAAACAGATCATCACCATTGCAGAGTGTGGCTCCATGAACGAGGCCGCAAAACAGTTGTTTGTTACACAGCCCAGCTTGTCAGGCATGCTTAAAGAAGTGGAAAAAGAGCTTGGTGTCACACTTTTTATCCGCAGCAACCGGGGCATCACCGCAACGCCGGACGGCAGTGAATTTTTGATTTATGCACGGCAAGTGGCAGAGCAATATTCCATTATAGAAGAGCGCTATTTTGAAAAGAAAAGCAAAAAGAAGTTCAGCGTAAGCACCCAGCACTATTCCTTTGCTGTGCAAGCTTTTGTGGAACTGGTGCGCGAAATTGGCATGGACGACTATGAGTTTGCCCTGCATGAAACCAAAACAGCCGAGGTGATACACCATGTGCGAAATTTCAGCAGTGAGATTGGCATTTTGTATATTAACCGCCACAACGAGCCGTTTATAAAGAAATTGTTGCGTGAATATGAGCTGGATTTTCTGCAGCTCATCACCTGCGAAACCTATGTATACCTTTATAAGAATCATCCGCTTGCCGGGGAAGCGCTTTTGTCTATGGAGCAGCTGAAGCCCTATCCTTGCATTGCCTTTGAACAAGGGGACACACATTCCTTCCATTTTGCAGAGGAGATGAAAAGCACCTACGATTACCCAAAACTTATCAAGGTGGACGACCGCGCAACGGCTTTGAACTTGATGGTGGGGCTGGATGCCTACACCTTGTGCTCGGGGATTATCTGCGAGGAGCTAAACGGAAACGACCACATCGCCGTGCCGCTAAAAGAAAGCGAAAGCATGACCATTGGCATGATACACCGGCACATGGTGCCCCTTACGCCTCTGGCAAAACTCTATATGGAGAAGATAAAGCAATATTTTAAAAACAATGGCTTGTTATAACCACTGGTTATAACAAGCCATTGTTTTTACGGATTATGCAAGAACCGTGCGCTGTGTTATATTGGTTTTAGCGAGAAACTAAGAAGAGAGGGGAGCCTTGAGGCAAATGCTAAAACTCATCAACATAGGCAAAGAATATCGAGGTAAAAAAGCCAGAGTACAGGCCTTGCAGAACATTGATATAAGCATTGAAGCAGGAGAAATTTTCGGAGTCATCGGCAGGTCCGGCGCGGGAAAGTCGACCCTTGTGCGCTGTATGAATTTGCTAGAGAAGCCAAGCGACGGACAGGTATTCTTAAACGGTATAGAGCTTACGGCTCTTTCGGAAAAAGAGTTGCGGGCCCAGCGCAGCAAAATCGGCATGATTTTCCAGCAGTTTAATCTTCTGGAGCAAAGAAGTGTGTTGGCCAATGTTTGTTTCCCCCTAGAGCTTGCTAAGGTTGACAAACAAACGGCAAAAAATAGAGCCAAAGAGACGCTGGAACTTGTGGGCCTGGCAGACAAAGAAAACGCCTATCCCTCGCAGTTGTCCGGTGGGCAAAAGCAACGTGTTGCCATTGCCAGAGCGTTGGTAAGCGAGCCACAAGTGCTTTTGTGTGACGAAGCCACCAGCGCGCTGGACCCTGCTACTCGCAATTCGATATTGGAGCTTTTAAAAACGGTCAATCGCAAGCTGGGCGTTACCATTGTGCTCATCACACACGAGATGGCCATTGTGCAGGCTCTTTGCAAGCGGGTGGCTGTTTTGGAAAACGGTGCAATGGCAGAGCTTGGCAACACACGACAAGTGTTCGAGAGCCCGAAGTCGATGGCAACACGTGCGCTACTTGAGGAAAGAAAAATCATTCATTTGCAATCTTCTGCAAAGAAAGGAGCCTGAAATGACACAGGAACTGACCGGTTTGTTGACCGTGGGCGTTTTTGAAACGCTGTATATGACACTAAGCGCCAGCTTTTTTTCCTATCTGTTTGGCATTCCATTGGGTGTGCTTTTATTCGCGAGCTCTAGCAGCGGTTATAGCCCAAACCCCAAAGTAAATACATGCCTTGGCCTTGTCGTGAATCTGCTGCGCTCGGCCCCCTTTATCATCTTGCTGATTGTGCTCATGCCACTCACGAGGTTTGTGATAGGCACCACCATTGGAGCCAGTGCCATGATCCTGCCCCTTGTCATCGCGGCCACTCCTTTTGTGGGGCGTATGGTGGAAACGGCTTTGAGTGAAGTGGGCACCGGCGTGATAGAAGCCGCGCAGGCAATGGGGTGCAGCAGGCTGCAAATTGTTAAAAAAGTGTTGCTGTGTGAGGCAAAGCCGGCACTTTTAAGCGGTGCTGCCATCACCGTCACAACGATATTAAGCTATTCTGCCATGGCGGGGTTTGTGGGCGGCGGCGGGCTTGGCACCATCGCCATCAACTATGGTTTGTATCGTTACGAAACCGGTGTCATGCTGGTGACACTTTTTCTGCTAATCGCCATTGTACAGATTTTTCAATGGATTTTTGTAGGGCTTGTTCGCAAAGTAGACAAACGCAAACACATATAAAGTAATGCGGTGGCCATAAAAGTGCCTAAAACAGCACTTTTATGGGGCATACTTTGAGGCACTCCACTGTGTTTTCGCCCCTTAAATAAAAAAGCGAAAACGAAAGTGCAAGGTTTTTGTGCGAAAGATGGAAAAACCTTGCACTTTCTCAAACCAAAAGCGAAACTTTTAAATTTGCATATATCACTTTTGGCTTGTTCAGTGGGCATTAAAGTAGGAATTAGAGTGAAAAAACAAGAAAAGGATATGATACATTATGAAATATTTAGCAAAACTAGGCACTGCCATACTGACAAGCTGTGTGCTTTTCACCGCTTGCACAAACGGTGCAAGCACTGCAAGCACTGCAAGCACACAAGAAACCGAAGTGATTACCGTGGGCGCAAGCCTTACCCCGCACGCCGAAATTTTGGCACAAATCGAGCCTTTGCTGGCCGAGCAAGGCTATGCGCTCGAGGTGGTGGAGTATACAGATTACATCCTGCCAAACACAGCCTTAGAGGCCGGTGATTTGGATGCAAACTTCTTCCAGCACACACCCTATCTCGAGGAGTTTAATGCCCAAAATGAAACGGATATCTCTGCGGCGGTGGCGGTGCATTTTGAACCCTTGGGTATCTATAGCAACACCCACAACGACTTGCAAGACATTCCACATGCGGCCAAGATCGCCGTGCCAAACGATGCCACCAACGAAGCGAGGGCACTACTGCTTTTGCAAGAGGAGGGCATTCTTACCCTCAGCCCCGATGTAGGCATAAGCGCCACAAAGTTGGATATCATAGAAAATCCCTATCAGGTGGAAATTGTGGAGATAGAAGCCTCTCAATTGGCACGTGTCTTGCCGGACGTCGACTTTGCGTGCATCAATGGAAATTACGCCCTGCAAGGCGGATTGACGGCCGAAGATGCCCTTACCTTTGAAGCGTCCAGCTCGCTTTCGGCGCAAACGTATGCAAACATACTGGCTGTGCAAACAGAAGATTTGGAAAGTGATAAGACAAGGGCTTTGGCCACGGCCCTAGCCGATGAGAGCGTGAAATTGTTTATTGAAAACAGCTATGAGGGAGCGGTTGTACCGGTGTTCTAACAAATATAAAACTGACTATGGATGAGCGAAACGCGCATAAATGGTCGGTTTTTTATCTATTGTGCAAGCGCCTTTACGTTCCCTGCGTACATTTCTTATAATATGCATCGTCGTTTTTTTATAAGCGCAGCATTGGGTTGGTGGCCATGGAAAAACGGTATTGATAAGACAAACACTGGGTCGGTTGAGAAAACTAGCATTGTCACCAAAAAAAAACGTAAAAAATCATTATATTCACAAAATGTTCTTTTTTTTAACAATTTATGTTGACAATTAACAAAAAGCAGTTTATCATAAAGAGCAATCAACCAGACAAATTCACGGTGGTGTACAGGTGCCTATTCTGGGCTTTTTAAGAAAAGCCGAAATTACTACCTGCGTGGTAAAACCGCCATAATTATAGGAAAGGGGTATGGCAATGACGGTGATGGCAGCAAGCAACTTGCATGTATATCAAAAGGCAAACCTTTCTAAAATGGTGGAAGATTTTATAAAAGATTCGATTTTGCGTCAACAGTATTGTGAGGGCGACCGTATTTTAGAGGCCGATTTGGCAGAACAACTGAGCATTAGCCGTGGCCCTGTGCGCGAGGCGATGAAAACCTTGGAGCAAGCGGGCATTTTAAGCTCTGAGGCACGAAAAGGCTGTTTTATCACACATTTTAACCAGTATGATATTGAAGAAGTGTTTGAAATACGTCTGTTGCTGGAGGGCAGTATTTTTCAAGATTTGCTTGAAAATAAAGTGCTTACAGATGCGGATTTTGCGGCACTTAGAAAAAATGTTGACGACATGATCAAGATTGCCGGTTCCACCGAAGATGAGGCGGAAAAAATTTGGGCCATTAACACAAAAGATATCGAGTTTCATCGCTATTTGTGGGCGCGTTCGGGCCGCAAGCGCAAAGAACGGATGCTAAATGATTTATTTTTTCAGTTGCGTGTGGCCATGATATGTGACACAAAAGCTACCATGAACCTTATGCGCACCGCCACAGACCACACGACCTTGATAGACAATCTGTTGTTGGGCGACCTAGAACAGAGCAAAAAGGCTTTGAAAGACAGCATTGTCGCTTTTTGAGTATTGAATTCTGAAAATAGTACCTGTTTGGGGCGGATTGGGGCAGCATCAGTTCTTTTAATGTCAATTGTTAACAATTGACATTAAACAGTAAACAATATCTTCTATGTAGTTACGCCCGCAAGGGCAGCATTTTAAAAAGTGGAGGATGAAGGTTTGGACTATAAAACACGGGTGGAAAAAGAAATGGAAGAACTTCGCACTTTGCGAAGAAACTTTCACAAAGAGCCTGAGCTTGGCTATGAAGAGCACAAGACCTCAAAGGCCATTCAGACATACTTGCAAAACCTGGGTCTGGAGACACAGGTGGTTACCAAAACCGGTGTAGTGGCTACTTTAGAGGGGGCGCACAGTGGCCCGTGTATTTTGTTAAGGGCCGATATGGATGCCTTGCCGCAAACGGAAAAAACAGGGTTGGATTTTGCCAGCACAACGCCGGGTGTGATGCATGCCTGCGGGCACGACGGCCATATGGCAGTGCTTTTAGTGACGGCCAAGATTCTGTGCGAAATGCGAGATGAATTACATGGAAGCGTAAAATTTGTATTTCAACCCAACGAGGAAGAGGCCGGCGCTTTGGCCATGATAGAGGCGGGGGTTTTGGAAGACCCCAAGGCGGATATGGCATTTGCACAACATATTTGGTCGCAAATACCGGTGGGAGTGATGGGCGTGGCCTCCGGCGCGGTGATGGCCGCTACAGAGCATTTTGAAATTGAGGTGAAAGGAAAAGCCGGGCATACCTCGGCCCCACATGAGTGCATTGACCCCATTTGTGCCGCCTGCCAAATTGTGCTAAGTGTTCAGCAAGTGCAAACACGCCAGATGAACCCGCTCGATGCCGCCGTGATTTTATTTGGTGAAATACATGGCGGAACCGTTTCCAACAGTGTGCCGGGGAAAGTGAAGTTAAGCGGCACCATCCGTTACATTTTTCGTGATGAGCCACTTTATAAAGAACGTTTATATACAGGGTTCGAGGCTGTAATTGAGGGCGTTTGCAAAGCCCATAATGTGGAGTATGAACTGCAGTATATTCCAAGCAACCCCACCATGTTCAACGACGACAGGGCGGTGAAGCTGGTGAAAAAAGCGGCAGAAAGCTGCGTGGGAACCGACAAAATAACAGAATATTACTGCATGGGCGGCGAAGATTTTGCAGAGTTTTCCCACCGTGTGCCCAGTTGCTTTTTCTTCGTAGGTTGTGGAAATGCAGAAAAGAAAACAGATTTTCCACACCATCATGAGTGTTTTGATATCGACGAAGACAGCCTGCCCTTGGGTGTGGAGATGTTTTTGCGTGTTGTGGGCGAGTGCCTTTTGAAATAATTTAGAAGTAGCAACAGCGGAATGGTTTCTTTTGTTGTTGAAACGGTGATACGAATGACAAAGAAAATCCCGGGCGAATGCTTTGTGTTTTTGGCGGCTTTGTTGTGGAGTTTATCAGGTGTTCTTATTCGGGGAACCAATTGCAGTGCGTCTTGGTCGTTGGGAATTCGTGGCGCCAGTGCGGCTTTTTGTTTGCTTCCCTTTGTGAAAAGAACAGGCTGGAAGTTCAGTAGATGGCACTTGTTGGCCGGTTTTTTCTACACCTTGTTTTGCCTAAGTTTTATTTTATTGGTTCGTGTTTCCACCGTGGCCATTGCCATTTCCATGCTGTACACCGCCCCTTTGTATGTTTTGCTGTATAACATGGTTAAAAAGAGAAAAGTGGGCTGGAAAGAGGCGCTTCCCTTTGTCCTACTTCTTGCGGGACTTTTCTTAAACACCTTGAGTTCATGGGGTGTGGCCTCCATTCAAGTGTTGGTGTTTAGCGTGTTATGTGGCCTAGGCTATTTACTGTATGGCTTGTTCTTAAAAAGAACCGATGATACTTACGGAGGCGTTGCAAAGATAAACATCGTTTCTCTTGTGTTGTGTTCCGGTTTGCTCTTTTTCGATTTCACGCCCGTGCCCACCGGCAGCGACGTTCTTATTCTTTTGTTTTTTGGTGTGGTTATCTCGGCGCTTTCGTACGTGTTTTTTCGCGTTGGTCTTACCAAAATTTCGCTGGAGCGTGCCCTTATCATTTCGTTGGCAGAAATTGTGCTAAACCCCGCTTGGGTGTTTTTCTTTCGCGGGGAGACGGTGCCACCATTGAATGTTTTGGCGGTGATTGTTATTTTGGCAGGTGCTTTGTTAAATATTATGTTCTCTCAAAAAGAGGCATAATCAAATATGTACAATTTTTAAAGAGGAGGTTGTTTGGATGAAGATGCTGAATTTCGCTGTTGAAGAGTACAAACAAAGGCTTGAAAACACGAAGAAAAGTATGCAAGAAAAAGGAATTGAGGTGCTGGTTGTTACCGACCCGGCAAACATGAATTATCTTACCGGGTTCGACGGATGGTCGTTTTATGTGCATCAGGGTGTATTGGTGGCTTTGGATCTTGAGCAACCCATTTGGTTTGGACGAGGACAAGACAGCAATGCCGCGCGGTTAACCGCCTGGATTGACGAAAAAAATATTTATGCCTATACAGATGATTATGTGCAGTCTCTTACAAAGCATCCCATGGAATATGTGGCAGACATTTTAAAAGAAAGAAAGCAGGATAAAAAAGTAATAGGCACAGAGATGGACAGCTATTACTATACAGCACGTTGCCAAGAACGCCTTGTGGCAAGCCTGCCCGATGCTACATTTAAAGACGGTTTGAACATTGTAAACTGGGTGAAAATTATTAAAAGCCCTGCCGAAATTGCCTACATGAAAAAAGCGGCACAAATTGCAGACCTCTCTATGCAAGTGGCCTACGAAAACGTGGCCATTGGCACACGCCAGTGCGATGCGGCCGCCGAGGTATACAAGGCGGAAACGGTGGGAACTGCCGAATTTGGAGGCGATTATACAGCCATTATTCCTTTGATGCCCAGCGGCATTCGCACTTCTACACCGCACCTAAGCTGGACAGATGAACCCTATAAAGACGGCGACACCGTTATTTTGGAGTTGGCCGGTTGCTATCGGCGCTACCACTGCCCACTGGCCAGAACCATGGTGCTTGGTAAGGCCAACCAAAAGGTAGTCGACCTTGGAAAAACTGTGGCAGAGGGTCTAAGCGCAGCACTTGATGCCATTAAACCCGGCATGAGGGCCGAGGAGGTAGAGCGTGTGTGGGCAGCCTCTATTGCAAAATCCGGCTTTATTAAAGACAGCCGCATTGGCTATTCTATGGGCCTGAACTATCCCCCGGATTGGGGCGAGCACACCCTTTCACTTCGCCCGGGTGATACAACCGTGTTACAGCCAGGCATGACGATACACATGATCCCCGGTATTTGGCTGGAAGATTGCGGTGTAGACATCAGCGAGTCTTTCCTTGTGACAGAAACCGGCGCAGAGTGCTTCACGTCATTTAGAAGAGAACTTCTTTTGAAATAAGAGGCAGTCGCTTTATCCTTATAAAGCTGAGGGAGTGTGGAAAATTGCTAAAAAAGATAGATATCATCCTTTGTAAAATACAAGAGGCAATTTTGGGCTTTGCTATTTTGTTTATGGCGGCCGTTTTGATAGGCAACTTTGTGGCCAGGGTTATTTTTCAAAACAGTTGGATTTTTGCCGAAGAATTGGGCGGATTTGTGTTAATTTTTGTAACATTCATTGGCACAACCATCGCCGCACGCTATGGTGAACATATCACCATGACAGCTTTTATTGACCGCTTTTCTATGAAGGTAAAGCTTAAAATTGTGGCTGTTACAAACCTGCTAACCGCGCTGCTCTTTATTGTCTTAGCAGTTTTGGCTGTGCAATATGTGCTTTACACAAAAGAAATTGGCTTTACCAGCTCGGCCTTACGGGTGCCAATGTATCTTATTTACAGTGTTTTACCCATCAGTTTCATTTTGTCTGCCTGTGAGTATTTAAAGCACTGTTATGCCAACTTAAAGAAAGGCACTCTTCTGTTTTGCTATGAAGAGGACGTGAAGAAGGAGGAAGAAAAAACAGCATGATTATCATTTTTGTTGTCATTTTATTCGTTTGCCTGCTGCTTGGCTTTCCCATTGTATTCCCTCTTGTGGCCTCCTCTCTTTTCTTGTTTTTCACAGAGATGAGCAACGTGGCCCCCATTATGCTGGTTCAGCAGTTTTCGGGTGGGGTTTCCTCCTTTGTTCTGCTCGCAATTCCAATGTTTATTTTGGCGGCAGAAATTATGTCTAAAGGACAAACGGCTGACAGGCTGGTGAATCTTGTGCAGTCGTTCGTGGGGCATTATCGGGGTGGGCTTGCCATCACAACCGCCGGGGCTTGCACCCTGTTTGGCTCCATTTCCGGTTCCACCCAGGCCACCATTGCCGCCATTGGCAGGCCCATGCGCAAAAAAATGTTACAGGCCAATTACAAAGACACAGACATCATGGGTCTTATCATCAACGCAAGCGACATCGCCGTGCTAATTCCCCCAAGCTCTATTTTAATTATGTATGCAGTGGTAACGGGAACCTCTGTGGGCGATTTGTTTATGGCGGGTGTTGTGCCGGGTTTGGTTATCTTGCTGTTCTTCAGCATTTACTCGTGGTATTCTGCCAAAAAGAATGATGTGCCCACAGAGCCAAAGGCCACCTGGAAAGAACGTGCCGAAGCATTTCGCAAGGCCTTGTTACCCTTGGGTTTTCCCGTTTTGATTTTGGGCGGCATTTATTCTGGCTTGTTTAGTCCCACCGAGGCTTCGGCTGTGGCCGTGTTGTATGCTCTTATTTTAGAGTTGTTCATTTTCAAATCTATGTCCATTAAAGATCTGCCCAACATTGCTAAGGCCACCGCAAAAGTAACCGCAGTGGTGTTTGTGCTGGTTGCCTCGGGTGCTGTTTTCTCTTGGGTTATCTCTTTTGCCCAAATTCCGGCCATGTTTACAAGTGCCCTGCTTGGAACCGATCCATCGGTGTTCCGCATTTTCCTTGTTATCAATATCATTTTCTTTATTGGCTGCATGTTTGTAGACTCGCTGGTTATCATCACGGTGGTCACACCTATCTTTTTCCCCATCGCCATGCAGGCGGGCATCGATCCGGTGCTTTTGGGTGTTGTCATCACCATGCAGTCGGCCATTGGCTGTGCCACACCGCCCTTTGGCTGCAACATTTTCACCGCGTGTGCCTTGTTTAAAGCAGATTACTTAAACGTCATAAAAAAGACCTGGCCATACATTGGCATTTTGCTTGTCATCACTTTGCTTATCATGCTTGTGCCGGAAATTGCACTTGGGCTTGGAAACGTGATAGATGGGTTGGTTCTTGCAGTTACAGGGGGATAGCAGTTCTCTCTTAACAGATAATAAATAGGAGGTTCGTTATGAAAAAAAGATTGATTTCAGTTATGAGTGCATTGGTGTTGGTTTTCTCTTTGGTTGCCTGCTCCAGCGCCGAGCCGGCTGCAGATGCTTCTGCAGGGGGCACCAGTGGTGCCGGTGCTGATAGTGGTGCTGCAGCAAGTGGCGAAACAATCAATATTCAGTTTGCCCACGAAGAATCCCCGGGAAGCTACCAAGATTTGTATGCCCATAAGTTTGCCGAATTGATCTCGGAAAAAACCAATGGCCAAATTGAGGTGGAAATTTTCACCATCGGCCAAATTGGCAGCGACCAAGACCTTGTGCAACTTTTGCAAACAAACAGCATTCAAATGTCTTGCTCTACACCGTCCATTAGTTCCACGATTATTCCCGAGGCACAACTGTTTGACTTACAGTTCATTTTCTCGGACGATATCAATGTAAACGCCGAAATATTAGCCACCAGCACCGCATTGAACGAAACACTTACTGGCATTTATGCAGACAAAGGGATTATGGTGAGTGGATACTGGACCCCAGGGTTCAATGTGTGGACCGCGAACAAGCCGCTTGAAACTTTAGAAGATTTTGATGGCTTTAAAATTAGAACCATGGAATCTCCCTTGCTTTTGGCAGATTACATCGCCTATGGTGCAAACCCCACCCCCATGCCATTCTCTGAGGTGTACTCCGGCTTGCAACTGAACACCATCGACGGCCAAGAAAATCCCATTTTCTATGTGCAACAAAACAATTTGTATGAAGTGCAAGATTATATCACAGACTCAAGACATTCGTTGTATGTGGTGGCCACGTTGATTAACCCCGAATTCTACAACTCGCTAAGCCCCGAGTTACAAAGTGCCATTGATGAGGCTGTTGCAGAAACCAACGAGTACTCTGTAGGGATGCAACAAGAGTTGAACGACGGTGCCATTGATGCCATGTTGGAGGCAAAACCTGACCTTACCATTTTAGAGTTGACTGACGAAGAGAGAGAAAGATTTAGGCAAGAGGCACAAACTGTGCAGGCAGAATATATTGAGTTGGTTGGTGCCACAGGCGAAGAAATGTTAAATACTCTGCTTGAAGAAGTGGCTGCCGCCGATGGTGGCGCCGATGCCGCAGGCGAAGAAGAAGCCGCTCCTTCTAGCGAAGCCGCTCCTTCTAGCGAGGCCGCTTCTTCCAGCGAGGCAGCTCCTTCCAGTGAAGCAGCCTAGTTAAGGAGGACAGCATGATAATAAAAGGAGACGAAGGCCGTCTTGCCTATGGTGAAGCCATTGGAATTTTAAGTTTAGATTTTTACGCGCCGCACATTCCGGGTGATGTAACCAATGCCAGCACCTACGCCTTCCCCGTGCGCTACGAGCCGGTTATCGGCCTTACTTTTGACAAATTGCTAAACCGTGATAAAAGCGTGTTTGATATTTTGTTGGCGTCAGCAAAGCGTCTGCGTAGCTTTGGCGTGAAAGCCATCACGGCAGATTGTGGTTTTTTTGCCCTTTTCCAAGAGGATTTGGCCAGTGAAATGGATGTTCCGGTTTTTCTTTCCAGCCTGCTTCAAGTGCCATTTATGAACAGCATCATTGGCAAAGATGGAAAAGTGGGAATCGTCAGCGCGGTGGGAGAAAACCTAAACGACAAAGCCTTTCTTTCATCGCTGGGAATTGAGTATGATAAAGTGCGCATTAAAGGCCTGGAACACGGAACGCATTTCCCGGGCTTTGGCGTACACGAAGACGGCATCCTAAATGTAGAGGGTGTGCGAGATGAAGTGGTGCAAGCGGCCGTGGAACACATTCAGGAAGACCCTTCCGTGCGTGCCATTTTGCTGGAGTGCAGCATGATTCCCCCCTATGGCAAAGCGGTGAGCGACGCCGTGAATGTGCCGGTCTTCGATTTTATCACAATGACAAACTATGTGTACAGCACCTTGGTAAAAAAGGAATATACCGGTTTTATGTAAGTAGATGCCTGCTGAATGAACCCCGGCGGGGTTTATTCAGCCCCACCGCGATATGCGGTGGCCATAAATGTGCTAAAACAGCACTATTATGGGGCATATCTTGATGCACTCCACTGTGTTTTCGCCTTTTATATGAAAAGGCGAAAACAAAAGTGCAAGGTTTTTGTATGTGAAATGGAAAAAACCTTGCACCTTCTCAAAAAAAAGACCTTTTGTAATATGTATATGCCTTTTTTTGTTTGTCCAGTGAGCATTAAGTAGATGCGGTAGCTTAGAAGCTCCCCAAATGTGAACCGAATTTCTAAAACATACAAACACCTTGCTTGCAAACACTTTGCTTTTATCTACAAAGTTATAATACAAGCAGGGTGTTTGTATGGAAAATAGGCAAGTTAAAAGGAGACCGACATGACATTTCATTCCGCAAAAGACATAAAAAATCTTTTAAAAAAGCATCTAAGTTACAGGGAAGGGTGCCTTAACCTAATTGCTTCTGAAAACTATTCTTCCGATTTTGTGAGAGAACAGCTGACCAGTGATTTAAACAACCGCTACGGCTGCTATGAAACCAACCACCCGGAAAATAGGGAGTATACAGGCAACCGCTATATTCATGAAATTGAAATGGCCACACAAGCTTTGCTTGGAAAAGTGTTTAAGGGCAAGTATGTAGATTTGCGCCCCATCAGTGGCCATGTGGCCGGCATGTCTGTTGTGTTGGCTTTGTTAGAGCCGGGCGACTTGGTGATAGAAGTGGCCTTGGAAGATTGGGGCCATGGGCTTGTGGGGCCTATGTGTCAAATTAGCCAACTGGATGCCACGATTCAAGTGGAATACATGCCGTTTGATAAAAACAGGGCAGTAGACTTAGAGGCCCTTATTGAACAGGCGCGCCGCTTGCGGCCTAAATTGATTATTTTTGGCGGCTCGGGCACCCTGTTTCAAGAGCCGGTGAAAGAGTTTAAAAAGGTGGCGGATGAACTGGGCATCCTTGTGGCCTATGATGCCGCCCACGTAACCGGTCTCATTGCCGGTGGGGTGATGCAAAACCCACTAGAAGCAGGTGCCGACATTATGTTTGGCTCCACGCACAAATCGTTTCCGGGGCCACAGGGTGGCTTTGTTGTTTCCAACCGGGCCGACCTAATGGAAAAAGTGGGCAACACGCTTTCTCCCTCTATTGTCACCTCCCACCACATCAACCGCTTGCCGGCATTGGCGGCTTCTCTTTTGGAGATGGACACTTTTGGTGCCGATTATGCACAGCAAATTGTGTGCAACACAAGGGCATTAAGTGCCGCGCTGAGCTCTTGTGGTTTCCGCTTGTGTGGTGCCGAAAGGGGATACAGCGAAACACACATCATTTTGATGAATGCAGAAAATTGTGCCTTGGAGCTGCCTGCTGCAAAGTATCTTGAACAATCGAATATCCTGTGTTCTGACGATTTTTCAGGCCAATTGCCCGAGGTGCGTTTGGGCACACAAGAGATCACACGCCGAGGCATGAAGGAAAAAGAAATGAAAGACATTGCACAATTTATGAAACGTGCTTTGTTCGACAAAGAGAGCCCGGCTGCCCTGTGTGAAGAGGTGGAACGATTTAGCCGCAGTTATGTGGGAACAGAATACACATTTTAATTTGGATGCGCGTGCCACATAGGTGGTGAATATCTCCTCTTTTTTAGGCCGAAAAAGGTGAATCAGCCTCGCCTTACATACAGTTTACAATACACGGTTTCCTACACTAGACCATTTTGTCAAGTGTAGGAAACCGTGTATTTAATGCACAGTGAACAAACAAAAAATAACATATACATATGCCCCATAAAAGTGCT
>CAYJIR010000044.1:0-13398 GCA_964370295.1 uncultured Oscillospiraceae bacterium
ATGGGCACACGGTCGGCTTTCGGAATCGGAAGCTCGGTTTGGTATTCTTCACCCTTGATTTTTTTGAGCAACATATCAATCACACGCTCGGTGGCAGGCACAGCCGGGTTAAGCCAAATTTCCTTGCGGATGCCGCGGCCATAATAGCCTTCTTCGGCGGCCGGCAAAAGGGTTTCCCCTTTGAGGATTTTTTTAGCAAAAGCGGTCATCGCCGGCACGTCTTTTTTCATCGTGGCCGCACTGGCACCACCTTTAAAGATATACAGTTCTTTGCGGAACATTTCAACGCCCGGATTTTCGTCGTTCATGCTCGTGATGGCCGTCACATGATAACGGTCTTGCACGGCTTTGCAGATATGACCGCAAGCGGCGCCGTAACGTCCGGCACGAAAAGCGGGCCCTGCAAAGAAGATGTCAAATTCTTTGTCTTTCAAAAAGTCCATGATGGTTTCGATACCGTCCTCGGTGTTCGAGCCCATGTAGTTATCGCCGCACACGATGGTGTGGGTGATTTCCACTTCTCCTTTCAAGGCTTGTTGAAACGCCATGGCCGGCCCTACAAGCCCTTCGTGCAACTGCGGGGCGATGCCGGCTTGCTCTTCGCCGCCGATTCGACCAAAAAATTGGTTGATGTAGACAATACCTTTTTTCATATTCTGTTCGCCCCCTTAAAATTCTGCCATGGTCTTGGTGGACCAGCCTACAACTTGGTCACCGCAGAACATGCCGTTGTTTTCCATGATGATGGAACCGTCTTCGCGCACGGAAGGCCCAAGGATTTCATCGGCCCACCAGCCGCCGGAGTTGCCGTCACGTGCAAGACTTTCCAGTTCGCCCAGCACCGTTTCCATCGCGGGCAATTCAATGAGGTCGGACACATTGCCGCAGGACACAATCGCATTGGCTTTTTCATCCAGAGACACGAGCGGTTGGCTCGCGCCGTCGCGGCCTGTGGCTTCGTTGGTCAGACCCACGGTTTTCACACCGGCATCCTCCAAGGCCACAATGCAGGCGATGAAGTCAGCATCCGGGTTGCCGTAGCCTTCTTCTGCCACAACAGCCGCGTTTACACCGATGGATTTGGCAAGCTGCGCCACAAATAGGGCACTGCGTTCTTTTTGCTCCAGTGCCACGTTGAGGTTTGATAGGATGACACCCACAAAATTGATGGTTTTGCCGTGTTCGGCAAAAAGACGGCGAATCATCGGGAAGTTTTGGAAGTCATAAGTAGACCATTTTGAACTGCAAGGCATGAAGGAACCCGAAATGACCGCACCGTCCAAAATTTCGCAAGGGTTCATCAACGTGGGCACCATATGATTTGCATCCCAGCCGTAGACAAGGTCATTGTAGCCGAGTTCTTCCATTTGGCTTTGCGGCTGTAGCACAATCGCCACAGACGGCAAGGCCTGCAGGGCTTCACTGCGTTTGAGCAGCGGTGCTGTCTCGTACACATCAGATTGTTCGGGTGTTAAGTCGCGTACCGTTTCACCAAGGTATTCGGCTAGACGCATTCCGGCCCAGCGCAGGGCATGGTTTTTCTTTTGCTGTTCCTCGCGCTCAAAATCTTCGTCTGTATCGGCCACAAGCACCAAATTCTTTAAGGTGGAGTAATAGCTATATTTTGCTCCCTCACCGCTCATGTCGATGAGACCGTCTTGGAAGCCGCCCATGTGTTTGCCAACCGCCAAAACGCTCATGCCTTTCAGGCAATGGGTCACGCCGTCACCCGCTTGCAACAAATCCCCTGTTACACCGGGGAAAACAGGTCCTCCGGCAAGGCGGCAACGCGGCTCGATGGCCTCTTTCACGGGTGTGATGCGAATGCTGTCTCCGGGGTTTGCAATATAAAGTTCTACCTCTGTGATGTGCTCGTCTTCTTTTACAAAGGCCAACGCTTCTTCGCGGTTTACGGTTAAAACACCGGCATTGTAGGCGGTTTTGTCGCCAAATTGGATGGTGTTCACCTCAAAATTACCCAAGGTTAATTTCATACTATTATTCCTTTCTATGTTTGTTTTATTAGTATAGAGAAAGCCTGATACAACTACTCTATTTCTACTGTGGTGTGAGTTATTTTCACTTGGTCAATGTTTAGTGTGGGACTATCTTGTTTTAAAGCCTTCACCGTGGACAGCATAATCAATATCATAATGAATAAGAAGGGAAATGCCGCCACAATGGACATGGTTTGTAGCATAGGCAGTCCACCTGCCAAGAGCAATGCCACAGCTAGCATTGACTGCAAAATGCCCCACATAACCTTAACATGTGCAGAAGGGTTTAAATCGCCGTTTGAGGAAAGCATCCCCAACACAAAGGTGGCGCTATTGGCTGAGGTAACAAAGAATGTACACAACAAAATTATCGTGACTACGGAAATAATAAATCCAAATGGCAGATTTTCCATCACCACAAAAAAGGCGGTTTCGGTAGTTTGAATGGCAGCTTCGGCCACCTCAGGCCCCATGCTTATTCCAGTGGCGCCAAAAATAGCAAACCATGCGCAAGAACCGAGAGCGGGAAATAGGGTTACACCGGCCACAAATTCGCGGATGGTACGTCCTTTGGAAATACGTGCAATGAATACACCTGTAAATGGGGCCCATGCAATCCACCAAGCCCAATAGAAAATACGCCATGTATAAACCCAAGTGGTGTCTCCAAAAGCTGGAATGCGTAGACTTTCGGAAATGATGCTCGAAGCGAATTGGCCAATACCATTTGTAAAGGAATTGGCAATGAGTAGTGTAGGACCCAAGATAAGCACAGCCAACATAAGAAGACCGCAAATTGCCACATTGGCATTGGAGAGGAATTTTATGCCCTTGTTGATGCCGGTTACAGCCGATGTGATAAACAGAGCTGTAAGCACTATGATAATGATAATTTGTACAAAGCTACTAACGGGCACCCCAAAAAGGTAGTTTAGCCCGCTGTTCAGCTGCAAAACACCAAGACCGAGCGAGGTTCCACCTACACCACAAACTGTGGCAAAGATAGCCAAAATGTCAATTGTTTTGCCTATCCAACCCTTTACACGTTCTTCGCCCAGCAGAGGGATAAATATGCTGCTAATGAGGCCTGGTTTATTTTTACGAAATTGCATGTAGGCCAAAGGCAACGCAATGATACAATATGCGGCCCAAGGATGCACACCCCAGTGAAACATGGAAGAAGCAATGGCAAATTCAGCAGCTTCCTGTGTTGCACCCATCATGCCATCTGGAGCAAGATAGTAGTTGAGGGGTTCTGCAACACCCCAAAACACAAGGCCCACACCCATGCCTGCCGAAAACAACATGGCAAACCAAGAAATATTGCTATGTTCAGGACGGTCTGTGTCTTTACCAAGACGAATTTTTCCGTATTTGCTGAAGCCGAGAAACACTGAAAAGCACACAAAGGAAAACATGGCAATAAGATAGAGCCAACCGAAATTTGAAGTCATTTCTGCAAATAAATAATCGCCAACCGCACCCATAGATGCAGGAGAGATGATCCCCCACAGTGCAACGGCTGCTACAATAGAAAGGGAAATCCAAGATACCGAACCCATTTTAATCGATTTCATTATGCCTCCTCAAAATGTCAGTTTGTGTTTAATTTTTTGTTGTCACCTCCCAAAGCATCAGTAGACTGTATCAATGCTGGTTCAGTTGTCTTCGCTATAAAGAATCTATAGTACATATTCGTAAATGCTTACATAGTTAAAACAGCTGATATTGATGAATTTGTAACTGACCCTAGTATATCAACTATATGTCGACAACACAATAGTCGAATGACGATTGTCGACAATTTTGGATAAATGTCTAACTTTTCCTTGTGTTTCTATCCATTCTAACCAAATGGAGGGAATACCATTTGGGTTGGCGTCATTTTATGGTATACTATCTATTGTAGACAACAATGAAAATCATATTGTGAATGGTGGGCTTCTATATGGAACACACAACCGGCTATGTTGTGCAAAGTTTAGGCGATTTGGCAGAAAACTATATCAAAGATGCTATATTGTCAGGACGTATCAAATCCGGAGAAAAAATTGTGGAGAGTGAAATTTCACAAGCTTTGCAAATCAGTCGTGCTCCGGTGCGTGAAGCACTTCGCGTTTTGAGCATACAAGGGCTTTTGGTATTTTCGCCAAGACGAGGCCACCGTGTGCCGGCCCTAACAAAAGAGCAAGTACAGGAGCTTTTTCAATTGCGCCTCTTGCTGGAATTGCAATTGGTGAGCCGATTGATTGAAAAGCAATTGCTGACGCAGGAAGATTTTGACTTATTAACAGAACTAACTGAAAAGATGGAAAACTTTGATCAGACAGACCCAAAACAGGCCGATAATTTGTTCCAATTAAATAGTTTAGATATTCAATTTCACCGATTGCTTTGGAACAAAGCAGAAAGTCCACGCTGTGCACAACTACTGGAGAGCATGTTCTTTGAGTTGCTTATTGTGATGAATAACAACTTAGACTCACTGGGGCATTTTCGTGAAAAAGCGCAAGAGCATAAGCGGCTGATTTATGCCCTGCAAAGCGGTGATTATGCAATTGCAAAACAGGAGTTAACAAATCATGTGCAGGAATATGTTTTGTCTACTTTGGGGTAAGCTATGAATGAACTCTCAAGAACCACGATTCTACATTATGATACTTATTGAACCGTAGTAGAATATTTTCAAACAAAGAATAGGCCGGATATGCGAAGAGCGGATGCATCACATATTCAGCCTATTTTTATTAGGATTTATTTTTTAGAAGAGAGCTTCGGCTCTCTTTTTTGTATTTTTGTTTTGCCACTATAAGTTGAAGGATGTATTCTATGGGCATAGTTTCGTTTGCGGATGATGTGTAATATTCAGTAGAGTATTGTAAGGGGATGGCCATTTTTGTTTTAACCATAGACCCCCCGAATCAATGCAGCTTGTGTTGAAGCAAGAGTTGCAGCGTGGCCATGGAGTAGATAAAGAAAAGGTCATTTCACGCCATCCAAAATCCCTGTATAATATCAAACGCTTATGGATATTTGCGACGTCCTCCAGGTGTACGACAACAGCTTGGGAGCGCTGGTTCGTATCATTGGCAAGCACAGTTTGAAATCCCACCAGAGAACCCATACATATCTCGCCTGGATTTGCTTGGTGAGGAAGGCGAGGTGTACAATAGCCTGCAATATCCATGTGACAATCTCGATGGGACCCCACACGACTTGCACGAGGCATACTTGCAATTTCACAGCACCATTCCCCAGCTTGAAACCATTTTAGATGAGACCGATTCCCTTGAAAGTCTCAACATGCTTGCCACCCAAATCCAAGAGTTAAAACAAAATGGGCATCTCACCGTGTACAAAGCCCTGCTTGAAACTTTGCCAAGTATCACCACGGAAAACGCTCTTGCTGCCTGTGACTTTGCCCCCGATTTCAAGCTGTACCCTGCGATTCAAACGCCATCCGACTATGCCGGGGCCGTTTTGGAAAACATGGAGGGCACACAAGTGAACCGTTTTCAGACTGTCAAATTTAGAAAATATTCGTGCAACCCCTTATATATACTGGTTTTTTTGAAGTGAACCTGCTGATATTTAAGGGTCTTGCATCTGAAAACATCATCAAAACGCTATTTTTGTTTTAACATAGTTCTTCGCAAGACAAATTTATCTCGCCATTCCGCACATTCCCTACACTGCCATGTTTTTGCAAACAGAGCTCTATTTCTACGGTTTGTGTCTTTTCACCGGACAAAAAACGACATAGGACTTCAATGGTCTTTTTCGTAAGTTCCGGAACCGACTGGGAAACACTGTCTAGCTTGTAGCTGTCCCACCCGCTGTTTTCAATGGCATCATATCCCATCACAGACAAATCCTTTGGAATTTCTAAGCCAAAAGTATGGCGTGCGGCATCCATAACGCCCAGTGCCATCAAATCACTGCTGCAAAAAACAGCACTGGGTCTCTTTTCACTTTTTAAAAATTGCAAGGCAACCTCATGGCCGGATGCATAGCTGTAATCGGCAGGAACAAGCTGCACGTCGTGCACCCCTTTGTTTCGCAAATACGTTAAAAAACCCAATTGTTTTTCGGTTTCCTCGGTGGTTTGTTTTTTATAATGAACATAGACAAAACGGCGGTGACCGTGATGATAAAGATGCTCTGCCGCCATTTGGCCGCCTTTAAACGGATCGGTGTATACAGAGGGCATCGAAGAGCCCAAAAGCACGCGGTTGAAAAGTACTACCGGAATGGATATGCTTTTCTGAATCGTTTCAAGTTCCGGTGTGATGGCCGGAGCTGTCACCACAACGGCATCCACTTGAAATTGTAGAACTTTATTCATGATGGTTTGCAAGGGCTCTCGTTTTTCCATCTTGAACACAAGACACTGAAGCCCCTGTTTTTGAACCTGCCCTAAAATTTCCATAATAACCGTGTGATAAAACGGGCCAATGCCTTGGCCTACCACAAGCCCCACCATGCCGGTTTTGCCGCTTATCATGCCGCGAGCCACCAAATTGGGTTGATAGCCCAGTTTCTTTGCCGCCTGCAATACATTTTTTTGAATCTCAGGGCGCACCTTAGATTTGACCGCAGGGTTGTATACCCGCGACACTGTGGCTTGTGACACGCCCGCTAAGCGAGCCACATCCCGCGAGGTGGGTCTTTTTTTTATCGCACTGGTTTCCATAAGCTACCTCTTATTTTTGATTTTTAACACGTATTTAAGTTTAGCCGATTCAACTCAATTTGGCAAGTTTACTAAGTTTATATAACACATTATTGTAATGCAAAATGACTCGAAGGTATATCCGAGTCATTTTTGCAAAACAATATGTGTTTTAGATGGATGAGAATTTGGTGAGACGGCAAAGTCTAGTATTAAGCCGCAGCCTCGGTTGGTTCTTTTCCTTTGCGTTTCATGGTTTCCGGCAGTAAGGCCCACACGATGGTGCCGGCAACAAACACGCCGATAGCAATGTAGAAAATAATGGTCATGCTGCCGCCTTCGGGCACGGCACCGGCCAAGGCAGGCACGGCGAAGGTGGAAACGATACGACCACCGTTGAAAGAAATGCCGGCCGATAGAGAGCGGTATTTGCTGGGGAACAACTCTGTATAGTAGGCACCCCATGCACCGGAATAACCGAATGCGAAGCCGATGAGGAAGGACAAAACAAAGAAGATGGAGGCTTGGTCTGCACTCATCATGGTGTAAACAAATACAAGTACAGCGCTGAGTGCCATGCCGATAAGCGGCACTTTACGGCCGAATTTGTCTGCAATGGCGCCCCAGGCAAAATAGCCGGCCAATTGGCCAAAGCCTTGAATGCTGAAAATGGAACCGGCCAAGGCAGCATCGAACTGAATTTCGTTTACAAGGTAGGTGGTGGCATTGTTTGAAAAACCTGAATAAGCGGTGAAGTTTGCGCCAGACAGCAGGATGACGCCAATGCCGATAAACAGATATTTGCCTTTGTACATGCTGAGATAGTTGATTTTTTCACCTGTCTTTTTCCCGATTTCACGCAGCTCTTTTGCATACTGCAAATCGTTTGGTAAAAAGAGGAAGGCCAGCACAGCACCCACAGCAGGTGGAATGATAACAGTCATCATCAAACCCTGCCAGTTATCTGCACCAAACAGGCCAAACATTTGGCCGCCAAAAATCATGGCAAGCGAGTATAAAGCGGTTAAAGTGGCCGCCAGTTTTCCACGGTATTTTTGCGGGAACATATCGGCAGCAAGTGGCATAGCTGTGCCAAACACACCGCCCAAAACCATACCGGCGCAAAAACGAGATACAATCCAAATATAAAAGTTGGTCGGTGCCAAGAACGGAATGGCTGTTGTTAGCGCGATGAGAACCGCAATGGAAATCATCGTATATTTTTTACCAATATAGGATGCCAAGATACTAAAGATGATGGTGCCCGGAATGGTGGCAAAACTCATTACCGCAAAGATTTGTTGGCTTTCCACCAAGGTAAAGCCAAAACCGCCTTCGGCAACTGTTGCAATCATCGTGGGCTGAATGAATGTACCCACCATGAAGTTGTAGCAATAAAAGAAGTAAATAACCGCAATCGAGATAAATCCTAAAACACGTTTCCCCGTTGAAAAGTCTTTTCCTAAGATGATTTCCTCACCGGCATTTTTTGTTACAGTATCTGTACTCATATTAAAATCCCCTTTCTACTATTCTGCGTCTGCCTCAGCTGCATCTCCAAGATATTTTTGACGCAAAACGTCTAAGCCGTCAAAGGTAACCCATTCTTCCACAATTTTCCCCTGACGCAGATGGAAATGGCTGATGCCCAACACGTCAAGCTGTTTTCCGCTGGGTGCACCAAAGAAACCAATGCCCTCATTTAAGCCGCGTAATCTCCAGCGCAAAGCCACGTCATATTCATCTTTGCCGGCAGCCGCATTGCAAGTAACACGCTCCACCTCGTAGCTACCGTTTGGAATGGAAGAAAGCATACTCACCATCATGCCTTGAATTTCATCATAGCCATTGAGGTCTTTGTTGCACACATGGTGCACCACGGCATTGGGATGATAGTAATTGGGCACTTCATTCATGCGTTTTGAATTGTACACACGGCTGGCCATTTCCAGCATACGCTCGCCCACACTGTCGTCTTTTGCTGCGTATTCTTCGGGCATAAACTGGCCTTCCATCGCTTCATTAAGACCAAAGTTTTTTTGGTAACCGGTAGAAACCGATTTTGCCGCCATGTTCTTTGCCACCACATCCGGGTCAAGGCCCAGTTGCATCACCAGCCACAGGTTGTCACGCACAAGCCACTCCTCATAAATTCGGTTGTTTTCAGCGGCGCAGTCGATGGTGGTACGGAAGTTTACCTTGCGGCCGGTGGCCGGGCCAAAGCTGCTGTCGCCAAGGTTTGTAGCGGTGGAAATTACACGATGGGAAGAAAGGAAGCCGCCGCCGTCCATGGGCGACCAAATTACGTTTTGGCCGATGAGGCGACGATCCGGGAAGGCGTGCAAGGTTTGCAGTGTTCCGGCAATCACCTCGCGGATGCCCACGATGTTCACAGAGCCTGCGTGCATGGTGACATTGTTGTGGTAGGTGTCGTAAATCACGCCAATGCCCTTCGATTCCCAAATGTCATGGGTGATTTTCATGATGTAATCCACAAAATCACGATACTGTTTGTCAAAACCGGGCAATTCTTGCTCGCGTTTTGTCATTTTCGAAAGGTCATTGTAGTCGAAGTTGTCTACATTGGTCACTTCGGCACTGTTTCCATAGTAGATGATGCTGCTGTTTTGAGGTGTTTGTTTTTCGGCCATAATTTGCTCCTTTTCGTTATCTTTTTCCTTTGTTACGATTTCTTGTATCGGCTCTTGGGCTTGGGCGGGTTCTTGTGCTTTCTTTTTCTTACCTTGTGCCTCGTCCATATGCTATTATTCCCCTTTCTTGTCGTGGTAGTTTGGGTTCATAATTCCACAAGCACGATCGATGATGTCCACACCCTGCATTTTTAGCCAGTAGGGCAAATCAATCAGCACCCAGTTTTCAGATAATTTGTCGTCTTTTCTGTAATAGACATCCACCACCTGCATGTCGGCCATTTCCTTTGCTCCGGGCAGCCCCAGCATGCCACCCGTGGGGCGATTGGAAAGGTTTGGCCAGCCAAAGAAGCAGGCAAATTCACCTTCTGCAAAGCGGCACACATGTCCATTGAACTTTTTGTCTGTAAGGCCGGTGCGGAACGGAATTTGATGTTGTTCTTGATAACGCGGAATGGTGTAAGAGGCGCCAATGCCGGCAGGACCATACCAAATCATGTCTTCAGCCCAGCTTTTGCGCAACACCTCGGGCGGGCAATCGTTTCCGCTATTGAGTGTGGACAGATCATCCACCATTTTGTTCACCAGTGCCAAAGTGGCAACACCCTCGGCGGGGTTTGCATCTTCTAAAAGAATACCATTATGATAGCGCGGCCCCGGATAGACAAAGTATTGGCCGGTGGACGGTGGCAGAGGATTGATGCCGGCTTGCAACATGAGGCCAATCAAATCTACAAACAAACCGGTTTTTGTGATTTTACCGTTTTGCACACAGCTAAACTCTGCATAACGAAGGCTTGCCATTTTGCGTGTTCTGGGAATGCCGAGGAAATCGTTGTCAAAGAGGCCCATAAAATGCCCCATGCTCATCACCCATAAATCGCCGTCGATTTCGTTGTCTCCGGCGATGAAAATGTCTTGGCGGCGTTGCATATGGGAAAATGCGGTTTTTAAAGGCTTCCAAAACCCGTTTGCCGCAGAGTTGGCATCACCAAGCTCTCGGAAAGGGTAAACTCCTTTCCAGTTGTAATCGTCGCTTGTGTGCTCTGCCAGCACGGTGTCTACTTCGTTTGGCCCGGCTTTTTCCATGGCATTGAAATAAGATGATACAATTTGTTTTGCGTCTTGAAATTTTCCCATAAATACGCGCTCCTATGTTTTTTATATTGCACAAAATGCGAGAATACGTACAAAATATTTTGCCAAATTTTAGCGTATTTTGTAAGATTTAGTAGAAATTCTGAATACGTATTCATTTCTTGTAATAACCATATCATTTTCAAAGAAGTTTGTAAAGGGCACAGGGTCAATTTTGGATAAATGCCTGTTTTAGGTGTTGTGTTCTGTGCAAAATGAACAAAAGAGAAAAAATCAGCACGAAATAGATTCGGTGATGTTGACTCTCATTGTAACACAAAGAAAATACAACAAAATAGATTTATAACTTGGGTCTATTGTATTTGTTAAAAAACAAAAACGTTTTTAGTTTTGCAAAAATGACGTTAACAAGAACTATAAACCCAGTCTTTTTCAACAAAGAACAAATTCGCTTCAAACGAGTGTCCATCCTCTTTTTAGGTATAAGCATGAATTGTCATTTTGAAAATACAGAGGAATTCACAAGATTCCAGCACTAGAATTAGCATGATGCACAACACGATTTTCAAACCGTGCAAAGAAATCAACATATGTAAGTCATATAAAAGGCATGTTATTACACCAGCGGCAAGAACGTGTTCTGTGTCAATGCAGTGTTTACTAGTAAACCATACAACTCGCCTGTTTACAATTCTCTCTTTTTTGTGCTATAATTCGCCCAAATCAAAGACTCAAAACAGCAAACTGTTTTCTATATCTGCCTTGCAGCAAACACAGAAAAAGTTAATTTTTGACAAAAGACGCGTTTTCAATAAGAAAAGGAGGCCGTGTATGTCCACCGTAGATGCCATCGTTGTTGTTGCCTACATGGGCGTTATGATGCTTGTGGGCTATTTTGTGGGGAGAAAAAACAAAGACCAAGCAGATTACTTTTTGGCTGGGCGTTCTATGCATTGGGTCCCGGTTACTTTATCTATCGCCGCCACCATGATCAGCGCAAACTCGTTTGTGGGTGGCCCCGGATGGGCTTATACAGATGGTATACGTCCTTTTGTTCAGAATATCACGGTGCCTCTGGCTTGCTTTTTTGCCATTTGGTTCGCTGTTCCCATTTTTTATCATCTGCGTGTTTCCTCCATTTACGAATATATGGAAAAACGCATGGGTGGCGGCTGGACACGCAACCTTGTGGTGGTGCAATTTTTCATCAATTCCCTCATTCAGGTATCGTCCATGGTTTTCATTCCTTCACTTATTTTACAACGCATTACCGGCTGGAATCTGAGTATTATTGTTACCTTGGTGGTACTGTGTTCTATTTTATACACTCTGCTTGGTGGTATCAAGGCTGTCATTTGGACAGATGCCATCCAAATGATTGTGCTTTGGAGCGGCATCATCATCATTTTGGTTACAGCTTTTTCAAGCACCGGCCTCAGTTTTGCCGATACGCTCTCTGTTGCAAGAGACGCCGGCCACTACGAATTATTCGACTTCACAGCTGATATCTCCGTCACCAACACCTTTTTGGCCTCGTGTTTTGGCATTTTCATGTGGACACGCTATTTCTGCTTTGACCAAGCACAGGTGCAACGCATCCTTACCTCACGTTCCATTCAGGGTATTAAGCGCTCACTGCTATCCAGTGCCATCATCATGAATGTGATGTATCTGCTGATGTTGTTTATCGGAACTATACTTTTTGTATATTATGATGGAATTGCGTTTGAAACCAGCAATGAAATTATGATTGGCTATATTTTAGAAAATTTGCCGGTGGGCGTTTTGGGGCTTATCATTGCGGCGGTGTTCGCAGCAGCTATGTCCAGCGTAGATTCACTTCTCAACTCGATGACAACCGTATTCACCAAAGATATTTATGAGAAATACTTTGCAAAAGAAAAGGGACAAACCCTTTCTTTACGCCATACCATGATAATTACGGCTGTACTCGGTGTTTTGATTATCTTTGTGGTGATTATCGGTTTCGGTGGCACGGTGCGTTCTGTTATCGACACGGTAGGTGGCTACATTTCCTTTTTCTCAGGTCCCGCGCTCGGTGCGTTTCTTTTGGCCATGTTCACACGCAAAGCAAATGATAAGGGTACTTTTATTGGTTTTCTTGTGGGCTTTGGTGCCGGGTATGCCATTGGAAAAGGGTTTTCGGTAAGCTGGCTTATCAATCCGGCTATCGGAGCTTGCATCACCATTGTGGTGGGGCTTTTTGCAAGCACACTGATCCGTCCTTCCAAAGAGTCTGCCGATACGGCTCGCTATACGGCACTTGGCCTGCGTCGCGAGTTGATTGCCCAAAACAAAACAATGGAAAACGGAACTTCTTTGCTTCCATTTTCTGTTGACAAATACGGCATTGGAATCCTAATTTTCTTTGTGCTACAATATATCGTCTTTTTTATTATTTGATGCAAAGCCACAAAAAACAAGCCACGGATGAAATTTCATCCCGTGGCTTCAGACTGTCAAAAAGCCCCTAAAAAGCATCGTTTTTTAGGGGCTTTTTTTGGTATAATGAAAGTATAAAACGAAAGAAAAACAGACGATATGAGGAAAAAAGAATGCTTGAAAAAAGTAGGAATATGCGAGGGGAAATAAAGGTGGTGGACATAGGGGGCAGCTCACTACAAAGCATTTGTGTCTACAATTAAAAAGTATACACGGGTGAAAAAGCTGACACGGGGGATTTTACATGACCTTGTTTCGAAAATTGTGGTGCACCATGCAAAAAAGGAAGATGGTTACTTGAAGCAACGTTTAGAGATACATTACAATTATATTGGACAAGTTCACCCCGACCAACTTGAAAGGTTGCAATCAGAACCTGTGAAGTTGAAAGTGCGCAAGGGGGTGGAATGGACACCGGAAGTGTAAACAAAAAGAGTGTTCTTATAGGTGAAATCCTATAAGAACACTCTGACTGTGCGTGGGCACCGATTTGGAACCCCGGGATTATATCCATCAT
>CAYJIR010000045.1:0-13382 GCA_964370295.1 uncultured Oscillospiraceae bacterium
GCCGAATATCACTGCTTGCCCGCTATGCAAACACTTCGGCCGCTTGGCGCATGTACTCGTCTGCACCTTGCTCCGGAGTTAGCTGCTTAAAAAGAACTTGTTCATTTATATCCACAAAAATGGTGGATAATGGCACAGCCGCTTCTCCCAGCGGCGAGGCTACTTCGCAATGCTCGGAAACAAAATCAATATAAGAAAAAACCTCTTGTCCCAAATCGTCTAGATTGGGTAGCATTTCATCTCGAACCGCAGAAGAGATGGGGATGCCTCTTTCTAGCATTTCCAATTCTTGCACTTCGGTTGTATTGGTGAAAAAGTCCAAAAACTTCATGGCTTCTTCTTTATTTACACAAGATTCTGCAATAGAAAATCCCATACTAGCCGAAATGCGCAAGGCTTCCTCCGTGCCAAGTTCACCAGCCGGTAAAGGCCCCAGCTGAAGCATGCGACCCTCGCTAAGTGCCTGTAGATAACCAAGGTTATTGGCAAACACAGAAATACTGGGTGCTTCGCCGGCAACCATAAAGCTTTCTTCCCAAGCTAGCCTCTGCCCATAAAGATCCGGGCCCGGAATAACCCCACTTTCTGTCATTTCCAATTCCATTGTGAAATAATCTATCAAAAGTTGCTCATCGTCAAAACCAAGAGAATTGCCGTCTTCCGCCAACAGCTCATAACCCTGACTGTTTAAATATTGGATAAAAGATAGGTCACTGGTAGCCTCAAACTGAGATGCCCCATAGATTCCAAGCTCGTTATGCATGGCATCTGCGCTCTCTCGGAACTCTTCCCAGGTCCAGTCCAAGGCCGGTTCCATTGCATTTGCCTCTTGGAACATTGCCGGATCGTACACAAACCCCATAGCATTAATACCTGTGGGAATCATATATAAGCCATCTTCAATACGGCCCGCATTCAATATTTCATCCTCAACATGTTCCAAATTAAAGTGTTCTATCAGCTCGTCCAAATTCGCAAGTTTTTCACTTTGAACATACTGCGCCAATTGTGGGTCTCTCATCTGTACAATGTCTGGCAAAGCAGCCCCACCTGTTTGGGTAGACAAGATTGTCCAATAATCTGCCCATCCATAAATTTCCGGTTCGATGGTCACATGCGGGGCTACCTCTTTATACATCTCGATGATTTCCATCGTTATATCACTGCGCTCTTGATTGCCCCACCAAGCGAAGCGAAGTACGACATTTCCATCTGTGCTTTCCATCCCAGCCGTATCATCTCCCGAGCAAGCAGCCAGCGAAAACAATAGACTAAAAGCGCATAACAAAGCTCCCAGTTTTTTCAAATCAAACAGCTCCTTTCATGCTTAAAACCCATATTTTGTTAATCTTTTAAACCGGACATACTTACACCCTCCACAATATTTTTTTGAAATAAAAAGAAGATGATAAACACAGGAACCAATGACAGGGTAGACATAGCGAACAGTGCGCCAAAATCTCTTAGCTGGCTTGGGTCTGCAAACAATTTTAGGGCCTGTGGCACCAAATATTGGGCGGGCCGGGTAATATAAAGCAAAGGGCCCATAAAATCTTCCCATTTCCAATAAAAGGCAAAAATAGCTGCTGTGGTAACGGCCGGTTTCATCAAAGGTAACATAATGCGAAAGAATATGCCATACCACGAGCAACCATCAATCAAGGCCGCCTCATCAAGCGACTTCGGAACCCCTTTTACAAATTGTATAATTAAGTAGATATAAAACGCATTTCCTCCAATAAAGGGCACAATAATCGCTTTGTAAGAACCTATCCAACCAAGTTGGTTCATCAAGATATATTGCGGCACCATCAAAACTTGTATAGGCAACATCATCGTTAACATCATCAATGCAAACCATAATTTTTTTAAGGGAAAGTGTAAGCGCGCAAAAGCATAAGCTGCAAATGATGAGCTTAACACACAGCCCAAGGTGGCAACCACAGTCACAAAAAAAGAGTTCCTCATGAAAACGCCAAAATTATTTCCTGCAATACCCTCCCAGCCGTTTATATAGTTTTGTATTGTCCATGTATTTGGCAATAACATCTCTTGATTTGCAACAATATCAGTGCTCACCTCAAACGAACTGAAAATCATCCATAGAACAGGATATAGCATAGCAAAACACAGAAGTATTATTCCCACATGATATACAATCGTTTTCATGATTTTTTTCTTGTTTTTCCCCATATCAACCTCCTATTTTTCCCGACAGCACCCCTCTAATCCTCGTTTGTTTGGTAAAACACCCACCTTTTAGAGCTCTTCAAAATAAAAACTGTAATAAGAGATATCAAAACAACCATCACCCATGCCATCGCCGAAGCATAGCCCATTTCTCCCTCCTCAATACCCTTTTGAAAAAGATACATCGCATATACTTTTGTGCTGTTCAAGGGCCCTCCGGTGCCATTGCTGATTAGGTAGCTTGGCGTAAACACCAAAAAACCGGAAATGGTTTGCATCACCAAATTGAATAAAATAAGGGGGCTTATTAAAGGTAGTGTAATGGAGAAAAAAACACGAAAAGCGCCTGCACCGTCCACACGTGCCGCTTCATAATAGGAAATCGGTATATTTTTCAAACCCGCCACAAAAATCAGCATAGAAGAGCCGAATTGCCACGTCAATAAAAGAATGATAGGTATGAGGGCTGTGCTTGGATTGCCCAGCCAATTTATGTCATTGGGAAGGCCAATATTGGCAAGAAAACCATTAACCAATCCATCCACAGCAAAAATGTTTCGCCACACTATGGAGACAGCCACACTTCCACCCACCAAAGAGGGCAGGTAAAGCAAGGTACGATAAAGTCCGCTTGCCTTTCGTGGCTTTGCCAAAAGTAGTGCTATCAACAAAGAAACTATCAGCCGCAAAGGAACCGATATGAACACCATCCGGAAGGTTACGCCCAAAACGGTTCTAAACTCTGTATCGTGCAGAAACATCTCTACATAATTGGCAAATCCTACCCAACTGGGCGGCGACAACATGTCATACTGTGTAAACGATAGAAATAAGGAAAATAGAAAAGGAAAGGCCGTAAACACAAAAAAACCGGCTACCCACGGCAATATAAACAACGACCCCGCTACCGTCTTTTTGTTTAAAAAAAGAAATACCTTCTGTTTCATGCTCTCTCCTATGCCTACTAAAAGGGCCATTCATTTTAAAACCGTCATTTTACAAGTTTTAAAATTTCTCGGCACTTTTCTGTGCCCGCCTCTTGTAACAGTTCAAATAATAGTGATTCGTAGGTGGTCAATATCGCGCCAACTTTTGCTGCACGCTGCAGGGCGATTTCTTTGTCGAGCTTTTTTCGCGACGTCACACAATCCACCACGAGCACCACCGTGTATCCTTCGGCCACAAGATCTAAAACCGTTTGCAAAACACAAACATGGGCTTCCATCCCAAACACAATGACCCTTTTCTTTTTTTGAGACTGTAGCCACTGTCTAATATCCGGCTGACCTAGGGCACTAAACTGTAGTTTGTCCATTGCGCAATCACTGTTTAGCTCATCACGGAGCATTTTATGCAAATCGCCCAGTCCTTTCGGATAATGGCGGATGGGTAAAATAGGAATGTCAAAAATTTGAAGGCCGCGAATGAGCTTTTGGCAAGTTCCCACAAGCTCTGTACCATCTTGAACAACCGGCACCAATTTTTCTTGAATATCCACCAGCAAAGCAGCGCAATCTTCCTTATAAAGTCTCAAAACCAAACCCCTCCTATCCGGCAAACCGCAAAACGCCTTTTATAAACCCCAAAAATCCAGTGCATGTTGAATTCCCAGGTCCCAAAAACGCCACTCATGCCCATAGCCTTGTATATTTTCTATTTTAGCATCTAAGTCAAGCTCTTTTGCCAACTGGATAAACTCTTCCTGCAAGGGAAACAAGAAATCTTCGGTTCCGCATGCAAAATACAGTTTCATTTTTTGAGGTTGTTTTTGATATTCGCGCAATGAATAGGCAGGATTGCAATTTGAATGGTCGTAAATATCTCTGCCTCCTGCATTATCAATTTCATTTTTTGCCCGCGTGTAGTCCATAGAGTTCGGATCCAACTTCATATTCGCCACATCATAGGCCGGGGCAGATAAACTTGCCATACCCATAAATCGCTCTGGAAAGCTCAATGCATATTTAATTGCACCAAATCCACCGCTAGACAGCCCTGCCACAAAAGTATCCTCTCTCTTATGCGAAACCGGAAACCAACTTTGCACCATTGGCATCAATTCTTCAAGAAAATAATCATACATGCCGTATCCAATGCCAAAATTTTCCCAGTTAGAATATCCACTGTTTTGTGCGCTGGGCATAACCACCACAATCTTTCTCTCTGTTGCATACAATTCAATATTCGTTTTCCGCACCCAATCAGAATAATCTCCAAAAGTGCCATGCAATAGATATAAAACCGGGTAATTTTTATTTGCTTTGTAAAATTGGGCCGGTGTCTCTGTTTGAGGTATATCCGGCAAAATTATGTTGACATCTGTGTTTCCTTTTAAGAAATGGCTTTGAAAATTCATGTGTAGTAGCGCCATAAGTCTACTCCTTATCTTGGAAATTTATTTTCTGTAACTCGTGCTTTTGTAAGCACGAGTTACAGCCGATAAAAAACCTTGTTTCATTAACCTCTTGTTTTTTTCAAATCTTCAATGGTAACATTGGGCTTTTCGAATTTAATCTTATGTTCTTTGTTTAAAAAATCGAATGCATAAGCTACCGTCGCCGCCACTCCTTTGTTCAATACATCGCTATTTAGGTCGAATTTTCCGTTATGATGCTCGGCGCCCATCCCTTCTTTTTTATTTCCAATGCCCAAAAACAAAAACACACCCGGATATAAAATATAATAATATCCCACACTTTCAGAGGCCATCCATGGTTCGCCCGCCACCAAGCTTTCCTCGCCCAGGCTACTGATAATACTTTTTTGTGCAATCTCTGCAAGGTCCGGATGGTTGTTGAGTTCCGGCGTCGGCCCAATGCAATAGCCGTATTGATAGCTGCAATCGTATATTTCGGCATTTTTCTGGATGATAGTGTCCAAATGTTTTCTGAAAGGAATGCCCGCCTTATCTTTATTATAAAACCGAGCCATGCCACAAAAATGTAAGTCATCTGCTATGATGTTCGATTTCGTTCCGGCCTCTACCCATGTGATGGCATTGGTTAAGCACTCATAAGGGGACACCGCACGCATGCGCATTTGCGCAAGATCGTTACATATGCTAACAAAACAATCCAGCGGATTGTTGCACATATCGGGACGGGAACTGTGCCCACCACTTCCCGTCAGTGTAACATCATAAACCACAAATCCACTCATTACACCGCCCGCTTGTGCCGAAAATTTCCCTTCTTCCAAATCAGCCTTCACATGGATTCCAAAGCAGCCGTCTAGATTGGGATAATTCTTCTCAAGCCATGTCAGCATGGGAAACACAGCATAACCAACTTCTTCTCCGCGCTCAAAAAACAGCAAGATTTCACCTTTTAAATCCGCCTTATGTTCTTGTAAGATACGTGCACTGCTTAGCAGCATGGCCGTGTGTGCATCATGGCCGCAAGCATGGCACGCCCCTTTGTTTTGGCTCACACTACGTTTTTTCTCAAGAAGGTTGTTTTCATCTTCCTCCATGGGTAGTGCATCGATGTCCGCTCTTAACAACAAGGTTTTCCCTGCGCCGGCACCACCCTTGATATGCCCAATAATGCCGGCATCCACAACTTCCTCCCATTCAATACCTAAAGAATCCAATTCATTTTTGATGAATTGCAGGGTTTCTTTTTCCTCCCCCGGCAATTCCGGATGTGCGTGCAAAAACTCTCGATAATATCTTGTTTTCTCTTGTTCTTGTAATGCAAGGTTTAAAAAATCCATATTGAATCCCTTTCGCAAAACCATGCCACTTTTTATAAATCAATAGCAATAGGTTATATTTTTTAGCTGGCAATATTGATCAAAAGTTGTTTTATAGCATTCGCGGCCAATACCAGATGCTTTATACCCACCAAAGCAAGCACCGCCAAGGCCTCTTCCATAGGCCCCATTGATATACATAGTACCGGTTCGCACAGCATGGGCTACACGCATGGCTTTGGATAAATCGCCCGAAAAAACACCGCCCGCCAAACCATAGCTGCTATCATTGGCAATTTGGATTGCTTCCTCCTCGGTTTCAAAGGGGATAACGCTAAGAACAGGCCCAAAAATTTCCTCTTGCGCAATGCGCATCTGGTTATTTACATCGGCAAACACGGTAGGTGCTACAAAATAACCTTTGCCCAGCTCTCCCTCTGTTAAGCGCTGTCCACCACACGCCAGTGTAGCCCCTTCCTTTTTGCCAATTTCAATATACTCTAAAACCGATTCCATATGCTGTTTATACACAAGCGGTCCCATTTGTGCCTCTGGATTCCAGGGTGTGCCCACCTTGGTGTTTTTTAGAATATCCACAAGCATATCAAGGAAACGATTGTATAAAGGTTTTTGCACAAGCACACGTGTTTGTGCCGCACAAATTTGGCCGGCATTTGCTGTAGCATGGAAAGCAGCCCCAAAAACAGCATCGCCCAATTTTTCCTCTGCGATATCGGCAAAATAAATACCGGCCGATTTTCCTCCAAGCTCCAGCGTAGACGGTATGATATTTTTTGCCGCGCAAGCGCCTGCCACAACGCCCACATCTGTGGAACCGGTAAAGCTGAGTTTGCTAATTGCAGGATGTTCCAAAATGCATTGGCCGGCAACGGAACCTTTCCCGTTCAGAATATTCAAAACACCGGGGGGTAGCAAATCGGCAATCAGTTTAATTAATTCCATGTTAGACGTTGGCGTGAAACTGGACGGCTTTAATACCACACAGTTGCCGGCAGCCAAAGCGGGAGCCAATTTCCAGCAGCCAAGCATGAAGGGCCCATTCCACGGCGTAATCGCACCAACTACACCTACCGGCTCGCGCACTATCATGCTTCTTGTTCCCGGCATATCACCGGCTATGCCATCCTCCATTGTGTTCAGAAGGCTTGAAAAATAGGGAAATTGGGATGCCCCTGCATGAATAACCCATTCCGAGCTGCCTATAGGGCCTCCTGCATCTAAAGAATCTGCCACACCCAATTGGAATGCCTTTGCTGTGATTCGGGCGTAAATCTCTTGCAAAAGTGCATATCGTTTTGGCATTGGCATGTCTTTCCACGCCGGAAAAGCCTTCCACGCTGCCTTCACCGCATCATCCACATCTTCCTTCCCCGCAGCAGCCACACGGGTAAATACTTCTCCGTTTGCGGGGCACTCAACATCAATTTTTTCCCCACTTTTCGAATCGACCCACCTGCCATCAATATACAATGGATAATAAGAATCCACCATTTTTTTCATGTCTGCAAAAGACTGTATACTCATAAACTTTCTCCTTTTAAGCATATGATTTCGCCATTGTAGTACAGATCTTGTACTGCCAAAACACACAAGGCATTTTATGAGAACGCCCTGTGTGTTTTAGCATAATTTCCAACCTTACGAAGCCACTTCTCCAAGGCGTATTGCCGCTTCTTCCGCCGTTTCTTTGTCGCGAATTGGATAGAAAAATGTAATGATAGCAGCAATAATCCATAAAACAGCCGGTACCACCAAGATAACGTCTGCTATAGCTGCCGGTTGTGCCGCAGCGGTTGGGTCATAGCCAATGGCTGCCAAAAGCCAGTTGGAAATACCACCACTAAGAGCAATACCGATTTGCACAGGGAACACGAACAAAGACATAACAAAACCATGGGCTACAACACCCGTTTTCTTCATGTAATAATTGGCCGACTCAAGGAACATAATCGGTGAAACGCATGTTTGTAAAGACATACCAAAGTAAATCATCACAAAGCCAATTCCAAACACCATCACACCACTTTCCGGCACCATTGGAACCAAGAAACGCGGCATCAAAGCCCCGAATGCATACAAAATCAAGGCCAACACATTTGTGGTCTTTCTTCCTAAGAACTTAATAATACCGGGTGCAAGCAAGCTGGCTACAACCGAAGCCACACTTGCAATGGTTGTCACCACTGTGATCGATGTGAAATCGAATAATACATAGAAGAAATAATACACAAAAGTTGAAATAAACATCATAAATGCTGTAAATTTAAATGTCTCTAAAATAAGCATTACCAACAAGGGCCGATTTTTAAAAATAACATCGGCCATTTGTTTTGTGCTCATCTTTTCTTTCTTGGCAGCCTCTTTTGTGGCTTTCCCTTCCCCTGTGCCATCATCATAAATATCATATTTCTTTCCGCTCCAGGCAGTGCCCATATAACCGGCCACGCTTAAAACAGCAATGATAACTGCCATCCAGAAATAACCGCTGGATCCCGGGCTACCATCTTCACGCAAAGTACTAAAACTAAGCATAGTTGCCAATGGAATGAAACTGAAGTTGAAAATAATTTTTGTGATATCTTGCGTTAAGCTTCTGCCTGTGGAAAGCCGACGTTTATCTACATCACTTTTCCCCATCACACTCATCAGAGAAAGCTGCGCATTGCCGCACATTCCGGCAAGTCCAGATGAAATCGCATAGACTGTAGGATAATAAATTGCCATCAGCCAAACAGGGCCGTCTATTTTTGTAAAGGTTAATACTAACGTGATTGCCACAATTGGGATGCAGCGATAAATCCATATGCGATATTTACCGTGCTTAGAATATCCATTTTGCACCATAGCGGCCATCACAGGAACCACCACTACCAAAAGCAAGCGAATGATAAAATTAGCCGTGCCCAGCATTTCCGCAGGCACCAAAGCAATGTCTGTTACATAGAAGTTGAAATAGCTGTTTACCATACTGAACATAAAGGCAATACAGGCCGTGCCCATACCAAACATAATTACCTGGGTATTTGTCAATTGTCTTGCATTATCGTTTGAGTTGTTCACTATTATCCCTCCACTTCAAATGAATACGTGAGGGGCTACTTCATTCTATACATCACATTATTAAGTATATAAACGTTATGATGCTAAAAACATTATAACAAACAACACCCTCGCACGAGAGCGTATCCATCTGTTTTCTTCTACACAAACCAGTGCGAACGTGCACGTAAAAAAGCATCAACACAACAGTATCCATAAAATACTGTGTTCCGTATGCATTGTCTTTCACTTAATAAATTTGCATATAGAATTCTTGCCCCAAGCGAATACTTAATGTCCACCGGCAAACCAAAACAACATCTACAAATTTCGCTTTTGGTTTGGAAAAATGGAAGGTTTTTTCATTTTTTTGTACAAGAAACCTTCCACTTGTGTTTCCCCTTTTCCTTTAAAGGGCAAAACCACAGTGGATAGCATCAAGATAGGCCACATAAAAGTGCTGTTATGCACTCTTTTGTGATCACCGCATGTTGCGGTAGACCAAATGAACCCCACAGGGGGTTTATTGGCCAGGTATTCCTTGTCCATTGTCTATTTTTGTAAATCCAATACAACAATGGCACTTGTTCATCATCATATCGCTTAGGGTGGCCGCCATCCCTTAGGAAAGCGACGCACAACACATGTTCTTTTGAGATACAACATCCCCATGATCGCTTTCATCTCACACCTACTCATATTCTTATAAAACTATTCACACACATCCATCTGTGCGCTATTCGGTCTTTGCTGTTCTTTTCTCTTCTGCCAACTCTTCTGCTCGCGCAATGCAAGCATCAATTTCTGCCTTTTCGGTGTCGAAAGATGTCACAAAGCGCGACATCCCCGGCTCAGGACCAAAATGTAGAAAAGGAATTTCCGCAGACAGCTCCATGCATATGTCTTTTTGCACAAAAACAAATAATTCATTTGCATCCGGTGCTTTTGCCCCCTCAAAACAGGGGCTTGTTTTCATTTTTTCATACAGATACATTGCCATATTGTTGGCATGATGGGCCATTTCCAACCAAAGGCCATCTTTTAAAGCGGCGCTAAACTGGGCGGCAATATAGCGCATTTTGCTGGGCAATTGCCCACAACTTTTTCGGGTATATTTAAAGTTTTTGCTGATACCTTCCTCAAAAAACACTATCGCTTCGCCAAACATTAAACCATTTTTTGTGCCCCCGAAAGATAGAATATCTACCCCCGCATCACAGGTAACCCCCGATAAATTGTCTTGGTTTGCCGCAACAGCATTGGCCAACCGCGCGCCATCCATATGCACTAGCAAACCATGTTTATGGGCTATTTCGCAAAGGCTTTTCACTTCCTCCGCGCGATATACAGCACCGTTGTCTGTTGCCTGGGTTAAATGGAGCACACGCGGCAAACTCGTGTGTTCGCTTTGCCACGCCCCCAAATGTTCCTCAAGTTGCGCACTGGTTATTTTTCCATCTGCTGTGGGCAAACCCACAATTTTTGTGTTGGCAATTCGTTCTACTGCCCCTGTTTCTGCTGCATTGATATGCGAACAATCGGCCGCTATCACACTTTGATACGGCATTAAGACATGTGCCAGCGCCGCACTGTTCGAACCGGTTCCGTTAAACACATAGAAAGGAAATACTTTTCTATCAAACACCTTGCAAAATATCTCGTCAGCCTCTTTTGTATATAAATCGTACCCATAGCCAGAAGCATGCCCTTTATTCGCTTGCAATAAAGCCTCTATAATTTTGGGATGTACTGTAGAACAATTATCACTTTCGAACCATCTCGCATTTTCGAAAGAAGTCATTGGGAAAGCCTCCTAGATTATGAACCATATTTTCGCGCAACAACTCTACAGTCACAGACTATATTATCAAAACTCACTTAAAATTCAGTTCCATTATATAGTGGTTCACAAAAATTTGCAACACTTTTATTGAAAAAATATTAAATATGTTCAATTCATTGTGGATTAATTGCAAAGACAAAACAAAACGTGGGCCGGCGCCAACAAAATTTTATGCCCATATCGCTTGTAAAAAATGAAACTCCCTATAAATAATGCCTGCTGAATGAGCCCTGCAGGGGTTTATTCAGTAGGCATTATATAATAAATTGATTTTCCCTATTATAAAGTGTTTTGCATCCTAAATTTAGCGACAGATATACGGCCAGCGACACCACCGTTGCCAAACAAATATTGATAGAAATTTGGTATAATATTGCCGTTGTTGGGGATTCTCCGGCTATTATTTGCCCTGTCATCATACCGGGCAGCGAAACAATGCCCATTCCAAGCATCGAGTTAATGGTTGGCAAAAGTGCCGTTTCTAAAGAGGTATTTACAAAAGGTTTCACAATATTTTCCGGTTTGGCCCCCTGATTTAAAAGCACCTCAATTTGTGTTTTTGAATCTTTCGCTTTTGCCATAAAAGTTTTAACACCAAGTGTGATACCGGTCATTGCGTTTCCGATGATCATTCCGCTTATGGGGATGGTGTACTGTGGATTAAATAGACTTTCGCCGATTACGATTGTTATAAAAAATGCTATAATTAGAATCGCCGATAGGCTGATGGAGCCCGCAATGATCCACTTAAACCGATTGTTTATTTCTCTATTGACCGTAAGTATTCTATAAACAGCAAACACACACATCAATATCACATATATACATACAAAAACAGGTGAAGGGTTTTCAAATATAAACATTAAAATATACCCTGCCAGTGTAAGTTGCACCGTCATTCTAACGCTTGCCACAAAGAGCAGCTTTGTTTGAGAGATTTTACTCACTTTCATAATGACGCCGACGAGGATAAGGAGTAGATATATCATAGCAAAATTAATAATGCTAATTTGCACCGCTTCATTCATCTTTTTTCTCCACCTTTAAATCTATGATATTTTCTGCAAATTTTTCTACAAGCGCATTGTCATGGCTTACCACAATGATTGTCTTATTGGCTTCTTTGGCATAAGCAATTATGTTTTCCAGCACTTTTACCGATAAATCATAGTCTAGTGCCGAGGTTGGCTCGTCCAGCATAATGGTTTCTGCCTCCATAGACAGGCAAATGGCAAGGTATACTCTTTGCTTTTCCCCACCGGAAAGTTGGTCACATAAAGTATCCAGCGGAAAATTTGCTTGTGTTCGCTCGAGATAAAACCGCATCCGCTCTTCATCTACATGGTTCGCTTCGCAATAGCTATAAAAAAGTGCAAAATTTTCTTTTATTGTTCCATGAAAGAGAAAGGTGGTTTGCGAAATCAGTTTCAGCTCTTTTCGAAGTGCTATCGTGTCAATTTCGCCTATCGGTTTGCCTTTATAAAGGATTTCCCCGCCGGAAAAATTTTCGGTGCGGTTAAACATTTTTAAAAGGCTGCTTTTACCACAGCCACTTTCGCCTACTATAAAATTGATTTTAGATTTCATAATATGTATGTCATCATAAAATATTAGGTTTTTGAAACATAAGTTTTTTGTTTTTAACATACTACCACCTTGCTTTTTCGCCTATTTGCACGTATACTACTAATACGGGATCAGATATCGCTCATCAATATCAATTATCAATATCGTATTTCGATATTGATAATTGTAACATAAGGAGACAGAACATGCAAGACCTTATTTTGAGAAAACTTTTTTTAGGTTTTATACAACTGCATATTTTGCATCACGCAAAAAAAGAGCCTGTTTTCGGTTCTTTTATGATATCGGAACTGAAATCCCATGGATATGACATAAGCCCCGGGACGCTGTATCCCATTTTTCATAATTTAGAAAAAGCTGAACTTTTAACGGTTGAGCGGTTGAATGTGGAAGGCAAAGTCAGAAAGTACTATTCAATAACCGAAAAAGGTGAACAAGTTTTAATAGAGGCCCGCAAAAAAGCGATAGAACTTGTAAACGAACTTTAAACACAAAAACCGGAACAACTGCATCTTTAGAAGGCTCTGTTCTTCCACAAGGCAGTATCTCGCAAGAAGATGTGTTTAGACCCAAACAACATATCCAGAAGCGAGCCAAACCAACACGCCAGGCAAGTAAGCTTGGGTTTTCGAGTGCTATGGCCCTGCTTGAGGACCTTTACCTTGCAGGCAAAGGCGGCGCGCGAAGAATAAACGGTTCACAAAACACAAAAGCATCGTTTCCTCAGGAAATGATGCTTTTTTCCATGGTGTTTTCTTTGTCGCGTGCAAATCTGCGCTGCAACACGGCTTACACTGCGTTATCTATTGTCTTTGTGTAAAACTTGTAATTTTGCTTTTATGCCCCTGCCCTAGCTTCCATTCGCTGTATTTTAGCAAGCTTTATAGGCGGAAGCTTGTCTAGCAGACCCTACTATAGCATCTTACATCGATAAAATCCTATTCATCATTTCTATATTTAATGCCCACTGAACAAGCGAAAAATGACATTTCCAAATTATAAAATGGCA
>CAYJIR010000046.1:0-12848 GCA_964370295.1 uncultured Oscillospiraceae bacterium
GCCCCACCGCAAAATGCGGTGGCCATAAAAGTGCTCAGAAAAGTACTTTTATGGGGCATACCTTGATGCTTTCCACTGTGTTTTCGCCCCTAAAATGAAAAGGCGAAAACGAAAGTGCATGGTTTTTGTGTGAAAAACAGAAAAACCTTCCACTTTTCCAAACAAAAAATTCCATTTTATAATATGTATATGTCTTTTTTGTTTGTTAAGTGGGCATTAAGTAGAGTATGGTAAGGGGTTGCTATTGTTATTTTTATTTACGAAAAAGAGGGTAGAACTATGATGAAAAAAATAAGTATAAAAATCATGCTTCTTGCTGTTGTAATGGCTTTATCGTCGTGCGCACAAAATGCAGAAAACAGCCTTGATACTAACGCACATCAAGAAGACGCAACCAGTGGTGTACAAAGCCTTGTCAGTTCATCAAAACCCCAAAGCAACGAGCACAGTGACATAAGTAATGGCCAGCCAACATCAGCGGGAGAATCGGCTACGTATGATAATAGGGGCGTTGTTGAATTAAAGCTTACCGATGCTTCTATGGTTCTCAATGTTTCAGACATGGATTTCTTAGAGCATGATGGTAAAATAGTAATGGTGGCAAATTTGTCCGGAAATCATGCAGGCACATGGATAGAGCTTTTCGACGCAGCGAGCGGTGATAGCTTGTACCATGCGCACTATGAAGAAACATACACAAGTGAAACACTGCAAATGGCAAGCCGTCCGGAGGGAACTGTTGCCTTGATTGTAGGCGACCAACAAATGTACTTGAATGTACATGAGCCAACCATAGAATATTTATCAACCCCATCGAGGTCTATTAACGACTCAAACGATTACGAGATAATCTCTTGGACAAGCTCGATGTATCCATGGGAAGTGGGTGGGTGGCATTTTACCTCTACCAGCGAGGGAATCACCGCGTCCCCGCATGTAGCAGTGGATGCTTTTCCATTCACTATTTCTGCCGAAGAAATACGAAATCACGATGAATTACCCATCATGAACTTCGAGGCACCTGTTCGTTTCGATAATTTACGACTGATGAATGACGGTACCGTTTTGGTGGCAAATATTGTTTCGGCAAGTGGGCAATTGGGCAGTGTGGGTGTGTTTGCAATCAATATATATACAGGTGAACAACATTGGTTTACGGATATGTTTGAAGTGATGGGAGGCGAACTTGACTACATCAATGATTATGAACTAGGGGTCATTGGAATGGAAAACTTACATAGGGTTAGCCTAGTAACAGGGGAACACGAAATAAGTGATTTGCCCGAAGCAGAATATCGGCCATATGCATCGTATGACTATGAAAGCTTTGTCTATCTATTGCCGGGCGAAAATGAAAACATCGTGCATTTAGGCAACCCAAACAACCCACTGTATGTAAACCATTCAGAGGATTTATATCCGATTGACATGACAGAAAACTATGTATTTATGATAGATTTTCTAAAAGGCGCAAGAACAATACGGATTGCCCCATGGCGAGACAACCTTGCCAGCTGAGGTGAATATATTTATAAATCACCTTAACTATCTGTGGCAGTGTTTCTATTGAAAAAGCTGTTTTTGCAAGTAAATCTTTTTCTGAGATTCCAAATCCTGCAAAAAACGTCTCAAAATTTATCCATTCTTTTGCCTGCGGAGAATAAGCCAAATTCGGGGTTCCCAATTGATGCCCACACAGCAGTGTGACGCTGCAGCCAATGAGGCACCGAGTAAACCTTTTACTTCCACCATTTAAAGACCACGTTTAACCCTACAATATGGCGTTTTAAACGTGGTCTTTTCTTGTTATACCCTTTTCTTTACCCTTATGTGTTTTTTATATGGTTTTATGTATCCACATAAAATAGTTCCCAAAAGAAAAGGCGCAAAAGCGGATGAATGGAGTGCGGTGCGGCGGCAGAATTGATACATAACCGCAGTGTTCTTGCAAAATGAATCAACCCCCGCATAACAGCTATGCAGGGGTGTGGAAAAACCACGAACGCTTTATGTCACCAAAACATGAGGCTCATGATGTGTTTTAGCCGACAGTATACAATTGCAACATGGGGCACTAGCTTAGAAAGGCGACAAAATCGCGATAGGGCAAGGGTTTCGAAAATACATAGCCTTGGATATAGTCACAGTCACATTTGATGAGAAAATCAAGGGTATCCTTGTCCTCAACGCCCTCCATCACTACTTCAATGTCCTTGTCCATCGCACTGACTGTCAGCAGGAGCTTGTAGAAGAAATCCCGCCGGTTTTCGTTGGCGGTGGACGCAACCACCAAGCTTCGATCAAATTTAATAAAGTGGATGGGCAGAGAGAAGAAGGTGCTAAAGTTCGAATATTCCACACCAAAGTCATCAAGCTCAAGCACAAAGCCACGGGCAATAAATTCATACATAATGGCGCGGGTGCTTTCAAGTTCGGTGGCAAAGGTTCGCTCGGTTAGCTCAATCTTGATGCGTTGGGGCGATAGATTGTATTGCTGAACAATAGAGTAGACTTGATCTGCCGCACCTTGCTTCATAAACCACACATAGGGGCAGTTAACCGAAATAGATTGCACCGGCAGGTCAGGGCCAAATTGTTCAATCAGGCGTGCATAATCGGCACATACCAAGTGGAACATGGTTTTTGTGATGCGAAGGATAAGCCCCGTGTCCTCGGCAATCGGGATAAACTCGCTGGGTGAAATGAACTCCCCTTGGGATGGTTTAAAGCGTATGAGTGCTTCGGCCATCGTGAATTTTGATTTTTTTATAGAATAAATGGGCTGATAGTATGCCTCAAAACCATCTGTATCCAAGGCGTGCTTCATGCGCTCAATGATGTAATTGCGTCGTTTCATGTGCTCGCATACAGTGCTGTCATAGAAGTAGCTTGTATTGCCAATGCCTTTTTTGATGATGGAAATTGAGTAGTCCATGGCGGAAATAAGATCCTCCGCCTTAACACCAAATTGCGGGAAATCAACCCTTGCATAAACAATGTCAAGAACGATGCTGGTGTCCCCCACATGAAAAGGCTCTTGCAAACCTTGGTAAATTGTTTCGATGAGCTGTTGTGACGATGCGTCAAATTCTGGGATGAGGACAGCAAATTCGTCGCCGGAATAGCGAAAAAGTTGCGGATAGGGCAACTTAGATCTAAGTCGAAGCGCTATTTCCTCAAGTAGCGCATCGCCAAATTTCAATCCGTTGCGCTCGTTGATGCCCTTGAAATTGCGGATGCTAAACACAAAGAGGGTGTAAGGCTTTTGGTGACGACACAGTTTGGTCATTTGGTTGGTTAGGGTGGTGCGGTGATAGAGCTCAGTCAATCCATCCGTGCTCTGGAACACATTTTGCACATAAAATTGTATAATAAGCACGCCCGTCACGCTCGCAATGCCCGACAACTGAAGCGGTGGATACAAAAGTTGCGTACAAAAAATTATGCTGGCAATGAATAGATTGAGACAAATGATGAGCAGATTGTTTCGTTGGGGTGTTTTGAAGTTCTTAATGGCAAATCCAACGACCATGAGGGCATAGAGCAGCGCAATGACATAAGTGATGCGAAACAGTTCACCACGCACATAGCCTTCGGTGGGCGAGATGGTAAAGACCAGCCGATGCAAGCCATTTGTGAGGATAAAGACACAGTATACGGCATAGGGAATCCACGCCCACAGGTGATCCTTGAATATAGAAATTTTGTGTGTTTTGTGATAGGTTAGGGTGATGCCATAGAACAGGGCGATGGGTGCTGCAATGGGCGAGGTAAGAAAATATAGATACTTCAGCAAATCTACAAGCCAAATAGGATAATCCATAAAAAAATCGGCGGTAATAAGCGAGCCGATTGTGACAAGAATAGATACAAGCGTAGCAAGTTGCATCCACTGAAGCGCTGCATAGCGGGTCGTACCCTTATTTTTATCAAGAGCAAATGCAATCGTAGCAAGGCAAATAATGATAAGAGAGGCATATTCTGCGGCCAAATTGTAATATGCCATGTTTCACACCTCACATCGTCCAAACATAATAATATCTTTCCTTTCATTATACACCTCTTATAACAAAATGTCTATTTAATTCCAGCAACATCAAAAAAGACACAACGATCAGATATGGTAAGCCCTTGCTGTTGTGTTTTATCTATTCGGGTAGACACTATCTAGAGTGGCCTTTACACAAGTGATAGAATATAAGGAAATGCTTGTTCTGCACACCATTTCTAAATTTGGGGCGGCGGATGCCAACCACCTCAAAATCGTGTTCATGGATGACACCTAGATAGCGCAACGCTTGAAAGACAAAATGCGGTGCCTGTTTCGTTTGGTAATACGTTTAACCAAGCAAAAGAAATTACACTTTTATGCGAGGGTCACACCCTATTTCACACCCAGAACCAGGCGATTAAGCCCTTGTGTAACAAAAGAAACCTTTATTTTCCTTTAAATTATGTTATAATAATATAGATTGTTAATTTGCTCTTGCTAAAGATTTAGCATGCTGATGGAGCTGCCACGTCGGATGCAAAAAACCACAGAAAATTTCCGTTGCAAAGATAGATAATGCGCACATAAGCCTTTTATTCTCTTGGCTTTTGTGGTTCAAGCTTTGATGCACGGGACACATACTCCCCTGTATGCACCGAATCTATGAAGCGGAGATGGAGAAGAGCCAACTTGGAAACAAATGTGTTTGAGAGAAACGGCCATCTTTTGGAAAAGAAGTTCAAAGAATATTTTATCCCCACCACTTTAAGTGGAATGTCCATGATGATAGCTGCCATTATAGACGGCATCATTGTGGGTCAAACCATCGGCGCCAATGCCATGGCCGCTGTAAACGTGGCCTCGCCCATTATTCTATTGTTTCAGGCCTTGTTTGTTCTATTGGGGGCCGGTGGTGCCACCTTGGTGTCGGTTTCCAAAGGAGCACGCAACAAAGAAAATGCCAATGCGGCGTTTACTCTTAGTTTCTTTGGCATGTTGCTCGCCTCTGTGCTTTTGATGGTGGTGGGTATATTTTTTATTGATGAGTTAACCGGCCTTATTTGCAACGATGATACCCTGTTTACATTTACAAGAAACTATGTGCGTGTTCTTTTGCTTGGTTCTCCCTTTATGGTGCTCATTCCCGGTATGGTGTATTTAATTCGTGCCGATGGGCAACCAAAATATTCGGCCCAAATTTTGCTGGTGGCAAACGGTGTGAATTTAAGCATGGATTTGGTGTACATCCTGCTTTTGGGCATGAACATTGGCGGTGCGGCCTTGGCTACGATAACCGGCTATGCAGTGGGGGTTGTTTGGGTGGCGCGCTACTGGTTTTCCAAAAAACGCACCCTACATTTGGTTCCCATTCATAAAAGACATTTTGCACTGCTAAAAGATGTGTTTGGTTATGGTTTAACCGGCACCGTAAATACCTTGCTTTTGTCTTTTAAAATGCTGTTTGTCAACCGGGTTGTGCTTTTGGTGGGCGGTGCCAATGCCATGGCTGTCTATGCCGTTTGCAATTCAACGATTTCTTTTATTTCCATGTTTGTAACCGGCTCTTCCGACACAATGGTGCCTATTTTGGGCATGTTGTATGGCGAGCGCGACACACGCGGCATGCGCTTTGTGTTTCAGCGTGCTATGCGTGTGGTGATTGTGGGTTGCATTGCGTCCATCTTGTTGCTCGAAGTGTTTCCAAAGGCTATTTTAACCCTTTTCAATGTGGTAGACCCCGCGGCTGTCTCCATGGGCCTTGTGGGCCTTCGCATCTTTGCCATCAGCCTTTTGGGTGCCGGCGTTTCTTTCACCTTAATGTACTATTTGCAAACCCTTAAACACCGAAATATCGCAATTTTTATTTCATCTTTGCGCGGGCTTTTCCTCATTGTGCCGCTGGTCACCTTGCTTGCGATGAGCTTTGGCATTGTGGGTGTGTGGTGGGGTTTTGTGCTGGCCGAGGCCATCACCCTATTGCTTGCTTTTATCCTGTGTCACATCGTGTATCATCGCAAGAAAAATCGCTATACAAGTTGGCTGCTTGAAGAGAAACCATCCGAGAATGAGGTGGTGTATGATGTGAGCATTAAGGGTAGTGCCAATGATGCGGTGGCACTTTCAGAGGGGCTTATTTCATTTGGAAAAGAGCAAAATTTAACGGAAAGCCAGGCAAATTTGCTGGGTCTTTTGGCCGAGGATGCCGCTGTAAATATCATGGCCTATAACCAAACCCAAAAAGACATAGAGCTAGATATTCTCTGCCGCATCGATAAGGAAAACATCATTCTAAGCTTGCGAGACGATGGCGAAGCGTTGGATATGTTTTCAGTGCAGGAAGAAGATGCCTTTGCGCTGGACAACATCACAGTGATGAAGCGTGTGGCAAAAAAAGTGGAGTATGCGCACACCTTGGGGCTAAACACCACGGTGCTCACTTTAGAGAGGAATTCTTAAAGAATATTGCATGATCCAGGCATGATTCCTCCCTCTTTCCTCCTCGGCAGCTTTATTTGCACAACCAAGCGCTAAAAATGCAAAAACAAACACAAGGAGAACCCTAGTGGAAAACAGCTTCCCCATTTCAAAAGCCACGTGCGACACATGGAATGAATATTTCCAAAAGTACGACGTGTTTTACCTTCATGCAATGAAAGGTTATAACAAAGCGACACAGGCTAAAGAATTTGCAAAGAGATACTATACCGTGTATCGACTGTTCGACGCAAGCAATGAAGGCGTTCTTGCGTGCATCGAAAATTTGTTTGTGCATTGCGAAAAAACGCCGGAAAAGAAACTTGTCATTATTGACAACACCCAAGCGTTAACGAATACAAAGGGAGAAAAAAGGCTTATCGACTTGCTAACGACAAAAGCCCTAGAAAATAACAACACGAAAGTGATGTTGTTAAGCCTTGCCCCACTTCCAAAATATCTTTTTTCGCTAAAGCTATCGAAAACACTTGTGACAGACGATAAAAAAACACTGCAAATTAAAGAAAATCAACTGATCGCTTTCATGAAAAACGATGGCAGCTTTGATAATCTTAAAGACAGTGAAGTTAAAAAACATGCGTACAAATGCCTCGAATTTTGCAGCGGTTACCCTGTGGCGGCTATTTTTTATCTGCAAAGGCTGGCAGAAAATATTTATAACACGCAAATGGCTTTAAGCAATGCAAACAGTGACCTGTACGGATATTTTGAGTATCTCACGAAAAGCTTTTTGCCCGGCGAATTTGAACTGTTTCTTCGTCTGTCTGTGCTTAACACGTTTACGATAGAAATGGCACAAAAAATCGTCGCTCAAATCACCAAAAAAGACATTTTGCCACTCTTAGAGTACGGTTTTTTAGAAATGCCCACCTCGAACAGTTTTTGCATCGAGCGCAATTTCCACAGATACTTACAAAGCAAGCTGCTCATAACCGATTTATTTAACCCAAAAGAACTTTTGGAAATAGCGGGCAGTATTTATATGGAAAACCGCAACATGAAATCGGCACTGCACTGTTACAACATAGCGGGAAATTACGAAAAAATAGAGGAAATTGTAATCTATTTAAGCGAAAATGCAGACGGCTGTGAGTTTGCCGAAATATGCGACGAGTACATAGGAAAAATTCCACAAAACCGGGATTTTTTAAACCCGCACTTAATGGGTGCAAAAGCGATGATCGCTGCCTATACACTTAAGAAAAAAGAGTATGATGACTATTTAAGCCAACTCCAAACACTCGCCGAAGACACAAAAGACAAAACAGTGACGGAAGTGTATATGCGCACCTTGCTTGCTTGCCCCATAAGCAATTCCGACAGCCTACACAAAACCCTTGTTTTACTGGCCGATTATGTTGTAACAAACGGTTTTTCGTTTAAATTTATAACGCCCACGGGCAATATGCCAAGCCTTTTAAACGGTGGGCTTGATTTGGTGCCTTGGGCAAACAGCAACAAAGTGTTTCAAACCATGATGAAAACAGTGGCGCAAACCGTGATAGGTTTTGAGGCAGTGGGTGTTTACAACACGATTATGGGCGAGATTTATTATGAGCGAGGCAATAAAACCAAGGCGATAGAGAGCCTTGCAAAAGGGCTTGACGAGGCAAACAGAGAAGGCAGTATTCGGATGCAATATACGGCGCTAGCCGTTATGGCGCGCCTGTATTGCACAGAAAACAACATCGAACAAGCAGAAGAAATATTAGAGCAATTTCACAAAAAAGCGCAAAACGAAAACTTTTTCGAGCTTCTTCCAAACATTGTTGCAAGCATGGTGCAGCTTGCCCTTTTAAAAAATAGCATTGGTTTTTGCACTGCATGGCTTGAAAAACACGCACCGAACGAACACAAGAAATTTTATTTAACGCAAAGGCATGTGCTATTTACAAAAGCAAAGGTGTATGTGGCACTTGGCAGAGAGTTAGACGCTCTTTTTATACTATCGCTGCTGGAAAGCTACACAAAAATAGCCGAACGCAGATATTTTGCGGCACAGCTTTATATTTTGAAGGCAATTATTTTGCACCGTCGCGGTGAGGCCTGGGAAGATTGCTTGCTTCGTGCCGTAAAAATAGCCAGTGAATACGGCCTTGTGCGCATTTTGGCAGATGAGGGCGCAGCGGTACTGCCTATATTTAAAAAAATAAGCTGGGAGCAACAAAATTTTGAGCCAAACTATATCGAAGAACTTGAAAAAGAGATAAAAAAAACAGCACTGCTTTATCCAAACTATTTAAAACCTTTGCAAAAACACAAAGGGCTTACAAAAAAGGAGCTTATCGTATTGCAACTTTTGGCTCAAGGCTATAAAAATGAACAGCTAGCAAAAGAATTAGACGTAAGCCTTGCAACCGTTAAATTCCACATTTCCAATATAATGAATAAACTTGAGGTGAAAAGCAGAACGTCGATTTTAAAAATAGCATATGAGGAAGGCATCCTTTAAAACTGATGCAAAACACGTATAGTTGCTTGTTTTCGTTGTAACCCTAACATGATATTGCTTATACATAAAATTATAATTAGGATTCGGTTGATATGTAAAGTGCAGATTCTAAGAAGCATTCTTGAAAAACACGAAACGAAAAAATACAATTTTATCGGGTATTCCGGCTTCAAGCATGGCAGCGGGCATGCCACACAAAAACATCGCTTAAAATCATCCTGTTTCAACTCGTGCCAACACTACCTGGGAGTTTCCTTATGAAATCTATTTTTGTCTCAAGCACATTTAAAGATATGCAATTCGAGCGAGATTTTATGCAAAGCGATATCATCCCTGCCTTAAATAAATTTGCAATGGGGTTTGGTCAACAATTGCGCTTTGTGGATTTAAGGTGGGGCGTTAACACGGCAGACCTTGAATCTGCCGAAGGCGCAAATAAAGTGCTTTCTGTTTGTCTTGATGAAATAGACAACTGCAATCCTTATATGATTGTTATTTTAGGCGAGCGCTATGGCTGGGTGCCCGACAGTAAGCATTTATTGCAATGTGCAAAAAACAAAAATTATGAAATTGACAACCCCATTAAAAGTGTGACTGCACTTGAAATTGAATACGGCGCACTATCTGAAAAAAGCAAGCCCGAAAACTGTTTGTTTTTTATTAGAGAGGGTGGCTTTATGCAAGACATGCCACCACAAGAGCGTGCTTTTTACGAAAGCGAAAACAAAGACAGCCTCCATAAGCTCAATGTGCTTAAATCCCATTTAATAGAAAATTTCAAAAACCAAGTGTTTCACTATTCGCCCGCGTGGGATAAAGAAAACAACCGTCTTGTTTTGCCCGATTGCTTTAAAGAGAAGATGATACACGGCGTTAAAAATCTAATGCAAAAAGATTTTGAAAGAATCGCCGGTTTGCATGTTGTTGAGCGGGACGAAAGAATCGCCAATTTATATTTCGAGGAAAAGCAGGCGCAATTTTCAACACGCTTTGATAGGGCACAGGCCATTGCAGATAAAATAAAAAACGACAAAGAGCTTTTATTTATACTAAAAGGGCAAGCCGGCAGCGGAAGAAGCAGCCTTGCGGCACAAATCACAAAACAGCTTGTGCAAGAAAATATCAGCTGCAATATTTTTGTGGCGCATGCAGGCAGCCAAACCGAAGACATTTTCTCGCTTTTAAAGCATTTTATATATAATTTGCAGAAATTGCTTTTCTTGGAAACGCAAGCGCCCGAAAACTACGAGCACGCAAAACAGCTTTTTGAATACTTGCTTTGCAGCTACGGCGAGCAAAGCATGCCCTTGCATGTTTTCACAATCGTTCATGCAGACTCTTTTAACGCTATAGACGAGCTGACATCTTTTAAGATGTTTCCGCAACATTTGCCATCAAGCGTTAAATTTATGTTTGTTTTTCACGGCGACACCTATTACAGGCTTCCTTTGCATTTAAGAGAATTCGCCTATGAAACAACTATGGAAATGTTAAACGATGTGCAAAAGAACGAGATGATAAAGGGCATCTTGGCGGCGCACAGAAAAGAACTTGACGAAAAAGTCATTTCGACCATCGTTAGAAAAAAAGGCACGGAATTGCCCCTCTACATAAATCTGATTGCACAAAGGCTTCTTATTTTTGATGTTGACGATTTTGAAATGATAAAAAAACTGGGCAATGATATGGATGCAATTTCGGAATACATGTGCTTTTTGGTTGAGGATTCAAGCGATGATATTTCACAGCTCGCCCTAACCTTACTGATTGAAATTGCCGAAAAAATAAACTATAAAAACTCCATGCAAACATTGATGGTTATTTCACTATCCGTAAACGGTTTAAGGCAAGCGGATATCGAGAGCGTTCTAAGCCAATCCGGTTGGGGCTACAGCGCTGTGGATGCCTCCAGGTTGTTTTTATATTTGGGAAAAATGTTAAAAACAGGGCCAAACGGCGAGCTTTCTTTTGCATATGATATTTTTGGCAAAAAACTAGTTGATTTTACAGATAAGGAAGAACTCACCACCTCTATCTATCAAATGATTTTCGAGCATTTAAAACAATTGGATCTCTGCGATCCTGTGAGGATGAGCAGTGTTTTATATTATGCCGCGCTTTTGCAGGATTACGGTTTCATGGTGGACTACTTAAAAGTGGTCTATGAAAATGAAAAAAGCGAAATTTTCGACAATGTTTTAAAACAATTTGAACACCTGCATTTATATGTTGAAGACTATAAAGAGCTTTCGCAAGAGCTTTTACAAGCGGCAGAAAAACAGGGCCATGTTTTCTATTTGTTCGTTTTATATAGAAAAATAATCGAAGCTTTAAGTGGTGTCACAACGGTTATCAACAATGAATTCACCATTTATATCACACAATTTCTTTTAAACCACCTGCACGACTTGGGCTATTTGGATGTAAGCGGAGAGAAAAGCGCTTTCCTCTCACTTAAAGAAGAGATTGTGGATTTATATGGCAGGTTATTGGAGGCAGCCGCTTGGTCGGTTGACATTTCAGCCGAAAAAATGCAAGAACTTTGTGATACAGAGCTTATAGAATTGTGTGCTTCGGGCATACACTCCGATAATTATGACGAGCAAATACTCGCTTATCTGTTTATAGAACGCACGATACGTTTTGCCGTGGCGCACGATCACATGGATTTATTAAAAAAATACCCAAATCTATTTATTGATTTTTCTAAAACAGAATTCGATAGAGCAAAAGAGCCAACTTTTGCTCTATATGCGCTGAGTATAATGTGCGAGCTTGCCAGGCGGTATTCTACCGGTGGTATTCTTTTCGAGAATGACGAGGCCGTGCAGCAATTGCAAAGTGCCCTTGAATTTGGTGAAAGCCTTAAAGTGAACGGCGAAGTACCTCTGGAATTTGAAGGTTATTTTGTTCAATTATACCAAGCTGCGGTGTTTATTTATGAAATGCAAATTGGAAAATTAGAAGAGATAGAAGAATATGCAGATAAAAGCATTGAACTTTTGCTAAAAATAAACAGCGAGATAAACAACGCTGCAAGCATCGAAGCGTTGGCCGATATGTATTTTTCCAAGGGGAAGGTTTTTTTCGAAACAAATCAATGGGAGCGTGCCATAGAAACCTTTTTAAAAGCAGAGGAATACTTTGCGGAAGTGCTAACACTAAACCTCACACATCAGGCACATTATCATTTCGCGCAAAATTGCAGTTGGCTGATTCATTGCTACGAAAAGCTGAAAAATTACAAGAGAATTTCGCATTATGGCGAATTAGAGTTTGCGCATAGGGTTAAATTTTACGAGCTCACCAACAATCGTTGCCTATATTTAAAAGATGTTATAGAAACAATAGAAAAGATATACAATATTTTTTATAACGACAAAAAATACGAACAGTCAATTTTTTGGATTGAAAGATATGCCGAGTATTTGCAAAAATATGCAGATACATCTGATTGCATTTGCCAAAAAGACTCTATAGATTGGCAATATATCCATCCCGTGTTGTTCGAGCAACTGGATCTTATACGAAAAAACACAAATTATAAAGGGGCACGACACACCAAAAACGCGCTAAAAGATAGTTTAAAATCCTTTAAAAAAAACACCCGCTTATGAAACACGACATCTAGGGCTGTCACTTTGGTTTTAACGGGCTGAACTACCCTCTTTTAAAATTTGTAAAGCAGGCGCCAAAACCAGAAAACGACCGCTTTTTCCGCAGGCCGCTTGCGCCCCAAACGTCATGCCTTCCTCGCCTCGAATGCGCTTAATAGATAATGCCTGCTGAATAAATCCATGCAGAGTTTATTCAGCCCCACCGCAGAATGCGGTGGCCATAAAAGTGCCAAAAACAGCACTTTTATGGGGCATATGTATATGTTATTTTTTGTTTGTTCACTGTGCATTA
>CAYJIR010000047.1:0-11634 GCA_964370295.1 uncultured Oscillospiraceae bacterium
AGCATATTCCCTTTCTGGTCACGGCCGTTGTAGTTCCCTGATAGTTCTTGGTATGGTATAATCAAAAGCTTCTTTGATGGAGCGTGCAACCGCGTTGTAGTTCCCTGATAGTTCTTGGTATGGTATAATATTTTCTTCGATGTCAACTTTGGTTTCATTGTTGTAGTTCCCTGATAGTTCTTGGTATGGTATAATGATATCCATTGCCCTTTGTCCTTATCCCAAGTTGTAGTTCCCTGATAGTTCTTGGTATGGTATAATCCGTCTTGTGTGTATGTGGTTTTGTCGTAAGTTGTAGTTCCCTGATAGTTCTTGGTATGGTATAATGAGGAAAACCCCAACGTCCACAGCGGCCAAGTTGTAGTTCCCTGATAGTTCTTGGTATGGTATAATATTCTGTGTATGGTAATGGCTCGGATTTTTGTTGTAGTTCCCTGATAGTTCTTGGTATGGTATAATTTTAACTGCTCTTCACACATTACGTTTTCAGTTGTAGTTCCCTGATAGTTCTTGGTATGGTATAATTGTCTGTCAATCGTCAATGTCACAAAAAACGTTGTAGTTCCCTGATAGTTCTTGGTATGGTATAATTATAGCGCAGATGGGAAAACATACGGACTAGTTGTAGTTCCCTGATAGTTCTTGGTATGGTATAATATGAGTTCACCGATGCAGACGGTGTAGCGAGTTGTAGTTCCCTGATAGTTCTTGGTATGGTATAATCATCATCAGCGACAAACGTTCCATTTTTAAGTTGTAGTTCCCTGATAGTTCTTGGTATGGTATAATAACTTGACCGCCGATGAGATCTTTTTCATTGTTGTAGTTCCCTGATAGTTCTTGGTATGGTATAATCAACTATCGCAAAAAGCGCACAGAGCCTCGCTCTATGCGCTTTTTGTTTTATAAAAATTAAAAAATTGTAAGCTGTTCACAGGCAAAAGGCACATCTTCTTGTGTTAAATCCCCAACTAAAATCTCAATGCTTTCGTATTGCTTTTCTGTTATGGTAAGCAAACGCACAGACCCGTTTTGGGGAACATGTGCGTAAAGACGCTGCTTATGCTTTAGCACAGCATCATTTCCATTGCAAACACGCGCATATACAGAAAATTGCAGCATGTGATAGCCGTCTTTAAGTAAAAAATTACGAAAAGACGTTGCCACTTTGCGTTGTGCCTTGGTTTGTACCGGCAAGTCAAAAAATACAATTAGTCGCATAAATTTATTCATATTGATGCTGGGCCACGGCCAAAAGCTGCGGTAGCAGCAGTTGCTGCTTACTGTTGCGAATACAGCGGGTATAACTTTGCACCATCCGCTCTATGGCATAAGCGATGCTATGATGCTGCTCTCCTGACAAAATATCGTGATTGAGAATGTTGAAAAGGTGATGTTTTAGTTCGCTGTTAAGCTCCTTTTCGGCGGCCACATTTTCGGCCACAAATAAATCCACACAGGGGCGAAAGGCCTCAATCAAGTCATCTGATAAATTAAAGGCATTTAAACCGCTGGCATGGTGAATACCAAGCGCCGGTAAAAAACCGTATGCACAAACACAACGTGAAATGGCTCCACGTAAGATGGCATAGCCATAGTTGAGTGCCGAGTTGATGCCATTGTCTTCTTCTCTTGTAAAAGTTTGGCCAAACAAAGCTTTAAAATAATAGGCCGCCGCCACCGCTTCTTGGTTTGTTTTATCAGCGCTTTGCACTGCTTTTGCACGAGAAAAAAGATGGGTGGACTCTATTTTTTTGCCACAAAGGGCAAGACAACGTGCTTGGTTTTCAATCTTGCTTTGTACAATTTGTTTCCACAATCGATTGTAGGTGGCAGCCGATATCTTCATTTGCAAGGCAAGCACCTCGCTGGCGCGGCTATGTTGTGCATAAGGGGTTAACACCCCGCAAGGAAGGTGTTTTTCATCACAAACAAACACACAAACGCCCTGCTTGGCACAGTGGCTCAAGGCGGCAACGGTGATGCTGGATTGCCGGCTTTCCAAAAGAACAGCCTGCACATCCTCTAGGCTTGCACTCGCCGTTTGTTCATCGGTGACAATAAGAAGCTGCTCTTGTTTTATGCTGACATGCGCCCTATTTTGTATAAATAAATTACGGTAGGCCATACACCCCTCCTTTCGCTTACTTGAAGGTTTGTCGAGGCTCTTTATTGACCTTAAAAAGATTGCCAAGCACATCCACTTGATATTTTTCCAGTTTTTTGAGGGTTTTAATGCCCATGCCAGAAATCCCATAGCTACGATCGTGATTTGTGGAAACAAAGGATGCAACCGAAATATTTGCATTTACAAAATACAAGAAAGAAGATTGCGTTTCTATCGCTTTAGGCCGTGTGCTTTCTTTGTTCAGGTTTGTTAGTTTTAATTTTCGTTTCGATTCCACATACATTAAATCTCCGGCAAAAAGTGAAAATATGAAATGCTCCGGCTGCATCTCTTTCCAGTCGTTTGCACTGGCAAAAGCAACGACCGCCTTATTGGGCAACACCGGTTTAATTGTATCTGCCACATAGATGGGCACAAAATAATAGCCATCGTTCGGCACCAAAAACACATCCACACGAACCATACTGTCGTTATCGGCTACTGCTGTGTTTTGTTGCACCGGAACACTGAGCGTAGCTTTTTCATAAAGCTTCACTTTTTTTACCAAGGGGCCACGTTCCCCATTTCGTTTCGGCTTGTAGAACGGCTGTGCAAAGGCCTTGTCGGCATTGCCTCCAAATTGTTGTAATTGTTTTTTCAAAGCTTCGTAAAGCAGGGTGTCGCTGGCAGGCATAAAATAATCGGCAATTTCCCCTTCTTGTGTTAACTTTAAAAACGTCAACGGGCGTTTAACCGTGACATAGCCGTCCTCATCCGGCATCTTAGCCTTGATGGTTTCTTTATGGGCAGCACCCGTTACTTTACGTTTCGGCGCACGAGAAACGAAAATTGGCCGAACATCTGCAAGCTCAATGCCATCAATCATGTTATAGGAAGGGAGCTTGCCTCGCTTTTGCAATTCACATAACGCTTCCCCTGGGGTATCTGTTAAGCGAATTTCAATATCATCGCGAAAATGTGGCCAAGGAAGAGGAAAGGCTACGCCGGTTTTGGGGTTCACCGTATGCACCCCGTCTTCGTGCACAATATACTTTTGCTCAACATAGCTGTAAAAACGAGATATTTCATTTATCATTCCCTGTGTAGCACAAGCAATAACCAAAGCGTCTACTGCATGGTGTAAATCTCCGTCAGCGCGCACTTTCGAAAGCCCCCATCGCTTACGCAGGTGGCTTGTAACACCACCGTTTACAGCTGTAACATGACGCTTGCGGCCCTGTGTTGAAGGTGAAAACAAGAGGGTGTCGGAAATAAAATTATATAAAAAACGGGCTATATATTTTGTATCCGTCAAATTCCGCTCTTTAAATAAAGTTAGATCGTCATCGCTAATCGCTTCCTTTAAGAGGTTTTTTCGCTTGCGATATTGCTTTACAGTGTTTTGTGTATAGACGATAAATGCCTCTTTTGTTTTCCCCTGCAAATATTGCAAGGGCAACCGGTTCCCTTTTAGCCTGTTTTCTTCCGCCCGAACTAAAACCTTATTGCTGCGGCTATCATCAAAACTCATGCTATAGGGAATGATATGATCAATTTCGGCGCTGCCTGCATCAAATAAAGTTTCAATCGGAATGGTTTTTAAAGAATAGGCACATCGGCCATCCTGTTCTTTCCATAAACGATACTTTATCAAATCCTGCCCTGTTGGGCTCAATTGACCAAGCGAACCGCGCAATTCTAGCATGATTTTCTCGTTGTTATCTGCGTTTTCCTTCATAGCTTTTTCGAGCTCTTTGCGCTCTTTAAAGTCTTTTGACAATTCGCGTGCAAGCTCAATATTGATATAAAGGGGGCTTGATTTTTGGGTTCGGATAATGGCGTTGATCACCTTTATAGATTGAGACACTGCCCTACGTACCACCGGATTTGTCATGTTATCCATTTCATCGGTTTTAGCCGGGAGCGTAAAGCTTTTTTCATCCCCGGCATGTGCCTTAAAATCATACCCTGCCGCTTCGCACGCCTCATGATAACGCATACCCTGCTCAAGAAATGGGATCATTTTTCGGCAAACAGTAAGGGATAAATGGCCAAACTTCACAAACGGTGTTGTAGACATATGGAGGAGCGCGTCTATTTCAAAAGAAGTCAAGTTCGCTTCTTCTAACGCAGAAATGATTTTATCATCAGTTTTGTAAAGAGAAAAAGCTTTGCCAATGATATCGCGCTGCTCATGGCTCAACTCGCCAATTCTTCCCTTTTTCACCTTGTCCAAAGCTTTGCGCATTTCATGATAAGCACGACACACATTTAGCTTTTGCTTTTCGGCTTCCGGCACAGTCTTATCGGCACGGTAATGTACCATGTTGAACCGAGCATTCTCGGGCATAGATTGCAGTACTCCCCGAATTTTTCCATAGCTTACATCAGGCGATTTAAGTGCAAGAGAAATAACAGCATCCCGTTCCTGTTTTGTAAGCGGAAGATTTTTTCCGTCGCACTGAATAACAATTTGATTTACTTTTTGCAATAAAGTAAAATATTCAAAAGAAAATGTAGCCTTAGCTGCGCGTTTTTCTTCTTTCTCAAAAGTACAAAACCCAACCATCTGTTCAATCATATTGCCACCATAAGGGCTGTTTCCACCCGGCCCTTCATCGAAGCTTCTCTGGCTTAATAGTATGGCAAGATATGCATCTTGAAAATTTGGGTTTGCAAATAGTTTTCCGAACTTTCGTTGTGCTTCAAACAATAGGCAAGCTTCTTCTTTTATCATGTCACGATGTACTGTGGCAAGATATTGTTCGCTTTTATTTCTTTTGCACACTGCAAAATCAGGGGATTTATAAAACATCTCCCCAACAGTTCGGTAGCCGGCATTTTCTATGCGAAGCTTGTTTTCTTGCACCGCTTTTAAAAGCTTCCCCTGCTCTTTATCTGCTGCATCAGACTTTCGATTGGATTTAAAACCTCTTCTTTGCGCAAGATGAATCAAAATTCGGGCAAATTCTTCTTCTTGAACAGCTTCGTCCAATGCCCTTGTACGAAGAGCATAAATATCTTCCAACTTGCCATGAAACAATGCATCTAGCTGTGCCTCTGAAATCAACCCTTGCACCACCAGCAGACTTCGTATCCTTTCTAAACGGTGACGATGCCTGCGCAATCTACGACGCAAACCACGTGCAGCACGGCGTGGTGCAGCGAGGGACTCGCCGGTTTTCGGTTGTTCTGCCTTGTCAAAAATCCGACTGCCCATTTGAAGAATGCCACAAGGAGCTTCCTCTGCATCAAGTGCAACAACAGCAAAACCTACAGATGAGATCCCAATATCAAGCCCAATTCCATACTTCATCATACGCCTCCTTTTATGCAGCAAAGGATAGACAAGCAAATATAAAAAGATGGCATCTCACCAAGGTGAAATGCCAGAGCTCTACGGTGTACTACCTTATCATAGTAACCATAATAGTTCTTGGTATGGTATAAGAACTAGTTATAGTGTATCACAAAATTTTCACCATGTAAAGATTTTTTCTAGATTTCAGGAAAAAAATATTGTAAATATGTAAAATAACAGACTGCTTGATTATTTGTGTATATTTAGACAATTATCTATTAACCATAACAAAAAACTCGGAAAAGTTTCCACGGGAATTATTCAAAATAATAACCAACAAGAAGATCCCTTCCATAACACTCTTCCGTTTCTTATTCTTTTTAAACCAAGCATTTGTCCTATCGTGTTTCATCGCGGTGGGGGTACACATGAGGGTACAAGTTCAAATTCCCAGCTTTTTTACACAGAAAAACCATCATAAACAATTTGTTTACGATGGTTTTTAATAGAACAAATAATCATAAGGGGCACAAAAAAAGACACCGAGGTTTACTCGATGTCTAATTGGGTGCAGCGTCACGCTGCTGGTTGCGGAGGCCGGATTTGAACCGACGACCGTGGGTTGTAGATAAGGGTGGGTATTTTTTACTTATCCGCACGATACTCATTTGATTTTTGCAAATTATGACAACTTTCATACTCTTGACATTTATCGCAAAATGGTTTTAAAGCGGGAAGTCTCAATCGTGCGCCTCCAGTGGAATAAAGTCGAATTTCAAAACATCAAATAGGCCACGGTCGGTCAATTTGATTTCGGGAATCACGGCAAGCGACATGAAGCACAAGGTCATCACAGGTTCTACCCCGCCAGTGATGCCCAGCTCTTTGTAGGCGACATCATGGATTTCCTCCAAGCGTTCACTCACCCATTCACCGCTTTGGTCGCTCATAATGCCGGCGATGGGCATGGGCATACTGCAAAGAACTTCCCCGTTTAAGGCCAGCACAATGCCGCCGCCTTGGTCAATGAGTGTTTGCACGGCAAAGGCCATGTCGGCATCGTTTGTGCCCACGGTGATGATGTTGTGGCTATCGTGCGCAATAGACAGCGCAACGGCCCCTTTGCGAATGCCATAGCCTTTTAAAAAACCAAGAGCGACATTGCCGGTGCCATGGTGACGCTCCACAACGGCCATTTTGGCAATGTCTTTATCGGAATCAAACACAAAATTTCCGGTTTCATCCAGCTTGATTTCTTCCACCGTTTTCTTGGTTACCACGCCGCCTTCCACAAGCTGCATACAGTGGACACAGTTTGAAGACAGGGTAGGGTTTAACCGTTCTATCGAAAAATCTTTTACACAAAAATGCCCCTGCACCGAAAGGCTGTCGCAGCGTGTCACCTCTTGCAGAAATTGCCCGTTACACGCTTGCAGCTGCCCTGTGATAAACACTTTTTTCACACGGAATTCGTGCAAATCTTCAAACAAAACAACATCTGCACGAAGCCCCGGCGCAAGGGCGCCGCGGTCGGCAAGGCCATAGCATTCGGCGGCGTTTAGGCTGGCCATTTGAATGGCTACAATGGGGTCGATGCCCGCCTGCACACACATTTGAAGATGACAGTTCAAGTGCCCTTCGTTCAGAAGGGTTTTGGGCTGGCGGTCGTCGGAGCACAAAAGGCAACGGCGGCTGTTTTGTGCTGTAACCCCTTTCACAAGCACGGGCAGGTCATGGCAGGCAGAACCCTCGCGCAAAAGCACATACATGCCCCGCGCAATTCGGTCTTGCATTTCCTCCACGGTAGAACATTCGTGGTCTGTAAGAATACGCGCTGCTGCGTAGGCATTGAGCTCTTTTCCGCTGAGGGAAACGCTGTGGCCGTCCACGGGCTTTGCCATTTCCTGTGCCGCAAGGATCTTGTCCACACAAACTGCGTCGCCGGCCACAACCCCGGGGAAATTCATGAATTCACCTAGCCCCAAAATCCGCTCGTCTTGCAACATTTCGCGCACTTCTTCGAGACCTAAAACAGCACCCGAATTTTCAAAAGGCGTTGCCGGCACACAGGAAGGCATCATGTACAAAATATCCAGCGGCGTGTGCTCGGCCGCTTTTAGCATGTAGCGCAGGCCGCCCAACCCGCAAACATTGGCGATTTCGTGGGGGTCGGCCACGATGGTGGTGGTTCCGTGTGGAACCACAAGCCGCCCCATCTCCTCGGGTGTTACATAGGAAGATTCGATGTGGATGTGGCTGTCGATAAGCCCGGGGGCGGCATAAGCGCCCTCGCAGTCTATCTCATTTTCGCCCTCATAGTTTCCCACACCGGCAATCAAACCATCACACAAGGCGAGGTCGCCCTCTATGATATTGGATGAATAGACATCGATTACATGGCAGTTTTTTAAAACCAAATCCGCTTTTGTGCGCCCTGCCGCAACATCCATCAAGTGTTTAAATGCTTGTTTTGTCATACGTTATATTCCTTATATTCAATTCTAGTGTGTTAAGAAGAATGTGAGGGCAAACAGAACGCCAATGACCCAAGTCGTAACCGAGATTTTTTTGCCCTCGCCCGAGAACAAGGAAATGAAAATCCAAGATAGAATGCCAAAACCGATGCCAAAAGAAATGTTGTATGTAAAGCTCATCATGGCAAGCGTTAAAAAGGCCGGAACTGCCACCTCCACCTTGCCCCACTCCACATCCAACACACCATGCATCATAAGAACACCCACATAAATGAGCGCTGCCGCTGTGGCATAGGTAGGAATGAGCTGAGCAATGGGCGATAGGAACATGGCGATGAAGAAAAACAAGGCGGTGAACATGGAGGATAAACCGGTTCGACCACCAGCCACCACACCGGCCGAGCTTTCTACAAAACTGGTGACTGTGGAAGTGCCCAAAATGGAACCAGAGGTGGTGGCGATGGCGTCTGAAAGCATGGCGCGGTTCATGTTTGGCACTTCACCATCTTTGGTGAGTAAATTGCCACGTGCGCAGGCTCCATACAAAGTGCCAAGCGTGTCAAACATATCCACCATGCAAAAAGACAAAGCCGTAGTGGCAAACATAATGAGGAAGCTGGTCATGCCGTTTGCCTCAATAAAGGGTGTGAAATCAAACCCCTCTGTAAACACCTTGCCAAAGGCTTGGGTGGAAAAATCTGAAAATGCAGCAAATGGATTGAGACCAAGTGTGCTTGCAAAACCCTCATAAAACCCGGGAACGGTGAAACCCAAAAGATAGTAGCCCACGGTGCCACCTAAAATGCCGAAAAGCACACTGCCTTTTATGCCCTTATAGGTGAGCACCGCAATGAGAATAACGGAAAAAATGGTGACAAGTAAGGGCATAACGTCGGCCCAGCCAACCGGGATGGGTGCACCGGTTTCGTCAAAACCACGGATACCGCTGTAAAGATTCATGGAGGCCAGTTTCACTTTGGTGGCGCCATCGGCCACCACAAGCCCCGCGTTTTGCAGGCCAATGAAGGCGATAAACAGGCCGATACCGGCAGGAATAGCTTGCCGAACAACCTTGGGTATGGCGTGGAAAATCATTTTGCGAAGGCCCGTTACCGTTAGAATGATGAAAATGATACCGTCGGCCAATACCAACACCAGTGCATTTGCATAGGTGAGACCAAGGCCAACGCAGACCGTGTAAACAAAAAATGCATTCAAGCCCATGCCCGGCGCCTGTGCCAAAGGAAGGTTTGCCAAAAGCCCTATGAGCATTGTGCCAATAATGGCCGACAATGCCGTGGTGATGTACATGGCCCCAAAACTGACCCCCAGCACATCCGTTCCGTCACCAAAGGGGTTTGAGAACATGCCGGCATTGACCATGAGAATGTATGCCATGGCCATAAAAGTCGTAAGTCCCGCAATGAACTCTGTTTTGACAGTGGTACCCCGCTCTTTCAGTTTAAAATACTTTTCCATTTCCTCACTGCTCCTTTACTTTACGTTCTTCGTGCCAAAAAACACATGGATTTATTCTATAATTATGAAAGATCATAATTATATTCAACTGTAAAAAAGCCTATAGGGTAGCAAGTTTTTTTCCATTTGCATAAACCGCACAAATATCGCTTTTTTCTGCAAGATACACCGCTTGTTCCAAACGCTCCGTTGGGGTGAATGTGCCGATGTGGCGGCTGTCATCAACCACAACGGCGTGCAGTTTGTCTCCGGCAGCAAAACCCACACCACCGCCAAAATACGGCTGCGCAGCTGTGGTGGACATATAGTAGGCTGCTTTTGCATCAATGGGAGGGATGTCTTCATAGATGGTGCGAATTTTGGACGTTTGTATGGCGCTGCGCATGACACGCAACATAGAAAGCTCATCGCCACCCGCGATGTCGGATCCAAGCACCACATGTAAGCCCTTGTTCAGCATTTCGTGCACAGGGGCACATCCGCTCATGAGGTTCACATTGCTGCTTGGGCAGTGCGCCGCATACACTCCGGCCTTTCGCATGGCCTCTTGCTCTTTTTCATCACTGTGCACACAGTGTGCCATGATGGTACGTTCGTTCCAAAGTCCCCATCTTTCGTAGGTTTCAAAATAGCTTTTGCAGCTTGGGCACAGCTCCAGCACCCAAGCAATTTCGTTTGCATTTTCACTGATGTGCGATTGAATGGGCAGATTTCGGCTTTGCACAAGCTCGCCCAAAAAGGCCATCAATTCGTCGGTGCAACAAGGTGTGAAACGGGGCGTTACAATGGGCCGTATATTTTCAAACCGTTCCGATTTTTCCAAAAACCGCAGGGTTTCTCTTTTGGATTCTTCGCTCGTCTCCTCATATTGCGTGCATCCGTTTCTGTCCATGTTTACTTTTCCCACGTAGCCACAAATTCCGGCTTTTTCCAGAACTTCCATCAAAACAAGGGTGCTGTCTGTGTGAAGAGATGCAAACATGGCAACTCTTGTGGTGCCGTTTTGCACGAGCTCTTTTGCCAGATTTTCGGAAACACGGCGTGCATACCCTTCTTCACCAAATGCTTTTTCTGCGGGAAAGGTGTGCTCTTTGAGCCAGTCGAGCAGCGTGAGGTTGAGGCCCAGTGCGCGCATGGGATACTGTGGCGCGTGCAGGTGCATGTCGCAAAAGCCTTGCAAAATGAGTTTTCCCGTGTAGTCATGGACTTCTTCGCCGGGCCTTGCGTGTACCTCCGTTCCTCGCTCTTGAATGGTTCCCGCATCATCAAGACGCAGAAATCCCTCAAAATAGTCAATTGTGTTTGCGTCAATACTCTCTAAAAAACTGCCCTTAATTATCATGGCTGTTTCTCCTTTATACACGAAAAAAGGTGTGCATGGCTTGCAAATAGCCACTACACACCCCATAGTAAAGCCTCAGGCGGCTTCGTAGAAACACTCACTCCATAGACATGAGTATATATGAGAATATGCAAAGCATAGCACAAAAAATTTTTTCTGTCAAACATTTTTTTGTTTACACCTACAAATTGTGATTGTATGTACCCTTTTTCGCCCCTGCACGCCTTTTGTTAGCACCAGTTTATTTCCGTTGATTGTTCCTGCTTATTGGCTTTTCAGCCTTTGTATATTCCAATATGTTGCTTGACACCATTTCTACCACATTCTTAAGCAGTTCCAATCGACTCTTTGTTCCCTTGCAAAGCCTGTTTTATGCTTCTTCAATGCTAAATGAAAAAAACAGCACAAAAAAATAGAGCCTTTTCATGCAAACAAAGCAAAACTCAACCTTCACTTTTTAATCTCCGCCACATACTCCTCAAATTCCACCTCACCCTGCTCTGCCTTGGTGCGCCACTCCACCGCCCACGCAGACCACCGCTCAAATTCCGAAATGGTCATTTTCTTTTTCATGTACCGCGCATAGTGTGCTTTGTACGCACGGTTGTAGGTTTGCCAAATAGGGTCGGTTTTGCATTTGTCGTCGTAGCGCTTGCGCGAGTCCACCTCACGGCAAGTTTTAGCCTTATCTTGCGGAGAGCGTGGTCTTGCCCCCAAAAGTTGCACCAAAAGCAAAGTTAGTAAATATATGATAAACTAACAAAAAAGGAGCAATGTGAAATGGCAAGAAAAAACTATACTGTAGAGCAAATTGTGGTAAAACTGCGGGAAGTAGAATTGTTTTGTGGACAAGGGAAAACGATAGAAGAAGCCTGTCGTCAGAGTGAAATCACACAGCAGACCTACTATCGATGGAGAAAGCAATATGGAG
>CAYJIR010000048.1:0-11170 GCA_964370295.1 uncultured Oscillospiraceae bacterium
ATGCAAAATGAAATGGATGAAATTTTTAGGGGGCGCTATGGCAATTATAGTAAGGCTGGACAGAATGATGGCAGCGCGAAAAATATCGCTGAATGAATTGTCGGAACGAGTGGGTATTTCCACGGTGAACCTTTCCAATTTAAAAACAGGAAAAGTGCGGGCGATTCGGTTTTCAACACTCAATGCAATTTGCAACGAGCTGGAATGCCAGCGGGGGATATTTTAGAGCATTGCAAAGATGAATGAGGATACAAAATAAAGATATTTGAGTTAGCGTTGACAAACTATTCAGGATGTGATATTGTAAATAACAGTGTTATTCGAGGTGCTGTTTATGAAAAAATCGGATGCTTTAACCGAGAAAATTTTAATCACCGCAAAGCAAGAGTTTTTGCTGCACGGCTACGAAAAAGCAAGTATGCGGGTTATTGCAAAAAAATCCGGTGTTACTACAGGCGCCCTATACACAAGGTTTGCAAGCAAGGACGAGCTTTTCTCGGGATTGGTAAAACCCTTTGCAGAGGAGTTTATCAGGATAGACACCGAGTGGAAAATTTCGCCCATGGAATTGTGGGTGCGAAAGTTTAATGCCGGCAATGCGCTTATAGAGCATATCTACGCCGACAAAGATACCTTTCGCCTTCTTTTCACTTGTGCTGCCGGCAGCCAAGAAGAAAATTTTATAGACAGGATTATAAAGATAGAAGTGGAAGATACACTGGCTTATATCGATGCTTTAAGCGAGGAACAAAAAAGCCGTATCAAAGTTTCTTATGAGGCGCTGTATATTTTGGCTGCCGCTCATTGTCGTTCTCTTTTTGAAATATCGATTCTTGATATCCCGCTTGATGAGGCAAAAAAACAGGTTGCCAATATAATGGAGTTTTTTATGTGTGGTTGGAGCAAAATTTTTGGCTTTTAGGGCCAAAAATTTTTTCAGCAATAGTTAGCTGAAGCTAACAAAATTATAACAAATTTGGGGGTATGTATGAAAAAATTAGAGGTAAAAGATTTTGTGTCGATTGGTATTTTTAGTGCATTGTTCATTGCATTTGTGGTGATTGTATCCATATTGCAAGTGGTGCCGATACTATCGCTTGGCATGCCGGCCATGGTAGCGCTGTTTACAGGGCCTGTTTATCTTTTGTTTGTGGCAAGAACCGGAAAACCGCTTTGTGTGACAATTATGGGCTTGATTGTTTCGCTGATTATAGGCCTATTGTTTTTTGGCAGTCTCTATATCTTCTTGTTCAACCTTGCATTTTTTGTTGCCGCCGATATCATTGCATCTTTAGGAAAATACAAAAGCTACACAATAAATTTGATAAGCTATCTTGTGCTATCCCTCTGGGTTTTCGGAGAGAGTGGGGCATACTGGGTGGCGCAGGACTGGATGCTGGAAAAAACCGTTCAATCCGGCTATACGGCCGAAAGTGCAAATGCTGTGTTTGCAATGGCTACCACCACAAGTTTGCTCATTTTTATCGTGGTTACCCTGGCCTTTGCAACCGTTAGCGGCCTTGTGGCAAAGGCGATGTTTAAAAAACATTTTAAGCGTGCAGGTATTGTTTAATGCAAAGGGCAATCCTTAGCTTAGATCCGCGCACAAAGTTGCTGCTTATCATTTTAATAAACGCCCTTTACTATATGGGTGGTGCGTATATCTATGTGTCAATAGCAAGCTTGTTTGCCATCTTTCTCATCTTCTGTTCCGGGTATATAAAAATAGGGGTTAATGCGGCGCTCTTGTTTGTGTTTGTCGAAATGTTAAGTGCGCTATTGCCGCGGCTTCCAACCGCGTTTGTCTCCACAATCGGCACGGCATTTACCAGTATTTTGGTTTTTTATCCTACAATACTATACGGAATTCTGTTTATTGGAACCATCCATATCAGTGAATCTATCGATGCCTTTTCGAGGTGGAGGATACCGCAGGCTGTGTTGATTCCCATCATCGTTGTGGTGCGGTTTATTCCCACACTATACAGCGAGATGCAAAACATAAGAGCGTCTATGGCATTGCGTGGACGTTCTTCCAACCTTTTCACCAAAGTGATGAATATCTATGTGCCCTTACTGTTCAGTTCGGTAAGGACGAGTGAATCGCTGACGATTGCGGCCATGACCAAAGGGATGGGGCTGCATAAACACAGCACGGCAATGCATGAATCGCGCCTGCGTATGGTTGATTATTTTGCGCTGGCAGTTTTGGTTGCGTTGATGGTGTTTCGGTGGCGTTCATGGGAGGGTGTATGATTGAGTTTAAAAACTTTAGCTATAGCTATGGTGAAAAAGGCGAAGCTGCCCTAAAGAACCTGACCTTTACTGTGAAAAAAGGTGAGTTTATACTTCTCACAGGGAAAAGCGGTTCGGGGAAATCCAGTGTTTTGCAGGCGATAAACGGCATTATTCTGCAATATTATAAGGGGAGCATAAGCGGTGAAATATGCATCGACAACAAAAGTATAAAGAAAAGCTCGGTGCAACAGCTTTCTAGACAGGTGGGCACTGTTTTTCAAAACCCAAAGTCGCAGTTTTTTCATCTGAATGTCGAAGACGAGCTGACTTTTGGGCCATCCAACCAAGCATTGCCACTGCAGGAGATAAAGCGTCGTGAAGCAGAAACAGTGAAAGAGTTTAAGATAGAGAACATTCTGCAAAAAAATGTTCTTACTCTCTCGGGCGGTGAGATGCAGCGGCTTGCCTGTGCTTCGGTGCACATGAGTTTGCCGGATATTTATGTGCTGGACGAGCCAAGTGCGAACTTGGATGCCACCGGTATAGAAGAGCTGAAAGAGGCGCTCGAAACCATTCAAAACAGTGGTGCCACCATCATCATGGCAGAGCACAGAATTTATTATGCTTTGGCGTTGTGTGATAGGGTTTTTCACATGGAAGACGGCAAGATTGACAAAATATATACCAAAGATGAGTTCTTGTGCCTTGAAAAGCAGAAATTCCACCTGATGGGACTGCGGAGCATAAGCGCACCGAGCCTTAAAAGAGAGCCGGTTGACCTATCGGGTAAGGACTGCATTGTGGTTGAAAAGTTGCACTGTAAAAGACGGGGCGAAACATTGCTTGATGTAAGGGGTTTACAAATACCAAAGCACGGCATTGTGGCAATAACCGGCGTCAACGGTGTGGGGAAAAGTACATTTGTGAAAAGCTTTTCCGGTGTTATGAAAGCCGAGGCGGCGATAATGGACGAAAAAATGCTTTCCAAAAGGGAGCGTATGAAGCGCAGTTTCATTGTCATGCAGGATGTGAACAGCCAGTTATCTTGTGAATCGGTTTATGACGAACTGGTGGACAAGGACACAGCGGAAAACGAGAAACGAGCCCTTGACATTTTAGAGGCACTTGGGCTCTTAGACAAAAGAGAAGAGCATCCCCTTTCCTTGTCCGGTGGGCAAAAACAAAGGGTGGCAATTGCAACCGCCCTGTTTTTAAACAAAAAATACATGTTTTTTGACGAGCCGACAAGTGGGCTTGATTTCGACAGCATGACAAGGGTTTCCGCCCTGTTAAAAGAGCTGGTAAAAACCGCGGAAATGCTTTGTGTGATTACACACGATAAGGAATTTATCATGAGTTGCTGTGATTATGAAATCCATTTCGACAAATCGAAAGTGAACATAGTTTATACAATTTGCAAGGAGGAATAAATGTGGGAAAAGTATTTGCATATGCGGGAACCCTAAAAAAATATGTGTACAGCTCGCTTGTCTTTTTGTTTTTAAGTGTCATGTTTGGGGTGCTTCCCTTTTTTGCCATCAGCCATCTGGCGGCTTCTTTGCTAGGCGGGCAAGCGGTGGGTGTGGGCTATATTGCAAGTGTTTGCGGTGTGGTGTTTGGTGCACTTATCTTAAAAGCGATCACCATGGGGGTGGGGCTTACTCATTCACACACGGCGGCCTTTGGCATCCTATACAACATCCGAAAAGCCAAGGCGAAAGACATGGCAGAGCACCCCTTGGGCTTCATCGAGCACAACGGTGTGGGAAAATATAAAAAAGGCTTTGTCGAGGACATCGATATTTTGGAAAATTTGGTCGCCCACATGATACCTGAGGGCATTCCGAATGTTTTCATCGTTTTCTTAACCTATATTTTTATTTTCCTGCTCGACTGGCGGCTGGGGCTTTTGTCCTTTGCCATTATTCTGGGTGGCTTGATTCCGATGGGTTTTATGATGCGTCTTGGTGTTCGATTGATGCCGGAATACTATGCGGCACTTGATACCATGAACGACAATATTATCGAGTATGTCGGCGGCATGGAAGTGGTAAAAGTATTTGGCAAAACAACGGGTTCTTTTGAAAAATTAAAAAATTCTATTTTGCAGGCAAGAGATTTTACCTATGCATGGTATAAGGCATGCTGGCGGGATATGTCCATCATGAATGCCGTGATGCCCTGTACCATTTTGCTAGCGCTTCCCATTGGCATTCTTTTTTATCAAAGCGGTAGTATCGGTTTGAATGAGCTGATACTGGTGCTACTTTTGAATTTATCTCTTTCGGCCCCCCTTATAAAACTGATGGCCTTTATGCCGGTGTTCCCACAGGTGGGCTATGCCATCGAAAAAATTGAGGCGACCTTTCATGCGGTGCCCATTCAAACAGGGAGTAAAAGCGAAGTGCCCGAAAATTTCGACATTGCTTTGGAAAATGTGAAGTTCTCTTACAATGAAGATGCTGAAGTGCTGCAAGGTTTGGATGCAGTATTTAAACAGGGGGAACTCACCGCTTTGGTGGGCGAAAGTGGCAGCGGCAAAAGCACGATAGCAAAACTTATTGTGCATTTTTGGGACGTAAGCGACGGTAAAATCACAATAGGCGGCACCGATATCAGAGAATTTGCAGGCAAAACGCTTATGTCTATGATTTCCTATGTGGGGCAGGACGCGGTATTGTTTGACGGTAGTATCATGGACAATCTTTTGATGGGAAAAGAGGGCGCTTCAAAAGAAGAGGCCGTTCTTGCTGCAAAAAATGCATGCTGTCACGATTTTATCATGAAGCTTGAAAAAGGGTATGACACAAATGTGGGCACAATGGGTGGCAAACTTTCCGGCGGGGAAAAACAGCGCATCACCATTGCAAGAGCCATGCTAAAAGATGCGCCGATTGTGATTTTGGATGAGGCAACCGCACACACAGACAGCGAAAACGAGGACTTGATTCAAGAGGCATTGTCTAATTTGCTGAAAAACAAAACGGTCATTGTCATTGCACACAGGCTCACCACCATCACCGCCGCCGATAAGATTATGGTTATGGAGGGTGGGCAGGTGCAAGCGGAGGCAAGGCACGAAGAATTGCTTAAAATATCGCCTATTTACAATCGATTATGGCAAGAAAGCGTGAAGAGTGTGGAATGGACGATAGGAACAGGGGGGACAGGCAATGTTTGATTTGATAAAAGAAGTGTTAAAACTTTCGGGAGAGAGAAAAAAGAAAATCATTGCCTCCTATTTCTTGGCCTTTCTCGATGGACTTCTTGCCAATGTGCCGGTTTTTGTAATTGGCTACACCCTGTCCCTGATTTTTTCGGAAAATCTTAGGGAAAATACATGGCTGATTTTACTCATTATCTTGGCCGCTGCGGTGATGGTGAGAACGCTTCTCAAGTATTTAAACAATGTGCTCGAGCAGGGAATTGGCGTGTTGACATTTGCAGACGAGCGAATCAAAACCGGAGATAGAGTGCGACGCTTTGAAATGGGTTTTTTCTCAGACAACAATGTGGGAAATTTGACCTCCGTGTTTGCCAATGATTTGTCCTTTATAGAGCAATATGGCATGCAGGCGATGGGTTTGTTGACGTCGTCCATTTTAAGCATTGTGGTGTCCATCTTGATATTGATTTTTATCAACCCAAGTCTTTCGGTCCTTTATATCGCCATTTCCTTAATGGCCTATTTTGTGCTGAAAGCGTACTATAATAAAACCATTGTGGAAGGGCAAAAACAAAGGGAGGCCACAAAAGACTTGGCCGAGGCCGTGATAGAATATGTGAGTGGCATGTCGGTGATTAAGGCGTTCCATTTAGAGGGCGAACGTTTCCAGAAAACCGAAACCGCGTTTAAAAGAGCCAAAATGTTCAATTTGGGCTTTGAAAAAGTGGCCATTCCCTATGTGGTTGCCATTTTGATTTTAACCGGCCTAGGCACCTCCCTCATCATAGCAATGAGCGCATACAACGGAAGCTTTAACCTTGAAATTTTGCCTTATATGGTTATGATTATCTTGTTTTCAACAACTTCCTTTGCTCCGATAACGGTGGTGGCCTTGCAAATATCCCTCCTTAATATGTCGAAAGCGGCACTGGACAGATACGAAAGACTCACAGAAATTAAGGCGATTGACGAGGTTTTTGAAGATGAAAAAATCGAACGTTTTGACATCGAATTTCAAGATGTTCGCTTTTCTTACGAAGAAAAAGAAATATTGAAGGGAATCAGCCTCACCATCCCACAAAACAAAATGACCGCTTTGGTTGGAAAAAGCGGCAGTGGAAAAACGACGATTACCAATCTGATGGCAAGGTTTTGGGATGTGGATTCCGGAGTGGTTCGCATAGGCGGGGTAGACATCGGAAAAATAAGCACCGGCGAGCTGTATAAGCACATCAGCATGGTGTTTCAAAAGGTGTATCTATTTCATGACACCATTTACAACAACATCGCACTTGGCAACGAAAATGCCACGATGGAAGAGGTGCACGAAGCTGCAAAAAAAGCAAGATGCTACGATTTTATTATGAATCTACCGGACGGTTTTGACACGGTGGTGACCAGCGGGGGCTCTTCTCTTTCGGGGGGTGAAAAACAACGCATTTCCATAGCGCGGGCAATATTAAAAGATGCACCGATTATTTTGCTTGACGAGGCGACGGCTTCTGTGGATTTGGACAACGAGAGATACATTCAAGAGGCCATCAACGAGTTGGTGCGGGAAAAAACCTTGGTTGTGATTGCGCATAAACTTTCCAGCATTCAGCATGCCGATAACATCATTGTGGTGGATGGTGGGGAAATTGTAGAACAGGGAACCCATAGCGCCTTGCTTGCAAACAACGGCTTATACAGTGGGCTTTGGAAAAAGCGTATGGTGGCAAAATCGTGGCAGGTGATGAAATAGAGGTGGGAAGGAAGCATTCGAAGATATTATTGATGCCTGCCGAATAAACCCCTGCGGGGCTCATTCAGCCCCACCGCGGTACGCGGTGGCCATAAAAGTGCTTAAAACAGCACTTTTATGGGGCTTCTCTTGATGCTTTCCGCTGTGTTTTCGCCCCTCATAATAAAAAGGCGAAAACGAAAGTGCAAGGTTTTTGTGTAAAATATGAGAAAACCCTTGCACTTTTGCAAACCAAAAACGACAATTTCAAATTTGTAGATGTCGTTTTTGGTTTACTCAGTGGGCATTAATTGGTTTTTTCGATTGGGGTGAAAAACGACAGGCTTATTGTGTGCCAACAGCGATAGGCCTTGTTTTTATGTCGGTGGCAATGTTTTTGCAGAGCCTACCGGTGCAGGGTTAGGGCCTAAGGGGTGTATGGATACATAGATTGCCATGTGTATGGCAACAACTGCCTCGGCCTTCATGCCCACATAGATCAAAGCAAAACGGCAAAGATGGTGGGGAAATCAAGGCGGCATTCCAAGGGTAGGCGATCGGATGTACGTGCATTTAGATTTTGCCGGCGGGCAGTTCTTTCGAGTTTTTTATGGCGATTATGGTTTTGTTGAATCTTTCATATTCTTCAAGTTGTGGCATGTGTGCAGAATACTCGAAAATAATCAGTTGTTTTTTAGGGGCCGTTATGTTTTGATAGAACTTCTCAACTAAGACAAGTGGTGTGCTTAAATCATATCGGCCCGAAATGAATGTCACGGGTATGGCAAGCTCGCTTATCTGCTCCAATAGATGGATGTCAATTCCGTTTTTAGAAGTAACTTTTCCGGATTTGATTGCGTTAAAATAGTACCGGAGTTTCTCTTTTGGTGGATACTCTTTTGAATTAAAAATGGCTTTTCCAATTCCGTATACGGGTTTATTTTTGATAAATCCTGACATTTTACCGATGCATCTTCTGTATATCGAAAACTTTTTGCCCGAGTATGGCGGTGCTCCCATTTTATGCAGCAGTTTTAAAACAGCGAGGTTCTTTTGTCTTTTTGCTTGTTCTTTCATAAGGGTATATCCCACATCGATGGCCTCGTTAAAATTGACAACCTGGCTGACACCTACGTAGGAATGGTAATGTTCGGGGTTGCGTTTAACGGCTAAAATAGCGATGATACTGCCCCAAGAATGTCCCATGATATAGATTTTTTCTTTGTCGAATTTTTTCAGTAAATAATCTGTCACATATAGGGTGTCTTCCACACAATTTTGGATGGTAAACGATTCTTCCTCGACGTGTTTCCACCCGGTAAGTCCTGCGCCCCTTTGGTCGTGCCTTACAACCAAAAAATGTTTTTCAAGCTGTTTCTGATAGTCGCGGATGTAGGCGGTTTCTGCCTGTCCCGGGCCCCCGTGTATAGCCAATAGGATGGGGTTTTCAAGGTTTTCGCCACAGATAAAAAGACTGTGTGCCACATTATTTATGTTTAGTTTTATGTATTCCTTCATTCAATTTTACACACCTTATTTTTAATGGAGGCAACTTTCCCGCTGTTTCACCCTGCGACATGCAGGTGGAAAATGGCCGGAATGCCGCCTAAACAGTTTGGCTCATGTCGTTTTTTTCATAGCCCACCGAAGGAGATGTTTCGCCGGAAGAGGGTTTTGTTTCAAGAAGTATTCGCGGTGCGTTATTCGATAATTTCTTAGCGATTCAGCGTGTGGTCTTGCCTTCTCAATAAAAGTTGCGCAGGGCACGAGGTTCGTCAAGATGGGGTTAAACAAAAAAGCCATGTGAAATGGCAAGAAAGAACGGCAAGATAGAAATGGTTTACCAAGCAGAGAAAAAGCGCGTGGCTATATTGAGCCTAGACAAAACCGGTTTAATGGCTTGACACTGTATTGACAATAAATAATGTCTGCTGGATAAACCCCGGCAGGTGCTTATTCAGCCCTACCGAAAAATGCGGTGGCCACAAAAGTGCTCAAAAAAGCACTTTTATGGGGCATACCTTGATGCTTTCCACTGTGTTTTCGCCTCTAAAATGAAAAGGCGAAAACGAAAGTGCAAGGTTTTTGTGTGAAAAACGGAAAAAGCTTGCACTTTCCCAAACAAAAAATGATATTTTATAATATGTATATGTTATTTTTTGTTTGTTCAGTGGGCATTAAATAGGATGTGTTATGGTGATGAACGGACAGGCTGAAACACATCAGAGGATAAGAAAAGTTGCACAAACCCCGAAAAAGATAGGATGGGAGCGTACGGCGAATTTGGATGTGTCTGTCAAAAATACGGGATGAAGATGTATTTTTGCCGGCAGGTGTTTCTGTTTATGCAGTGCCAGGAAAAATGATGGGATTTTTTTAAATTAAGAATACATAGAATGGCTCGCAGGGCTATCAACCGTAAGAATGTCTTTTGTCTCCTGAAAAAATCAAAGAAAAAATCGGTTTTCAGCGCTGGATATAATTTGTAATGGCTTTTATATAGGCATCACTGTTAACAAGCAAAGATAGGTGCCCGCCTTTTATGTCTGTTTGCACCGTGGGGCTTGGCATGAGATCGATCAAGGCCGATTTCACCTCGGCGTGAAAAGTTGTATCGTCCTGCGACAAAATAAGAAGGACTCTGTCGTTTAAATATTCAAAATTCTCTTTCTTTGCCCCAAAATGATTTTGCATATCAATTAGTAAGTTCATCATATGCAATCCATATTCCTTGCTTAGTTCTTTTTCCATAATGTCACAAAGATTTTGAAGCATGTGCCTTTCTTCTTTAGAAAAGTTTGCGCCATATTTTTTTAGTATCTTTTTGCGGATTTGTTTTTTAAAAAAAGAAAAGGGCGCGCTTTTTAGCAACCGTTTGTTTTTCTTGGTGCTGTCTAACATTTTTATAAGCGAGTCATAGGCGGCATCGCTCATACTTGCAGAAGTACAACCTGTGTTGGATAGAATAAGACCTTCACACACATCGGGGTATCGCTCGGCCACAAGTTGCGCAATAAAGCCTCCCAAAGATTGCCCAACCAGCCACGCCTTGGTATCAAGGGTTACAAGCAGCGAATGAATGGCGGCCGCAAGTTTTTCATTGTTCTCATAGCAGGGCGCATAATCGAAAGTGATGACAGAAAAATCCTTTGCAAACTTTTCAAAATGTGTAAATATTAAATCAGACAAGCCCAGCCCACCCACAAGCAAAACCAGCGTGACTTGCGAACGTTCGTGTTTATGATGCCTATATGGGAATACTTCTCCATTTACTACAGTCTTCTGCAAGGGATATGAATTGTAAAATGAATGATAGCTGCCCATGTTTTCTCCTTATTCGTTGCTATTGGGGGTATTGGATATTGTTTTAACACGAAGCGAAAAATACAGCAGGTGAAACACCCACGCAAAAAATAAAATAATTTGCCCCACAGGCACTTCACGCATGGCAATAAAGCCGATGCCCATCAGCAAAGTAATGGTAATCATAACCCGTATTTTGGTAGCCTTTGTCATTCCCCGGCCTTTAACATAGCTTTCTAAATTCTTTTTATAAAGTTTGGTGTTTTTAAACCATACATCCAATTTCTCGCTACTTTTGCCAAACCCGATCGCCGCAATTAACAAAAAAGGAAAAGCCGGTAGTAAAGGCACTGCGGCGCCCACAGCGCCCAGCAAAAGTCCTAAAGAGCCAATTGCAAGCCAGACCATTCGTTTTATAGTCATAAATCGCTCTTTTTTCTCCTTTGTATCGCATGTTTTATGGGAATTGCCGGGTGAAAGAATAGCATTCTTGGGCCGAAAAAGCGCACAACTTCTCGAATTGGTTTCCGTTTCTTTGGAGGATAACCTTGTGCTTTGCAGTGGTTATCCTCCTTTTCAAGGGGTTTCAAAAGAAAGTTAGCTGCAACTAACAACAATTTTAACATGTTTTCTCTATTTTGTAAATAATGTCTGCTGAATGAATCCTTGTGGGGTTCATTCAGCCCCACCGCGGTACGCGGTGGCCATAAAAGTGCTAAAAACAGCACTTTTATGGGGCA
>CAYJIR010000049.1:0-10846 GCA_964370295.1 uncultured Oscillospiraceae bacterium
TTGTTTGTTTAGTGGGTATTTTAATGGGTATTAAATAAAAAATAATACTATAATATTCACAATTAATATTCTATTTTCAAACACTATATACCCCACCACTTGCGCAAGGCAAAAATCAACTTCTATTTGCATCCTTAAATAACGCAAAACACAAGGGCTGGTTTTCTGAAAAAAAATCGAGTATACTAAAGTTGATTATGTTCTCATGTATTCTTTGCCTTTATATATGTCAATGGTGTACAAGCACTCTACAAAACTATTTTGTATTTACTTTACAACGCTTATTTATCCCTGTTATGCACGGACAACACGCAAAGCAAGCTTGGCTGTGTTGTAGCGTAAATGTGCGTACCGCAAAAGAAGCCCTATTTATCCTTTCCCGTATCACTCAATTCTTGCAACAATCCCAAATGAAAAGGAGCTCGAATGAAACAACCCTCAAAAATTTTACTGCTGTGCCTGATTCTGGCTTTGTTTTTTTCTGCCTGTAGCGTACCAATGCAAAATATTACCACGCAAACAAATGAAAGCCCCGCTCCTTCACAAGAGAATACAAGTGACGTTGAAAACGCGCCCCCTGTAGCCACCTCCGTAAGTGTGATGTTGCCAAACAGTCACCAAGCATTAGGGCAAATTTTACAAACCATCGCAAACAGCCAAAATATATCTTTGGAAATTCGCCTTAGTAGCAACGAGCCACGCTACACCTTAGAACTTTTAGAGGCATTGGAAAGCGACGATAGGCCAGGTTTATATTGGTTACCAGGCGAATTTACAGCACGTGCTTTAGACAGTAGCAGTTATTATCCTTATAATCTAGGCGCCTCGGCCTCCGGCGTATTGCCCCAAAGTATTGCCTCCATGGTTCCTACAGATTTTCGCCTCTTGGATGACGACAAAATATACGCCCTTCCCGTAGGTGCTTATGCCCAGGGCACACTTGTCAACTTACCATTATTGGCCGCTTTGCTCGGTACAGACGATTTGATTTCATTACAAAGAGACCTGATTTTATGCAACTACGAGGAATGGCAAGTGCTACAGCAGGCTGTTGCTGATTATTTGCAAACACCGGGTCGATACCAATTTACTTTGGGGGGCAATCTATATACCATGCCCAGCTATCGGCCAACACAAGCAGAAACACTCCGCGGAATATGGGCTCTAGCCACGGTGGGTGACACTTCCTATGCGCAAAATGGCTTGGGAACAGCCTTTGCATCTGTTTATGCAGACCCGGCCGATTATTTAGATTCGGATCCCACTTTATTGAACGAATTTATGCAACTGCCCCTAGAGACTTTATATAATGAAATTGAATTTGCTACCCAACATATGGTGGGGCACGATGGCAATCTTGCAAGAGGGGAAAGTTTCTCGCTTGCAAGAGAAGTAACCCAAGAAGAAGCCCAACAATTTTTCGAAAATGGTTCGGCATTATTTTGGAAAAGTGATTCTCGGCAGGCCCTACAAATAGAAGAAGAAAATGCAGACCTTACCCAAAGCCTCTTTTTAATTCCAACAAAACTTCCTTTTGAAGACAACGATGTGGCCGGTATAAACCAACTGTACTCCTTAAAAATAGATGGATACCTTGCCACCGTTAATGCCAAAGAAACAAGCGGCGCCGCAGGCCAATTGCTTGTGCAATTGTTTACTGAAGAAAGCAGCTTACAAGCACTGCAAACCGACCTCTATCTATTGCCTTATACCGAATACTACCCTCAATCTCATGTTTTGCGCTCTTTAGAAGAAAGCGTGGGAATTGGCGAATATTATCTTATGCCCATAGAGCCCTCTTCCTTGTATACAACACAACAACGCATCGGGGATTGGATAAATTTATACCTGATGGATAGTGCGGAGTGGACAGAAGAAGATAAAGCATCCTTTTTAACGGCAATACAAAGCATGTGGGGAGAAATAGTAATAGAACCAGAAACCGAAGAAGATGATGACGCAACCGATACTTAGTACTTTAAAATTTATTTTTATTACCGATTTATTTCTATTTTCTAAGGATTAATCAATCATTAAATATAAATTAATTGTAATTTTTTCGACATTTTACATTCAATTTAAATGCAATATAAAATTATTAAATTATTCACTTTTAATGGGGTCTGCTTTGTAACCCGTCGGCGGCGAATACCCTCCCCAATACAATATTAAGCTTTTGTGGAAGAACCCTTGCGCAAGGATAACACCCAAAGCATCGTAGCTCGCGTAGCGACATGGGTTTGCATATTGCTAAGAAGCCCCTCCACACCCAATACTCAACCCTCTTTATCAAACATTAAAACGATATAGGGTTACATCCCCGTCTTGCATGATATACTCTTTCCCCTCACTACGAACCAACCCTTTTTCCCTCGCCGCGGCCAAACTACCACATTCCATTAAAGTATCGAAGGGTACTATTTCCGCCCGGATAAATCCCCTCTCTATGTCTGAGTGAATTTTACCTGCGGCAGCCGGTGCCTTGGTTCCTTTTCGTATGGTCCATGCGCGCACCTCCGGCTCGCCGGCCGTCAAGAAACTCATCAACCCCAATAGGTTGTAACTTTCGTGAATTAAAGCTTCTAAACCAGAACTTTCTAGCCCCAATTCCTGCAAAAAGGCACTGCGTTCCTCACCGGATAACTCTGCAATATCCTCTTCTACCTTGGCGCAAATGGGCAGGCAGCCTGCTCCATCTTTTTCTGCCAATTCACGCACAATACGATATCGCTCATTTTCTTCAAAACCCAATAACAAATCATCCTCGCTCAAATTGGCAGCATAAATAACCGGCTTATAACTAAGCAAGGGTATCTCCGCCAGTAAAATGGCTTCTTCATCATCATTCGGCAAGAACACCCTGGCATTCAACCCTTCCTCCAAATGCTTTGTAAGGCGAGACAATAAGTCCACTTCTTTTTTCTGGCTTTTGTCTCCTGTTTTTAATAATTTTGCAGCTTTATCTGCCCGTCTTTGCACAATTTCCAAATCAGAAAACACCAATTCCAAGTCTATGGTTTCAATGTCTCGTTGTGGGTTTACAGACCCCTCCACATGAATGATGTCGTCGCTGGCAAAACAGCGCACCACATGTACAATGGCATCCACCTCACGAATATGCGATAGAAAGCGATTTCCAAGCCCCTCCCCTTTAGAGGCGCCCTTAACAAGTCCCGCAATATCCACAAATTCGATGCTGGCCGGTGTAATCTTTTTTGGTTTATAAAGCCCTGCCAAAGCATCCAGGCGACTGTCCGGCACGGCCACGATGCCCACATTGGGCTCAATGGTACAAAATGGATAGTTGGCACTTTGCGCGCCAGCATTTGTAATTGCGTTAAAAAGGGTTGATTTCCCCACATTGGGTAGCCCCACAATTCCCAGTTTCATATTTCCTCCTGATAAAACTTGCCGTTATGTAAATTGCACACGACAAATATTTTCTTTATAGAATATATTATACAGCTTTGACCATCAAATGCAAAGCACACTCTGTATCAAAGACAAAATTAAACGCCGTTGTCAGTCTCTTTGCGTTTTCTTTAGAGGTTGTAGTATAATAGAAATCAGCAAGCGGAAAGGAAGTATCTACCCATGGCAGAAAGAAAAATTCAAATTGTAGATGATGACCAAAACATCTGCGAATTGCTTCGTTTGTATTTAGAAAAAGAGGGCTATGAAACACAGCTCTGCTATGATGGGGAAAAAGCAGTGGCAGAGTTTAACTCTTTTGGGCCTGACCTTGTTTTACTGGATGTTATGATGCCACGTTTAGACGGCTGGGAAACTTGCCGACGTATTCGTGCGCAAAGTGCAGTTCCCATCATCATGCTTACCGCCAAAGGCGAAACTTTCGATAAAGTTTTGGGCTTAGAACTTGGGGCCGACGATTATATTGTAAAACCTTTTGATACAAAAGAGGTTGTAGCACGCATTAAGGCCGTTTTACGACGTAGCGACGGAATTAAGCCGGTTATTCCCGGCCAAGAGAAATGCATTGTATACGATAATTTATCCATAGATTTAAACCAGTACAAATTAAAAGTGAACGGGAACACCATTGAGGCACCGCCAAAAGAAATGGAACTATTATACTTTTTGGCAAGCCACCCCGGCCGTGTATTCACACGCGATCAACTTTTAGATGAAGTATGGGGTTTTGAGTATTTTGGAGATTCGCGCACCATAGATGTGCATATCAAGCGTTTGCGCGAAAAAGTAGAAAACGCCAGCACCGGTTGGCGTTTAAAAACGGTGTGGGGTGTTGGCTACAAATTTGAAATTATTGAATCGTAGCCAAGTAGAACACATCGTATTCGGAGGATGGCATGGGAAAATCCATACGATATTATTATTTCACCACCATCGCAGCTGTATTGCTTATTTCTGTTTTTGTTATGGGTGCTTTGCAACTAACCCTAGCCGCAAGCTATTTTCGTAGCGAAACACAAAAGCAATTACAGCAACTTGTTCAAACCATGGATGATGGTTTGCAAAACCAAGTAATTCCCGATGTAAACGAAACCCAATATGCCATGAACATCACCGCACAAATTATGGATGCCGAGATTTTTTTGGCCGATCCAAGCGGCACAATCCTTTATGCCAGTGAAAATGCAAAAACCTTATTGGGCCAAACCTTACCGGAAAGTGTTTTACTTGAGATAGAACGGCGCGGCACCTACACCGGCCAGGGTATGCTGGATGGCATACAAGGCTCTGAATATTACACGGTAGGGATGACCACAAGCCAAAACACAGATGGCAATTTTCCATTGTATATTTTTGCAGCATCACAAACCAACTCTATCAATGCTTATCTATTTGACGTAGCTTCCAGCTTTGTGCTGTCCTCTGCTTTAATGATGTTGGTGGCCAGTGCTTTGGCTGTGATGCTCACCAACCGCACGGTAATTCCTTTGCGCCGTGTAAATCGCGCAGCACAACAATTTGCACAAGGCAATTTTAGTGCACGTGTGACTGTGGAGGGCGACGACGAGCTAGCACAGCTTTCTATTGCTTTTAATGAAATGGCCGACGCCTTTGAATCGGCCGATTCCAATCGTCGTGTTTTTATGGGCAATATCGCACACGAACTGCGTACCCCCATGACAACAATTAAAGGATTCATAGACGGAATGTTAGATGGCACCATTGCAGATACTGAACGCGAACGCTATCTTGCCATTGTGTCTGATGAGGTGGGTCGGCTTGCCAGATTGACCAAAAATATGTTAGACCTCTCTAAACTGGAAGCCGGAGAACACCTGCCAAACACCACACGTTTCGACTTGTGCGGCACAATTTTTTCTGTTTTTCTACACGCCGAGCAACGCCTGGATAAAAAACAGATTGAAGTGAAAGGTCTTAACGATTTAAAGCCGATTTTTGTTAGTGCCGATGCTGATTTTGTGCATCAAGTTATTTTTAACCTGCTAGATAATGCTATTAAATTCACACCTCAAGGTGGCGAAATCAGCGTATATGTGCAAGTTTCTAAAGGCATTGTCACTTTATGTATGCAAAATAGTGGCGAGGGTATTCCACCAAAGATATTGCCACATATTTTTAACCGTTTTTTCAAACAAGACGAAAGCCGAGGCAGCAATGTGGGCGGGGCGGGACTTGGCCTTAATATTGCCAAAGTATTGCTTAGTTTAATGGGCGGGCGAATCTGGGCCGAAAGCGAAGAAGGTGAATGGACTAAATTTTATTTTACCTTACCCGTGTCCTCTTCAAAATAACGCCTATTTTCATGGTCCCCTTTGCTTGCCAATATTGACACAATGCGGTACAATAAATTTCTATACTTTATAAAGGACATATACTTATGAAAGCAATTGCTCCCTCCATTCTTGCGGCCGATTTTTCTTGTTTGGCACAATCTTGTTTACAAGTATACAGCGAAGAAAACCGGATGCTCCATTTTGATGTGATGGACGGTGTTTTTGTTCCCAATATTTCTTTTGGAATACCTGTGTTGGAGTGTTTAAAAAAAACTCTTCCCCTTGCCGAGTATGATGTGCATTTAATGATTGTAGAGCCACGGCGTTATCTAAAAGCATTTTCCAAAGCAGGTGCCAATGTTTTAACTGTGCATGTAGAAGCACTGCAAGATATCCTTGGCACTTTACAAGATATTCATGAACTGGGGTGCAAAGCCGGCCTTAGTTTGCGTCCGGGCACTTCTTTAGAAGAAATATATCCATATCTACCCCATGTAGACCGCGTTTTGGTGATGAGTGTGGAGCCGGGCTTCGGCGGCCAAGTTTTTCAAGAAAAAACGCTTATACGTATTGAGCAGCTTCGCAAAGAGGCCAACAAAACCAACCCAAAACTGGAAATAGAAGTGGACGGTGGTATCAACACAAACAATGCGGCGGCTTGTTTTGCAGCCGGTGCCGATATTTTGGTGGCAGGCAGCTTTTTATTTAATGCAAAAGACCCTGCCGCCACGCTAAAATCCATGAAAGGACAATAGGCATTTACAAAAGCAATGGAAACAAAACAACAATTTCAACAACGCTATCGGGCTTATACCAAAGATATTCTTTGGATGTGTATTCCCTTGTTTTTTGTGTCCTTTTTTTACTTTGGCCCACGCGTTTTATTTTTAGCTCTTGTTGCTATGTTTATAGCACGCATATGTGACTGGAGTGTCTCTTTTGTCCGCTCGCGCATTTATGACAGGCACGACACCTCTTCTCTGGTTTTTGCTCTTCTCATTGTGCTGTTAATGCCGGCCAATGTTCCCGTTTTCGTTGTGGCCTCGGCTGTAGTCATGGCTGTGCTGGTGGCAAAAGAGGCCTTTGGTGGCACAGGCAACTATTTGTTTCACCCTGTGGCGGTTGGTTTTTGCTCTGCTGTGGTCTGTTGGCCCGATTTGGTTACCACACATCCACAATTTCAAGTTTGGTTTGTTAACCTCCCGGAAACATTTTCGGAATTCTGGCAATTGTGGACTTTTGAAAATGCTTCCATCGTCAACGGCCCCTCTTATTATTTAAAAACAACCGCACTGCCCCCTGTAGAACTTCTCAATTTGTTTTTGGGCAATTATGCCGGGCCTTTGGGCAGTGCCTTGGTTGCTGTGATTTTAGCATGCTCTATTTTTTTATTGGTGCGTCGGCGTATTTCTCCCCTTGTATTACTGTGCTTTTTAGGCACAATGGTTTTACTCACAGCACTATTTCCACGTGTGGTTTCCACCCCGGAATTCGGCCAAAACGAGTGGTTTATCCGCTTGCAATTATCCGGCTATGAATTGTTGACCGGTTCTACCGTTTTTGTGGGTGTTTTTTTAGCCGGCGACCCAACCCTTTTGCCAAGCGGAAAATTGCAACTGGCAGCCTACGGTATTTTACTAGGCTTTTTTACCGTTGTTTTCCGCTATTTTGGCGAGTTTGCCAGTGGAGCTTGCTTTGCCTTATTATTAACGAATGCATTATCTGGTTTTATTCAGAGTATTGGCCCTAAAAAAGCAACCAAATCATACCAAGTGCCCCAAGCTGACGAAGCGGAGGTGAACAAGGCATGAAAACCCCACAAGAACAACATTTGCAAGAAAAAATACAGCGCTTTCAACGGCGAGATCGTGTTTTTTTAAACAATCCTGTAATTATGCAAGGCCTCGGGCTTGCACCGGTGGTTATTCCGGCCACAGATCTTTACAATGCCTTAATTTTGTCAGTTGCCGTGTTCCTCTTGCTTACACCCACCAGAATGTTAGCCACCTTTATTGGGCAACACACCGGCTATAAATTCCGCTCTATTTTATATGCTCTCACCTCTGGTGTTGTGTTTATTGGAGTGGGATATTGCTTGGATATTTTATTTGGCCCCTCCTTGCAAAGCGTGGGCATCTATCTTGCCTTGCTTGTGGCCGACCCCATCATACTAAAACGTTATGAAAGCCCTAAACGAGAACGCTTGATAACCTCATTAAAAAAAGGAATTATTACAAGTATCGGTTTTTGCTTGGTTCTTTTTTTGGTATCAGGCATACGCGAGTTTTTGGCAACCGGCCAGTTGGCCGGTGTTGAAGTTATTTCTGCTCAATTGTGGCCATTGGCTGCTCTGCCTGCCGGTGGCTTCATCGTTGTAGGTTTAATCGTAGCAATTTGGCAAAGTGCTGCATCGGCATTAAAACGCAACTTGCAAACGGCAGCACAAGAGGAGGCTGGCACAACATGAGTTATCTGCAAGTTTTGGCACAGTTTATCCTATATATGCTCACAGCCGTTTTTGTGGAAAACGCTATTTTCACACGCGGTCTTGGTGTGTCTAGGCTAACAAAACTACTTGGTGAAGATAAAAATGATCGCTATATTTTTTGTTCCTTTTTATGTCTTATTTCTGTTTTAAGTGCCCCATTTTCATTTATGTGGAATCGCTTTCTACAAGCCCCAGAGTTTTGGTATCGAGACTATATTCGCCCCATGGGTCTTATGGTTATAGTGTCCTTTACCTTTGTATTGGTGCTTATTTTTATTTCTATTTTGCCCATTCGCAACAAAAAAGATTTATTCGCCATGTTGCCTTTAGCAAGTTTTAACTGTGCTGTGCTGGGCCCTTTGCTTATCACGCAATCGCAAAACTACGATTTTCTTCAAAGTATGGCTTTTTCCTTTGGTAGCGGGCTTGGCTATGTGTTTGCTTTATGGATTGTTAGCGAAGGAGAGCGCAAAATGCAAGAAGAAAATGTGCCCAAGTCTTTGCGTGGATTACCCATAAATTTGCTGTATATTGGCATTTTATCACTGGCGATATATGGTTTCACCGGCCATCGGCTATCCATTTAATCTGTGAGAACGCCGATTATTATCGGCAGAATCTATATTATATGTATAAAAACTAGGAGGAAGTAATATGTCAATGTTTACACCGTCGGAAATTTTATTGCCAAAAGAAGGGGTTGACTTGCAAAAGTGGGCCGCATTGGCCTGTGACCAATTTACAAGCCAGCCGGAGTATTGGCAAGAAGCCGAGGACTTTGTAGGCGATGCCCCCAGCATGTTAAAATTAATGCTGCCAGAAGTTTATCTTGAGAAACCGGATACAGAAGCGCGAATCGATGCAATCTATGAAGAGATGGATAAAGCCCTAGAAACCACCCTACTTCAAAAAATAAATGGCTATATTTATGTAGAACGTACTATGGAAAACGGCGCCATCCGCCAAGGACTTGTTGGTTGCGTGGATTTAGAGGCTTATAGCTACGAAAAGGGTGCACAGTGCAACATCCGTCCTAGCGAAAACACTGTAATCGAGCGCATTCCACCCCGCCTTGCCGTACGTCGCAAAGCTAGCATAGAATCGCCCCATATACTGATGCTAATCGACGATGTGAAAGAAAGTGTAATAGAGCCTTTTGCAAAGAAAAAAGAAGGGCTTAGAAAAGTCTATGATGAAAATTTAATGTTAGAAGGCGGTTTGTTGCGTGGCTGGGCCATAGAAAATGAAGCCGACTATAAAGCCATCGATGCCGCACTTCTTTCCCTCTTAAACAGTGACGATTTCTACAGTCGCTATGAAGGAGTTAAAGGCACTTGTGAACCCTTTAACATGGCAGTGGGAGATGGAAACCACAGCCTAGCTTCTGCCAAAGCCCTTTGGGAGGAAATTAAACCTACTATTTCTGAAGCAGAACAAGCAACCCACCCCGCACGCTTTTGCTTGTTAGAACTTGAGAATATCCAAAGCCCTGCCATTGAAGTGGAATCTATTCATCGTGTAATTTTTAACATTAGCTATGCCGACATCAAAGCGGCTGCCAAAGCATATGCCGAAAAAAATTCTTTAGAAATTATAGACGGCGAAGCAGAGGGACAAACTTTTGTTATTCTCAACGGTAGCGAACGCAAAGTTCTTACAGTTAAAAACCCCGTGCATCCCCTGCCGGCCGGAAGTTTTGAAGCCTTTTATGCCGAATTTGCCAAAGCATTTCCAAATGCCGAAGTAGATTATGTGCATGGAGAAGATGCCGTGCGTGAATTGGTAGAAAAAAGATCTGCCACCGGTGTGCTTTTGCCCGAATTTAACAAAAGCGATTTATTCCGCGGCGTTGCTTTAGGTGGCGTATTGCCTAAAAAGACATTTTCTATGGGCCATGCACGCGAAAAACGCTATTATATGGAATGCCGAAAGATAATTAAATAATAGGAGTACTTCGATGAATTTTTCTTTTCTACATGCAAATTTAAATGTCTTAGATCTAGAAAGAAGTATTGCATTTTATAGAGATGCTTTATCTTTACAAGAAACCCGGCGAATAAAATCAGAGGCCGGCAGCTTTGAGTTGGTTTTCTTGGCCGATTGCAATGGCAAAGAATTGCTTGAACTTACATGGCTTGCTGATAAAAAGGAACCCTATCTTTTGGGTGATAACGAATCGCATCTTGCCTTTGGTGTACATGAATTTGATAAGGCTAAAGCTTTGCATGAGGAAATGGGTATTATTTGTTTTGATAATGCTGATATGGGAATTTATTTTATAGAAGACCCGGACGGATACTGGATAGAGATTATACCTAATAAATAGGAACTGTCCTATAAAGCCCTAAGGACACTATGTAACTCCTATAGGTTGACACTCCCTGCTGTGATTTTTCCTCAAAGGAAAAAGGCGAAATTGCAAACGTAAAGCTTTTGTTGTTTTCCAGTGCAAAAATCAAACAAATCATTTTTCACAATCTCTCTATGCAATGGTTGTGGTGCAGGCTCTAAGTATATGTTTTAAAGGTTTCCCTACAATTTTGTGCGGAAACCTTTTTTATGTTTTTAAGATATATAACACCCTTACATTTCGTATTTTAGATACTGTATAATTACCTTTGGCATAAAAATT
>CAYJIR010000050.1:0-10357 GCA_964370295.1 uncultured Oscillospiraceae bacterium
TAGATTCATCCCTATTTTTAAATATACATATACAAAATGAATTGTAACATAAAGACACATGAACTGTCAAACAAAAAATTTGATTTTTTATGCGATTTTTCGTTGTTTTTTAAAATCATCGTGCAAAAAACAAACCCGGCAAAACAAGGCTTTGAATACGCAAAAAAACAGGCCTTCCAACACGTCTTGGAAAAGCCTGTTTTTTGCTTGTTTTTGCTAGTTCCGTGGGCATTAAGCGGCGATTGCCAAGGCCGTCTTTAGCCCCTAAACGAATGCCTTACCATTTGCCCAATCGGCCCCCACGAGAGCCACCGGATCCCCTTCGGGTGCTACCACCACTTGACGCGTTTCGTATCTTGGCGCGCGTTTCGCTTTTGTGGACGAACACATCCGTGACGGTTTTTGATGCAAAGTGGCTATGATGACAACGGCAAGAATCGCCACAAGTGTCAACACGATAATAACGAGCCTCTTTCTCCCGTCATCTTCAGCAAGCTCCGCCACAAAACTCGCAACAACCACTTGCGTCGGGTGTTGTGGTTGCACTGCAGTTTGGGCAGGTCATGGCAACTTTCGGCGCATTTGCTATGGCCACTTCTTCACGGTGCTGCTCTCTAAGCCCCATCAAGGTGCTTTTTATCTCCTCTGCATCACGCTCTGCCTCTTTATACTCTACACACGAGCGACTTTCTATTTCATCATCGTTCAATTTAAATTTTATGTCATCAAACCATGGGGAATTTATATAAATGGTGACATCAAAATCGTATGATTTTTTATATCGTGGCGGGTTATAGCTTTCGCGTTGACCCGGCTCATCCTTTTTAAAAATTTCGCGCTTATGTTCATCAATATCCACATCGCACCCCGTCACCTGTGAAAATTCGATAATGTCGGGGTTGTTGTCCTTCCACTTTTTTGTGCGCGAAAACAACCATTTTTGATTGTCTTCGTCTATGCAAATTAAATTTCTTCCACCTATAACTTTTGTGGGGTTAAACTGCGCCACTTTTTGCTTATTCTCTTCGCGATAAGCCAGCTGCTGCTTAATTTCCTCCACCGTGGAGTTTCTTCTGTCGTCAAAAAATGGCGAAAGATTCCCGGCACAGTCTTTGCAAAGGTTTCCGTCCTCTAGTTTTCTGTTGCCCAAAAGCCCAATTTTTTCTTTGCAAACATCGCAATACTTTTTGTCAAATAATCCCATAATCATTTTCCTTTCTCTATGCTTGCTTTATGCCCAAGGGGCGTCTTGTTTATCCATCTCTTTTATCATTCATAATCGATGTTGTTAATTGACATGGATTTGTAGGTGAACTCGCCGTCTTCATCTTTTTCAAAGGTGATGTTCAGCAAAGAGGTCTCCGACTCTATCGAAACCCATTGATAGGATACAATATCCTCCGTTTGGTTTGTAATATTCCCGTTGACACCGTTAAAATAGCGGGATAAAACATCCTCGTATGTAAGTGAAAATTTTTCATCAATGCTAAGCTCTTGAATACCCAGATATGCCTGCCGTAGCTCGTCTATGGTTAAACTCGCCTGTGCCGCTGCCGGCTGCGGCACACTTGCCTCGGGTGCCGGTGCTGTGTCGTTTTCCGTCGTATCAACCGCGCCGCCGTCTGTGCTTGCAGATGCCCCACCTTCCACAATTTGTGCGATTGCAAAGTCAATGATAAAGCTTTCACCATTGTAATCATAATGGTAGCTTGCGCTAAGCACACCGTTTGTAAGCGATGGCACATACCAGGTGTTATCCTCCTCTTTCAGCGGCGCATCCCCGTAAAGCCATGCATATTCGTCCACAATGGGGAAGAAAGAATAGTCGTGCAGTTCGATATTAAACGACATCAAATTGTTTTCGTGTCCACTGTCTACGGGTCCGTTTGCATATAGCTCAAAATAATTTCCCAATTCGTCCGTGCCTATATAACCCCATGCCTCGTATTCGCCGGAAATATCATCGTTTCCCACATAGTCGCTTATGCTTACAATGCCATACCACTCCGACGGGTTTGCAAGCGTTTCCACCGGCATGGTTTCTTCTGTGCCATAGCCGGGTGCTACATAGCCTGTTGCATTGATGCCACCACCCGAAGTATCGCCCCAAACAGAACTGTTTTCCGAAGTGAAAACAAACACCATCTCAAAACCTTCGTTTTCGCCGGTGACAACAATATTTTCACCGTCTATCACATAGTCCATAACAACACTTTGCAAAACCATTGTTTTTGCCGATGTATCAAGCTCAACCGGGGATGTGCTGCCATAAGCCGTGAGGTTTGCTTCTTCCCCTGTGATTGCAAGCGTCATCTCCATTTCTGCCGTTTGCAAATCATCATAGTTCATAACTACGCCTGCTGTTGTCATGCTTGACAGTATGTATGTGCCGCTTAAATCATTTTCGTCTATAACAGCGGCTGCGCTGTTTTCCCCCTGTGCATTTGCCGTGTCTTCCGAAAAACCGGACAAGAGATGAATTGCCAATGCCACCGCACCGCCAATGAGCGCAAGAACAACCACCGCTATTATGATAAAGAGGATGGGGTTTGGTTTTTTGCTGCCGGTTTTGCCACCCCCCATGGGTGCATACGCTTGCCCTGCCGGTGGCTCGGCCGGCGCTTGCCCCCACTGTTGCTGGTTGGATATTGGCGCCGGCGGATTCGGGGGTGGAACTTGCGAAGTTCCACAGTGATTGCAAAAATTTGTGCCTTGTGCTACCTCATATCCGCATTTACAACATTTAGCCATGGTGCTTCCTCCTCATATTCTGATTGCATTATATATTTGTAATTACATCCACAAGGAAATTAAGACCGGAAGAACTATACAAGAACAGATCTATCTCATCATTTTTAAACGCCGAGTTGGCAATGGCTGCTGATTTTGGGAAATTTTCCTCATCCACAATCAGAACCGTTTTGCACAGCGGAACCGTATCTTTTATTTTTTCAATTCTGCTTAGCCAATCGTCCAAAGTAAGCGGAGAATAATCCCTTAGTTCTGCCAGTAAAACGTCTGCATTGCTGCTGCGGCAAACGGATAAACAGCTTTCCACATTCGATATGATTTCAATTTTATTATGATGGTTTCTTTCCGTGATGGCATGGGTTATCCCCGAAGATAATAGTTTGTTTTGAATGTAAACCGCTATTGTTTTCATTGCACCACCTCCTTGGGCATTCGCGATTTAATTCCAAATGCTTCTCTAACGGTTTCGTCCTCTTCGTGTGGCATGATGTTTTATGACGCAACACAAGCATAGCAAAATGACGGCTGTCGCACATCGTGTATTTCCGCCGATTTTAAAGTTTTATGCAATTTTTTCACAAAAATAGACAGGCGTATATGCCTGTCTCAGCGTGTCAAAAAAGTGCAGGGCGATCACCCTACCCTTTTTCAAAACTCATCATCCGCACCGGTTATAATAAATTTTTTGGCGGCAACATCCGCCACCAGTTTCAATAAATTGCTATACCCTGTTTTATTTTTTATATTGCTAAGGTGTGTATCCAGTGTTCTGCTTTTTATATTCAGAATTTCACACACTTTTTCGTTGGAACACCCGTTCACTTTTGCCTGCAATATTTCAAGCTCTTTGGGTGTGAAATCGGAGATTTTGGCAACACCGATTTTAATGGCGGGCTGCTCTTCGGGGTAGTATGTTTTGCCATCCATCACGCTGTCCATAACAAGCAGCAAATCCATGTCGGCATAGTCTTTATACCAAAAGCCCTCACATCCTGCATTTTTGGCTTCTTCCATGTATTTTTTCTGCAAAACAAACGTTAAAATTATTATTTTAATTTGGGGGTAAAGTTTTTTTACTTTAGCGGCAACCTGAACCCCGTTTTCTTTTCCAAGTGTGTGTATATCCATCAGGATTAAATCCACAGCTTCGTATCGCAGTTCATTCATCACCTTGTCTGCGTCAAAAAATGCTTTTGTGATTTTATATTTTCCCTCGCTTCGCAAAATGGCATACTCCATAAGTGCATGAGAACTACTTTGGTCATCCACGATCATCACTTTATACATCTTGCCTGCCCTCTTTTATCAGTTTTACAAACATGCATACGCCGCCATCGCACGACATGCGCATGGTGCCGCCTGTTTGTTCAATGCGCTGTCTTAACCCCGAAAGTCCGCTTCCCTCTTTGATTTCTAATGCTTCGACCTCTGTTTCGTTTTGTATGCTAAGGTTTATTTCGCTGTCTGTATGGGTTATATTCACCGTGAGTTTTTTTGCGCCTGCGTGTCTGTATGCATTTTTAAGCATTTCATTGACACACAAAAGCACTGTGATTTTATGATGTTCCGCTTTGGGCAATTCTCCGCTTAAAACAATTTCGCACCCGAGGTTTTCGGCAAACAGCAAAACCTGCTCTAGTGATAAACTTTGCCTGTCATCGCTCGACAATTCTTCAATTACACCGTTTAAATTTCCCCAATACTCTACAAGGGTTTTGGCTTCGGATGTGTTTTCGCTTTCTCTAAGTGTTTTTTTGGTTAAGGTTAAAAGGTTTCCAAAATTATCATGAAAGTTTATTTTCATGTTTAAGGCAACGCCATTTTCGGTGTTTTCCTCAATGATGTCTGCAAGATTTTCCAGCCTTTGCTTTTGCTGTATCAGTTTTTCATTTACACTGCGTGTGTTTTCGCTTAAGCGATAAAGCGCAGTAATGTCTGTTGCCTTAAACTCGTAATATTGGGTGCCCTTATAAACACACATCGTTTTTTCAAATTGCCATACTTTCTCGTTTTTCAATGCAAATGCCGGTTTTTCGCCTTTTATAACACAATTTTCCTGCTCTTGTAAAGCGTTCAAATCGTCCCAAAATGTCTGTGCGTTTTGTAGCGCTTTGCCCGTAAGCGCCTTGCATAAATTGTGCATAATATGATTGGATAGCAAAAGTTCTACGTCGTCGGTCATAAACGCAATGCCCGTGGGCAAATTTTCGAGTGCTTGTTTTACAGAAAAAGAATTGATTTGATTTTTGCTGTTTTTATAAAGCAAATACATGGATAAAACGGCAAAACATATAAAAATTGCGTTTAGCATGATATACACAAAACAAGGGATGCTGTTAAGCCAGACAACAGGGGGCGTCTGTGTAATGTCATAGCTTGCTCTGTTTATTTTGTTGAAATATAAAAGAATCGAAAAATGAAAGACACTTGCCATAAGAAACAAAGAGAGCGCAGCCACACGAGGGCTTTTCATTTTTTGGTCTACATGCGCGATAAGCGATATCACAAGCAATATGACACTAAACATGAGAAACACAAGTATGTATGCTTTTGCCGTGTCGTTTAACGATAAAAATGTCAAAACGGTCTCCCCTCTCTTTGATTCTACAGCGTCTGCTTTGCAGCCTTGGTTTGTTCTGCCCAAAAAAACACAGCCCTTATGCCGAAAAACAACACACAGGGCCACCGGCGGGCGGCGAATGCCCCAGAGTGCACGGCTTTGCCTAAGCTGAAGCAAAACCCCGTTTGACCCCCTTATTTTGCGGTTTCAAGCGAAATATAATAGCTGTCTTTCTCATCAAAAAATTTAATCTCGCCATTTCCAACATCCATTTCACCGGCATTTATATCGTTATAAGATAAATGGATATCCCCCGAAATTTGAACGGCAAACACCATCCTATCCGGCTCAAAACTGTATGTCACATAAATGGTATCGAAATCATACTTTGTGCTCTCTATAATATTTTGATACAAATCAAAGCTTGCCATTGCCGCACAAAGGCTTATATCGCAGTTGTCTGTTATGTGGATGGTACATGTTTTATCATACAGCCTCAGTAGTTGGAAAGACTCTAAAAAGCAATATCGCATGTCTTCTACACAAACACACTTTTCCGCGTCCTGTGTTAAAATTAAGTTGATTTTTCGTTTTATATAGATGGAGGCCATGCTTGTTTCAAATAACAAACGTTTTATTTCTTCATCCCCGGTCTTGTTGCTGCTTTCTATTTCCAATTTTATTTTTTCGCTCAGCGGCAAAATTTCTTTTAGCATAATTCCATGCAAATCATTTAATTTTCTAAGGCGCGCACTCTCGCTTTTTTGTTCATTTTCAAGCGTTAAAATGTCTATTTCATTAAAAAGCTTTTTGTTTAGGGCTTTTAGGTTTCGAATCATATCTCTCATTTGCGAGACATCACTGTTCCATACAACATAGCCGCCGTTAATCGGTGCTATATGTGCAAGTGTGGCGGAATTAAACGGGGCTGCACCATCTTTTTTCAGCATGGCAAATTCGGCCTTTGCAATGGGCAGTGCGTTTTCAGACAGATAAACAACATCACCCTTGCTGTTTACAATTTGTGCCCTTATATCCGCCATGGCAAAACATTCCCTATGCCCCATGTTTGAATGAATGAGCCCTGTTCTTATTAAAACCTCTATCAACGCGACTGCCATCGTACAGCCGAAAACCGTTAAATCCAGTATGTTCCCCAGGCCATAAACCGGTGTGATGATATATAAGACGCAGTATATCATCGTGATTACAATCACTAAAATTGGCATCAGTGCTTTTTTTCTTGCCTTGCGTGAAACGCTGAATTTCCGCAAAATGATAAACGTGGACAAGAGCACCACGCTTACTATAAAAAACACCACCATGTAATAAACCGGCCCATGGCTGTAATCTTGCCCATAGGCATGCTTGCTTATATCTATGTCAAAGGCAAGGCCATGAACATCGTTCGTAAGAACCGATAAGATGAGCAAGGCCGCGGGTATATACAGCAAATTCCACTTCTTGCTCGGTTGATATTCTTCGCTTTCGCCCACATAAAGGGACATAAACAAGAACAATACCCCCAGCATAATCATCGGTATATAGTACATATACCACAGCATTCTGTCTTCAAACACAACAAATTCGAACGCCGTCCACTTTATGGCGCGTATGGTTATCCAAAAAATTATGTTTGCACCCACAAGCATTAAACAGTTGCGTACTTGCCTTTGCATAATTCTTTTGTAGATGCGAATGATCCAATATGAATAAAGCCCAATATAAATACAGATGGAAAAAACAAGCCCCAACCCGAAAAAAAACGAATTTTGAACAGGAAACAAAACGTCTAAGTTATCGAGAGTTAAGGCAATCATGATTACGCCGGCAAAAAACAAAGTTTCAAGTATAATTTTTTGTGTCGATTTCTTCACCATGCCAATAGCTACTCTCCTATTTTTGTGCGCAAGCAGAATGTTTGTTTAGACGATAACTTGTTTATTTTTATCGATATTTTGTATTTTTTGCTACAAGAATATTATACAGGCATTTTTGTGTGATTACAACCTTGCCGTTTTGGGGATGCTATGCACACGGGTTGGACCCAGCAAATTTTAAGCGTTTTTTGCCTTCATCTGCCGATTTCACTTCAAAACGAAAATTTTGCCGACACTTTTGTAAAGTCGACGATGTCGACCGCTTGGAAATGTACGATGGCTTTGCTCATTTGTTTTCGCCCTCCATTTTAAGCAAAAACTCTTTCATCGTCAGCCCGCCTGCATAGCCAACCAGTTTTCCCGAGGTTCCAATCACCCTGTGGCAAGGCACAATCACAGTGATGGGATTTTTGTTATTCGCCATTCCAACAGCACGGCTGGCTTTTGGGTTTCCCACGGCGATGGCGATATCCTTATAGCTTCTGGTTTCTCCATAAGGGATATCACAAAGGGCAGACCACACTTTCTTTTGAAACTCTGTGCCGTTTAATTGATACGGCACATCGAATTTTTTTCTTTCCCCATCGAAGTATTCTAAAAGCTGCGTATAGGCTTTGTCCGTCAGCTCGGTTTTTACGCCAAAGTCGCCAATGGTTTCATTGTGTAGCTTCTTAAAATACACAAGCCGTTCATTTTCGTGTTTTATGATAAAATACCCCATTTGGGTTTCGTAAATTGCAAAACCTTTCATTCTCTTTTCCCTTTCCGATACGCCGCCGGCGACAGTTTCGCCCTTTCTTTAAAAAATTTATAAAATGCCGACAAGCTGCTAAATCCCACCGAATACGCAATGTCAATCACTTCGTTATCGGTTTGTTCTAAAAGCCTTCTCGCCTCTTGATACCTTAAATCGTTAACATATCCACTGGGTGTCACACCATATTCTTCTTTAAAAACCTCCACCATTCGCTTGCGCGAAAGTCCTATTTTGTCCATTTCGTTGTTTAAGTCGCAAGCTTCGCAGAACATAGCATCTATAAGATTTTTAAGTTTTTCGGCCATATCTTTCATGGGTTTATAGTCCAGCAAATCACTTCTACACCTTTTGCAGGGCCTGTATCCCGCTTTCATGGCCTCTTCTGCTGTTTTGTAGAACTCTATGTTTTCTGCTTTCGGCGCTTTGGATTTGCACGAAGGTCTGCAATAAATACCGGTTGATTTTACAGCATAAAAGAATACGGCATCATAGTTTTCTTCATTTTGTATCACAGCATCATACATTTCATCAAAAGCCAAGTGCAAGTTATCGCCCATAACACACCTATTTTCTTTTCATAGATTGAAGGTTTTCTTTTGTGGTTTCATCCACTTTGCGTGATTCTCTGATTTTCTGCAAAGCCTTGTTAAAGGTCTCATCGTCTAAGTTGTTCTCTTTGAGATAGTCCATTGTTTCGGCGGGGAAATTCACAAAACACACTTGCAAACACCATGCGACCGCCATTTTCACATAATAATCCTCGTGCGTGATCACGTCACAGATAAACAGTACATCCTCAAGATAAGGTTTTTCGATAAAGTGAAACAACAGCATAACCACAGCAAATCGAATTTCATACGCCTCATTTGACTGGTGGTATCGCTGCAAAAATTTCCACACGCGCTCTTTATGCAAACGCACAATTTTAAGCTCGTTGCAAAAACTATCACATAGCGACCAATTGGTGATTTTGGGAACAAACAAGGCTACCTGCTCTATGATGACTTCAATGTCTTCACGCATATTCCCGATAACGAGTGCCTTTATCATCGTTTCCTCAAAATAGAGATCGTCTGCATTATCAAGAAAATCGATGGGATTGTCTTTGGCAATCTTTTTTGCTATTTTTCGCAAGTGAGGGATTTGCACACCGATGAGATTATCACAGCCGGGTATGAGTGAGCTTGCAAACACTTTAAATTTTTCATCGCTGAGCGCGAATAATTCTTTTCTGATTTCTGTTTCTCTTTCATACATAAATGGCACCACCTCTTTATGTGTATACCTTAAAAGTAGTCAATGCTTGTTTGGGCTTGTTTTAGGATGGTTTTTTTGTTTTTGGGGTCATCCAGTTTTGGAAGGGCGCCTGCTGCAATCGCCCATAGATATACGCTCGCGGTTGTGCCATAGGGAGAGTATCGCTTTCGATAGCGCTCGAACATCGCCTTCGTAACCTCTTTATGACGATACAGCATACGTAGCCCTCTGTGGATGGCAATGTCCCCATAACTAAAAATATCATCACGTTGCAAAGTGCTTGCCAGCAACATTTCTGCTGTCCATACACCAATACCCTTCAATGCGCATAATTTTTCGATTACTTCTGCATCCGTGCACTCATACAGCTCATCCAGATTGAAGTCTCCACACAGGACTTTTTCTGCAAACTCCTTGATATATTCTGCTTTCTTGAACGTTGTCCCAAAAGATTGTATTTCCTCGATGGTTGCACCGCTTATGCTTTCTGCCGTAATGGCGGAAAGGCTGTCTTTCATTCGTAGAAACACAGTTTCTCTTGCTTGCCTGGATACTTGTTGCCCCAATATCGCCCTGATGATGGCTGTGAATACATCTGCATCGATCGGCCTTTTTAAGATACCGATTTTTTCTATCGCCTCACCGAGCCGCTTATCTTTTTTCTTCAAGTGGTTCAGTTCTTTTTCTCCATACTCAAAATACATTGTGCCACCTCGCGCATTTTTACCTATTTTTATTATACAAAAAAATGCAGAATTTTCTTCCTAAAATTGCGTATTTAATTTCTGCCCACAAAAGATACTTGCAAAAAGAGGATGAGAACAGTTTCCACTGAAGGTGAAAAAACCAAAAGTAAATGAGGATTTGCGTGAGCCTGATAGCCTCCATAACGGATTGCCAAAAATGAGCTTGCACGGCAATGCCAAAGGTCACGCAAGGGCATTTTGGGCAAGCAGTTTGCACCAGACCCCGGAAAAAAGGTAAACAAAAAAACCACATGTAAGCGGTTTTTGCAACGCTTATACGTGGTTTTTATGGGACAAATAATCATAAGGGGCACAAAAAAAGACACCGAGGTTCACTCGATGTCTAATTGGGTGCAGCGTCACGCTGCTGGTGCGGATGACAGGACTTGAACCTGCACGTCATAAA
>CAYJIR010000051.1:0-10283 GCA_964370295.1 uncultured Oscillospiraceae bacterium
TTGTGGCTTTGCTTCGTCAAAACAGCCGCCCCTACCTTTTTTCCAACACCTTGGCGCCCGCCATTGCGGCAGCCTCTTTGCAAGTGCTGGACATTCTTGAAAAAAGCGGGGAAGCAAGAAAAAAGCTGAAAGAAAACACGGCCTTTTTCCGCAGTGAAGCGGCAAAGCTTGGTTTTGACATCGTGGACAGCGAGCACCCCATTGTGGCCATCATGTTGTATGATGCGAAATTGGCCGCGGCCATGGCCGCGCGCCTCATGGAGCTGGGGGTTTATGTCACCGCATTTTCCTATCCTGTGGTGCCCAAAGACAAAGCACGCATCCGTGTGCAAATTTCGGCCGCACACACAAAGGAGGATTTGCAAAAGGCACTTTCGGCGTTTGCCACTGCAAAGGCCGAGTTGGCATAGGCGCAGGTTGCGATGAGAGCCCAATCCATTTTTGCAGGTGCTGATTTGGTTTGTCTGTGGGGTGGTTTGCCCTATGTTGTAGGCAGGCATCAAGGCACGGCAGTTTTTCGTATAAAATCAAAGGAGCCATTCAGCCCCACCGCGATATGCGGTGGGCATTAAATAGTTTCTTTTCGGCCTATAGCATACTAATGGTATATTGCTTTTTTGTAAGCAGTAACTCTTTAAAATTATCGCAAGCCATTGGTTTTTCAAAATAGTATCCTTGTGCATAATCGCAGCCGATACCCTTCAACCAAAGTGCCTGTGCAGAGGTTTCCACCCCCTCGGCAACCACCTGCATCTCAAGATGCTTTGCCATGTTGATGACATCGGTAACCACCACCGTGCTTTTGGCGCCTTGTTCTTTCATATCGAAAAAGGCCTTGTCGAGTTTAAGCACGTCTGCCTCTATCGCAGATATTCGGTTCAGCGAGGATACGCCCGCGCCAAAATCGTCGATGGCGATACGGAATCCTAATTTTTTGAATTGCCTCACACGCTCTAGGAACAATACGGTGTCGGTTTCAATGGCGCTTTCCGTAAGCTCTAGTTCGATGCTATGGGATGTGATGTTTTGGCTGGACAAAATGCGTGAAATTCTTTGCACCACGTTGTGGGCAAGCACAGTGTGGGCCGATAAGTTCACTGCAATGCGCGGCATTTCCATTTTCTTTCGGTTTTCTTTAATAAACTTGCAAACTTCTTCCAGCACATATAAGTCTAAATCTGCGATAAAGCCATTTTTTTCAAACACCGGAATAAACGAATCCGGATATATTTTATCTCCATGTTGCGGTTTCCAGCGCACCAAGGCCTCGGCACCACCAACGCTGAGCGTGCCAAAGTCGACTTTGGGTTGATATTCCACAAAGAATTCGCGGTCTTTTAAGGCTTGTTCCATGCGGAATGTAATGTTAATTTTGTCTTCATAGCCTTTGCGCATGGCATCGCTAAAGGTGATAAACGTGGTTTTATGCTGGTTTTTCCCGGCAAGTCTTGCATTGTCTGCTTGGCCGATTATGGTACCATTATTTTCCTGCACGTTGTCGATGACAACATTGCCGAAAGACAGCGATACTTTATATTTCTCGCTTATATTATCTTCGATGTTTGGGAAAATATAATTATTATAGATTTCGCGTAGGTTGCCGCCGTCGTCCACGCGTCTTAAAATCAAAAACTGATCGGCCGTTCTTCGGCAAATGACGGCAGAGGTGTCTTCAAAGGCTTTTTTAAGTGCATCGGCAACAGCCAAGATAATGGTTGTGCCTCTTTCATTGCTAAAGTGGGTGTTGATGGTGCGGAACATGTCAATGTCGAAAGAAATAAGTTCATACTCGTTCGGTCGTGCCGTTTTTAGCACCTCGTCTATGGCTTCGCGAAATCTTTGGTTCGTCATAAACCCGGTAAGCCTATCTGTGTTGTACGAGTGCACCAGAGCCATTTTTTTGTTAATTTGTCCGTGGGCATACACAGCGATAAATCCGGCAACCATGATGAAAAATACGATGGCAAAATAATACCAGTTTGCCGTAAAAAATTCCCAAAAACCAACCGTATCTCTTGGTAAATTGGCATTGGCCTGTGTTTCAATGATGGTTTCATAATCTCTTTCCGAAAATTGATCCATCATCACATTGAAAATGGGCACATATTCCTCTTCAATGCTGTGGTTTATGAAAAATGGCATGGGGATGGAGATATCGGTGTGTATGATTGCGCGATTCATGTCGCCCAAGTATACTTCGGCATAGGTGGCGGCACTGTTGGTGGACACCAGCATGTCAAGCTCGCCCGCGGCAAAGCTGTCTAACAGGGCGTGCCATTCGTCGTAGTATACAAACTCTATGTTTGGGGACACCTCCTGGAAGGGGCGAATATCCAATGTTTGGTATCTTAGCAGCCCTATTTTGGGCGAGGTGGCCAAGATATCTTGCATCACAATGCTGTCTTGCAAATCGAGGTTAACTTGTGCATACGCCGGGATGGTGTAGAATGCATCTGTTAGGGTAAAATGCTCCCACTCGTGGTCTCCATCGCCGTAAAGGCTAAGCAAAATATCGAAATTTTCATGCTCTTCCGGTGGATCACTTAGGCTATAGGGATGGTAATTCACCTCGAAACCATAATGGTTTGCATAGGTGTTCAGCACCTCCACCAAGGCACCGTCCGGCTCGCCCTGTTCATTTGTGAACGAAATGGGCGCAAAGCCTGTGATATAGCCCGCTTCCAGTGGCCTTTGCCGCAGGATATCTACTTCTTCCTGTGTGAGACCGCGATGGTTGACTTCCACATTGCTGGAAAGATATTTTTCTTCCAGTTCCATGAAATAGTTGCCTTCGGTGCGGATGATTTCTGCAAAGTAAGAATCGATTTCTGCCAGTACTTCCGCATTTTCAAAGCTGGAAATTAGAAATAGATTGTATACACCAAGGTTTAACACATTGTTTAAACCAAACGAAGTGGGATCCTCGGAATAGGTGATGAAAAAATCGGTATCCAAGTCCATATAGGCACTGGTTTCGGCATAAACATACTCCACCGAAATGTTATTTTGCCTGCAAAACGCGTCCAATTGGGCAACACCGGCATTTTCGTCATAAACAGCCACCGTTTTTCCGTCTAGGGCAGAAGCATCGGCATAGCGTATATCCATGTCATGTGTCATCAGCGCAAGGTAAGTTTTAGTATAAGGCGTATCGGAATATTGCACGAGCTCTCTTCTTTCATCCGAACGCGTGTTAAAGCCACCGACATCCACATAACCGGTGTTGACAGCATCTAACATGCTATCCTCAATAGCCACAAACTCAAATTCTAAACCACTGATTTGTGCGATTTTTTGGAAGATTTCGTAGCCATAGCCTCGGTTGTTTATGCTGTCTATATCCGAAACGATGTCGTTAAAGGCAGAGTAATAGCCAATGCGGATGGGCCGGCTGAAATCAAAGGGTTCGCCTTGTGGCAATTCGCTTTGTGGTTGTTCATTTTCGGTGGTTTCCGGCACAATGGCGATCTCGTCGGCCAACTCTTCAAGGTCTATTTCGGTGGCGAGCACTGATATTGTGGGCAACATGAGAATTACCATAAAAATTGCAAATCCTGTGCACAAAAACTTTTTCATTTTCTTCCTCTTGCCATACTACATAAAGATTTTCGACATTTTTCGCCTAGGTGGTGTTGACAAGCGGTAAAGCCCGCATAGTTTGAGCCATTTTTTTGTTTTGGCTTTGCAATTGTCGAAATCATTTATAGACTTCAAGAGCATCAAGCCAAATCGGGTAGAAAAAGTGCCAAAATAGGCCCATAGAACTTTGTTGCTGGTGCCACCTAGTGAAAAGGTGGGAACTGTGGATATCATCGATTTAAAAATTGGAACATGTATAATGATATCGCAACCTGTCGAAAAAGTCAATGTTTTGTCGTTATAAATTTTTATACAAATTTTGTGTACTTTTAATAAAACACAGATTGTATGGCGTTTTGATAAAGGGATAAGAGTGTGGTTTTCAGGGCAAAACAAAAATCTTCATGGTCTTTGTTTTGCAAAAAAAAGAATGATAGCTTAATGCCTACTGAATGAACCCCTATGGGGTTCATTCAGTAGGCATTAAATAGCACAAGCAATACGCGGCAAAAAAGGCATCGCCCCCTAAGGGAGACGATGCCTTTTTTATTGTATGAACAAAACCCCCGGATATTGTAGTGGGACTTAATGGATTCCGAAAGGGTTTGTTTGACAGGATTCTGCCTAGGTTGTGACGGCAATTGTGTTCAGTAGGCCTATTTTGGTGTTTTTTTAGCCCAACTTGGCCTAAAAATCTTGAATTCCATAAAGGATTTCGGCAATATTCAGCTCAAGTTGAACAAAAAAATATTCAAAATATGATCGATTCAACGATTGTTGATATCACCTAATTCTTGCCCCAAATATCGCCAAGCGTAAATCCTTCTGTAAAGGGATCTTCTGCATCCAACACATAATTGCTATAGCCGTAAATAAAGGCCTCGCCTGTAATGGTTGGTATCAAAGCCTTGCGATCGCCCACCATGGTTTCCTCAACCAGGTTTCCGGTGAAAGTTAAGCCCAGAACATTTCCATTGATGTAGGGTGTGTTCAGTTCCAGTTGGCCACGGGCGTGGGCATATGCCATTTTTGCACATGTTCCGGTGCCGCAGCAAGACCGGTCTAAAACACCTGTCCATGTTGTGGGGTCATCAAAATCCACTACACCGGAAAGGTTTACAACCACACTTCTGGAGTCGATGCCATGGGCATCGCCCGGGCCCGTGAGCATGGCAATGGTGACGGGAACGCCCGGATATTCGGGATGTTCTACCGGGCATTGTTCTTGTGCGGCTTTAATGAGCAAAGAGCCGATTTTTGTGCATTCTGCCCCTGTGTTCGACTCTAGCACAAGCCCGGGGAATTGGCGATAATCTGCCATGACAAACCATGCCCCGCCCCAAACAATGTCTACCGTTACTTCGCCCAAATGCGGAACTTGAATCACTTTGTCCTTCATCTCGACAAAAACAGGCACATTTTTAAAGGTGACACCCTTTACTTTTCCGTTCTTGCATTCCGCCGTGATATGGATAAGCCCGGCAGGCGCTTCCAAGTAAAATTCTGTAATCGGCTCTTGCATGGGAATCATGCCGGTTTCCAGCAAAACGGTGGCCACGGAAATGGTGTTGCCACCGGACATGAGGCAATATTCCGTTTGCTCCATGATTAAATATCCCATGGCAGCCAGGGGGTTTTTAGGTGGAATTACCAAATTGCAACACACCGCAGGGTAACCGCGCGGTTCGCGCAACATCAGCATACGAAGTTGGTCGTCATTTTCTTCCAGCCACTTCATCTGGTCGAACACGGTATCACCGGGGGGGATGGGCACACCGCCCGTAATCACACGCATGGGCTCGCCGGCATGGCACTCAACAGCTTGAATGGTTCTTTTTACAGCGGGCATATTTATCATTCCTTTCAACTGTATGGTGCCTGCCGCGTTTTGGCCACGGCAGGCATCACATCTTCCGATTACGCGGCAGCGGTTGTGTTCTTTTTCTTTGGTACAATAAAGTATGTTACGGTTGTGAAGACAATGGCCGGGATAACGCCGCCGCCAAAGAAGCCGTAAAGCACGGGAACAAATTCCACAATGAGGCAGGCAACGATGCCGGTGATCATGGCGATTTTTGCGGCATGAACGCTAAAGGTGGATTTATACTCGTCCGATTTTCTATCGCGATTCAGCAGGCCGATGGCAAAGATGGGAATCAGAACACCACCGCAAACGGCATAGCCCAAATTGGCAAGGGCATAGATAGAATCGAAGTATAGGCCACTGAGGATGGTGAAAACGCCGGCACCAATGGTTGCAATTCGGCTGTATTTAATCACTTTTTTGGTTTCGATTTTTCCGGTGGGGTCCATGATGTCGCAAACAATATTAGCAGCGGATGCATTCAAGTGGGTATCTGCTGCAGACATGCAAGCGGCATATACGCCAACACCCAAGAATACGGATACCCATCCCGGCATGGTGTTCACAATCATCCAAACCAAAGTTTGGTCACCGGCTTCTTGGTTTAGTGTCCAGCCGGAAATACCGATGGTAATCATAATGAAAATGAGCACCAAATAGAACACCGCATGCCACCCAAAGGATTTGCGTGCACTCTTAACATCAGTGGCACAAAATGCGCGGTTCCATACGATGGGGTTTGACATAACACCCAAAAAGCCCGTTAGCAAAGCCGTTACTTTTTGAATATTGGTGATTCCGTCTAAGCTCCATCTAGCGGCGTCAATGGCTTCCACGTTGGCTTGCAAAACACTGAAATCGAACCCAAAGCTTTGTAGGCCAAAAGTGATAACGGCTGCAGAGAAAAACAATTGTATCGTGCCATGTAAGGCATCGGCCACAATAACAGCCCCTACACCGCCTAAAGCCGTATAGGTGATAAACACTAAACCGGTGATAACAACTGCTGCCGTATAAGGAACTCCCATTAGGGTTGAAATTACATAGGCCATACCCATGATTTGCGCGCCCGCCCAACAAACATTGGGCAATAAATTTGCGGCACCGGCAATTCTGCGCACTACCGGGTCATCATTGCATAGATAACTGCTGATGTAGTGAGGCATGGAAATGTAACCAAATTTAGCAAGGTGGGGTGCAATAACGAGGCCGAATAAAAGGCCACCTAACACGCCGTCTCCTAGCCATTGCCAATAGGCAGACACACCCATCATTGCTCCACGTCCTGCCTGCCCGATAAAGTTGCCTGCGCCACTCATACTGGCCCAAATACTTAGGAATAAAATAATGGTTCCTGTTTTCTTTCCGGCGATAAAATATTCTTCTGTACTGGTAACTTCTTTTCTTTTTCTAAAGCCAATAAATATACAAAATGCCAAATCAAGTAAGATTAAACCCAAGGCAATCGCGCGTAATGTTGGACTCATTTTTCTTCATCCTCTCTTTATTTTGATACCCTTTTTATAATATTTCGATTTTCTTCAGTTCAACGGTTAATTTGTTCTTTAAATCGTCCGAAGCCGGCAATAGAGGACGACGTGGGCCTCCACACTCGATTCCCATAAGGTTGAAGGCAGCCTTGACAGGAGCCGGGCAAGGTTCCGCTTCCATCAATGTATACAATGGGCGCATCATGCTGTTGATTTCCATTGCCTTTTTCAAATCGTTGTTTTGAACCGCATTGTACAAGTCCATCATCTGTTTCGGTGCAAGGCCCTGTATAATGCCCATTGTGCCATCGCCACCGCTGCATAAGGTGCCCATCACCAAGTGCTCAAAGCCGTTTACAATTCCAAAAGAGGAGTTGTCTTTCATGGCTTCAATCAGCTTGCTGGTATGGTCCATTCCATCGGTGTTTTTGATGCCCACAACATGGTCTAAACCGGCTAAACGCTCGATGAATTCCACAGATAGCCTCACATTTGTGGCATCGGGATAGTTGTATACAAGCAGCCCCATGCTATCACACACATCGTTGATGGATTTATAATACTGGAAAATTCCCTCTTCGGTTGTTTGCATGTAATAAGGGGGAACCACCAGCGCCATGTCGGCGCCTTCGCCCTGTGCATAACGCACCATGTCCAATGTTTCTTCCTGGTTGTGGCAACTGCAACCAACCAATACTTGGGTGCGTCCGGCCACAAAATCGCATACCAACTTCACGGCTTGCTTGCGCTCTTCAATCGTAAGCAAAGGGTACTCGCCGGTACTACCACAAACCAAAATGCCCTGCATGCCAGTATCTATGATACGTGTGCACATTTTTTCTATAGACTCCTGACAGATGCCACCGCTAGCGTCAAAGGGTGTTGGAATTGCAGCATACATACCGCAAAATTTCTTCATTCTTCTTCCTCCCGGATTCTCGTTTAGGTGAAACATTTAGATGATAAAAAACATACCCCCCTTTTTATACTTTGTACTGCTCTTTGCATCTAGGCCCAAATATCTCCCACTGTGAAACCCTCCTCAAAGGGGTCGCTTGGGTCTAACACCAAGTTTCCATATCCATAAATCCAAGATTGGCCGGAAACCGTGGGGATGACGGCATCGTAATCGCCAATTTTTGTTGTTCCAACCAATTCACCGGTGTACACGATATCCAAAATGCCTTCGTGGCGGAATTTTTGGTTTAGCTGCAATTGGCCTTTTGCATGCAACACGGCCATTTTTGCGCATGTGCCGGTGCCACAAGGGCAACGGTCTAGCGCGCCTGTCCAGGTAGCCGGGTTGTTTAAATCAATAGCACCACTTCCCACTCGTACCGCATTTCGTAAATCACCGTGAGGAGTTTTTGCGGGACCGGAAAGCTCACACTGTGTAAGCTCAATATGCGGATAGTCTGGATGTTGCACGGGCAGTTGTTCTCTGGCTGCGCCTAAAATAAGGGACTGTACGCGCACCATTTCGGCGCCATGTTCAGGTATCAACTCTAGGCCGGGAAATTGGCTAATGTCAGCAATTGCATAGAACATGCCGCCCCAGGCAACGTCAACAGTCACCTTTCCTAGTTTGGGAACGTCGATTTCCTTGTCCAAATACACGGCAAAAGAGGGGACATTCTTAAAGGTGACTTCGGTTACCTTCCCGTTTTGGCATTGTGCTTTGATACCAATCAGCCCAGCAGGCGCCTCTAGATTGAACTCGTTTAGGCCTTCCTTCATCGGGATGATACCGTTTTCTAACAGCACAGTGGCTACAGAAATTGTGTTCCCTCCGGACATCATGGGGTATTCCACCTGTTCCATGATGATAAAACCTGCGGCCGCATCGGGATGTTTTGGAGGAACCAAAACATTGCAACAAAACGGGGGGTATCCACGTGGCTCGCGAAGTAAAAACTTGCGTAGACCATCGTTATGTAACCTTAAATGTTCCTCCATCTCGAACACGCTGTTTCCGGGGATGTGCCCAACACCCCCGGTGACCACACGCATAGGCTCACCGCTATGTGTTTCCACAACGCTTAAAACTCTTTTAAAACTCAATTCCCATTCCTCCTTTTTCTTTTGATGGACGTGCCTATATCATAATTGGCGTCTACGGCCATTGACAACATATGGATTATTGATTTTTTCGTTTCACTTTTCGTATATTTATGACCATTTCTGAACCCGTCGTATTAATTGTAGTTAAGTGCGTTTCGTTTGTCAACGAGATAGTAACACTTTCTGCTTTTTGCATAAAGATTTGTAGAATTTTGTTGCATTTCAACGAAATTTGTTGTTGTCCCTGTGCTTGTGATGCTTGTACATTCCTTCCATCTATCTGTTGACAAATAGGATTTACAAATGATATTATTTAATAAACAGAGCTGTTTTAACTTCTCTTACAGTTCTGTTTTAATTATTGATACGTGGGTTTATATAATGAAAGAGAAAAGAACAGAAAATTCTGTGCAGTTGATCGACCGCACTTTTCAAACGCTGGAATTTGTGTCAAAAAATGGGTCTGTAAGTTTAAAAGAAATTTATACATCGCTAAACATCAACAAGGCCTCTATCTCGCGTATTGTTGGTGCCTTATGCGAAAATGACTACCTCCGTCGGGATGAAAAAACCGGAAATTTTTCGCTTTCTTTTCGTGCTTTCGAAGTGGGTGTTCGTGCTGTGCGTGATATCAGCTATCTAAATGTATTAAGAAGCCTGCTGGATAGCCTATCCACCGAATTAAATGCCGTTGCACAGTTTTCCGTGGACGACAACGACGAGCTTTTGTGTTTGGAAAGCTTTAATAAAAACAATGAAAATTTATCTGTAAACACCAGTGTTGGGCAGCGCACGCCTTTGTATGCAACCAGTGCCGGCAAGGCGATTTTAAGCACCTATACCAACGACGAGTTGTTTTCTAAGTGGAAAAAGATGAATATAAAACCACTTATGCCAAACACCATTACAAATTATGATGATTTTTTGCGTGAAATGGCTTTGGTGCGCCAGCGAAATTATGCAACAGATCGTGAAGAAAACGACCCCGGCGTTTTTTGTGTTGGCACGGTTCTTTTAAATTACAATCGCCGTGCTGTGGGGGCCATAAGCCTTTCTTCAAGCTCGATGGATGCGGAAAAGGAACAACTGTGGAGCCGCACTTTGATAGAGCGAACCAAAAATCTATTTGGTGTTATTGGTTATTCCACAGCCTAAAAGAAGTGAAAGCGTTTTTATAAATAATGCCTGCTGAATAAACCCCTGCGGGTGCTTATTCAGCCCCACCGCAAAATGCGGTGGCCATAAAAGTGCTCAGAAAAGCACTTTTATGGGGCATACCTTGATGCTTT
>CAYJIR010000052.1:0-9567 GCA_964370295.1 uncultured Oscillospiraceae bacterium
ATGGCACCGCCGAAGAAGATGGCACCGCCGAAGAAGATGGCACCGCCGAAGAAGATGGCACCGCCGAAGAAGAGCTTGCAGGCGGAGCTTCATCTTGCACTGTGACGTGGAGGAGGGGCGGCAAGATCTCGAAAATTTCCTCTTCCGTGGTTTGCAAAGGAACCGTCAGTTCGGTTTCTTGCAGGGTATGTATGGCCACAATGTGCCGTGGTTCAACGGTTGTTTGTGCAGTAACAGGCACTTGAAAACCGAGCAAGCCACACAATAAGGAAAGTGTGAGGCAAATCGATTGTATAGGCTTCTTCAAAAGTATAGTCTCCTTTTGCGAATGGATTCACCTGTGAAAACAGGTCTAAAAATCATTGTTAGTGTGTTTGATTATAGCATATATGTGTCTGGCTATCAAGAGATTTGCAGGAAGATGGGGAACAATGGCAAGTGAATATAAAGGGGCATCGGCATGTGTATAGGCTGCCGGAAACAAGCGTGATAAATTTTTTCAGTTGCCTTGGAAAAAGAAGGGATTGTTCCTTTTCTTCTATAGTATAAGCGAAAAAGCCAGAGTAATTTGGCGCAATGGGTAGAAAAAAATGGTTTGAATGCCCACCGAATAAATTAAAAACGACATATACAAAAAGTGTCGTTTTTGTTTGGGGAAATACAAAATTTTCTCTTGGTTCACACAAAAAATATGCCCCGGTGTTTTCACCTTTTTGTTATTGGGGGCGAAAACACAGCAGGCATTATGTATAAAAATACTGCCCCACTTTTGCAAAAAAGCAGGGCAGTACGGTTTTTCTATCTGTGGATAAACAAAGAATGGGCTTGTGGCTTTTGTCTAGTGCAAATGGGCACGTGCCTTGCGAATCAGCTCGGCACCGATGTCATACAAAGACAGCTGGCTGGCCACGGCACCCATGTCGTAGGCCACTTTGGGCATGCCGTAAACCACACTGGTGCGTTGGTCTTGCCCAAAGGTATACGCACCCGCTTGGCGCATAGCAAGCAGGCCTTCTGCGCCATCTGCGCCCATGCCCGTTAAAATCACGCCAATGGCATTGGCCTGTGCCGTTTTTGCCACAGAAAAAAATAAGGCGTCTACAGAGGGCACATGCCCGCTTATTTTTTCGCCCACGCGTGATTTTACAAACCATCCGTGGTCATCCTTGGCAAGGGACAAGTGTTGCCCACCGGTGGCAAGGATGGCCAAGCCTTGCTTCAGCCGCATCCGGTCTGTAGCCTCGCACACCTGCATGGCACATTTTTTTTGCAGGCGTTCGGCATAAAGGGAGGTAAAGCCCACGGGCATATGCTGTGTAATTAACACCGCCGGGAAATCTGCCGGCAAGCTTTCCATGATAGAGAGGGTTGCATCTGTGCCGCCGGTAGAGGCACCAATGGCAACTATGCCGTTGCAAGTTTTGCCAAATGAAGGCGGTGCTTGCTCTGTAGAAGGCTCTTTGGTGTTGAAAAGCTTGTGTTCATGGGAAGGCCCGGTCTCTCGCGAAACTTCATCTACGTGGGTGTGTGTGGCTGCCAAAATGGCTTCTGTTAGCTGTGTGGCAAAGCGCGATTGTCCCGAAAATGTGCTTTGTATTTTGGGGACAAAGCATGAAGCGCCAGCCATAAGGGCCTCGGCAGCGGCATTTTCGTCACGCGAAATGGCCACAATGGGCGCAGCAGTTTTTTTAAGTGCTTTTTTAATGAAATCTATGCCGGAGATAAATGGCATGTGCAAATCGCACACGATAACATGGGGCTGCACCTGCAAAAGGTCTTCCAAAGCCTTGAGTCCATTGCTGTAACAGCCTACCACGCACATGCTTTTATTCAGTTTTACGCTTGCCTGCATCATGCCCAGATACACAGGTGAATCGTCCACCAATAAAACACGTATCTGCTGCATTTACACCTCCTTCATGCAACGGCCAAGGGTGGTGGTGCAGCTATTGGCCATTGTTCGTAGCGTATTGTTTCTATTTTGCCGTGCTACTTTGTGGCCTCTTTTAAAAAGGCCGAAGGGCGCACGGTTTTGAAAGCATGGTTGGATTTTCCAATGTTTTCCGAGTGGCTGATAAAAAAATATCCGCCCGGGCTTGTCCATTGGCTAAATTTTTCTATCAGGGCATCTTTTTTTTGTTTTTCAAAGTATATCATCACATTGCGGCAGAAAATAATTTCGAATGGTGCCGTAAAATGAAAGGAATCCATTAGGTTGAACACCCGAAAAGACACCTTGTCTCGTATGTCTTGGCACACTTGATAATCGCCGCTGTCTAGGCGGTTAAAATATTTTTGTTTCCATGCAGGGGGCACTTCTTTAAGTGCCTGTTCGCTGTAAACCCCCAGCAAAGCCTGTTTTAGCACTTGGTGCGAAATGTCCGAGGCCAAAACAACATAATTGGGGCGCTTATTGCAGCTTTCGTAATAATCCGACAAAATCATGGCCAAGGTATAGGGTTCTTCGCCGGAAGAGCATCCGGCGCTCCACACGCGTAAAGGGGCGCTCGAGCCGGCTTTTACAAGGTTTGGCAAGGCCGTGGTTGTTAAAAAATCAAAATGTTCTTTTTCGCGCATAAAATAGGTGATATTGGTGGTTAGCCGGTTTAGCATTTGTTGCACTTCCAGGCCGCTTTTATCCTGTATCATAAATTGGATATATTCGGCAAAGCTACCCATGCCTTTGTCGGTTAGCACATGCGAAAGGCGGCCTTGTATCAACATCCGTTTCTTAGACAAATCGATACCATAATTCGATAAAACAAACTCGCTTAAATCCTGAAATTCTTTATCGTTTAAAGTTATCATAATAAAGTAACCACCTAGCTAATGCCCAAAATATTGTCGTCTTCCAAAATGGTTTCACAGTTTAAATTCATAATTAAGCTTTCCCCTGTATGAGAAACCGAGGTCATGTAGCGGTTGGTGTTTACGTTTGAAAACTCGGGCAGGGTTGTGGTGTTTACTTGGGCACGGCGCACCACATTAGACACCCTGTCCACCACAAGTCCTACAGTAATATCGTTTAAAATAGTGATGATAATATTTGTGAATTCGTCATATTCTTTTTCCGGCTGGCCAAATTTAAGGCGCACATCCACAAGCGGCACAATGCCACCGCGCAAGTTGATTACCCCTTTTACATAGGCCGGTGTGCCCGGCACCTTGGTGATGGGCTGCACGCTGATGATTTCCAATACATTGGTAAGCGGCAGGCTATAGATGGTGTCGGATATAAAAAAAGTTAAGGAGGTGTTACGCAACTCTTCTTCCGTGATATCTTGAGGCAGATCCAAATCTGCCAACATTTGGTCATTGGTCATAGTGATGCTCCTTCTTCCTTTTTATGATTTACAAAACCAAAATGATGTGTGCACGGCCGAAACAAAGAACCGGCTACTGCCCGCGCACACTGTAAGAACCCAAAAGGCAGTTGATGTCTAAAATGAGGCTGATAGAACCATCGCCCATGATGGTGCAACCCGAGAAGCCCAAGTCTTTAACGTTATATCGGCCAAAGAAGCTGGGGAAGCTTTTAACCACCACCTGTTGTTCACCAATAAGCCTGTCGGTGAAAATACAAGCACGGCTTTCACCGCTTTCCACAATAATCATGATGCCTTCGGTTAAGTCTGTAAGGGCATTTTCGATGTTATAAATCTGGTGTAAACGGATGATGGGATAGCATTCTCCGCGCACCATCACCATCTCGGTGCCGTCTGTGTCGTACAACAGCTCTGTATCCGGGCTTAATTTGTATATTTGGCTGATGGAGGTGATGGGGATGGTGAAGGTGTCTTCCGCCACACCAATTTCCATGCCGGCCACAATGGCCAAAGTGAGAGGGATTTTAATGGTGAATACGGTGCCTTCGCCAAGAACGGAATCCACAGAAACCGAGCCGCCTACTTTTTCTATGTTTTTGCGCACCACATCCATGCCCACGCCACGTCCGGAATATTCTGTCACCACTTCGTTGGTGGAAAAACCGGGCATCATGATAAGGCCAAAGGCCTCTTTGTCGCTATACTCATTGCGAGGTTTGGATAAAATGCCGTTGCGTTCTGCTTTGTCCAGCAGCACATCGCGGTTTAGGCCTTTGCCGTCGTCTTCAATTTTGATGATGATATCGCTGCCCATGTTTTGGGCCGACAATACAATTTTTCCGTCTTTGTTTTTGCCGGCAGAAAGGCGGTCTTCTGTGGCTTCTATGCCGTGATCCATCGAGTTGCGAATCATATGCATCAAGGGATCTGCCAGCATGTCGGCAATGCTTTTGTCCACTTCGGTTTCGCCGCCGATGGTTTCAAGCTCGGTGCTTTTGGCAAGGTTTTTGTTCATGTCGCGTACAATGCGCTGCATTTTTTGGAAGGTGTTGGTAAGGGGCACCATGCGAATGCCCATAACAATATCTTGCAACTGGTCGGTCAACTTGCGCAGTTGACGCGCACTTTTGTTGAAATTTTCAAGGGGCAAATCGCGCAAATCGGGGTTGGAAGCCACCATACTTTCGGCGATAACAATTTCGCCCATGATGTTCAGCAAATTGTCTATTTTAGATTGGTTTACAGAAATCAAGCTCTGCTTTCCGGCCGATGGTGCCGCCGGTGCCGGTGCCGATTTTGCCGGGGCAGCAGCGGGGGCCTCGGCCGGGCTGGGCGTTTCCGCTGCGGGTTCGGGTGTTTCTGCCACGGCAGCCGGTGCCGGTGGTGCTTGCGGGGGTTCGGCCTCCTCCACAGGCGGTTTTTCAAGGGTTATCTGCTCGTAGCTTTCTATATAGCTGCCTTCTTCGATCAGGGCAAATACATCTTCTATGGTGCCCTCATGGCGGAACACCACATCAAAACCACGCTCCACAATGGCCTCGATGGCATCGGGGTTGCTTTCGGGTGTGGGGGGAACGGTGCGCACCACGTCGAGGTGCTCTTGCAGATGATTCAACAGCATAAAGGCACGCACATTTTCCATTTGGCATCCATCTTGGAAAAACACACGCACAGCACGCAGGTCATCCTCGCCCTCTTCCTGTGCCACAGTGGCCCCGGCAACAGCTTCCGGCTGCGGTGCGCCGGCTTGCGGGGGTGCCTCGCCTTTTAAAACCGCTATTTCAGATTCTATCAGCTGGGTAAGCACGGTGGTGATGCCCGGTTGGTAACCATCCGGGTTGCCTTGCAAATTCTCAAGTTCCGAGCGCAAATAATCTGTGGCTTGAAATAAAATATCAAACACCACATTGACGGTATCCCCCTGTAGCTTGGCGGGATCTTCGCGGATTAAGAAGAACATATCCTCCACGCGGTGGGTCATTTCCGACATGGCGGCCAAGCCCATCATGGCGGCCGAGCCTTTTACGGTATGCATTGCACGGAAAATTTCATTGATTTGATCGTCTGATAATTCGCGGGCTCTTTCTGCGTCCAGCAAAATTTCGTCTAATTGATCCAGCAACGCCGATGTTTCAAAAATAAACGTGTCTAACATTGGAAGCATCATTTCGTCAATTACACTCATAGCTTTTCCCCACTTTTCATTCTGGTGTACTACCTTATCTTCTATTATACAGTTTTTTCGGTTTCTTGCAAGATTTGTGCACAAAACTTAGCGTATATTAGAATACTTTTTTTAAAATAGGGTATTTTATGCGGAAAATGTGGTAAAATAAGAAAAAAAGTGCAGCAAAAATGCTCATGTTTTTTGATATTTGACCGATTTACAAAATGTGGGCTGTGTACTTGCAAACCCAAAAAGGAGGTGCCGCATGGCAGATTTGCTAAAAATTAGCACACCACTTGTGGATAAAAATCCAATTCCTGCCGCGGCGGCAAAACCCCAAACACCCGGTATGCCATTTGAGCTAAGCGATGTCACGCGTGTGTTGCAGCCCAAAAGCCAAAGCGAGTTGCTGCAGCAAAACAACGGCCTCACCCAAAGGGAAACCAGCCCCAAAATACTGGAAGAATTATTGCGGGACCCGTCGGTAACCGTTAGCATGTTGCGCAATATCTATTTGCTGCAAGAGGTGGTGCGTCTGTTGCCGGCGGCCAACACGCCGCTTACAGACGAGTTGCAGGTGATGTTTGAGGCCTTGATGGTGAACCCCTCCGACATACAAGCAGAGCTGATGCGCCAGGAAGACAACACCACTTTATTCAAAGGCGAATTGTTCGATTTGCTTCGCAATATTTTAAGCGATGCCCAAGGGGATACCCGCCTTACCACCTCGATTGGTGTGTTTTTAAAAGGCTTGAATGCCACTTTATCCGGGCGCGATACCCTAGATTCTGTGGCCAACAATCTACAATTTCTGCTGGATTCTTTGCTGGGCAGCGGCCTCACCAAAAGCACAATGGACGACATCGATTTCAGCACTTTATTAAAAGGTGGTTTTTCGCAGTCACAATTGTCAGAGCTGCTTTCGCAAAGCCGCCTTACAGACAAACTGGATATTATGATAGGCCTGCTTCGCACCCCCGAGGCGCCGGCCAATTTTGCGCTGATTAAAGAAGGTGTGTTGCAGGTGTTGCCCGAGGTGGAAAAAAGTCTGCTGTTTTCACCACAGGCAGAAAAAATTCTGCCCCTTATCATTTATAATCTATCGCGGTATAACGACAACGAAAATTTTCTGCCCGGCGCTTTGCAAACCCTGTTAGATACCATGCAAGGAGAGGCTGTTAAGGAAGACTTGCTGCGCAACCTAGAGGCTTATTTGGGGCGATATCGCAACCCCGAAGGGGCACGGCAAGCGCGTGCGGCAGAGGCGGGCAGCCAGGTGATAGACACCTTGGCGCAAATTATAGACAAACAGGCAGAAAGCACGGATGTGCGTTTGGTTGCCAGCGATAAGCTTGAAAGCATTGTGCATAGTATGCTGGCCAGCCCCAGCAATTTCACCCCGCTTTTGCATTTTATCTTGCCGGTGAACTTTATGGATGTGCAAGCTTTTGCCGAAATATGGATAGACCCAAACGCAGAGGGCAGTGCCGCCGCGCGCGAGGGAAAAGAGATGGGAACCCATATGTTGATGGTGTTCGATATTGAAGGTTTTGGCCGTTTCGAGGCCGAGCTTTACGTGCAAGACAAGCGCCTTGCGCTGAATTTGCTGTGTCCTCCCGGTGTGCAAGAGGCCTTTTCCGGCATTGCACCGGCACTGCGCGAGGCTGTGGGTGCAACGGGCTATCGTTTTGAAACCATACATATAGACCGCCTAGACAAAACACACAGCCTGATGGACGTGTTCACCAATTTGCCCTATAAAAGGATGGGAATAGATGTCAAAGTCTAAAAGTGGAAAAGCAAAAAACAAGGCGGTGGCTTTAAAATATCGTGTAGAGGAAGACGTGGCCCCGGTGGTGATTGCCGGTGGCTATGGCTCTATTGCCGACCGCATTATCGGCATCGGGGAAGAGAAGGGCATTCCCATATATAAGGACGATTCGGCCGCGTCTATGTTGTGTATGCTGGAGGTGGGGCGCAGCATCCCCCCGGAGCTATATGAGGTGGTTGCCGCCGTTTATATGCAAATTTTAATGACGGCACAAAAGGCAAAACAAGGGGGAGAGCTGCAAGCGCAGAAGGGTAGTTCTGCCGATGCCGCGGCAGAATTGCGCGAAAAACTGCGAAGGCGCGTGGCGTTGCAAGCCGAGGACGAATAAAAATAATATTTGACAAATACGGTTTTTTTGAGTATACTTAATAATGCTGAAATGAACAGCATTCACCGGGTGTAGCGCAGTTGGTAGCGCACTTGACTGGGGGTCAAGGGGCCGTGAGTTCAAGTCTCGCCACTCGGACCAGTGTAACGCTGAACCTGCTTGATTCGGGTTTGGCGTTATTCATTTATTTAAACAGTATAGGATGGGTATGAATATGAAAAAAAGTGTTTTGCTTGCGTTTTCGGCGGTTTTGTTGCTGGCGTTGTCGGCATGCTCCATCACCACAAGGCCCGATATGGGGCCTGATGTGCGTGGCTTTTACGAAGGCACCACGGTGCCCGAAGATGCCATCGATGTTACGATGCAAACAAGCATGGGTGATATACAGCTGCGATTGTTCCCTTCGGAGGCGCCGAAGGCCGTGGAAAATTTTGTCACTTTGGCCAAAGAGGGCTATTATGACGGCCTGCTATTTCACCGTGTTATCCCGGACTTTATGATACAAGCCGGTGATCCTTCGGGCGACGGCACCGGCGGAGAGAGCATCTGGGGCGAAGGCTTTGAAACCGAGTTCAACGGCCGTTTATACCATTTCTATGGGGCCATTTCCATGGCCAATACCGGGGCCGAAAATTCCAACGGCAGCCAATTTTTTATTGTGGATTCCGATAGTGTGGCGCAAGACTATATAGATGCGGCCAAAGATTGGCCAAGAGACGCTTTGGATATTTACGAGGAAGTGGGCGGGGCCCTTCATTTAGACGGCAACCATCCGGTGTTTGGCTATGTAACAGAGGGCATGGACGTGGTAGAGGCGATTTCCGAGGTGGAGATCGATGCGAACGACAAGCCCGTGGAAGATGTTTTGATAGAAACCATTGTGGTGAATGACGCATAATAGCATTTACAAGGAGACAGGCCGGTGCAAGCACTTCATGTGGTATGGGATAAGTTGACACGTTTTCGCAAGGTCGAGCTTGTTTGCTATTTGTTTTTTTCGGCACTGTGTGTGGCGGGGTTGTATTTTTCCGTTTGGGCAGATTTTTTGCTTCATATTTTGCTGTTTGCTTTGTGTGTGGTGGCCTTGATAAAACAAACAAGGCGCATGCAAGGTTATGGCAAGGTTTTGCATAGGCGTGAAAGACAAACCCGTGCGCAGGCGCGCGCGCAGTATTTTGCCGGTAGCCCCTCGCAAAGAAAATACCTGTTGTATGTGCGCACGGTTTTGTGTTGTTGGCTGGGTTTTTTAATGGTTTGTTTTGCCGTCAACCACATTTTTGCACCACCGCCTCTTCTTTTTCTGGGTGGCGTTTTTCTCTTATATGCACTGGACATTATTTTTTATTCTGCTTTTTGTTTTTTAAATTTTTTAGCAAACCAGTTATTTGCCACCAACATCCGTTGTTGCTATCTTTGCCCTGTGCGCGGCTGGGACTTGCTAATGCTTAACTTGCCTTTGCTGTTTCTTTGGCAAAAAACCACGGTTTTTATACAGGTTTTGCTCTTCTGTGTGTTTTTTCTATCTTTGCTTGGTTTTTTGCTTTGGGAATACGGAAAATTTTTTATATTGCCCTCTGCCAAGGCAAGCGCAGAAGGCATAAATTCTTTACGAAAAACAGGGAAAATGGAAGGCACGCCGTGTGCCCATTGTAAACGTAGTTGTGGTGAAGAATACAATGGCAGGCGCAGTTGCATGCGCCGCTATAGCCACAATAAACGCCCCCTGTAGTGCTTTTGGAAAAACAATTTGTTGCAAAAATCGTTTTTTTGAATTGACATTTGCACAAATATTTGATATCATATTTAAGTGCCAACTGTTTTCTGGTTATAATAACACAGGTAAAATAGTGTAGGTATGCCCATGCGGATGTGGCGGAATTGGCAGACGCGCTAGACTTAGGATCTAGTGTTTATG
>CAYJIR010000053.1:0-9552 GCA_964370295.1 uncultured Oscillospiraceae bacterium
ATTGTCATTGCAGAACATCGCATCTATTATATCTACGATTTACTCGACAGAGTCTATTATCTGAAAGATGGTAGAATCGCCGGCGATTTTTCGGGAGATGAATTCAGAAACATGCAAGAAGATGTTCGCCGTGATATGGGACTTCGCCCGTGCACTTTTGAAGGTCTTTCGCTGATAGCACCAAAAAGCCACACGCCAAATGAACAAATGTGGGAAGTTGAAAATTTGGATTTTAAGTATAAAAACAGCACGGTGAAAGTACTGGATGTGGCTAAAACATCTATTCCCCACACACGTGTAACGGCAATTATAGGCAGAAATGGTGCCGGAAAGACAACTTTTTCCAGATGTTTATGTGGGCTTGAAAGAAAAGCCAAAGGCCATTTAAAACTTAACACAAAAATTTATAACACAAAACAACGATTAAAAGAGTGCTATATGGTGATGCAAGATGTAAATCATCAGCTTTTCACAGAGAGTGTGCTGGAAGAAGTTTTGCTTAGTATGTCTGTAGAAAACAAAGAAGAGGCAAAAAAATATTTACAAGCGATGAATTTATTGGAGTTTAAAAATAGGCACCCGATGTCTCTATCCGGTGGACAAAAGCAACGTGTTGCCATCGCATCCGCGCTTGCCTCGGGCCGACCCATTATTATTTTTGACGAACCTACCAGCGGACTTGATTTAGAAAATATGAAAAGAGTATCTGATTGTGCAAACGAGCTTGCTCAAAACGGCAAAACGGTGATTATCGTAACACATGACCCCGAGTTTATTTTGCGGTGTTGTGACAATGTTATCCATATAGAAAACGGGAAACTGCTTGATAGTTATTGCCTAGGTGATGCTGCCGGGCGGGAAAAGCTCCTTTGTTTTTTTAAGAATAACTATCAGGTATAAGAAGAAACCACTGTAAAAAACCAACTTTCCGTTGTTTGTCAGGTGAAACTATTAAATGGTGTTCAAGATTTCGGCACTTAGGTGTGGCTAGAAGTCGTATCACTTTAATGAAATAAACAGAATATAAAAAATAGAGGAGCTCGCACTTTGTCTGCCCAAAGACAACGGTGAAGCTCCTTTATAATTTATAGAAAGCATCGCTCGCCATTAGGCAAAGCTTGGCTCCTGCGCGCTTTGTATGTAGGCCTTATAAAATGCATAAAACTGCTCGGCACTCGTGTTTTTAAAAAATCCCTTATCTATCGTGCAATATCTTCCATTTTCTTGTTTGCTTTTCACTTTGCAGCAATCAGGGAATACAATCAGGTCTCCTGCCTCTACATAAAATTCGCACAGCTCTTTTCCTGCTATCCTCGAAATCACCGCTTTTGCTACTTCCCTTGAAATAGAGTTACGCGCGCAAATATAAGATGGTGTTAAAAACACACCTTCTTTGGGTGTTTTAAGAAAGCTATTTTTTCCGTCGGCCCGCAAGGCATACACAGAGGGCACCAAGGCCACTTCACTTCCCCCTTTTTGAACTTTGGCAAAGGCCTCAATGGGCATGCTCGTTACATGGGCATTGCAAAGTAGCTCTGTGACATTTTGCTTTCCATAGCGACTCCATACGGCTTTCACTACAGTTTTTGCTGCAGAATTGTTTATGCCGCCAAATACCAAATCCGGCATGTGTTCTATGGTATTTTCCGTTTGTAGGTTTTCGTTTTTTGTATAGTATACTAGCGGAATGGCCAAAAGTGGCAGCAGGTACTCACTTCTTTGCACCGCTTCCAAGGCTTCACAGTTTCTTAGTGGCACCATCTTGCTCATCTTGTGCAATCCCCCTGCCAGGGTTTTGAAAATTCGCTCGTCTTCAAACACCTCCAAGTCGGCACTTACAACCACATCCGGCAAGACGGCCTTCTCTTTTGCCAGATACTCCCCCATATGTTCGCCGTAGCCAAGACCAAAAAACCGCGTTTTTAAATTTATTCCTTTTTTCGATAAATCTGTCGTTATTTTTGCGATATATTCTTTTTCTTTTTTGTGCAAAATACAAATATTGTTCCAATACATTAAAACCTCTGTCATGCAAGATTCTCTCCTTTTCTGAGTTTGGTCTGTTGCACTTTTCTGGCTTCGTACTCCCTAGACATTTCCCTATATAAAATTTCTTCCCCTTTACTTCTTTGCACAATTGCCTTTATGCCACCGCCCTCCATGATAAGACGTTTTTCTGCCATAAGGGCTGTATGGACATCGTGCGTGGCCGACAAAACCAGCTTGTTTTGCCCCCCAAGCAGCTTCAATGCTTTTTCTTTATCAATACCTGCATTTTCAATCTCATCGATAAGCACAATGGGTGCATCGCAAACAAGGGAAATATCGGCAATCATCAAAGCCCTTGCCTGCCCACCACTTAAGGTGTTGACACAGTCTTCAAGGTATACTGCCTCATTGGCAATATCATTGACTATTTCCAATATTTTATGCACATTCACGGTTTTACGGCGGCACTTTGCATGCAAAGTCAAAAACTCTTTCACACTCACATCAAGGATAAAACGCATGTTTTGGCCGAGGTGAGCAATCGGACTTTCCCATTGTGAATCTCCTGAAGAGCCGTGATGCAAAATCACCTTTCTTTTTGTCACAGTATTTCCGCTCGCCAATTGCTCAATGTCTTTGATAAGCCTGCTTTTTCCACTGCCCGTGTGTCCCACAATAACCACGGTTTCACCGGATGTAAACTGAATGGACTCAAAATTCTCTTTTTTTCCCCGTTTATCCGTTCCACTTTGGATGGTAACACCGATCATATCAACACCCCATCAAAATTGATTTTCCCCACAACGCCTTGCTGAAAATTGTCTCCCACGCGCATTTCCCCCACACAATACGAGCACACACCACTTGGCATGGTGTAGCGCAACACATCGCCGTTATGGCTTTCTATAAAGGATTGCTTTGCCAAATAGGAAACAAGGGGCTCCATGCCATAACCGGCCATACAGTCCACACAAAAAATATGTGCTTTTGTATTTAGCTCTCTAATTTTAAACATGAATATCTCTCGTTCCGCCTGAGATATCAAGTCGATTTTTGTGAGCACAATGAAATCGGCCTTTGTGAGCATGGGCCCTAAAGTGGCCGGCGCCTTGCTGCTGCTCATGCAGTCTACCACACAGCCCGCCACCATGGCTTCTGTGGCAGGCGAACAACGGTGACAAAGTCCTGCTGTTTCAATAAGTAAAGTGGAACAAGCAATGTCTCTTGCCCAGCCCCAAAGCTCCGGCAGATTCGACACAAGGAAATGGTCGGGACAAATATCACCACCAATACCTGCCACACAAGGGTATCCCATGGCTTTGATCGCACGATCGTCATCGGTTTGAATACAATCAATTTTGCACACACAGGCTTTTTCTCCCGCTACACAAAGACCTTTTAAAATATGTTTTAAAACGGCCGTTTTCCCCACCGAGGAGGCGCCCGAAAGCAAAATCGTTTTTATCATAAATACGCTCTCCATTTCATCTCGTAAGCAGTCGCTAACTCACGATAACTATAGCATACATTTTCACCGCTGTCTGTCTCATCTGATACAAACTTGGCCTAAATTTCCAAGCTTATCCCCCACGGATATAAAATCAAAACGGTTGTTCTTGTTTCTCACCGTAGATTTACACTACGCATAGCCGACAAATGCGTCCACATGGAAAACAAGAGATTTAGCTAATTTTGATTGGCACGCGTGTTCACGCGGTTGACTGAAAGCATTCTTTCTATGCTTCGTTGTTAAGCCGCTATCAAGACAGCAGGTTTTAATTTCCCATACACGCTAGCTTCTAGCCAGCGCTAGAATGCTACCCTACAGTAAAAAAAGAATCAGTGCACAGAAAACGCCCCCCGCCTTCTATGCACTGATTCTTTTTTTATTTTGTTTGTCTTTTCCCAAAGTCCTCTTAGACTACTATTTTCTCTCGTAAGCGGCGTAGGGATTGTTCCATGCATGTCCCTCTTTACGGTTCGTAATTCCGCCACGCTCACACAATGCTTCGGCACATTTTTGTGCTTTCTTATACTCTGCTTCTTCGCTTTCCACCATAGTGATAACACCATCTTTCAGCAAAGTTCTACCATCTACAAGAACCTCTTGAATATTCTGTACACTGGAGGAATACACCAAGGTGGAAACTGGGTTGTGCATAGGAATGGCCTTGGGGCACTTAAGCGGATCAAACACCACAATATCCGCCTTTTTTCCAGCCTCAAGAGATCCGATTTCATCCTCTAAGCCCACGGCACGTGCACCGTCTATTGTGGCCATTTCCAACACTTTTTCCGCCGACATCGCCACAGGGTTGCGTGTTGCCACCTTGTGTTGCAGAGCTGTAAATTTCATAAGCTCCAGCATGTCCTGCGAGTTGTTGCTAGCCGCACCATCCACGCCCAAAGATACCGTGATGCCATTTTCCAACATCTTTGGTACATCGGCCACGCCCGAAGACAAATACTGATTAGAGCACACGTTGTGCGACACTTTCAAATCATACTCTTTTGCCAAAGCGATGTCTTTGTCTGTTAGATAGCAACAATGTACCATCAAGACATTCGGGCCCAGTATGCCCCATTCTTCCAAAAGTTCTGCATCGGGTTTTCCGTGCAATTCCTGCGAAGCGGTTCGGTCGAACGGTGTTTCAGAGATGTGAATGGTATAACCAGACTTATATTCGTTCGTAATGCGCCACAGTGAACAGGCCAACTCTTTTGTGTTTGTCCAAAAAATTGTGGGAGCCACCCAAATTTTCACACGACCCTCGCTACTATTGTGGTAACGGTCAAACAGGCGATAAACGTCTTCTTCCACATCTTTCGCCTTTTGCAAAATACCTTCGTGTGCGCCGAACTGTACCCCGGTGTCTAAACAACCTCTGGCCAAAATCCCTCGCATGCCCAGTTTATCAAAAGCCCCTATCACTGCATCTGATAACTCGGGTTTAGGGTGAGGATACATATAATCTAAATTGGTGGTCATACCACTATGCAAACCTTCCATACAGCCAAGCAATGCCGCCTGATAACAATCTTCACTGGTTAAGTTAGAGGCTGCCGGGAATGTCATGGTACGAAGCCAGTCTTTTAACACCATGTCATCGCCCAAACCCTTTAACAATGTTTGAAACAAGTGACAATGGGTATTTACAAATCCCGGAAATAATATTTTTCCGTCCATTTCCGTGTGCAAGGCACAATCTTGATATTTAGCTTTCAATTCCGCAGAGGGACCTACCTCTACAATTCGCCCGTCTTTAATGGCAAGAGCACCATCGAAAAACACTTCGCGTTTTTTATTCACCGTCACCACAACGGCACCGCTAAATAGTCTATCTATCATAACGAAAACGCTCCTTTCTATTTAAGCAATGCTTCCATGATGGCCTTGTAGCCTTCATAAGCTTTTTGCAATTGGCTCAATTCTATATATTCGTCTACTGTATGTGCTAATTTCTCTTCAGACGGGCCAAAACCGAATGTTTTAACACCCGCTTCTCCTGCATAATGGCTGCCATTTGTGCAGAAGTTATAATAATCCACGCATGGGGTTTGCCCTTTTTCTTCCAGTTTGGCTTTTACCTTTTGGATAAAATCGTCCTCTTCATCAAACACCCAGCCCGGGAAGAAACGCTCTCCCTGTATGGTGTTGCCCGTGTAGCAAGGATTTTCCGCCAAGGTATAAGACACTTTGGCCTGCAATTGAGGATCCTTTTCCATCTCTGCATCCAACAGTGCTTGCAAAGGACGCAACACTTCTTCGGGGGTCTCCCCTGCCAAAAGTCGCCTATCGTATGTGGCCAAACAATACTCTGGCACCACAGACATCCCCGGGTACGGTTTGGATACAATATCGGTGAGCTCTAGAATGCCTGCGCCCAACTTATCATGCGAAGGTGCCGGCAGGCTCTGTATTGCTTTAATGAGGTTACACATTTTATACACAGCATTAATGCCCATGTGTGGGCTGGCACTATGGGCTGGTTTGCCAAAAACCTCAACTTGGATTTCGCCACGGCCACGCTGACCAATTTTTAAATTCAGTTCACTGGCTTCGCCGATCACCACCACATCCGGGTTCATTTTTTCGCTGATAGAGCGGGCCGAAACACCCTCAAAGCACTCCTCTTGCACCACACCCGCCACACAAATCTCACCTAGAAAATCCTGTTTGTTTTCCTGCGAAAAATGCACCATGGCCACAGCCATGGCAGCCAAGGCCGCCTTCATATCGCTGCTGCCGCGGCCATACAGACGGCCATTGTCCACGCGCCCTTCAAACGGCGGAAAGGTCCAGTCGCTAACATTGCCCACAGGCACCGTATCTATGTGACCGTCGAACAACACGGTGGGACCTTCCTTTTTGCCTTGTACACTACCCACGATGCTGCCGTATTGATCCACCCAAATATTTTCTATACCATTCTCTTTAAAAAATGTTTTTAACACTGCCACCGCTTTGTCCTCTTTACCAGAGACACTCTCGGCCGCAATTAGCTTTTGGGTAAGCTCGACTACTTGTTCAAATTGTTTATCGCTCATACTGTTTCTTGCTCCCCTTTCTTTATAAGGCGTTCCAAAGACGTTGCGCCTGTTGTTTACACTCGTATAAAACTGCCTCTTCGTCCAATTTTGTGCAGTGGCCATTCTCCACCACAATGTTGCCGTCTACAACCACTGTTTTCACATTCTGTGGACCACAACACATCACATGACTAAGATAATTGTTTTCGTTCATCGGTGTTGGCGCCATATAATCTAACACCACAAAATCGGCCTGCCCATCTACTTCTAAACGCCCTAAAGGCAAACCAAAAGTTTGCTTTGCCAATGTGGTGTTGTTGTAAAAACCAAGGCGCAAAAGTTCTTCTGTGCCCAGTAGGCTTGTATCAGAATTGAATGCTCTTTGGGCAATGGCAGCAATGGATAATTCTTTGAGCAAATCATAGGTATAGCCATCACCACCGATGGCCACATTCACATCGTTGCCCAGCATGCCAACCACCGGGGCAATACCCACAGCATTATTCATGTTGCTTTGGCAATTGTGTGCCACTGTGGCACCACTTTTTGCTATCATCTTCCAATGCTTCTCTTGCAGGTGCACACCATGCGCCAAAATAGCTCCCTCTACCAGCACACCGGCTTCTTGCATTCTTTGTGCCACGTGCATATCATAATTTTTATAGCTGTGGCACACATCGGCCATGGCCTCGGCCACATGAACATGGCAAGCGATACCCTCTGCATTTGCCGCTTGCACACAAGCTGCCAAAGTATCCTCTTCCAAAGTATAGCCAGCATGCATGCCCATCAGGCCCCGGAATTGTGGATTTTTGCTATTTTCACGTGCAAACCGCTTATTTTCTTCTATGGCCTTTTGGGCGCCGTCGGCACCATAGCGATCGCTTACTTCATAGCATAAACAGGCTCTGGCCCCGGCTTCCTGCACACCTTTTGCGATGGTATCCAAACTACCCGAGATGTAAGCATCGCTCACATGATGGTCAAAATAAGTGGTGGTTCCGGCTTTTAGGCCATCGATAAGGCCAAGCAGAGTGCTGTAATACACTTGCTTTTCGTCCAAAATTCTATCCACTTTCCACCACATACGGCTCAGCACATGTTGCCAATTTTCAAGGGGCTCTTTCAGTGGCATCCCGCGCACAAACTGTCCATAGAAATGGCAATGAGAGCTCACGAGGCCCGGCATCACAAGTTTCCCCTTTAAGTCCACACTGTCACAGGCTTTATCATCTGCTGCACCACCCTCGCCCATTGCGGTGATACGCCCATTTTCCACTTCTAAAAAACCATTTTCCACATAGGGCTTTTGTGGGTCCATGCTTATAATGGTGGCATTGTAATACCTTGTTTTTTTCATTCAATCTCCCCCAATTTTCTTGGATTTTTACGCAAAATGCGTTGTCCATCTCCCTTTTGTGCCAAGCATTTTCCCTCTTGCAGAACACGGCGACCCTTTTCAAACACAGAAACCAGTTCCACCGAGGCCTCAAAACCCTCAAAGGGAGTGTAATCACTTTTTTCGTGGAGTAGCTCCGCCGTTATCTTTGTTTGTTTAGCCGGGTCTAACAAAATAATGTCGGCGTCACTGCCCACAGCCAAACACCCTTTTTGCGGATAAAGTCCATAAATTTGGGCCGGATACGAAGAAGTGATGCAGGCAAAACGGCTGTGGTCTATTTTCCCCTGTGCCACCCCCAACTCGTACAACACAAAAAACCGTGTTTCGATGCCGGGCATACCACCGGGTACTTCGTAAAATTTATCGGAATTTCGTTTTTGCCGCTTATAAAAAGCACAATCATCGGTGCCAATGGTAAGCACCACATCCGACTGCAATGCCCTCCACAACGCCTGTTTGTCCTTTTCTTTGCGTATGGGCGGATGCACAATATAGTCGGCCGCATTTTGCTTTTTATAAACATCATCTGTAAAGAAAAGATAATGCGGGCAGGTTTCGCCAAACACCGAAACACCCTCTTTTTGTGCTGTTTCCACAAGTGCCATACCCTCTTCGCTGGAAATATGACGAATGAGCACGGGACAATTGGTTTCTTTTGCAAGGGCAATCACGGTTTCAATGGCCTCGGCTTCACTCAAAGGCGGCTTGCTGTTTGGAAAATAAGCCCAGGATGTTTTTTTCTCTTCTATCAGCTGTTTTGTGGCTTGCACAATAGGCTCTTCTCGTTCTGCATGCACGGTGGCCAAACCTCCATGCTTTGCAATCACAGAAAATGCGCGGCGCATATCATCTTCTGGAACAAACAAGCCTCCATCACTGTAGGTGGTGTAAAACTTAAAAGACACATACCCTTGATCAATCAATTTTGGAATGGCCTGCAAGGTTTCTTCGTTTATGTCGGTTAGTGTGATATGAAATGAATAATCAACCACACTATCCTTAGCCTGTTGCTCTCGTTTTTCCAGTGCATCATATACACTTGCACCTTTTTTTTGGTCGGCAAAATCCACAAGGCAGGTTACTGCACCGTGTAAACCACTTTGCGTTCCATCATAAAAATCATTCATAGTTTGGGTTCCTGCAAAGGGAAGCAGCATATGCGCGTGCGTTTCTATAAGACCGGGCAGGGCTATTAACCCTGCTGCGTCTATTTCTTCTTGAGAGGACACCGCTAGATTTTTTCCCATAGCTGCAATTTTTCCATCTTGTAAGGCAATATCCAAAACGCCCAAATCCTCCGGTCCATATGCATGAACATTTCGCAAAACAATGTCTGCCATTGTTGCCTCCTTTCTTTGCAGGCCCCGTAATATTATTTATTCATCAACTGTTGTATCTCTTTGGCCGCACGTTTTCCATCAGCCACTGCCTGCACAACCGTGCTGCCACCGTTTAAGCAATCTCCACCCAAAAAGACTTTACTGCCCGCAGGCTGCACCCACTGGCCATTTGCATCTTTGGCAAGCCCGAATGCGAAAAGCAAGGCATCGTCACTTTTGCTTCCCAAAGCCGAAATTAAACACGTGGCGTCACGCACAAGGGACTTTTCTTCGTTTGCACGCATAACTTTT
>CAYJIR010000054.1:0-9408 GCA_964370295.1 uncultured Oscillospiraceae bacterium
TTTATTCAGCAGGCATTATTTATCACCATGTTTTCCTGGATATCATCCATGTGGTGTTTTCTGCCATCGCTTTGATTTTGGCGATGTTTTTCTTCGCAATGCTCGGTATGTCATACTTTTACCATCGGAAAACCGGAATGTTTGAATGAACAGAGCCTGCGATTCTTTTTGCGTGTTTGGTGTTTACGCTGACGGCTCCGCTCTATATTTGGGGGATAATTGGCATATAGATAAGGCCCAGTGCCAGCGTCAAACTCAAAAACAGTGCCAAATTTTTTTGGTTCACATTCATTTTTTTCGTTCCTTTATAAACGGTTTTACGATTACTCTACCTGTATATAATTACATGAAAAAAGTATAGCACAAACAGGCACAAAAAAAACAAGCTTGCCATTCAAAAAAATGGACAAAAAACATGTGGGAAATATTTAAAAAAGGCACAAAACAAAAACATCGCCACTGTATTGAATTTCTATAGGGTGCATGGTCACTGTATGAATTGTGCAGATTTCGATATTTTTTTCGTGTGATGGGGCACAAAAGAGATGAACACCTTTATGGAATTTGTGCTTTTGTGACGAAGCTAGACGGAAAATATGTCAAAAAATGAAACCACCTCATCTGTTTCACCGCGAACAGGCGTTAACGAAACCCAAAGATACGCTCTCCACTGTGGGCACAGAATATAAAATCACATTTGTCCCCACGCATTCTACTTTGGCCACCAATACGGCAATTGAAACCGGCTCCCCTTTGGGAAAATAGACACAGTTCGTTTGCTGAAATATATGTTTTGCAACCGTTTTGCTTTGCCAAAGCGAACTTGACAGATATTTTAAAATATGATAAAGTTGTAGTTGGTTAGCGGTTGCTAACCAACCTTGCTTTCGAGGTGAGCGTTATCCATGGAAATTTCTGAAATCAAGGCCAGCATAGAGCAATCGACCTTCCTATCCGGATATTCTTTTCTCTCTGAAAACGCTTTGGTGCGTCATTATGAAAAGGGATGCATCGTGTATGATGAAGTGGACGGCATGCCCTGTGTTGCCCTCATCCACACGGGCGAAGTTGCTGTTTTATTTGCCTGTGCCGACGGCAGAGAAATCCACCTAAACACCCTGAAGCGTGGCCATTGTTTTGGTGTGAGCAATTTGCTGTGTGCCCAGGAGCTTTGCAGCACTTTGCAGTGCAAAACGGCTGTCACCATCATATATATCGCCAAAAACACCGTGGTGCAGACAATGGAAAAAAGTGCTTCTCTTGCTATGAGGTATGCCGGCCACTGTAACGAAAAAATCAATTTTCTCATTCATCGTATCGAGCTTTTAACCATACAATCGAGCAGAGAAAAAGTGATTCGCCACTTGCTTCTTCAGAAAAATGAAGAAAACCGCGTTTGTTTTGGTTGCACCAAAGAACGCCTGGCCTCCTACCTTGGCATCAGCAGAGCCGCTATCTACCGTGAACTTCGCTTTTTGCAAAGCAAAAACCTTATCACCCTTGGAAAAAATGCTGTTTTCATTCTTGATGAATCGGCGTTAATTCAAATAATCGAACAGAAAGGGATTTAAAATATGAAAAAAATCACAGCTCTTTTACTTGCCGGTGCATTCTCGCTGTCCATGCTGGCGGCCTGTTCTTCTAGCGATAGCCAAAGTGAAGCCGTTTCAACGCCTGTGGCATCCTCTACCCCTGCCTCTTCGTCCATGGCAATGTCTGAATCCATGGCAGAATCCACAGCAGATGCGGTGGACGTGCGTGTTTTGGGGCTAAAAGGGCCCACCACGATGGGCATGGTGCAATTTATGGATGGTGTAGACAACGGAGAAATCAACGACAACAACTATACTTTTGAAATGGTGGCCGACACCAGCGAGGTGGCCGCCAAAATCGGCACTGCCGAGGTAGACATTGCCGCCGTGCCTGCAAATCTTGCCTCTGTGATTTATAACAACACCGATGGTGCCGTAGAAGTGCTGGCCATCAACACCTTGGGCGTTTTATACATCGTGGAAAATGGCGAGAGCCTCACCTCTATAGAAGATTTGCGTGGGCAAACCATCCATGCCACAGGCAAAGGGGCCACACCCGAGTTTTCTTTGCGTTACGTTCTTTCACAAAATGGCATTGACCCCGACAACGATGTGACCATTGAATGGCACGCAGAAGCAACCGAAGTGCTATCTTCCATTGCCGATGTACCGAATGCCATCGCGATGTTACCGGAGCCCTTTGTCACAACGGCGCTCACCTCGAATGAAAGCTTGCGCGTTGCCCTAGATTTAACCGAGGAATGGGATGCCGTGCAGGCCGATGCCGAAATCCCCTCACAACTTGTGACGGGTGTTGTGATTGGCCGCAGCGAATTTATCGCAGAAAACCCGACGGCCGTAGAGGCTTTTCTTTCCCACTATGAAGAATCTATAAACTATATCAACAACGATTTAGAAGGCGGAGCAGCGCTCGTTGGCCAATATGAAATTGTGCCCGAGGCCGTGGCTTTACAAGCCATTCCAAACTGCAATATCACCTACATTGCAGGCAGTGAAATGAAAGACACTCTACATGGATACTTAACTGTTTTATTCGATCAAGCGCCGGAATCTGTGGGTGGTGCCTTGCCGGACGACGCTTTCTATTATGGGCAAGAATAGAAAATCCACAAAAACGGAGATACTCAAACCTTGGGCTGTGCTTTTGGCACTGTTCCTATGGCAAGCTGTGGCTATGGTTATCGATCAAAGAATTTTAATTGTATCGCCCCTTGCCGTTTTAAAAAAACTTTTTGAAATTGTGCCTACGGCCAATTTTTGGGGCGCTGTTGCCTTTAGTTTTTTGCGCATTGTGGGTGGTTTTTTAGCAGGGATGGCCTGTGCGGTTGCGCTGGCCATCCCTGCTTCTTGTTTTGCGTTTGTGCGCGACTTGCTCTCCCCTTTTATGCTCACCATCAAGTCTATCCCGGTAGCCTCTTTTGTCATTTTGGCACTCATTTGGTTTTCTTCACAAAACCTCGCTATACTCATCAGCTTTTTGATGGTATTACCCATTGTGTATACCAGTGTGTTGGAAGGAATTCGCCACACCGACCAAAATCTTTTGGAAATGGCAAAGATTTTCCATGTCACAGCCTGCAAAAAGATTCGATATATTTATTTTTTCGAGGTGTATCCTTTTTTTGTTTCCGGTGTTAAGGTAGCCCTTGGCCTCAGCTGGAAATCCGGCATTGCGGCCGAGGTCATCGGCATTCCCGACCATTCTATCGGTGAAAACCTGTTTAATGCTAAAATTTTCTTGGATACTTCCTCCCTTTTTGCATGGACGATTGTGATTGTTTTGCTCAGTGTTGGCTTTGAAAAGTTATTTTTGTTTTTACTGCGCTTGTTTTATGCACAAATGCAAAAGGGGTAGCTGGTTTAGATCGGCTATCCGCCAAAAGAAGATGCCCAAAAAAAATCTTTCCACAAAATTAACGGGCTGAAAAAACGAAAAAAAACAATAAACTTGGGTAAGAATAGTACAATCAACGGCAATGGGTTTTCCGTTGAAATAAGCCCTTGCCGTTACGAAAATTCGTCGTGCACAATCACCAAATCCGGATGATGGCCTTTGCCCATCTTATGTCTTGCCTTTCGGTTCTCAATCGTATCAAATACAATGGAAAAATCATAATCCGGTGGGTAAAGTTCGCTTGCCTTGGTTTTTAGTGTAAGCTTTGTGTGGTTCATCACTTTTTTCTCGCCTTTGATTTGAACCACAAAATCCCCTTTGTCGTTGGCGGGTTTATACACAATTCCGGTGGCATTTTCACCTGCCACCGTCACACTGTCACCCATATCAAATTTAGTTTTAATACTATTTTTTGGGGTTGGAATGTCTTTTATAATCTTACTCGGGGCTTTTTTCTCATGTTTCTGCATGTCTTTCTGGCTCATACAGGGCTGTGTTTCCATGTTTGAAACCCCATCCCGATAAGCTTCTCTGCGTGCACGTTCAAGCAAGTGTTTTGGCAAGCCCAAACGCTCGGCAATAGATAAAGCACAGCTTTCCCCTGCTTCACCAACTTGTAGCCGATACAGGGGTTTTAAGTTTTCCTTGTCAAAGTCCATGCGGGCATTGATTAGAGAAGGGGTGTTTTTTGCATACTCTTTTATTTCCGGATAATGCGTTGTTGCCAAAAACAAGCATTCTTTTTTGCGCAGTTCTTCCAAAATAGAAATGGCTATCCCCATGCCCTCGGCAGGGTCTGTGCCGGAACCCAGCTCGTCCAAAAGCACCAAACTTTCGTGCGTCACCTGCTTTAAGATGGAAACAATATTTTGGATGTGGGAAGAAAAAGTAGATAAATTCTCTGAAATACTTTGCCCGTCACCGATATCGCATAAAAAATTGGCATGCATCGAAAACACACTTCCCTCTTCCACCGGCACATGAAGGCCACACTGTGCCATGAGCGAAAAAAGCCCCACCGCCTTTAAAGCCACCGTTTTGCCGCCGGTATTGGGCCCGGTGATGACCACGCCTGTATAGTCGTCTCCCAGCATAAAGTCCAAGGGAACGCACACATCTTGATTTAAAAGTGGGTGGCGACCCTTAATAATTTTAATGCATCGCTCTGGCAAAACAGGCACCTCTCTTGCATTTATTTCGCATGAATATTTTGCCTTTGCAAAGAAGAAATCTAAAATTTCCATATAATGCATATTGGTTCTTAGGTCTTTTTGATGCTCGTCTACCAAGCAAGACAAGGTATATAAAATTTTACGTTGCTCATTGTCTTCCTCAATTTCCAAAGTTGAGAGTTCCACTTGCAGTTTTCCAATGGCAGAAGGCTCGATAAACAATGTGCTGCCTGTGCCGGAACTATCCACAACAACACCGGAAACTTTGCTTTTGTGTTCTTTTTTCACAGGTAGGGCCAGCCTTCCGTTCCGGCTCACCACATTGCTATCGCTCAAATATTCTCTCTTTGTGCGCAGAATCGCCTCCATTTTTGCCTTGATAGACAACTTCACCTTTTCGATTTTTCTTCTGACATCCTGTAGGGTTTTACTGGCCGCATCATCCACTTTGTTGTTTCGTATCGATCGCTCAATTTCAAAGCAAAGTTCCCCTGCTTGTGTAAAAGAACGCCCATAATAAGCAATGTCAATGTTCAGGTGTTCTGCCCGCCTCAAAAAGGCGGCCACCCTTTTGCACGAATGAATGAAACTGGCCACGGTTAACAGTTGCTGAGGCATCAGCATAGAGCCTTTTTCGGCAAGCAAAAGAATGCTTTCAAGCTCTTTCATCGAGACCAGCGGTGGTGTGCCAATGCTTTCCAAAACCATTTTGGCTTCGGTGGTATCTTTCATGTGGTTTCGGCACATGCGCTCGTCAAGCGACGGCGCCAAACTAAGCAGTTTGTTTTTGGCATTTTCAGATAAAGCAAATTCACTTATATTTTGCAAAATTATATTAAATTCTAATGTTTCGTAGGCTTGCATTATGTTATCCTCGACTTTCTTTTCGGCCTATTTTGGGACAACAAAAAAGCGTATAGATACATCTATACACTCAAAACAGACCAAAGTATTTCATACTACCTAAAAGTCAAAAGTGTATTTCGCCAGATGTAGTCCAAAAATATGCACGATTAAAAAATGACATCGGTATCGATTGCCATGGTTTTGAACGCATATTGTGATAATTTGGTTTTTAAAACAAAGTTTTTAAAACCAAACTTAGGCTACATTTAACACAAAGACACTCCTATCTATTCATTCCTTACACCGCTTGTAAAGTATATCACATTTTCACCATGTGTCAAGCCTTCATTCGTTGTTACACCCTTTGTATGTACTTTGTGTAACATTTATATTTTTCTTGCTCAGTCACACCGTGTCGGCACCACCTAAGGCGAAAAAAGAGAAGACAAAACAGCCATCCGCAGACACAAAATCGTTTATTTTCACGCTTTCCTGTATGCCACCATTTATTGCAACAGGCTCCCTCTTATGGTTTTTGTTTTTCCACCTCATTATTCATGTAAGCGATTTTTGTATCAACATTCATATCACGAAGTGGAAAAACAAATTTTTCAAAAGCTTTAACTTTTAATAAGGGTGTTAAGCACTCCGTTTCGGTTAAAACAATAAACTCATCCTCCCTTGGATTTAACTCTTTGTCTATCTGGTTTTTCACACCATTTGCCCAATCCATGGTTCTGTTTTCAGACCAATCTTTCATCGACAATTCATAGGGAGCAATGAAAGCATCTTCGTGTATCAGCCCATGTTTGGTGGATATGATATAGATTTTATCCACCTTTAAAGTTTTTGCATATTGATAGGAAGCGCTGAACAGTTCACTTGGTGAATATAGCTCTTTTGCCATGCATGTATAGCTTCTTTTCAACTTCGAACAAGAAATCAATGCTATTTTCATAACCATCTCCATTCTACCGCTATGTGTCCGCACAAATGGGTCTAAAAAATGGCCGGCAACGGTAATTATACTTTGTTCGTGTTGCAGGGCACAACACGCGGTAACCCTCTTCTTTTTTATGCCTAAAAAAAGCATACTCCATAATTTTATTAGTTTATCATAAGCTTATATCTGATGCAAGCTTTAACGCAAGGCAAGCATCAATCTATGCCAAAACAAATGCTTTGGCAGGCGTAACCTGGTTTAAAACAATGCTTTTCTCGTTTCCATTCCTTCTCTATGGTATCCTATTTAACTTAGAAAGAGCTGCCATCCACTTTGCGCCTATCGGCACTTCTATTGATTTTACAATATCCCCCATAACCTTATATTCCCAATACAAAGGCCAATGCCCCATTTTTTTGCAAAAAAATACAACAACGAAAAATTCGGTGTAAACACAATTTGCTTTACATCATATTTCTGCCTAATTTTTTCTTTCAGTCTCGTCAAAGTCACATATTTTGGCCCAGTAGATTTATGCAACATCACAAAAAACAACAAAAGATGGGCAAACATATTGACAAACAATTGTGGGTATGGCATGATGCACATACAAGGTTAACGCACCTTGCCAAAACAAAATATAAAATGTTTTCTTCAAAGCACTCTCGTGTGGCCAAGGGATAATTGGTCAGGATGATGCGATTGGTAAAAACATATTAGGCTTGTCTTATCTTTGCTTTTTAAGCATTACTCTACAGACAATGTTGTTCTTGTGCCTAGTATGTGCCGATTTTGCAATTATCGAACGAGTGAGATGCTTTGTTTTTTTATGTTGTTTTGGGGCAATGGTATAAACTAAAAAAGGAAAAGAGGATTTGAGTATGGAAGAGTTATTTGCAAAAATCAGAGAGGCCTTTGCAGACTACGACGATGATGAATTGGTGGATTTGGTGAAAGAAGCCTTAGAAGATGGTATCGAGCCGACCGAGTTGATTTCTGTATTGTCCTCTTGTCTTGAAGTGGTGGGTGAAGAATTTTCTGCGGGCAATCTCTTTTTGCCCGATATGGTGATGGCCGGCGAGCAAATGGAACTGTGCATGAATGAAATTCGCCCCGTTTTGGAAAAACAGGCCACTTCCATTGAAAAAGGCGCCAAAGTGGTGCTCGGCACAGTGAGTGGCGATATCCACGACATTGGTAAAAACATGGTGAAAGCCATGCTCACGGTGGCCGGTTTTGATGTAGTGGATTTGGGCACCGATGTAAACGCCGCGCAGTTTTACAACGCTGTTGTCAGTGAAAAGCCACAAATTTTGGCACTGTCCTCGTGTATGACCACCACCATTCCCAGTATCAAAGATACGGTGGAACTTTTGCAGAGCAAAGGGCTTGATAAAAATATGCGCATTGTAGTGGGTGGTGGCTCTATGAACGAAAACATGGCAGAGCAGTTTGGTGGCTGTATATACGGTGGAGACGATGCCTTTGCCGCGGCCAAAATATTGAAAACTTTGGTATAAACACAAACACAAAATAAAGGAGAATATATCATGGGAACAGCAAGATTTTGGGAATTTTTATTGCGCGGGGAAACAGGTGAACCGGAACTTTGCCAAGACTTTGATATGAAAATTTTCAAAGTAGCCAAAAAAATGGCGAAAAAATATGACATCAAATTCAACCCCGACGAGCTTGTGGTGCAAGACGACGATTTAATCGAGCGTGCTTTCAAGGCCGGCTTTGAACTTTTGGCCACGATGGGCATTTTTAACATTGATTCCGGCAAAGTGATTCACTTTAGCGAAGAAGAAATTTGGCAGAGCATCGCCTGCCAAAAACCGGCCATCGAGCTGGGATACGGCAAAGATAGCTTCTTCATTCACAACCGCAAAATTGAAGACAAGCGCCTGCCTGCCGTAGCCGGTGGTTGCGGCAACCAAATGGACGAAGAATATCGTTATCCCTTGTATTACGGCCTTGCCAAAAACCAATGGATTGACTACATCGAGCCGGTGCCGCCTTACAAATTCATGGGGCAACTGGTAAAAGCCGGCAGCCCGTTTGAAATTCAAGCCTGCCTTAACAACATTGCCACCTATCGCAAGGCCTGCATGGACGCAGGACGTCCCGGTATGCCCATCAAAGGCAAAGACGGTGTGAGTGCCATTGCCGACATCGCCACCAACCGCCCGGACATCGGCTACCGTGCCACCGACCATAGCAACGTCTACTTCAAACCCTCGCTGAAAACCACCTATGAGGATTTGAACCGCGCCGCGGCCTATGTGCAGTATGGCACCTATGTGAGTACCGGCGGCTGCGACTACATCGGCGGCTACTGCGGAGACGTGGAAGGGGCTGTTATCTGCTCCATCGCCGAAAGCCTTGCCGGCCCCATGATCTACAACGTGGTCATCAACCACAACTGCGTCATGGAAAGCCTCGACCCCTCCGCCTCCACCAGAAAAGCACTTTGGGGAACAAACCTCGCCTCGGCCGCCATCAACACCCACACAAATTTGCCGGCCATTTGGGGCGCATACCTCACCATGGCAGGCCCGTGCACCGAGATGATGATGTATGAAATTGCCGCACAAACCATCAGCACCACCATGGCCGGATGCAACCCCTTTGGCGTGGCACCCAACCAAGGCGTAACCCCGAACTATTGCACACCGATGGAAAGCCAATTTATGGCCGAAGTTGCCTATGCCACCACCCAAATCGACAGAAAAACAGCCAAAGAGCTGGTGCATCGTTTGGTGGAAAAATTCGAGCCGAATTTGGAAAGCAAAAACTATCCCAAGGGCAAAACTTTCCCGGAACTGTACGACATGGACACCGTGGAGCCAAAGACCGAATATGTGGAATTGCGCGCCAAAATTTGGGAAGAGCTGGAAGAAATGGGGCTCAAACAGTATAAACCAAGTATTTTGAGCTATCGATAATTAATGCCTGCCGAATAAACCCCTGCGAGGTTTATTCGGCCCCACCACAGAA
>CAYJIR010000055.1:0-9096 GCA_964370295.1 uncultured Oscillospiraceae bacterium
TGCACCGGCTTTGTTTTTGGCGGCGCTTCCTCGGCAGCCTTTGCCACTGCGGGCATGGGGGGCGCTTTTTCCACTTGCGGTGGTGCCTCTACGGGCGGTGGAACCTCTTCAGCAGGTGGAGTGGGCGTTTCTTCGGTTACTGCTTCGACAGGCTGAACGCTTTTGGCCTGCAAGCCCAAAAGCCCTTGCGCCGCACGCACCAAGCTGTATAGGTGCTCTTCCATCGGTCTAGTCAGGGCATCTATCCAGTGTACGGTGGAAATGTAATACTGCAAATCGGCAGAGGTGGCGGTTTGCTCCACAATGAATGTGACGATATGCAACTTGTGTGTAACCGCTAAATTCACCTCGCGCAAAACTTGGTCGGAGGTATTCGCCTCGGGCGAAAGAACCAAAACAAGAATTTTGGCAGAGGAGATGCCTAAGAAAATTTCGCCGGACCAGTTCTTGCCCGGGGTGATGTCTCTTGGGGCATACCAACAACGGATACCCTCATTTTCAAGGTAGTTGCAAATGGCATCGGCATACTGCTTATTGTAGCTTGAATAGCTGATAAAAACGTCGTGGGATGTGCTCATGGGGCCTCCTTTTTTGTGGGGTGGGAAGCGTGTCGGGGCAGTGTCTATTTCAAATGGTATCCATAATGTCGTAGGTGAAAAATGGTAGCAATTTAAAAACACCTGTGGGCAAAAGGCAAATAAGGAAGGAATTGAGAAGGGTGCTGAATGGGCTGCCCCAAAAGCTGTACACCATCACGCCGATATACAAGACATAGGTGAGAAACAGGGTTTTGTTCAGCACAATGGCACCCCCCTCAAAAAAAGTTTTGTCTTCAAGACCCAACAGCACATAGGCAATGTTGTATAAATTCATGGGGATGAAGGGGGAGACGGCCAAAATGAGGAGAGTCAAGGCGATGCTCAACACCGGCACGGATAAAGGCACGATGTAGGTTTGCACGAGCCACAAAGAAAATAGTTCAAATGCCACAAACAGGGCAAGCCCGAATAAAAACCCAAACACATAGCCCACTTTTTCAAGAAAACTTTCAAGCGGGGATAAAATCGGTTTGCTCAAATAGTGAAGTGAAACGGGTGGATTTTTTTTCGGTTTTGGTAGCGGATTTGGGGCGGGTGCAGTCTTGGATGCGTACATGCTGTGTGTGTGCATCCTGTTTTCTGCTTCACACAAAGGACAACGCGCATTTTTTCGGTCGTATTGGTGGGCAGAATTTGCATTGCATCGTATCAACTGGGATTCAAACTGTGCAAGTGCTGTATGAAACTGCACCACATCGGGTCGAGCTTGTGCATTTTGGAAACTATTTTTGCCAAAAGTCCTCAAAAACAAGCTTTGCAGGTTTTGCGGCAGGGCGGAAAAGTCGGGGGCATATTTTGGCGCACCGATGCCTTGCATGTTGTTTTCGTAGGCAAAAACACCGTTTTCAATGTTGCTTACTAAATTGAACATAGAGGCGGAAACACCGCCAGAAACAGTGCATGAATAGGGGTGTGCCCCATTCATGAGTAGGGCGAAAATATGAATGGACACGGCGAAATAGTCGGTGTATATTGTGAAAGTTTCCCCTTTGGCCTCGCGAAGGCTCACGTGGGCATTCATGATTTTTTGAATTTCAAAGGGAACATATTCCGGCCTGCACACAGGGCATTTGAACACCGCACGGCCTTGGTGGTGCGTGCCTAAGAACAGGTTGTCTATGCGAGGGGGCGGCGCGGCCTGTGCTTTGCCCCCAATGTGGTAGGAATCGGTGTCCACCAAAGTGACAAGGGCGGTTTTGGCATCCACGCAAATGTTTGCGGGGTTCAAATCTCCGCAGACATGGCCACTTTCGTGCACGGCAGAAACGGCGGCACACAGGTTTTGTGCCACCTGCACGTAAAAGGCATAGGGGTGTTCGCAGCGCCTGTCATAAGAATACAGGCTGTCTATTTTCGTCACGTTTTGGATGCGTGGCATCACAAAACCCCAAAATTGCCCGTTTGGTTTATACAAGATGTCGCAGGGCCAGGCGATTTGTCCAGAGGTTCCCTGGGGTGGGGCGGCGAGCATCGCGCGCAGTTTTTCTTCTTTTTCGCGTGTTTGCCCTTTGTCATGATATAGCTTTGCCACAAAATCTCCGTTGCCCACGATGTCGAACACTTTGCCCTCGCCGCCTTTTGCAAAGGGTGTATCTGCAAGGGGATAGGCTTTATTATTTGCATTCAGTGCTTTCATCTCTCACCTCGGGTGTGGGGACTTATGGGTGGGACTTTACCATTTATTTGACGATCTCAATTCTGCTTGAGGCGTTTTTCTATCTCATCAGCCCTTTTGCGCATGGCTTTCCATTCTTTGCGTCTGCCTAAGACTTTGTTGAGAATGGCCACATTATTGCAACTGGAAAATAAATCTTGATAGCTCTCCGGTGTGTTCAGCTCATTTGCCAAGTGCTCACTGACCGCGAGACTTTTTTCGTACATTGCCAAGGCCTCTTCATTCCGGTCTCTTTCATAGTAAAGATTGCCTATTGTCAAATAACTGACAAATAAACTTCGATGGCTCTTCGGTGTGTTCAGCTCTTTTGCAAGACGCTCGTCTATTTGCAGAGATTTTTCATACATTGCCAAGGCCTCTTCATGCCTGCCCCAGATTTGATACAGACCGCCTATTCGGTCATAACTGGTAGATAAAGCCCGGTGGCTACTTGGTGTGTTCAGTTGCTCCACCAAGTTCTTATCTATTCCGATGGATTTTTCAAACATCGCCAAAGCCTCTTCATTTCGGCCCTCGCTTTGGTAGATGTCAGCCACCATTTTGTAACTGATCGATACATCCTGTAAGCTTCCCGGTGTGTTCAGCTCCTCGGCCAAACGCTCTCTGATTTGCAGCGTTTTTTCAAACATTGCAAAAGCCTCTTTGTTCCTGCCTTGGCTTTCATAGATAACGCCCATCTTTTCAGAGCTGATAGATAAACTCCGCAAACTCTTCGGTGTGTTCAGCTCTTCGGCCAAATGCTCCCTTATCCTAAGAGATTTTTCGTACATGGCCAAGGCCTCTTCGTGCTTGCTCCAGATTTTGTAGATGTTACCCACATTATCATAGCTGATAGATAAATCCTGGCGGCTATCCGGTGTTTTCAGCTCTTCTGCCAGGCGCTCTCTGATTCCGAGTGCCTTTTCAAACATCACCAAGGCCTCTTCATATCTGCCCAGAGTTTCGTAAACATCACCCACATTCTCATAACGGACGGATAAATCTCGACGGCTATTCGGTGTATTGAACTCTTCGATTAAACGCTCATTGATGGCAAGTGCTTTTTCGTATAGTGCCAAAGCCTCTTGAATTCTGCCTTGATTTTTATAGATATCACCCACGACGCTATAACTGCTTGATAAATCCCGCAAGCTTCCTGGTGTGTTCAATTCTTCCGCCAAACGCTCACTAAGTGCGATGGATTTTTCATACATTGCCAAGGCATCTTCATGCCTGCTTAGGGTTTCGTAGATACTGCCCAACTTGAAATTGCATAAAAACAAATCTCGGCGGCTCTCCGGCGTGTTCAGCTCTTCTGCCAGGCGCTCTATAATTCCGAGAGATTTTTCATGCATTGCCAAGGCCTCTTCATATCTGCCCAGGGTGTTGTGAAAATCGCCCATTCTGTCATAAATGAGAGATAAACCCCGCCAGCTTTTCGGTGTGTTCAGCTCTTTGGCTAAAAGCTCGTTTATTGCGAGGCTTTTTTCGTACATTGCCATGGCCGCTTCGTGACGGCCACAGGTACTGTGGATTTGACCCACTTTATCATAGGTTATAGATAAATCCTGTCGGCTAACCGGTGTTTTTAGCTCTTTGGCCAAACGTTCACTGATTACGAGCGATTTTTCAAACAACTCTAAGGCATCTTCGTGTTTACTCTCGTTTATATAGATAGCACCTATTTTGCCATAAATTACAAGCAAAGAGTGATAACTCTCCGGTGTTTTCTGTTCTTCTGCCAAATGCTCGTCTATTTGCAGAGATTTTTCAAACATCGCCAAGGCCTCTTCGTGTCTGCCTTGGATTGCGTAGATGTCACCCACTTTTTTATAGCTGCTAGCTACATCCTCATGACTTTGCGGTGTGTTCAGCTCCTCTGCTAAACGCTCTCTTATTTGCATAGATTTTTCATACATTGCCAAGGCCTCTTCGTGCTTGCCCAAAATCGTATAAATGCCTGCTACATTGGTGCTGCCGATAGCTAAGTCCCGTTGACCTTGCGGTGTGCTCAGTTCCTTCGCGGAATGCTCGAATAATTGGAGGGTTTTTTCATACATCGTCAGTGCTTCTTCGTGTCTGCCCAGGATGGTGTAAAGTTCCCCCATATCCGTATAACAGACAGAGGACGCCCGATGGCTTTCCGGCGTGTTTAGCCTTTCGGCCAAACGCTCTCTTATCCTGAGAGCGTTTTCATGCATCCCCAAAGCATCCTCGTACTTGCCGAAAGTTTTGTAAATATCGCCCACTCTGGCATAACCGGAGGATAAGCTCCCCTCATTTTCTATTGAGGGAATTTTTTCACACCACTCCGTAAAAACCTCCACACACGTTTCCATTACAGGGGCAAGGGCTTCATATTCTGCCATGGAAGCAGTGAACGCATGGAAAAAATTATAATCGACAAAATCGGCAAAGAGTTTGCACTCATTTTGGAGTATCGCGTAGCGTACAAGTTTTTGCATCCATACGGCATTTTGCAACGTGATATCATGCAGTTCTTTTGCAGCCATCACGGTGGCATCCGGATCATTTTCCTGCATTTCTTCAATATACTCACTCAAAAACTTCTGGTCGTCTGCCTTGTAGGCGTGCCACACAATCTCCGAAAGGCGCACACCGTCCTTTGCGTCCAGTGTTTTGAAGTGTTGCAATATGGCCGTGTTGAACGCACCAAAGTCTATCTTGCCCAAAATGCCCTCGCGAATCACCCGGTGGGTGAAGTCGAGGCGGCCATCGTCTCGGCGCAGGAAAAAGTTGCTGAGATAGTTTGTGAAAAGAGATAAATCCACACGGCTAAAGCGTTCATTCCACTGGGCGAAAATGCCCTCCAAATCCGTTTCGCGAAGCCCCCTGCGGGAAACCGCCAAAAGCGCGGCGAGATAGTAGCAAAAGCGGCTGTCCACACGCTCTGTGGCTTCGCCCAGCACCAAAACGGCCATATCCTGTGCCGTGGCGGGAAAGCCCGCAATCAAATTTAGCATAAAGGCACTGATGGCGTTCATGTCGTTGCCGCCGGCGGCAATGGCGGCAAAGTCGTCACTGTCCAGCATGAGGAGCCGTTGCACGGCCATGCTGATGTAAAGAGGGTTTTCACAACCCGGCAAATTGGCAATTGCACCGGCCACCACATTTGAAAGCTCTTTGCCGTGAAAACGTACAATGCTTTCGATAATCTGCGGGATTTCCTCCCTTGAAAGCGGCAAAAGAGTTTCCGCCTTGCTTTGATTTTGCAGGGGGTAAAAGGCGGGCAGTTTGAAAGAGGCAAGGCAAGACACCACCACCGTAACCTCTTTTGGCAAACTGTTTGGAAGCCACGAAAATTTCTCCACAAGCTCGCTTTGGGTCAATTGGTCTAATGCATCGAAAAGGAGGTACAGTGGCCTTTCTGCCGTGTGTGCATACAAATAGGCATATTCCCTGAATTTTTCCGTCCATTCTTCCGGATTGTTCTTCCCATTTTGTTCGGCTTGCGTTCCTTGTTCCTCTCCCACTTTTTGCTCGCCGAAAGGCTCTTTTACACCGAGGAGCCGCTCCAGCTTGTGCACCGCCTGCTTGAGCATGTCAAAGCCGGTTTGCGAAGCACGGCTGTTTCCACAGCTGAAAAAGAAGGTTTCGTTTTGCTTCTCTAGTTCCAAAAACAGTTTTGCCATGAGGGTGCTTTTGCCGCTGCCGGCTTCGCCGCTTAAAATATACAGCTGTGTTTCCTCGGCGCACACGGCCGCTTTAATGTGTTCGAGCGCAAAATAACGCCCGGCAAATTGGGCGGCTTTTTGCTCGGCAAACAGCCTTGCGGACATTTCCTCGCGCTCTTGCCAGGAAAGGCCACGCAGTTTTTCAAAGTCCCGCTCGAAAAGCCCGGCCACATCTTTTTGCACCATCTCGGCAAAGCTTTGCGGCACAGAAAGTCCACCGTCTTCGACGTCCCACTCGCAAGTGTAGCTTTTCACGCTCGCGCCTGCGGCCTTGATTTTTTCTTTGAGGGCAGAAAGTTTTGCCTCCAAAAGCGCATCCGCTTCGATGTAAGCACCTTGCGCTTCGCTTGGGATTTTCGCTTTTTCCAGCGGCTCGCGAAAATAGAAAAGGCATTGTTCCAGCTGGCCTTTTTCTGCCAGTGCACCGTATTCAATCTCCAGTTCCGTCACGCTTTTTTCATAGTCGTATAGGGGATGACTTTTATTATCCGCCGCGGTTTTTATCATCTCGGCAGGCGGAATCCAACCATAGCGCTCGCCGATGAGGATAATCATATAGGGGCGTGTGTTGGCTATCTCATCCAGACACACTTTCAGCACTTTTTTACTGCCCTCGTCCGACTCGAGGTCTGCCGTGTTTACGCCCCAGCGCAAATCCACAAAACGGATGTTTTCGCCAAATTCGCGTGCATATACATTTAATTCCGGGATGACCTTGTGCGCCAAAACATCCCGTTCCGCCTGCATGTCTCGAAAGGTGCTGGATACAAATACCGATTTCATAATGCCTCCAAAGTTCTGGGGTGAATCTTGTGAATTATCAATACAAAAAATGCTGTTTTATAAAATAGAAAGATGAAACACCATTTGATGAGCATTGTAAGAAATTAAAAAATTTTTGCCGGAAAATCCGCTTTTGCACAACATTTCGCTTGTGATTTCTGTCAGTTTTTTTAGCGCCTTTTTAGGCTCGTTTAAAAAGGGGAGTTTTACCACAATATCCGTTTGGCCGTTTTGGAGGCACTCCGCCAGAAAAAGCTTATAGTCGTCCGTTCTGTGCATATACAGGTGATTTTGCACATAGTAATCCCAGCTTGTATCACATTTGGGGAGCTTGTTTACACTTGGCCGATGGTCTTTTGCCATCTCTTTGTCAGATAAGCAGAAATAGTCGTATCGTACCACCCTGCGCTCAGACAATGTCATATCAAAAGTGACATCCAAATGATAATATATGCCATCTATCTCTACCATATTCCATGCGTGCAATGTATCCCCCGCAACGTGGTTCAGCTGCTCTTGCAGGGAGTGGCCGTGAAGTACAAGCGACTTCATCCCAAGCAAGTCAAAAAGTATTTTAACAGCCTTGGAAATCCCCTCACACACGCCTTTTTCAAACACCAAAGGCCCCACACATTCGTAGGAGGATTTTTTTGAATCGTTTTTGTATACGACATTTTTGCAAAAATAATCGTGCACCGCTTTTGCCTTTTCTATTTCGCTGGCATTTCGCAGGGGGTGCAAGATTTGCTCGCCCTTTTGCAAAACTGCCGCCAGCGACTGATTGGCCTTTTCCCTTCCAAACCGATACTTTGGGAAAACGGTTTTGGTTTTGCCGAAAAGAAAACCAGAAAAGTGCAATTGTTCCACATAAAAAATATTTGGATTGTCGTGCACAATTTTTTGGTAAATATCTTCTAGTTGGTTGCCCCCAATGCCCCAAATCGAAACAGAATTTTTATACAACAAAAGACAAGCCCGAATCTTGTCATAGGCAAGTTGTTCCTTCTTGCCAAGCCGCGAGCGGTGAAAACAATGGGTACTTGCATGGTTTTGGGCAAAATAGTCAATGGCAAAATAGTGGCTCATGTTTTGCTCCACTCTTCGCGTTTTTGCAAGTTAAAAAGGCAAGGTTAAAAAACCTGTGCAGTTAAAGAACCTTCACATCCCTATACCTAATGCCCGCTGAATAAACCATCAAGAGAGGTTCCATAAAAGTGCTGTTTTAAGCACTTTTATGGCCACCGCGTACCGCGGTGGGGCTGAATGAGCCCCGCAGGGGTTTATTCAGTGGGCATTACCTATATGGAAAAGTTACATATTATACTAAAATTTTATCATATAGCTGTATTGCCGTCAACTTGCATAATTCTTCTTAAAAACCCGAAATCGACGGAACAATTTTTAGAATCTATACTCAAAAGATAATGAACAAAGGCATTAGAATCATAAATGGATAAACTCTTGTAGATACCGGGTTTGCACAAAACATAACCCTATAAAATAAGGCCATTCAAAAAATGGCCGGATTCTATAGGGTTGTTTAGGTTGGGAATACCGAGTTTAGCAATTATACCATTGCAGTTGTCCTAAAATAGGAACATATTGCAAGGTAGTAGATTTCTGCTGCTCTTTGGCAACCTTCATCACTCATCCAAATGCTTGTGTCGTGCTCGCTTGTCACATATCCTTGCTCTACCAAAATGGCAGGATAAAGGTTGCTGTTTAGCACACCAAATGTATCCCCGGTGTAGTCAGTGTTTTCTTCTTCTTCCTCGGTTAAGGTGTACTGCACAATGTTACCCCTTCGATCTTCTTCGTACCGGCAATAGAATAGCCCGGTTTCCTTTCTGGGCACATGTCCGTTTTCTACAAATCCATCGGCGATCAGCGTGGCTACAGAATGACTGATATCATGATTTATGTTTTCGGGAGGCTGCACATAGATTTCAAAACCAGATATGCTGTTGGTATCTTCATTGGCATTGCAGTGTATACTGATGAAAAAATCTGCATTGTTTTCTATGCCTATTTCTCGCCGTTCTGTAGTGGAAACATCAACATCATAGTTGTGCGTTAAAACTACATGATAGTTTGCATCGTTTTCAAACAACAATCTTAAATACTCGGTGGTTTTTTCTGTGACTGCCTCTTCGCTTACCAAGCCTTGTGCGCCTGGACTTGTGCGACTGTGGCCACTGTCCAAAAGGATTGTGTAGGTGCTTTCCACTTGGGAGGCCGCTGTTACTTGCACAGGTCCAGATTCAGAAGTGGGGGCAAGATATTCATCGTGATTCATTAAAAAGGGGATGATGAATGCTGTGAGGATAGCTGTTAAAGTGATGACTGTATGTGCAATTTTTCTATA
>CAYJIR010000056.1:0-9037 GCA_964370295.1 uncultured Oscillospiraceae bacterium
GTTTTTTCGGGCCATTGCCCACACGGCCAACCACGCTGCCAAGGCCGTCGATGTATACTTCATCAAAACCGGCCTCTTTGCATAGTTCCACAATGAGCTTGCAGCGCTCTTCCTCACGGCCCGAGAAACCGGGAACCTGCACCATTTTGCTCAGTAGCTCTGCTGTGTAATCGCGATACTTTTCGCTGAGTTCTTTGATTTTTTCGGTTGGGATCATGATAACAAAACCTCTTTCCTTTATATATATGTTATTTAGGCAATACATTTGTAATGGCGTGAACGGGACAGCGCGTTTCGCACAAACCGCAGCCAAAACACTTCTTTGTGTCTACTACTGGTTTCTTGTCTTTTGCCTCTAAAGCAAAATAGGGGCAGTTTGTGTAACAAATGCCACAACCTGTGCATTTGTCCAAATCAATTTCCGGAAAACTTGGCTCTGTGGGTGCCACAGATAAGGTTAAGCCGGTATTTTTCACATCCTCTACACTGCTAAAACCATATTTCTGCAATGCGAGGGGTAAATCAGCAAGCATTTTGCTGTATTGTGTACGTCCGCGAAGCATCGCCCAAGACAGCATCTGTACGGCGTCTGCACCGGCGAGTAAGAACTCGATGATGTCGTCGGCACTGGCCACGCCACCGCTTGCAATGACACTCAAATCAGGAAATGCTTCCTTGATCATGTGCACATAGGCCAAGGCCAAAGGTTTGATGCTCGGGCCCGATGTCCACACATAGCCCGTGGGAATTCCGATGAGTGGACGGCGGTTTGGAATGTCAATAACCATGTTTGGTCCAAGCGATGTAACAGCCACAACGCCCTTAGCACCACCGTTTCGGCAGGCTTCGGCAAAACCGACCGGATCTGAAATGCTGGCATTCATCTTCACCCAAACCGGTTTATCTGTTAGTGAACATAGGGTTTCGGTGATGGCTTGCACCTCATCGAAATTTTTCCCTACATAGCGCGGAATATACTCATAGGCATCCGCCAAAGGCTCCAAACGGGGAATCAGCTGTTTCATGTCCGCTTGGTCGTAACCCACACTGGCAAAAACGGGAATGTCACTTTTTTTGCGCAAGTTTGGCAGGAATTCATTTACCCAAATATCTGAGTGATGCTCGCTCCATGCTTCCGAATTATAAATGGTGGTTTTGTCGCCCGCAATGCAGGGTCTACCCACTTCGGCGCCTTCGGGTGCAATGGTTTTGGTTACAATACCACCAATACCCTGCTCCGCTAGAAATATCATGCGTTCGTCGTCACCGCTCAAAGGGCCAGAACCCGGAAGCAAAGGATTTTTGAGGGTTAAACCCGCAAATTTGGTTGAGAGATCCATATCCTGCCTCCCTTAGCTTTTCCCGCCCATAGTCAAATCCATTACGGCTTTAACGGTGTGCAAGCGGTTTTCAGCTTCTTGGTAAATAATAGATTTTGGACCATCGATGACGGAATCTTCCACCTCATTCACGCGGTCAGCCGGCAAGGCATGCATGTAAATGGCATTATCCTTGGTGGTATCCATCAGTGCCTGTGTGCACTTCCAGCTCTTATTCTTTGCCAAAATAGCCAATTCTTCTTCGGTCAATGTGGTGTTGCCTTCACGACCTTCTGTCGGTTTTGTGCTGTCGGCATACCAACTGCCCCAGTTTTTCGGAATCACTACATCGGCATCACGGAAAGCCTCTTCAATGTCGTGGCTGATGCGGAAGGTACCACCGGCGGTTAAAGCGTTTTCCTTGGCTTGCTCAATTACCCATGGTGGCATCTCATAGCCTTCTGGATAGGCAAGTGTAACATCCATGCCATAACGCGGGAACAACAGGGCTTGTGTAAGCGGCACACTGATGGGTTTTTTATGGGTAGTAGCATAGGTCCACACGATGCTTACTTTCAAACGCCCCACGTTGGTGCGGCCGAAATGCTCTTCAATGGTCATGAGATCGGCAAGGCCCTGCATGGGATGATACAAATCACATTGCATGTTCAAAACCGGAACGCGAGACCACTCTGCCATTTCACGGATAAACTTGTTTCCGGTTTCCCAGCCACAATGACGGCAGGCAATGCCGTGACCATAGCTCGATAAAATCAAAGCTGTGTCTTTGGCGTTATCACCGTGTTGAATTTGCATTTTGGAGGCGTCCAAGAAATGTGCGTGACCACCCAGCTGTGTCATAGCAGCCTCGGTGGAGTTGCGGGTGCGGGTGCTCTCGTCAAAGAACATCATAAATAGGGTCTCGTCCCGCAGGCAGGCATGGGGAATACGGCGTCCGAACTTGAGCTTTAAATCGTAGGCTGTGTCCAGCACAGTGTCCAGCTCCTGTTTGCTCCATTCCTGTAATGTGATAAAATGCTTTCCGCGTAGAGATGTGACCATTTTTTTCACTCCGTTTCCTTAATATTGTATGTTTAAGCGTATTGACTTGCATTCTTTGAAAAACTGACTAACTAATCTAAAACTAGAATATCACAGGATGAAATTTTTGTCAATGAAAAGTTGAAGATGAAAACAAGAGAAATATTACGTTCAGACAAGCAACACAATAGATGTTTGAAAAATATTTCAAAAACACAAAACGGATAATTCGAAAGCAATCACCTATTATTTAAAAAACCATAACCTATGCACCAACACTGCTTAAAAAAGAATGGATATTTAAAAAATTGTATTTTATAAATTACGCTGGAAATATGATGTTCGGTTTGCTATACTATATTAGGAAATTAATTACTCTTCAAACTAAATTATATAGACAAAAGGGAAAATACCATGAAAAATAATGATGCTAAGAAAAATATATTGGAAGCCACCTTAAGAGTTGTTGATAAGCATACTATCAACGGAACCAGAATGCACCTGATTGCACAAGAAGCCGGAGTGGCACAATCCACATTGCATTATTACTATAAGACCAAAAGAGAGCTGTTGGTTTCCCTGTTGCAGATGGTGCAAGAGGACTTTATAGCAAAACGTAGCACCTTGTTTGCCGGCGCAAAGCAAAGTTTAGACGAACAAATCAACTGCTATTTTAGCCAAAAAAAAGATATTATACACAATGAAAAACGCTATGACCATGCTCAATTCGAATTTTGGTGCCAGGGACAAATAGACCCTGTCATCAACAATAAATTTTTTGAGTTTTATGTTGTATGGAGGGACGGTATTTCACGAACTATCACAAAATATGCACCACAAATTCCAGCGCACAAGGTGCGAATGGCTTCCCATGTTATGGTCTCGATGATGATGGGAGCCTCCATGCAATATCTTAATGCCGAAGCCTCTTTTGATTTGGACGAATATTTTGAGGCCTGCCTTTCAATGGTGTTGTTTTATTTGGACGAGTAAGCATAATGTAAAACATACAAATGGGCAATATCTAATTTTTTAGTTATTCGTGTTTCGCACAATTTGTGCGAAAACCTTCCCCAAACTTGGTGTTTTTTAGATGAATACACGAAAACAGCATTGACAATGCAAAACAAAAGAAGTATAATATCTAATATACTGATTGCTTAATCAATCAGTATATTTTCAAAGACACGAATAGCCGAGATTTAGAACGATTGCAGTCTCAAGAAAGAGGAAGATGACTATGCAAGAACAAGCAACAAAAGAGCTTACGGCAAAAGAATTAACTTATTTCGAGAAAGCTATCGAAATGGCCGAAACGGCGTTGAGCGAGGGAGACGATGGATTTGCAACTGTTTTAGTGGGTCCTTCTGGTGAAATTCTTTTGGCAGAGGCCAACCGGGCCGGCAGCAACAAAAACCCCTTAAGTCACGACACGATTTTGGTTGTAGATAAGGCCATTAAAACCTATGACAAAGAGTTTTTAAGTGGTTGCACGCTTTACTGTGTGCTGGAGCCATGTGTGATGTGCACAACAGCCGCTTTTTGGGCTGGAATTCCCCACATAAAATTTGCCATGGCTGAATCCGAGTTGGGTGATATCTTACCCGGATCACTGGAAATTTCAAGCCGTGAGTTTGTAAAGCGTAGCCCTGTTCCAATGACGAGTGAAGGCCCCTATCCACAGCTTACCGGTGCCTATACAGTTGTTAGGAAATGGGTAAAAAAATTGGGCATTGAACTGGATGATTAAGACATAACACTTGAGTTTATGAAAGGCGGACAAACACTATGACAGGAAAAGACCTCATTATTAAAACCTACCAGCATGAAGAAACACCACGTGCACCTTGGGTGCCGTTTGCAGGTATCCACGCAGGGTTCTTAAAAGGTTATACGGCCACTGAATTTTTAAAAAATGAAGACATTATGTATGAATGTCTCATGGAAGTTAACCGTCTCTATATGCCGGATGGCCAGCCGGTTGCCTTTGATTTGCAACTAGAAGCGGAAATTTTGGGTTGTGATTTAATTTGGGCCGACAATAACCCTCCCAGTGTTTGTTCGCATCCACTGGCACAAACGGATGAGATTCCCACCAAAATTCCGGAGAAAACCGATGGCAGGCTTCCCATTGTGCTAAATGCAACACGCCGCCTTCAAGAATCTGTGGGAGACACCACTGCAGTTTTCGGCCTATTTTGTGGGCCTTTGACATTGGCTTCACATTTGCGTGGCACAAAATTGTATGTCAACATGAAGAAAAAGCCGGAATATGTAAAGGCTCTCATGGACTATGTAACCGAAATTTCCCTGCGTATGGTGGATTATTACGTGGAAGCCGGGGCGGATTTAATTTGCCCGGTAGACCCGGTTATCTCTCAAATTTCGCCACTTCATTTTGAAGAGCACATGCTAGAACCTTATACGCGCCTATTTGACTATATTCGCGAAAAAGGGAAGTTGTCCTCCTTCTTTGTTTGCGGAAATGCAATTGCCAATTTGGACGTCATGTGTAAAAGTGGCCCGGATGGAATATCGGTGGATGAGAACATTCCCATGACAGAGGCCAAAGCCATTGTAGACAAACACAATGTCACCATTGGGGGAAATATCCCGCTTACCACCACGATGTTGTTTGGCTCTCAACAAGACAACATGAAATATGTGCTGGATATGCTGGACAGCTTGAAAAATCACCACAATTTGGTGATTGCCCCTGGCTGTGATATGCCTTATGAGACACCGATTGAAAACACCATTGCTGTGGCACAAGTGGTGCAAAACCCAGAACAATATCGTTCTTTACTGGAAAACTACCAAGCAGAGGATTTGGGTGCCGATGTTGTTTTGCCGGATTACAAAAACTTGGAGCGCCCCTTTGTGGAGGCTTTCACGCTTGATTCCATCTCTTGTGCCGCGTGCACCTATATTTGGGCGGCCACTTGTGACATGAAGGAAAAATTCGGAGATGCCATTGACATCATCGAATATAAATATTCAACACGTGAGGGAATTGCACAGGCGAAGGCAATGGCCGTGAAAAACCTTCCCAGCATTTACTTAAATGGCGAGTTACTATATTCTTCTATCATTCCCGATGCCGATGAATTCGAAGCGAAAATTCGAGCATTGCTGTAACGGTTACAAATAAACGCCGGTGTGGAAAAGCGCAAGCGAAACCACACCGGCATTTGCTTGCAATTATTTAAAACCATTGTGGCTATGCCATCATCCCAGTTTTTCTCCTTGACACGAGCGGTGGAATACCCTATTCTTTTAGTTAGGTTTATAAAATGAAAAGGAATGAAAGACACATAGGAGAATTGGCATGAACAAACGGTCAATAGATAGTAATGAATTTGAAAGACAGGAGGATATTTTCAGCACTTTAATACAGCGCATGAAACAAATACCGATTGGTAGTAGGCTGCCTGCAGAAGATGTACTAGCAGAACAGCTTGGTATCAGTCGCATGAAATTGCGCGATGTTTTAACGGTGCTGGAAACATACGGTTATATTAGCCGACAAAAAGGTGTGGGCACCTGCATCAACCACTATCTCTTAGGTGAAAACGCAAGACTAGACATAGATGTATCGTTTTCGGATGTTATCACCAGTTCCGGGTACAAAGCAGAGCTTGCAATCAAACGTATCCGTGCAGTAAAAGCCGAAACTGTAGAGTTGAACCGATGGCTGGGCTATGCACCTTCGGAAGTGATTTATCAGGTGGAAAAGACCATCTACGCCGATGGTGTGCCGGCTATTTACCTTCTCGACTACATTCCCTCAGAGTTTTATGAAAAAGATGATGTGGACATTGCTCTCTTATGTGCGCACACCTTTCGGTTTGTACAAAAACAACTGGGAGATTTTATGGAAAATGCGGTGGCTCACCCAAAAGCCTGCTTGGCAGATGAGACTGTGGCCGCGGCTTTGGACATAGAACCAGGGGCACCAGTTTTGCGTGTAGATTTGGTGTGCTACACTCGAAATGCGAAACCGGTGATAGGCTCCACAGAATATTTGCTCACAGACAAAATACCGTATTGTTTTCAAAAGCACTTAAACCCAAGCCGCACATTTTTTTCGGCTGTTAAAAACAAATGATATCAAAAGATGGGGATTGGCAAAAAGCGAGGCAGAAATGCAATGTGCATTTCTGCCTCGCTTTTTGAGCAAAGTGTTATTCGGCCGATGCGTCGTTTTCCGCGAGCACATCCTTATTCGTCGTTTGGCTTTCCTGCAAAGCCAATGCAAACATTTTGTCCGGTATAATGAACCGGTTGGCAATGTAGTAGGCGGCCATCGTGGTTACAATGGCAAGCAATGCACCGTATACAGGGATGAGCAAATTGGTGGCAACACCCACTGCCAAGCCAATAACTGACGGAATCGAAATAACGGTTTTAATTCTATCCACCGGCAAACGATACTTGGCTTTAAAGAAGTAGTAGTCAGCCAAAAGCACACCGATAATCGGGCAGAAAATAAGACCCATCAAACCGACCCATTGGATAAAATATTCAAACAAGTCAATCAGCGTGAACACTGTGGCAATGGCAAAGGGAAAAAACAACAAAATGGCTTTGTTTTTGATAGGAAATACAGAGGCAAAGCCGAGAGATGCAGCATAGAACGCTTCCGAGGAGGTCGTCCATGTCAATAGGAACACAAGCGCACCTGCCAGCCCCGCAATGCCCAAAGCATTGAAGATTTCGGGCACATTGTCTTTGCCTGTGGCCAAAGCAGTGATGGCACCAACACAGTAAATGACGGAAGCTCCCAACAAGAACGCCAAGCCCGTTGCAATGGTGGTGTCTTTCTTCGAGCGCGCAAAACGCGAAAAATTGGAACCAACCATCACAACATCAATCCAGGCAAAAATGATACCCGTCACCACCACCAAAAGAGAGGTGGGGTTCACCGGTTCTTTATCAAATAAAGTGGCGATACCATGCAACCGTTCTGTTTGGAACAGGGCAACCAAAAAAATAAGAACAATAGCAGGTATAGCAAAACGGGTAAGAAAGGTTAAACCCTTAAACCCGGTCCACACGGTAGCAACAAACAATAGGTTTATAACAATGCCTCCGACAGCAAACCCCACCGGGGTGGCAAAAAACGGAATAAAAAAACTCACAAGATCTACCACCAAAATAGAGCCAATTCCAACCCAGCCGAGAGACAAGGTGAGGCGGATGATTGTGATGATTTTCCCACCGGTGACACCAAAACAATATTTAAGTAATTCAAAGGCCCCAAGTCCTGTATCTGCACCGATAAACGAAACCAGTGTTGTGATAACAGCCAAAAACAAATTGGCAATACCAATGGCGATTAGTGCTTGGCCCAAGGGCAACTGCGAGCCAACCACACCGCCATAAAGCATTGTGGAAACCGAGAAAACAAGTCCAGTCCATACCGAAAATATCTTAACCCAACTTTGTTTGTTTTCGGCATGAATCGATTCGGTACTATAAGATGTGACTTGATTTTGATTGTCCATGTGTAATCCTCCTCATATACCAATCTGGCTAGATAGTGCCAACTAGAGATGTTCAACCAACTGATTTTGCTTATAGCTTCTCCATCATTCACCTGTCAAAAACACGCACTCTGTAAAAGAGTGCAACGTTTTTGCATTGTTTACGAAAAAGAGACCCAAAATCAGCTGGTTTCACACCGACATCGACACTGTTTAGCTTGTCATTAATTGTTTTGCAAGCGTAACCGCACCCATAGCATCATCAGAATAACCATCTGCACCGGCAGAAGTGGCCCATTCTTGGGTAACGGGCCCGCCACCCACCATAATTTTAACATTGGCCATGGCAGAGTTCGCTTTTGCGCGGTCGATCGTGTCTTGCATATAGGGAAGCGAGGGCAACATCAGGCCGGAAATGCCAATGATATCGGCCTTCATTTCCTGCGCGGCCGAAATAAATTGTTCTACAGGCACGTTGACGCCCAAATCCTTTACCTCAAAACCGTTCACTTCGAGCATGAGGCTTACCATGTTTTTGCCGATGTCATGCAAATCGCCGAAAGCGGTGCCAATTACAACTTTACCGCTGCTTATGCTACCACCGCTTTGTGCAATCAGCGGGCTTAAGTCCTCTTGAATGGCCTTCACCACATCACTGGCCATAATAAGATCTGGTAAAAACACTTCCAAACGGCCAAAGCGGTCGCCCAGAGCGTTTAGTGTATCTTGAATACATTCTACAAAAATATCGGCAGGCGAACATCCGCTTGCTATCAATTTTTGAGCTTCCTCCACACCCAACTCTTCATCTCCGTCTAAAATTGCTTCTGCCAAAGCATTGTATTTACTGTCCATTTTTAATTCTCCTCTCAAGAAAATATGTTAACATATCGGAACATACCCCTATGATACCTACCCCCCACTTATTTGTCAATATATTTTTATATCGTCGCTTTGTTTTTGGCGAAAAGCACAAAAATATTCGTCAAAACCACAAAAAGAGCCTTCTTTTCATTGACACACCCTAGGTGGCATGCTATAGTGAACTCACGATATGTGTACTACATATTTTGAAAAATTAAACTCAATTCTATACGGAGGGATTACCATGAATCACAGAGCCAGATTGCTAGACATCATTGACCGTAGCTTAGAAGGCCCCATACTTTCCGAAGAAGATTTTGATATGAA
>CAYJIR010000057.1:0-7967 GCA_964370295.1 uncultured Oscillospiraceae bacterium
TTCACCTTTTTTTGCCGCAAATACAAGCGATAGTCAAAATTGAAAGATTTTAAAAATTGAGGGATTGTACGGATGTGCTGTGCACACACGCCATATTCTAAGGTGATTAGTGGTTTGTGTTGCTCAATAAGCTTCCTTCCACCCTTTAAAATTTCAAAATCGGCTCCCATCGCGTTGATTTTTATCAATCCGTTGTGCAAGCCATCCTTTGCAAACAAGCCATCCAAAGTGCTTACCTTGGTTTCCACCACACATTTCGTATTGTCTTCGCCTAAAATAGATTTTTCCCTTGTAGATGATACATTGTCATATTCTGTATACAAATTGCTGTTTTCAAAATGTCTCTTCTCGCTCGTATACATTGTTTTTTTTCTTTCTTCAGACCAGAGCCCCGTGTGTATCAGCCATACATCTCGCAAATTGGCAAATTGAACAAACTTTTCTAAATCCGCAAAATTTCCCTCTTCCATTTCGATCCCTATAATTTTTTTGTAACGAAATCCATTAAATTGGCAAAACTGCATAATGGTATCACCCGTATATGCGCCACAATCGATGTAGGTATAAGAGATCGTTTTGTCTAGCAAAGGTTCATCAAAAAAACTTTGACCGCTCACTTCATCAATCAAGAATGACATATCACCGGTCTGTTTGCTCAACACCATTTTATCAAAAATATTTTTGGAGGTTTCGTCCTCAAAACAGTCTCTTATTTTTTCGGCTCTTATTAGATCGTGTTCCTCTTTGGTTAAAAAACCTTCCTCTACTTTAAAGGGCATACACATATGTGTATACCGATTTTGTTCCTTGTTCTTTTGCAAATAGCCAGTAATTTCATGCAGTTTTTCTGCGGTTACTGCAATTAATAACCGATATTCGCCACAAATTTCTTTGAGCCTTGTATAGGAATATACAGCGATTTGTTCTATTTTTTCGTTTTCATATTGCTCTTGAGTAACGCAAAAACAAAACACTTCTATGCCCTCTTTTTGTAACTGGTGCAAAAGCCGCCGTGCTTGGCCACCGGCACCATACAAAACAATGGGTTTGCTTGTATTTTTTAATATGTTCCAAATATCACTCATGGCATACCCTCACAATTAAGTCGGCAATTGTGTTAACACTTTTAAAATATTCTGTTAAAATGTCATTTTCTTCAAACTCAACATCAAATTCCTCTTCCAAGCTGGTAATTAAAACAGCGAAAGACAAGGAGTCTAACACCTTACTTTCAAACAAATCGCTAGCGTAGGAGAATTCTTTATAAGGCTTAATTTCCTTGATAACGGCTGTGATTTTCTCTTTGATTTCTGTGCTCATTTTATCCTCTGTTTTGTATGATTTGCTCTTTCAGTTTCTTTCTATCTACTTTTCCATTTGGCGTGTGAGGGAATGTCTCGAAAAGATAAATTCGTGACGGCAACATATACGTGGGCAATTTCTTTTCCAAATACTTCATGACATCGGCTTCGTTTGTGTTTGCTTGGCACGTGCAACAAAGTAGAATTTGTTGTTTTTCCTCATCATAAAAAGCGGCCTGCTCTGCTACTTCTGCCATTAAAGAGGCGGCCGCTTCCACTTCTCCCAGTTCTATACGGTATCCTAAATGTTTGATTTGACTGTCTTTTCTTCCCAAAAACAAAAACTCGCCTTTTTCGTTTTGTTTTGCAAGGTCTCCCGTTCGATACATTTTATCTTCATATGCGTTGTGTAAAGGATTTTGCACAAAGACCGCCTCGGTGGCCTTTTGGTTGTTATAGTAGCCAAGGGAAAGGCCGCTGCCCCGCACGCATAACTCGCCTATCTCTTCTTTTTTGCATAATTTATTTTCTTCATTGAACAATAAAACATCAGTATTACGACATGCTTTTCCAATGGGTAAGGCTTCCTCTTGCGAAAATGTGCGATTAATCTCATAATAGCAACAAACATCTGTAATTTCTGTGGGACCATACAAGTTTGCATAATATGCATTTGGATAAAACTCCTGCAGGCGATGCAAGGTTTTCACCGGCATAACTTCGCCACAAAACAATATCTTTTCAAGGTGTAAATCGCCTGGCATTTGTAATTTTTTTCTACCGGTTGCCAAGGTAAGCGCCGAGGGTACCCAAAAAATGGTGTTTACCCTCTTTTCGGCCATAAAGGCAAATAATTTTTGCGGTGATGTAAAAAAATCATTTGGCAAAAAAACGGTAGCTGCCCCCGTTTTTAAGGTGGAATAAATGTCCAATACTGAATTGTCAAAATATAATGGTGCTTGGTTGCCAAACACAGTTTTTTCGCTAAAAGCAAATGTCGTAACGAGCCATTGGCTATAGTCTAAAACAGCTCTATGGGAAATGGTAACACCCTTAGGCGTTCCGGTGGAGCCGGAGGTAAACAAAACATATAAAGGGTCTGTGTCAATTTGTTTTTGCAAAACCGTATCAATTGGGTTTCTGTCTATCGCATGGCTTTCATAAGACAGTTCCAAGATCGGGTGGGTGCAGGGCTTGAAATCGTCTTTACTTTTTACCAAAATCAACGAAGGTTGTAAGGTGTTTACAATTTTGTTGGTACGCTCTTTCGGGGAATGAATATCCAATGGGATATAGAAATTTCCGCTGTAGATAACCCCCATTATAGCCACGATGGCATCTACACCTTTTTCCATATAAATGGCAACAGGCCTGTTTTGTTCGCCTGCCATAAACCGAATGATGTTGACGGCCAATTGCTGTGCCTTTTGTTGAAGCGAATAAAAGGTAATGCTTTTTTCTGGGTCCTCAAAAGCTGTTTTTTGGGGGTATTTTTGTACGGCATCCTCTAAATATTCAATGACATTTTTTTTCAAATTGTCACCTCACACTTTATTTTGGTTAGGCGATTTTCATTTGCACGCCAACAATCGCCTGCGGATATCCTCACGGTATGCATTGATGGAATCAAGCGGACTGTTGATGGAATTGTGGGAAATGTTGCAGTTTGCACAACTTTTTATTTGGGAGCATCCCCTGTTTAATTGAGAGAGCAAGAACGCCTTTCTTTTTTCGCTGTTCCACATATCGACTAAAGGGGTGGTATACAGGTTGCCTAACATTTTATCCATAAGAGGCTGTGAGCAGGGATAAGCATCCCCACAAGGGGTGACAAACAACGTGTAAAAACTAAGCGAACAACAATATTGTGGACCTATCACGTCACCAAATTTATTTTCCTGTAAAGGGACGGCGGCACTGTTTGTTTGCGGTTTAATCCAAATATCTCGTGCTTTTTCTATAAAAATGCGGTGGCAAATATCCCCGAACATGGAATAAAACAATTCTTCTTCGCCTGTGGCCAAGGCCACGTCTACTATTTTAATGAATATTTTTCCATGTAGGTTTTGCCGATATAAGCTTTCTATATTATGGCGAAATTGTTTAAAATCGATATCTTTGCCACACACCTCTTGATATTTTTGGGCGTTTAAGCCTTGTAAAGAAATAACCAAACGGTCGATATTAGCTTGCGCAAGCCTTTTTATGTTTTCGTCTGTTAATAATGTGGCGTTGGTATAGATTTCCGTGACAAGGTTTAATTCCTCTTTTACATAAGCGGCCATTTCGGGCAAATGCCTATTGCACAAAGGCTCACCATTGCCGGAAAGCGATATTTTCTTCACAGGACTTGGAAATTGCTTTATCTGTTCTACGGCAAGTTTTAAGGTATCAAAACTCATCAAATCGTTTTTTAGCGCATATCCATACTCTTGTAGGCCAAAAGAGCGAAAGCAATAATTGCACCGCAAATTGCATGCCTCACTTACATCCAAAATAACAGTAAAAGGAGTATCCAGTGGCAATACATTTCCAAGGCACACCCTATCGGTATTGACAGTTGAACGAATTTCCATAATCTCAGTTCTCCTCACACACCGCATACAACACAGTCTCACCCATATAATAACTGTGGTGGCGCAGGTAAATCCGATAACCTACATCAAGGGACAGTATAAAACGAGGAATGTCTAAAAAGTCTGAAAATTTGTGGTAAACACAAATGGCAAGTTTTGGCTTGTGGGTTTGGATGATGCGACGAGCTCCATGCAATGCCTGCATTTCAAAACCCTCAATATCCATTTTAATGAAAGTAACCGGCTCCTTGATGATATCGTCTAGCTTACACACAGAAACCGGAATACTTCCCATGTTTTGGACGCTTGTTTTTGAGCAAATGGCCTCGCTTGCGTCTTCTGATAAATATAGAGTTTCCGCTTTTTCACCGGCGGCAAGGTTCAAAATTTTAATATTTTCATATTGCTTTGCAAATATATTGGCCTTTTGAAAAAGTGCTGGATGTGGCTCAATGCCAATGATTTTCTCATACTTCCCTTTACTGGCCGTGATAAACGTCCGAATGGTGTCGCCGTCATAGGTTCCCACGTCTAAAAAACATTCGTTTTGCAAAGGGAAAATACCGGTGCCAAAGTATTGCGAATCGCAAAAAACATGTTTATAGCACCGATAGTCGCCAGTGCTGCGAGCATTTAACACTGCCAGCCATGTACTTTTAGAGTACTCATCTGCAAAAAGCGCATAAATCTTTTTTAAATTTTCTTCCTCTCTTTTTAAAAATGCTCGAAACGGCATAATTTCTTGCCACTCGTATTGCGTAAAAAAAAGAATTTTTTCTTTAGAAATCTCATTTTCCAACATCGGGACGATTTCATGTGCGTGAGCCGGCGCGGTGACAAACACATAAAAACCGTCATACCGGTTTTTGATTTCCTGAAGCGACAAAATAGGAATGCCCTTTATCTCTGTTCCCCATTTTGCACTGTCTTTATCGCAAATTGCCACCGGAGGCGCCGCATTTTCGCACTGGAACATAAAAAGAGCATCCATGGCCCCGCCGCCGGCACCATAAAATACAAGAGGCTGGAATTGTTTGCTATTTTCAAAAAAATATTGATAGGGAGTTGTTATTGTGTTGAAAATCAGTTTATTCTCCATTGACATAGACCTTCATCCATTCTTTTTCAAACGGTAAAATATTCTCTGATGCTAAAAATGCAGTTTGGCATTCTTTTAGGGTAGAAATGAGCATATCTCTTGTGTTGTAGCAATCTGGTAGCGGTAGTCTTGTTATTTTTTCCACCATCGAAATCATAAAAGACCACTCGAAATACTGAAAGGTTTCAGCAGAGTTTGGAAAAACTTTGCCAAGCCATACAGTTCTGTTTCTGTAGGCCGCCAAATATTCTGCTAAGGTTTCTTTTGTTAAAAGCGAGTGGTTTGTGGTCCAGGCAGAATTGTTGCTCTCGTGCCGATAAAATGTATATTTTGCCAAGCCATGATACGCCACACGGTTTGCACTTGCCAAAAGTCGATACATCATGGCAATATCATCATATAAACCCTCTTGTGGAAAGCGAAGAGTAAGCATCAATTTTCTGTCGAACAATTTTGTGGGAAAGGCCATGGTATAGTGTTTTCGCCACATTAGCATAATGACCGATTCTTCGGCTGTCATGATATACTTTTCGTCACATTCCATACCGGTTGCACCGCAAATGGCCACATCCGCCTTGTTATCTAAAGCCAGTGTGTATAAAAACGAAAGAAAATCAGGACGACAATTGTCATCGTCATCAATAAAGGCGATATAATCGCCGCATGCTACGTCTAGCCCGGCATTACGTCCGCTGCCAATGTTGCCTCGTTCTTTATGTATCACACGAATACGCGTATCTTGCAAAGCATACGCGTCGGCTATTTTTCCGCTATTGTCAGAGGATCCATTGTCTACAATGATAAATTCAAAATGATGAAATGTTTGCGAAATAATACATTCTATAGCTGTTTTCACCATATCTTCACGGTTATAAGTAAGCATAATGACAGAAATTTTCGGATTGTTTTCTTGCGGCATACGCGGGCTTCTCCTCGTGGTTCATACAAAAATATTACATTCTATTTGATATATCGGCAAAAAATTTTGTTTATTTAGCTGTTTTGTTATGCGAAAAACAAATTATTTCGTGGATAATATTTAGGCAAGGGCGCAATGTACTTGCAAACTGTTCACAAAGAGGAGGAAAATCCTCATGAAAGGGGTATTTTTGGTGAGTGGTTTTGGTGCCAGAATTTCGGAAGAAAGCCATCTAAAACCAAAAGCCAAGATAAAAATAGACGACAGACCAATTATATAACACATCATGAAACATTATTCTTCTTATGGGTTTCACGAGTTTATCGTCTGCCTATGGCAACGGTGTGAGAGGTGTGAATTTGCATGTATTTGAAAATTTCCATAAAAAGAACGAGAAGGCGGCAGTTGGGCAAATGGCAAATTTATGGCGATGGATCCCAATATTTTCAACTATTTAGGCGGCGATGACTACTCTTTGGAATTGCAACCGATGCATACGCTAGCCAAGAAGGAAAAGTCTTATGCGTTTAACCATCATGGGTTTAGGCAGTGTATGGAAACACAACGGGATAAAGGCTTGCTGACGCAACTTTAGGAAGGCAGAAAAACCCCGTGGGAAAGCTGATGAGCACAGCTGGCGCAAACAAATTTTAAAACAATAAAAACAGAATACAACACGAATTTATCTTAGCGCATTTTGGGTTAATGTGCAAGGGAAATGACGTACATATTCATGCAGTCAATGTTTTGGCTGCCCACAGTGCCGACATCTCCATAAACAATTCCGTGGCTTTCCACCGCGCAGCAGTTTTAATGATTTAAAAGTACTGGAGTTCATGGTTTTTAACAGAGGAAACCTCTTAAACCTGAATGCAATATTCAGATTTTCCTGATAAAAGGAACAAGATGCGAACACTATCTGCGCCAAATTTTTCAAAGCACGAGAAATAAAAGAACCATGGGTGTGCCCTTTAAAGCAAACAGAGAGTACAGTGCAACGGCATTGAAGCTCCAAACATTCGCTTGTGTTTTCGATAACCAACATTTCGTTTGTATTCATATTTTCAACGAGCATTGATGCCCTTGCCACCGCAAACGCCCTCCATCTCGGCCAATTTTGACCGCGAAGCAAAAGAAGCCGAGATGGAAGAAAGAGCGGCATCGCTTGCCTCAGCTCGCGAACATTGGGAGGCAAAATGGGCAGAAATAGAAGCTAGCGGTGCAAATGTTAGGGCCGGTGGCAACAAAGAAAATAGGATGCTCGAAAGGCAGGCCACGCAAGCTTCAAATCTAGCTGCACGCGAGGTAGCTCAAGCTGCACGCGAGGCAAATGTTTCAGGATTAGAATCAAACCGATAAGAGGACAATTCATTGAAATATTTTTTAAGAAGCGGTCGGATTAAAGGAGTAGAGTACTCCAAAATCTGACCGCCTTTTTTCCACCAATAAAAACAAGGAGGTACATCATGAAACTTATGCTGAGGAGCAAGACTAGAAGCCAGTCCACCAATTTTCCTTTGCGAAAAGTGCTCCCTGCAGATAAGGAGGCTGTGCCCCAAAATGATGCAAAACAACCACATATAAATTAAAACCATGTATTGTAGCTAGCTTTTTGTGAAAAAATCGAACCTATACTTTCGGATAGTTGCTTTTTGAAACAAAAAAGGTATAATTGTTTGTATGTGAATTGCAATACAATATAAAACTAAGATGGTTCCCCTGTATCGTTCTTATTTGTTCAGCGGGCGTGCAAGAGATGGCAAGAAAGGCGGTGGAACAAATGAAAAAAATAGTAATGCTGATTGCCTCCAGAAAAGGAGAACGTTCTAACACAAAAAGGTTTGCGCTGTTGTTCTCACAAAAACTAAGAACGATTGCAAAAAGCGATTTTGAAGTACAAACACTAACGGCAGACGAATGGGATGTGAACCCTTGTGTGGGCTGTGCTGTGTGCTTTCAAAAAGGATGCTGCGTGCAAGATGCAAGTGATGGTACCGAGCGCATCAAAAAAATGATGCAAGAGGCAGATTTGCTTGTTTTTGCATCGCCTGTATATGTGTGCCACACCTCCA
>CAYJIR010000058.1:0-7833 GCA_964370295.1 uncultured Oscillospiraceae bacterium
ATGCACTGTGTTTTTTATATAGAAAAACCCCTGAAAGGTGATGTTTCCAGGGGATAATGGAAGAGCAATGCTTTTTGAATAAACCCCTCGGCAGATTCATTCTGCTCCGCCGCAATGGGCACACCCCATACAGCACTTGTATGGGGTGTGTTTTGATGCCATTTCGCCCCTCATAACAAAAAGGCGAAAACGAAAGTGCAAGCTGATGGCAGCTTCACAAAAAAAGTTTTGTATGCTAACAACACGCAAAACGGCAACTGCCGCTTTGCGTGTTGTGGTGAAGGGCTTATTTAGGACGAAAAGGACTATGCATGTGCTTCATTTTCATCGTTATCACGGGTGTGCTTTTTGCGAGAGAGAACCATAGTGAGCACCTGTATAAAGGTGAGAATGGCGAAGAAGAGCGTCCATTCGTCTACAAGGGCCATGGGAAGGGACATATCTTGTGTGATGATAAACAAGAGTATGGTGGCCACCATGGGGATGATGCCAAACAAGCGGAATGCACCTTTTCTCTTTAGGCGTTTTTGTGCTTCTTCGTCTTCATCGTCATTTTCATCTTTTTTGTTTACAAAATAGCCGATGAGAAGGAAGATACTGAGCACGCTTGTGATGATAGTGAGAAGTAGGTCTACCAAAGACCAAGAGCCTTCGTCTCCCGAGGCAAGTGGCACAGTGTTGTCGCCGATTTCAACTTCGATATCCTCCGCTGCGGGGGCAGGGGCCAAGGGGATCTCTGCATCGGCTAAGTCAAGAGTGAGAGCATCCGGCACAAGCGGTGCCACTGCGGGGGCCAATGCAGGCACAGGGGCCACAGCCACGGCTACGGGAACAACGGGTGCCGGTGTGGGTGCCGGGGTTGGGGCCGGCGCGGCACGGGGGGCGGGGGTGGGGGCGGGGGCGGGCAGGGGACGGGGGGCGGGCACGGGACCGGGGTCGGGCGGTGGGGCGGGGGCGGGCGTGGGGTCAGGAGCTGGGTCGGGGTCTGGTGTTGGATCCGGGTCTGGGGTCGGTGGCACCACTTCTGTTTCCACGTTTAGGGATGGGTCACCCAAGTCTTTTCGTTCAACCCTTTCCCCTTCTTCACTGCCGGGGGATGTTTCCAAATAGGTCAAGGTATGTTCTTCATTGGTTGGGTAGTTTCCGTCGGCCATGCTTGGATTGATCGCTTCGATGAAGAAGTTTAAGCGAACGCGCTGTTCGCCAACATCACCAATATTCACCGTGATTTGCTCGCGTTGTGCACCGTTGTAGTCAATCGTTTCGATGGTATATTGGTTTAGGGCAGGGGCACTGTCGGTGCTTTCTGTCAGCGTTACATTTGTGCCGCTACGGGTCAATGTGATGGGATGGGCATCATCTATCAAGATGCGATAATTCTCTGTGATAATATCGGAGAGGATGGCATCTGTATAATTCTTGGCCGTTTCTTCAGATGGATTATCACCAAAGAAAATTTCGGTAAGGGTTGCGTTCAGTGCAGATGCATCGGCCACATTCGTGTAGGTGCTTCCGCTGGAGGGAAGCGAAGATAAGGTTTGCCAAGAAACCGCATTTTTTATGTCATATCCAATCGTGTGGATGGTCGCTCCACCGTCTCTTAGTTCTTGCGCAAGGGCGCTTCCGTTATCGGCTTCAATTTCGTTAAGATATTGGCTGCCTCCTGCCGGACCACCTTGGGAATCGGTGTAAAAGGTTTGTGTTCCGATTTTAACACGATGGTAAAGCTCTTCCACAAAATCGCCATCACCATTCATATCCACGCTTAGCATAGATGTGTGTACCGGGGCATTCACTTGATCTCCGTGGCTGGTATTGTCGGTGCCACTGCCGGAAGTGCGGTAATACATATCGCGATATCCAATGGTTGTTTCTGTGGGCGTGCCACTAATAAATACCACCACAAGATTGCGCTGTTGTTCCACCATGCTGCGCGAATCTGCGAACAGTTGTGCTTGACGCAAGCCAAGGGTATAGTTGGTGTCGAAGTAACCGGCGGGGTTTTGCGTTCCCTCCGGATAACGATGCACCACTTCGCCGGCACCATTTCTATAGGCAGTGGGGTAAGCCGGGGCATCTGTTACAAAAAGGGATGAAAAATCCGATACATCACTTTGGAAGTTGAAGCTATTCAGGGTGTTTCCGCCAAATTGCACCAAAGCCAAACGGTTGTTTGCGCTGTTATTGTTGCCAAGCAAGCTGCCAGCCAGGCTGTTAACCGCGTTTACAGCCGGCTCCCAACGGTCGTAGTTGTTGTCTGTCCAACCACAAGGATTCATGTAGGCCGATTTGTCGAGCATCACAATGACGTCGGTATCCTGTGTTTGTGTTGTTTGCATTAAGTCAAACTGGATGTTGCCGATGCGGTTTTCATAGTCTGTCCACTCGGCGGTTTTGCTGCCATACAGGTCGCCGGGCTGCAAAGTGCTATCGCTTGCATTGGGAACGCTATTGCTTTGCACAGTGGCCGGTGTGCCGGCATCTACCATGTATTCCCATTTGCCATCCACCAAAATGGGGCTGATGTGGCTTTCTCCCACCATCAGGGAATAATCTGCATTGGTGCCGGGGCTTGTGGTGGCGTTTGTTGCGGTAGAAAATCCGGAATACCAATCGCCGCTTCCCCCATTATAATCGTCGGCAAGATGTTCGATATAAGAAATTGCCTTGTAGGAAACAGGTTGGAATTTGGCATATAAATTTAGGTTTCCATCGGTAAATGTGTTGCTTGATACAGAGTAGTTATAATTGGCTAAGGTGTTTCCGCCCCCGGTAAAGTGAATACGCCCCAGTATGTCCTTATACTCCTCATCCCAAATCTCATTATTTTCGTAACTTTGCTGGAAGTGACTGTCGGAGCTCCAACCAATAAAACGGAATGCATCGTCCGGCATGGAAGCTGGCCGGGTAAGGTGCTGGTCTAAATCGGCCACCGGGATGTTGTTTCGGTTTACAATGGGGACCACCACGCCGGTGTCTGTATATCCGGATGCATCCTCTTTAAAAGAATGAAGTGTAATCGTATAAGACTGATGAAGGTTCACGGTACTACCGGCTGTGAGCCCGCTTATTGTAGCATTGGCAACAATTTCGCCACTGGAAGAGCCAAGGCGCCAAACTTTCTCGCTGAAAGTGGAGCCCAGATTACCAAGCAACTGCGAAATATTTGCAGTGCCATCTTCTGCTAAGGTGACAAGGGTACTGGTGCTTTCGGTGGAGAGGGGGGTGCCGGATGCATCAAAGAAGGCTACTGTAACAGTTTCTTCGCTGGCAGGGATGGGTTGATTGCCTCTCGCAAAAAAGGAAAATGCAGAAAAGCCAACAGCTTCTTCGATTTCTTCGTCTTCTTCGGTGTCTTCGTCTTCTTCGCCGGTGTCTGTGTTGTCATTGGTTTGGGTGGGCTGTGCATATAGGCTCATCGAGCTTGTTACGGCAGTGGGTAGCGAAACCACATTGCCGCCTACCGCATCCAACCATACACTGCCGGCAAATTCGGCGGGGAAAGCGTCGCCGTCGGCTACAAGAACCGGCTCGCCCAAAGCGGCACCTTGTTCATCAAAAAAGGAAAGGGTATGGGTGGTGGGAAGCTCAGGCGCAGGCTGTGCATATAGGCTCATGGGGCCTGTTACGGCAGAAGGCAGCGAAACCACATTGCCGCCCACTGCATCCAACCATACGCTGCCGGCATATTCGGCCGGAAAAGCATCGCCGTTGGCTACAAGAACCGGCTCGCCCATGGGTGCGCCCTGCTCGTCGAAGAACGAAAGGGCATGGCTGGTTTCAAGTGTTTCCGGCGTATTGTTTTCCGGCACGGGGTCCAAGGTAGAGGCAAACGTGCTGAGCGGGAAACTGGCCACCAACACAACGGAAAAAATGCCGCTGAGTATGCGCTTCCATTTTGATTTGTTTTTATTGTGCATCATCGATATCCTCCTGAGATTGGCTTGTGATTTGTATGTAAGATATGTGCAAAGTTTTCTTGCAACTTATGTCCTATTTTTCCCATGTGATTCCATGGTTTTCTGCATAACCACTGTGGATGCTCACGCGAAAATGAATAGTTTTACGTTAATACTTTTGATATTATAGCAAATGAAAAGGAGAAGAACAAGGGTATTTTTACAAAATCATTTTTTTACTAGATGGCGCGTATCGTGCTATAGAAGACAAGGGACAATCCGCATGGTCTGTAGAGCTCGTGTAGAGCCTTGCGCCCCGTAAAGTCGCTGTGATAGCGTGTCGTGTGCATCCATCTGCTGAGGGGTGAAGAACGGAGCCTCAGCGAGGGGAGAAGAGGAAGCTCTGTCATGCGTTGTGGGTATAAAAAAACAATAAAATTGCTTGATTTTTATACCGACCGATGGAAAACGGAACGCCCGAGGGGGCAGCGAATGCCGCTTTGTGTGCAAGGTGTTAGGCTATTTTAGGGAAAGCCCATACACCCAGACAAAACGCAAAGCGGCATCAGCTGTGTGACGACGCGTGTTTGTGTGCCGTTAAACAAGCCCTATAAAAGTTTTGCTTGACATTTATAGAAGCAGAGGATATGATGTAGTTAGTTACTTAGCTACCTAACTACATCAAGAGAGGTGATGTGATGAATATAGACGTAAACGCAGACAAGGCTATCTTTATACAGATAGCCGAGCAACTGGAAGACTATATTTTTACAGGTGTGTTTGCAGAGGAAAGCAGAATACCCTCTACCAATGAATATGCAGCCCTGCTTAACATTAATCCGCGCACGGTGCTAAAGGGGATGAGCATGTTGGTGGACGAAGACATTATTTATAAGAAGCGAGGTTTGGGGATGTATGTAAAAGAAGGTGCCATTCAAAAAATACGCACAAAAAGGCAAGGCCAATTTTTTTCGAGGCACATCGAAACCTTGGTTTCAGAGGCAATAAAGTTAAAACTGCCCAAAGAAGAAGTGATAGCACTGATAGAAAGGGGATTTGAAAATGAACGCAATTCAGGTTAAGAATGTGACAAAGCGGTATAAAAATGTGCTTGCTTTAAACGATATTTCGTTAGAATTTGAGCATGGAAAAATATATGGGTTTTTGGGAAGAAACGGGGCGGGAAAAACCTCCCTCATCAACATCATTTCTAACCGCATTTTTGCAAGCGAGGGTGTGGTGCTTATAGATGGTTTGCCCGCAAAAGAAAATATGCAAATACATGAAAAAATTTTTTGCATGAGCGAAAGCGATTTGTATGACGAGAGTTTGAAAGTAAAAGACCTTTTTAAGTGGATAGGCCGTTTTTACACTTGTTTTGATCGTGAAAAAGCCTTTGAAATTGCAGAAAAATTCAGCTTAGATGTAAACAAAAAGTTCAAACAACTCTCGAAGGGCTATAAATCCATCTTTAAGCTTACGGTGGCGTTGTCGCTAGAGCTTCCGTATCTTGTGTTCGACGAGCCGGTTTTGGGCCTTGATGCCAACCATAGAGAGCTGTTTTATAAACTGTTGTTGCAGAAATATGAAAACGAAGAGAACACCATCATTGTTGCAACGCATCTGATAGAAGAGGTTGCCAACTTGATAGAAGAAGTGATCTTGATAGACAAAGGGCAATTGCTTTTGCAAGAAAAGGTTGAAAGCCTTTTGCAAAAAGGCTATAGCATCAGTGGAAGTGTGCAGGAAGTAGATGCCTATTGCAAACAGAAAAATGTGGTGGGCTATGATGAACTTGGCGGATTAAAAGTGGCCTATATTTTAGATGAGGACGCGAGACTTCCCCAAGACAGCAAGCTACAAATGGGTGCCATGAATTTGCAAAAATTGTTTGTGAAGATTACAGAAAAGGGAGGGGAACGCCATGACTAAATTGAAATCCATCATTCGATATGAATGCGTAACTTCATTTAAGTATATATGGGTATTTTATGCCATACAGTATACAATTGTGTTTTTGACCCTATCTATTGTTGCTGTAAATGTTTTTGGCGGTTTGGAATTGAACAGCATGGTCTATGTGGGGGTGCTGGGTGTTTTGGGCTTTAAAGAAGATTTTAAGATGTTGATACAGCACGGCTTTACCCGCAAGTACATTTTCGTTGCCACTTTGGCATTGTTCGCTTTTATATCGGCGCTTTTGGCCTTGGTAGACACGGTTATGGGATATCTATTTTATTATAATGTGCATGGATACCACGCTTTATATGGGAACAACTATGGCTATGAAAATGGATTTTTAAATTTCCTATGGTTATTTATGCTGTATATGCTCACCTGTAGTGTGGCCTATTTTGTGGTGCTCACCATAAACAATATGGGGAAAATAAAATCCTTGTTTATGGGTGTCGCGTTGACATGTGTCATTGCATTGGTAAGTGGGTTGTACATAAAGGTTGTGTCAGAGGAGATGAAGTCGGCAATAGGGGGGCTTGTTTTGCTATTGATGGGGCTTCCGATGAATGGCGGCACACAGCCGCTTGTGCCGATTTTGACGATGTTCTGTTTTTGGCTTGGCGTGAGTGCATGCTCTTATGTTGTGTTGCGTCGCACAGAACTTTGCTAAAATAGGCGCCGGTTTAAGCACCTTTTTTCAAGCCAGAACAAGGAGTGGTTTCTGTTGTTATTGGGTTGTCTTGTGGGCATTCATAAAAGATATTTTAACACCCCGCAAGCTTGCGCCACTACAAGGCACATGCTTGCGGGGTGTCTTTTTAAAATGCCAAATAAAACATATAGAATCCAATCATGGTCATGGCAGCGCCCATTGCAATCTTAAGGATATGACTTAGTTTTCCATAGCGTTTGCTCTGTGATAATTTTTGCACAAAACCGATGGATGTTCCGCATGTGACGGCCAAAACCCCATGGCCGATAGAATAACACAAGAGCAAAACAATGCCCCATGCAAAGCTTCCTCTACCGGCAACAACGGCAAGCAAGACGATTAAAACCGGTGTGGAACAGGGTGAGGAAAAAATGCCCCCCAATATACCGGCAATGAAAGCGCCAAGAATGCCTTTTTTGGTGTTTTTGCTTATGAGATAGCTGGAGGGGATAATTTCATATATGCCCCAAGTTTGAAGTGCCATCAACAACATCAGTACCCCCAAAATGAGGTACCACCAGGTGGCTTGTGTGCCTATCAAATTGCCCGCCAAGGTAGCCGCAACACCCAATATGGTAAAGGTTATGCCGGAGCCTAAGGCAAAAATGAGGGAAAGCATAAACGCATTTTTGGTTGTTTTATTGCCCGTTCCGCCCACATAGCCCACTATCAAGGGTACACTTGACAACGCACAGGGCGTAAACGATGTTAAAACTCCGGCCAAAAAGGCAAGCAGGGGTGCTAGCCAGGTGCTAGCGATAATCAAGGATGAAAGCGCTTCCAACCAAGAATCAATCACGATTCTACCCCCATATCGGCTAGAATCGATCGCATTTGTGCCTCGCTTAAACCGCCTTGATGGTAGGTAAACAGATGTTGTTCTGTTTCGCTGTCTGTATAGGTGTCGAATCCTATTTCATCTGCTAATTCTTCGCTTGGAACATATGGTGTACCATCAGAATTTACAAATATTTGTGTTGGAATAATAGACACAGGGAAACCACTTGCTGCCTCGGGTGTTTTCCAAACATCTACAAATTGCACAATTGCCTTGTCTTGCATTTCCGCATTTAAGGTTTCAAGCACGGGGGCCATTTCTTTGCAAGGGATGCATTCATCGGCACCAAAATCAATAATGATGGGCAGTCCACTTTTGCTTAGCGTTTCCAAATTCACACTTGTGACATGCAGTGGATAGGCACCCTCGGCCTCAATAAGCTCCTTTTCGCGTGTTAGTTCCGCTTGTGTTTGGAAAATCATGATGCC
>CAYJIR010000059.1:0-1991 GCA_964370295.1 uncultured Oscillospiraceae bacterium
CGCAAAAGTGCAAGTTCGTTTTGCAAAATAGCAAAGTTATGTTCTATCACATCATCTGTTGGCCGTACCTTTCCCGAATCCGGCTCGATGTACAGGTTGTTTTTTGTGTCCTGAAATTTCATAATGTCCGTCATATAGGCTCCCTCAAAAGGCAGCTTCCACTTGGTGAGATATTCCTTTAGGTACTTTTCCGAAGGCGTCTCAATTAAAACGTGCGCCTCTTTTTTAGACCATCTTTTGTGGAAAAAGTGCCAAGGTTCTGTCATTTTATCCATGGAGCCGGGATTCAGGCCAAGCAGAACAAGGTTGCCGCACAGCTTGCCGCCAAATGCGGGGTTCTTTTTGGTGTATGTCTCTTCAGAGGGGTCACTGAGCAAAAAGTCCAAGTCTGCGCCCTGCACAAGCCAGGTGGAGAGGTAGGCGTCAATCACCTCGCCCTTGATATTGGCGCCGCTTTCCCTTGTTAATCCGCAAGTTTTCAGGGCGCTGAATGTGCTATAGCTCACCCCATATTCAAGTTCAAATGTACCTGTGGGGACGCATTGCTCGTAGATTTTGCTGTTTTGCTGTGTTGCCATCTTTTTTCTTCCTTTCGGTTTCATATGGGTAAATTAGATCATGCTCGCATATATCATATGTGCAAAAAAGAGCGCTAAAACAAGGCTGAAAGGGATACTGAAAATTTTCTGCTTTAAGGAACCTGCTGTAAGCAGAAACGACCGTATGCCTATAATAAAGGCGGCCAGGGGCGTCAGTACTAATATCCCCCCCAACAAAGCTTTTACTGCAAAAGAAGAACTCAATAAAACATTTAGGGCCTCCATTTCAGCGCTGACATGCTGCAATTGACTAATAATGCTTAATGGGAATAAGGCAACAATGGGAAACAGTGCCATAATCAGTGATAAATTTGCCGAAACCGTGCTTGTCTCTTTAGGTAAAATCCCCTTATTGTGCAGGGCTGTTTCGGCTTTTCGTATATCTTCCAGCCTCATGCGCAGCAGTAGTTTTTGCCGGGAGTTGTTTGCAGCGCCATGCCATTGCGCATAGGTTTTACGCCGCTCTTTTGTTAAGACGTCACACATTTTTTTGTCGGAAAGTGCGGGGTCTATGCCAATTTTCTCCATCAATTCCTTCACTATATCCCCTCCTCAAAAACTAACAGCAGCCCCTCTTGCTTGTCAAGCCAAAAACTTTCGTCCATATGTGTTTCATTTTCGCTAAGGAGTACAATCCTTGGCGAATGGCTTTCCAGTTCGTCCGCCCGCATTGTCCAGCTTTTAAGCATGGGCGATTCAAAATAGACGGCAAAAACCGAAAAATAGATAAACATAAGAACGGTTAAAGCAATGCCTATAGAGATGAAAATGCCCACCACACCTCCCATCCCGCCGCCGGCCACCCAGGAACCATATTGATTCCCTGCGAGCGTTGCAGGCACCATTAGTAAGACAGCTATTATTACAAAAAAAATCACCAAAATAATAAACAAAGGCTGGTTAACAGCTTCTCCCCTGCTCAGCTTCGTAAAATAATCCATGACAGAGGCTAGAAAACTGCCGTCAGCGGAGTAAACATAGTGGCCGTAGAATACTGCATAGTTGCCGTGGGTGGCGGCAAAGGGTATTGCAACGGTTAGGCCATAGGCAAAGGTAAAGGTGTTTGTCAAGCCCCAAATGATACCGAAAAGCTTTCGCTTTTTTGCCCCCACCGTTTTTATGACGGACATGATGCCAAAAAACAGCCCCAGCACCCCAATCAAAACCATCACGACGCAAAAAGTTATTTCAAAAAAAGCAGAAAAAGACATATCATAGTTCCGTGCAGGCATAAACGCCATCACGCCGGTAAGGATATAGCCTATCAGCCCCAGCAATAGCGACGCGGTAGACAAATCTTCCGGGCTTAAAGTTGGTACGACTTTAAACCAAACCGCTGCACCGGGAAAGCCCATGCGGGCGGCTTTTTGGCACAAAATTGATTCATTCTCC
>CAYJIR010000059.1:2091-7234 GCA_964370295.1 uncultured Oscillospiraceae bacterium
CTTTGGGCAGCTTTTTCATACCACTTCATTGCAAAATCAATGTTCTTATCTATTCCTATGCCCATTTCCGCCATGTAAGACATCGCATACATGGCGTCGGCATGGCCTTTGTCGCTGGCTTTTGAAAAAGCCATAAACGCCTCGTGTTCCTCGCCTTTTGCCAAAAGCCGCCTTCCCTCTTCATAAAGCTGCAAGGAATCGGTAATTTCTGCCTTGGTCCTTTGCTCTGTTGTGGCCGGATTAGCCTGCGGCGGCAACACGTAGCGTGGCTTTGCTTTTGGCGTGGCATTTTGTGGGTTGTTCATATTTATGGCTCTCCCTAACTTCCGCTCATGCTTTGTAAAAAGAGTGCCGCTTCCTTCACACCGCCTGCGGCAGCTTGCTGGTACCAGTGCCATACCCTGTCCATCGGCGGCGGGGAATAATAATGCTGGTACAGGTTGCCCAGGTTGCACATTGCCGCAAAATCACCCTTGCCTGCGGCCTTTAGCCAGTATTTTTTTGCGCCGACAACATCATTATTTTTCAGGCACTGGTGTCCCTTGTCCAATTCTTTGCGTCTTGCGGCATACTGCGTTGCAACACCTTTGATAAAGCTTATCGGTGGCACCGTTCCCGGTGGCACGTTAACGTCGTATAGCTTTCCTTTGTCGTCAAACACCCTATACGAACCCCCGGCGGCACCGTTAGCGGCGGCATTATCACCGGCAAGTAGCAACTCGCCTTTTTCCACAAGGCTTTTCAGAAAATATGTGGCATCGCCGCAGCCATGATCTTCCGCTGCCGTCAGCCATTCCAGTGCTTTTTCCCGGTTCTGCTTGACTCCTTCTCCCATCCAGTACAATCGCCCCAATTGGAACATGGCATATTCATTTCCGCCCTTGGCAGCTTTTTCCAGTTGTTTTGGCGTCATGCCTTGTGTTGCCATTTGCGCGGCGGCTGAGGCCTGCATCTTTTCAAGCTGTGCCTTGTCTTCTACGTTGCCGCCCACCACATTGCCATTGGCATCCAGCGCCACAACCGACACTTCATTGCCATCCGCGTCTGTAAGGCGGAACCCTGCGTCAGAACCCTCGGTGGACGACATGTGGCTTTCGCCCAGGCGTTCCAGCATATCAGCCGCACCGGGGTCGCCCTCGGCATCCGCCATTTTGAAATACCGGATAGCCGATGCTTGATCCCCCAGCATGAAACAGACATTCCCGGCGTTGAACATGGCGTCCTCATAACCGGCCTCGGCTGCCTTTTTCAAATAGGGCAGAGCATCTTCATATTTTCCGTATGCTGCAAGAAGATTTCCGGCATACGCCGCCGCTTCGGTGTAGCCCACGTCTGCCGCCTCCATATAGAAGTTAACGGCTTTTATCACGTCCCTTTCAAAGCCATCGTTGCCAAATTCATATTTCTTCCCATAGTCCAGCAGTGGCTCGGCGGCCTCAGAGACACCAAGGCGCGCCGCATCATAATAATAGTCCGCTGCGGCTTCGTAGTCTTCCATTCTTTCAAAATACCCGGCCATCACAAAAGCCGCATCAGGATGGCCGGTATCAGCGGCCTCCATATAAAATTTATATGCTTCGCTAGTATCCTGCGGAACACCCCTGCCATGATACAGCCGTTCGGCTTCCTCGAAAAGCTCTTTTGGGCTTTTTGCGGTGCTTTCGCTTTTGGGCACGGCGGCTTTTTGCGGTGTTTTTTTTGCCACAGCGCCATCGCCAAGCCAATTGTGGTAGTCCTTCGCGATAGAATCCATATACGATAGAGTGATGATTTCCGCAATTGATACTATCGGTTCAAACTGGGATTGATTCAAAAAGCTCAACTCGTCGGTTTCCCGCGCCGGCTTTATTATATTTTGCTCCACCCAGTTTTTGACTTGATCTAACTTCTCTCTATCATCCAGAAACGTTCTATACGCCTTGTAGGGTGAATATTCCAGGCAAAAATCCGTTTGCTTGCCAACCCACATATGGTAGGCATTGTACACGTTAATAACGACGGTAAGGCACTCTTTCATGCACAGATTTACAATGATATCCAGCAGGTCACGTGAAAGCGGCTCCACCTCTGTTGATGTTGTATACACACCCAGTTTTTTCAAGGCCGCATTCTGCGCGCGCTTGTTCAGTTTTTTATCCTCACGCAGCCGGAGGAAATCAGTATAATCTTTTTCGCCGTCTTCTGGCACCTTTGGCCGTGGGGATGTGGATTCGCGTAGCCAAAGGTGATAAATTTTCCGTTCATAGCTTGCGAAAATGTTAGCCGGGGTAAAGATATATCTGGCCAGGTTATCCAGGTGTGTCTTGGTCAAGGGGGCGTTTCCAAATGAGAGGATTACTTCCTTTACGCTCTGAATAGCCCGTTGAAACACCACAGAGCTCATGCCACTTTCATCATACCAGTTAGCAAAATCGCCGCCTTCTTTCCACCTCGGCGCGGCAGTGGTTTCGCTTTGAGCCGCAGGCGGTATGCTTGCCTTTTCAGAGGAATGCTCTGGGGGTGCTTGTTTCGCAGTTTCAGGGGACACCTTTGTGGGTGCGGATTCTTTTTTGTTCGCTGCTGCTTTTTGCGGCGCCGCTTTGCCATTTTTTGGCGCAAGCTTGGATGTGTTTTTTGCTTCGCCCACCGCCACGCCATCGTGCAATTCGGTAATATCATAGCCTAAAGCGCGGGCATGGGGCAGAAAGTTGTAAATATTGAAGCGATGCCAGCGGTTGCTTACCGCTATTGTAGCCCCCAGCACGGGAATTAACTCTGCAGGCTTTAAAAAATACCTCCCCTCAAGGTTTGGGGTAATTTTGACTTTATCTTCCACAAGGTGCAGCGTACCTTCGTCCAAGAGAGAATCGGGGAATGCCGCGCGCAGTGCTTCCGGATTTGTGCCATTGTGGGTGGCGGCAAAGTCTTTAATCACCGCCAGCACCAGGCGCCCCATGGTGTAGGTTTTGCCATTAAAAACAAAGGTTCTTTTTACGGATACATCCTGCATATTATCGGCCATTTATTTGTCCTCCTGGTTAGATAGTGTGGACACAAGTGTTCATTCGAGTGATTTTGGCGATTTTTCCGCCATACTACGTTGTCAAAACTCACCTTACATAAAGGAGTGCATCGTTTTTCCGCCTTGTCTGGTAAAAAAAATTGCACAAAATCCCTGCGATTCAACCAAGCGTCCACACTATTTAATTTTCACTTGAAATTTGCCACTGCAAATGGGTAGATGTTTCAGTTTTTCCCTGTATCATGTTCATAATTTTGGTGGCAGCAAGTTTGCCAATGGTTTCCTGCGGGTAGTTCAGCGTGGTTATTTTTCCGGGTATACACTGTGAAAATTCAGTCTTGTCAAACGCCAAAAACTCAAAACCTGGTGGAACTTTTATGCCATGCCGGTGCAGTATTTGATAAAACTCAAATGCCACTTCATCGTTGAAACAGACAACGGCGCTGCACTTCTCCACACAAGACAAAGCAAAGTTTTCAAGCGCTTTGCGCAAGTTTGTGCTGGTATACCACAAAAAGTTGTTGTCACTCAATGAAAACCCATGCCCGCTTACAGTTCTTGCGAGCCCACTGTACCGCAAAACGCTCTCTTGGTCGTCTGCCTTAAATACACCGGCAAAATTCTTGTGCCCTTTCGAGATAATATAATTGCCGCACAGTTCACCGCCTTGTACATTATCCATGGAAAGATGGACTGCTTTTTCAATTTCCCTGTAGCATGAATTGATGAATACAAGCGGAATATCCTGTGAAATTATTTCTTCGTACAATGCAATGTTTGGGTTGGGGATGGTGGACAGCACCCCTTCCACAATTAAACCGTCAACATTTTTGCCAAACAAATCTTCAACCGCCCGGCGTTCCAAATCGAAACGGTTCTTTGTGGTGGCAATCAGCGGGTAATGCCCGCCATCAATTAGTGCCTTTTCTATGCTAAGCAGCGTGTTTGCAAAATTTGGTAGCGCGATGTGGTTGGCAACCACTGCCACCATACCGCTTTTTTGACGGCGCGCTTTCTTCAGAACAAAGTTGCCGCTGCCGTGCACTTGCTTGAGCACCCTTTCCTCACAAAGAATGCTAACTGCCTTGCGAACGGTTTGGCGGCTATACTGATATTTTTCAGCAAGTTCGCGCTCTCCGGGCAAAGGTTCGCCAACAGGATATTCGCCCGAATCAATCGCTTCCCGAATGATTTCCGCCAACCGATCGTATTTATAGTCTTTCATAGTCACCCTACATGCTAACATACACACTCAATACGTACCACTGGTTACAGTATAATCTGACGAATGCAACCAAGTCAATTATGTAACCCTACGAATTAATTCTGTGCGATAAACGTACCACTTGTGTGTGTTAAACAATACCAATTTCTGCCTTTCAACCCAGCTCGATGATTATAAAAACCGAAATATTGAGTATCGCCAAATTATTCATGGATTTCAGCAGGACTATTGTGCTTGCTTTGAATGAGTTTCATCTGTTTGTCAAAATCACTATCAAATAAGCTATCCTGTACAACACGGTATTTTTCGTACTCGCTTTCCGCGTGTTGCTTTGCAATTTCCGCGGAAATCGCCCCTGCATTTTGCAAATGAGCGTTGCTATCCGCCTGCAAAATGAGGTCAAGATGCTTTGCCCATAACAGAAGTGAACCTATGTCAAGTGACTTTAGGCGAAAACTCAAAGATTTAAGCCTTGCGAAGTTCTTTCTTTGGTTACGCCGCATCAATTTTTGACCGCAGTTCCGCAAGCTCTGTTTTCATTTGGGCTATCAGCACCGCTAGTTTTTCCTCACATTCTTCAAGTGAGTGCGCACTGCTCTATTGCGCTGTTTTACAGCACCCTCACCCGATATCCCGCAAACAACTTTCCGCATCTTCGCTCATTACCTCAAAGCCCATTTGTGCTCCAAGGCGAAAGCCCATGATGAAATTCTCCACCGACATTTTTTTGCAAATGGTGGATTGCACATTCACCAAATCAATGAGGCGCCGTGGCCATCGCCTTGCCATAGGTACTGTCGTGCTTGAATTGTTTCGCATTTGGATTTATGTTCCCGCAGTAAAGTTCTTCCAGCATTCTCATGTGTATTTTCTCTTTCTATGCCGATGTTTTGTAAGACAACACGATATCACAAAAA
>CAYJIR010000060.1:0-7017 GCA_964370295.1 uncultured Oscillospiraceae bacterium
GCTCGTCTAAAATCAGCAATTTCGGGTTTAAGGCAAGGGCCATGGCAATCACCGCTCGTTGGCGCATGCCGCCGGAAAACTGGTGTGGATAATCTTTCAGCCGCTCTTTGGGAATGCCCACCAGGGCCAAAAGCGCCTCTGCCTTTTCTCTGGCTTCTGCCTTATTTTTTGTGGTGTTGTGATATTTATATACTTCATAAAATTGCTTTTCTAAGGTGGCCACCGGGTTTAGGCAGTTCATGGCCGATTGGAACACCATGCTGGTGTCTTTCCAGCGAAAATTTTGCAATTTGGCTTTGTTATAGCTTAAAACATCTTCGCCGTTAAACAAAATTTGCCCTCCGGAAATGATGGCCGGCGGCCGATGCAGACGCATCAGCGAATAGGCAATGGTGGATTTTCCACAGCCGGATTCGCCGGCAAGGCCAAGGCTTTGCCCTTCATCAATGGAAAAGCTCACATTATCCACGGCTCTCACAAAAGAGCCTCCCTCGGTAACGTAATCGACACAGAGGTCTTTAACCTCGATGATTGCACTCATGTTTTCTCTCCTTTGTTGCTTTTGCCAAATCACTTTGTCACGCGTTTTAGCTCGGCTTTTCTGGCCTTATAATAGCTTTTCATGATACGCTGAGCCTTGAGTTTGGGGTTTGAAATTTCGTCGATGGCAAAGTTGATAAGCGTAAGGCCCATACCAATCATCACAAGGCCGGCAATGGCGCCCGAAACCTCGAAGAAGTAGCCGCTGCGAAAGGCCCCGGAGTTTTGGGCGTTGAATAAAATGGTGCCCCAAGTGACACTGAACGGGTCTCCAAAACCAATAAACTCGAGTGTGGCATGCGCCATGATGGAGTAAATGAGCGTGCCTACAAAAGCAGAGGAAATGATGGAGAGCATATTGGGCATAATTTCTACGAATAGGATGCGAAATTTGCTTTCGCCAAGGGTTTCTGCACTGCGCACGAAGTCTCGGTTTCGGATACTCATCGTTTGTGCACGCAAAACGCGTGAGTTCCACGGCCAAGAGGTGAACCCGATGATGAGGCTGATTAAAACCGGCGAAACGCCATCCATCATGGAAGCAATGATAAGCAAAAGCACGATGGTAGGTATCACCATTAAGATGTTGGTGAGAGTGCTTACGATGCTGTCGTAAATGCCGCCGATATAGCCGGCGCTGATGCCAACAAGCATCCCAAGGAAGGTGGTGATGCCGGCGGCAAGCAGGCCAACCATAATAGATTGACGACCACCGTAAAGCGATTGGGCAAACACATCGCGGCCAAGGCTTGTGGTGCCAAGGATATGTTCTGCCGAGGGCGGCGTATGATAAAGACCTTCAAAACGAAACAGGGGATCGTAGGATGTGAAAAGAGGCGCCCCAAATGTCATGATGAGAACCACGGCGATGAGGATGATGCCAACGGTGAACTTGGGGCTCGTTCTCAAAAACCGTAAAATGTGTGCAAGGCGTGCATTTTTTTCTTTCATAAAAGTATACTTCCTTTCTGCAAATTCATGTCAGTTACCTGCCTGTCGTCTCGTTCTTGGGTCGAAGAACAAGATGGCAATGTCAGCAAGAAAGTTTGCAGAAAGCATCAAGATAGTAGTCATCAACAAAATGCCTTGCATCAGCGGATAATCGCGATTGTTGATGGCGGCCACCATAATGCTGCCAAGACCCGGATAGTTGAAAATTTGCTCTATAATCAGCGAGCCACCCAGCAAAAAGCCCACCTGCATGGCAAGCGAAGTGATAACAGGAAGCAACGAGTTGCGCGCGGCATACGAAAACATGATTTTGCCGTCCGGCAAACCTTTGGCGGTGCCCATCACGATATAGTCGTCTCCAAGCTGATTTATCATATTGGCACGCATGCCCATGATGCCTCCAAGGCCTGTGATGACAATGGCGGTTACCGGCACAAAGGCGTGGAACATCACATTAACAATATACTCGAAAGTGTTACTGGGCACAAACAATGGGGTGACGGCATATCCAAGCGGAAAAAGGCCTGTATAGCACAGGGAAAACAACAACACAATCGCCGTAACGACACTGGGGATATTGGCAAGAAACTGGCCACCCACGGTTAAAAAGGTGTCTACCTTGCTGCCTCTGCGCCAGGCCACAAAAATGCCAAGGAGATTGTTGATGATAAAACCCACCAGCAAGGCCGAACCCATCAAAAACACTGTCCAACCAAGAGCTCTTGAAATGGCATCCATCACGGTTTCGGGGTAGTAGAAAAACGAAACACCCCAGTCTCCGGTGAGCACATTTCCAATATACTTAAAATAGGTGACAATGAGGGGCTCTGAAGAGTTGAAGCCAAACATCTCTTCCACTGCGGCAATGACAGAGGGGTCCACTCGTGTGCCGCTTTGCGCGAGCTCTGAAAGATACATCTGCACGGGGTTGCCCGGCATAAGCCGCGGCAAAAAAAAGTTTAGGGTAATCGCCCCAAAAAAGGCAACGATATAAAAGCCTATCCTTTTTGCAATATATTTCATGAAGTTGATTCCCTTCGTTTTCTTTGAGTTACAAAACCCCTCTATACCCTCTGTGCGCTTGGTATAGAAGGGTCTTTGTAACTAGGGTCTTTTAGGCTACGGGTTCTAGCTCCAAAAGGCGCAAAATTTTAGAGTCGTGCATGGTGAGGGACGGATAGCCGGTTTCCTCGGAGGTGGACCAGCCCGTAAAGCGTGCATCGCTGTACACAAACCAGTTGCCGTTGTACAAAATGGGAATATTGATCATGTTTTCGGCAAAATGCTGTTCCACTTGGGCGGCAATTTCCATAACCTCTTCATCGGTTTCGGCGGTGGGAAGCGTGTTGATAAGCTCTGTCATTTCTTCGCTTACATAGTTTGTTTGGCAAATAGACCACCATGTATCGGTTTTAACGCGGGAAGTGTCGCCAATGGTGTCGAAATAGAAGCGGTAGATGTCTCCGGCTTGGCCGTTTGCGGTGTACAACATGTCCCAGTCTCCGTTGGCCCAGTGCTGGGTAACGAGCGAGAGGTCTTTGGCCTTTGCGTCAGCGTTCACACCAATCGCACGCATGCCTTCTGCTGCAATCATGGCGCCGTCGTTCCAGTCTGTCCAACCGGCGGGCGAGATGATTTCAAACTGGATAGGCAAACCGCCTGGCGTTTCCACAAAGCCGTCTCCATCAATATCCACAAACCCGGCTTCTTCCAAAAGTGCTTTGGCAGCATCGATATCGTAGCTGAGGAAAGGCTCCATTTCGGCTTGGGCAGTTTCGTCGCTATACTGCAAAAGAGCAGGAGGCAGGCCGGTGTTTGGGGGCACGGTATCTTCTAAATAGCCATAGGCAGCCGAGTTGATGATGCCGCTTCTGTCCACTGCCATGGAAATTGCGTGTTTGAAGTCCACATTGTTAAAGGCTTCTAAGTTGCCTTCATTCGGGCTCATATAGTTCATCGAAAGCCGCACACCATCGTTCGGGCCATACCAGTATTGGTTGTTCGGGTTGTCTTGCACATACGTTTCTTCAATGTTCGGAATAAAAATATGCGCCCAGTCTACCGAGCCGGTTTGCAGCAAAGTTAACGCCGCATCGTTTGAGTTGAACTGAGGTGCGCGCAATTCATCCACTTGCAAATCGTCACCCATCCAGTAGTTTGGGTTTCGGCCAAGCACCACCATTTCGGGAGAAAAGGATTTTACAAGGCTAAAAGCACCGGTCACCACGGGCTCGTCGCTGTCATAGATATAGTTTGCCGGGTCGTCTACCTCGCTCCATACGTGCTGTGGAAGAATCCACTTGTTGGCAAAGAGGGTGTTTCTGTGGAAACGATTTTCTTCGCGCATCACAATTTCCACTGTGTAATCGTCAATTTTATTGACCGATTCAATGATGCCCTCGGTTTCGCCGTGGTCCCAATGGCCGCTTTTGTCTATTTCGGGCTTGTCTTGCGAATATGTGAAAGAGAAGGCCACGTCATCTGCGTCAAAGGTTTCTCCATCGCTCCATAAAATACCTTCGCGCACATGGATGGTGAGGGTTTTGTTGTCTGGCTCTGAGGTGATGTCTTCTGCCAGCCACATGGTTTCCTCGTTGTTTTTATAGGCATCAAAAATCACCAAAGGTTCGTACATAAAGCCTTGCACAAATTGATAGGCGCCCTGTGTAAGCGGGCTAAAGTTTTTGTTCCAACCGTCGTTTTGGTCGAAAAGAACGGTGAGGGCATTGCCACCCCCCTCTGCTTCGCCTGTGGCCACTGCGCCGTTTTGTGCGCCGCCGCCCGTGCAACCTGCAAAAACAAAAAGTGCAAATGTGGCGGAAAGCGCCACGGCCAGTGTCTTTTTAAAACCGATAAATTCCATGATTTTCTTCCTCCTTATAAATGTAGGTTAAACTGTTCTGTACTGCCTTGGATGTTTTTCACACTTTTCCCTTTTAACAACTCTCCTCTCACTTCTACAATTCTGGGGATATAGCTTTTGGGTTTTTCTACCGCTTCAATCAACAGTCCCACGGCTTCCCTGCCCATTTCCTGCCCATTTTGTTTCCATGTCATAAGCTTTGGCCGTATCACTTGCGATAAACTCATGCCATCGAAGCCAGCCACACTGATATCCTTAGGAATTTCAATGTTTTTATTCTCAAAAGCATTAAGCCCCCCAATAAAAGCAAAATCGTCTTGATAAAAAATGAAGGTGGGAGGCTCTTTCATCGAAAGCAACTCATAGGTGATTTCCTCTGCCGATTTCGGGTCATGATACACGCCCTCTTTGATATAATCCTCGTTGATGGGAATGCCAAGCTCATCACAGGTTTTATAGAAACTGGCAATGCGTATTTTGGTAACCATCGTAATTTCTCCATGTATGAAGGCTATCTTGCTGTGCCCCATCTCATACGCATAGTGAACCATCTCGCGAATGGCGTGCTCGTTGTCTGAATTAACGGCGCTGCAGTGACTATAGCTATAGTCCACCACCACCACGGGCACTTCACTTTTTACAAGATTTAATATTTTATCATCTTCAAACTCATGCACCAAAATAAGCACGCCGTCACAACCATGCACACGCACATATTCTTCATAACTTAAGGTTTCGTTTCCAAGTTTATCGCTGATGAAGGTAACCGTATATCCTTTTTCTCTTGCATGGATGATAAAACTATTGAGAATAGATGCAAAAAATTCGTGGGTGATGCCGCTTTGCGTTCCGTCTTCCATCAGCACACCAAAGGTATAGGAGCGGTTGGTTTTCAACCGCACGGCAGCAGGGTTTTTAATATACCCCATCTCTTTGGCTGTTTTCTTTACTTTTTCTATCGTGGCTTGGCTGATGTCTTTTTCATTTCGCAAGGCTTTGCTCACCGCTGTTGCCGAAATGCCACATTCTTTTGCAATCTCTTTAATCGTCACCATCTGTTTTTCCTCACTTTTACTTTACATCCACTTTACAAACACTTTATTTTTGCATTTTACTTTATCGTTAAAGTAGATTTGAAAAAAATATATCTTATTCAATTTTGCTCTAGAATAAGACTAAAAACAGCGCATTTCTGTATAATTATGTGCAAACCCCTTGTCTTTATTTGGCTTCTGTTTTCCCTTTGGTAGCCTCACAATAACACCTGTGCAAATCCTTGTCAACACTAAAAAACACATTTCTACAATCAAACCAATAATTTACATCCTTTTTTAGTCATAATGCATACTTTTTTTCTTTTTGTGTGGTTTTCTTGTGAAAAACATCTTAGTTTATCGTTAAAGATATGTCATATCTTCTTTTTCAGTTTGCCATAATAGTGAACAGCCCCTGTTACTCAGCCCAAAAACTTTATGCTTGGGCCACCGCATCGAGCCCACAGTTGTAGTTCCCTGATAGTTCTTGGTATGGTATAATAGATGTTACTTACACAACAGATGTTGGCGAGTTGTAGTTCCCTGATAGTTCTTGGTATGGTATAATCCTATCCACCGTTGCCCTATCCCAAATATCGTTGTAGTTCCCTGATAGTTCTTGGTATGGTATAATCCTATTGCTCGCAAGGCCATTGTTTTTTTGGTTGTAGTTCCCTGATAGTTCTTGGTATGGTATAATCACCTTCACATCGAGGTGCAAGTGCTTAGCGTTGTAGTTCCCTGATAGTTCTTGGTATGGTATAATCAATGAAACACACCAAGGCAAGACAAACAGGTTGTAGTTCCCTGATAGTTCTTGGTATGGTATAATTGATAGCTTCTTTGGAATTGCGGGTTTCCAGTTGTAGTTCCCTGATAGTTCTTGGTATGGTATAATGTATTGTCTATATAGTGTTTAGTTTGATTGGTTGTAGTTCCCTGATAGTTCTTGGTATGGTATAATTCCGTTCTTGTCCTCCCACGCTTGGATGTCGTTGTAGTTCCCTGATAGTTCTTGGTATGGTATAATAAGCCCAGATATTATAAAAAGCCGCTAGAGGTTGTAGTTCCCTGATAGTTCTTGGTATGGTATAATTCGAGATTGGGCACTGGTCTACAAACAGTTGGTTTTATTTCCCTGATAGTTCTTGGTATGGTATAATCGGCAGTGATCTTGTAGAAACTAAAACCCCTTTGTATTACCCTGATATTTCTTGGTATGGTATAATGGTCACGCCGTACTGTTCAATGATTTTCCTGTTGTAGTTCCCTGATAGTTCTTGGTATGGTATAATTGAGGAAGGGAAGCTATTAGGCTTGCCCAGGTTGTAGTTCCCTGATAGTTCTTGGTATGGTATAATTTCTTCGCTTGCTCCTGCACGGTTTACGGCGTTGTAGTTCCCTGATAGTTCTTGGTATGGTATAATGAAATGAACAAGCCCCCTTGGGAAAATTAGGTTGTAGTTCCCTGATAGTTCTTGGTATGGTATAATCTGCGAACCGTGAGAGGCTCGGGGTATTCGGTTGTAGTTCCCTGATAGTTATTGGTATGGTATAATTTTTTATTTGTTCTTTAACAACGTAAAAATGTTGTAGTTCCCTGATAGTTATTGTTATGTTATAATAAAA
>CAYJIR010000061.1:0-6785 GCA_964370295.1 uncultured Oscillospiraceae bacterium
ATGAGCAGGCCATTTTGCGCCACCTCGGCGAAAAAGACGGCGTGACTTTGCGCATTTACACACGGCAAGTGTCGGCGCATGAAGAGCGGAAAATCATCCACAATGCCACAAACAAAAACCGTCTCGGCACCTCCGGCAACAATATGCAAGAGACCATCACCGCGCAAAGCAATCTCGAAGATGTGGCAACGCTCGTCAGCACGATGCACCGCAACCGCGAGCCGCTTTTTCACTTCTAACAGGCCCTTTTCTCAATGGAATGACATCTTTTCCGATGTTACCATCGCCTCCGCCGTCTTAAACCGGGTCCTGCACCACTGCACCGTCATCAACATCAAGGGCGAAATCTACCGTCTAAAAGAACGCCATGAACTCATGAAACAAAAGCAGCAGATTGTTAACACACTTTTTGAAGCGAAGACCTGATTTTTTAGCTTTCATCTCTGCCAAATAACTACAAAATTTAATCGCCATATTCATGCAAAATTAAATCGGCGTTGACAGATGAAACAGCTAGAGAAAGAGAATGCTCGGCTGAAAAAGCTGGTGGCTGAACAGGCGCTAGACATTGCTATATTGAAGGATGTAAACTCAAAAAACTTCTAAGCCCGGTCAAGCGAAGAGCGGCTGCTGTCTACGCAATGGAGAGCCATGGCGTTGGAGAGCGTCGAGCTTGCCGGGTGTTAGAGGTAAACCGGACGGCCTATCGATATGAGCCGGTGCGTCCGGCAGATGAAGATGAAGTGCGTGCAGATATCATAAAAAAACGGGGGCAGCTCACTTGTGTATATTCCGATGGTTTTTATTCTAAATGCAACATTAGGTGATGCCCCACAATCGGCCCACACACACAGCAAGAACTTGGGTGGTGCCATCAGTAGTTGAATCGAGACAATTTTGATATCAGACAGCACCGGAAAGTCGCCGAACTCCTTCATGAAGTTCAAGATTTTTCGGTGCTGTCTGGCGGAAAAATGCCAAAATGGGCCAACTAAACACTGTTGATGACACCACCTTATAACTCTCACTATTTTATTTGAAATGAGGTGATTTTTTTATCTGGGATTTTCTTGTATCTTTTACATAAGCTCTAACATTTGCCTTGTCTGTAAAAAATAGGTATACTAAAGAAAACAACAATGGGGGAAATATCGACTATGGCAAAGCAAAAAAGTCCCGTGCTTTCTATTGGCTTGATTGTAAAAGACGAAATACGCACTATCGAACGCTGTTTACGTGCCTTATCTCCGCTGCGCAAAGCCATTGCTTGCGAACTTGTGATTGCAGACACCGGATCTAGCGACGGCACACGCGAAATAGCGGCTGAATATGCCGATATTTTGTTTGATTTTGAATGGATAAACGATTTCTCTGCCGCACGCAATGCCGTTATAGACCGTTGTAGCGGTACATGGTGTCTCATGGTGGATGCCGATGAGATTTTGGATGAAAACATTGAAGATCTATATACCTTTTTAAAAGGTGATTCTCAGAGAAAATTTGAAATCGTGAATATTATTGTTCGTAATTACAATTCGCGAGAAATGAAAGAAAACGACTGCACAGACTTTGAGGCACTTCGCTTGTTTCGCCTCAACCGCGGCTTTCGATACAAGGGTAGCATTCACGAGGCCATCCCATTGAGTAAGGAAAACGTATCTGGTCGTTTGCCCTCTGTGATATTGCACCACGACGGCTATGCCCAAAGAACACAAGAGGAAAAAAAACACCATAAAGAAAAGTGCGATCGCAACCAACAGTTGCTGGAGCAAAAATTGGCCGATGGCGGAGAAAACGACCCGATTCTTTACGTGCAACTCATTGAATCTACCCATGACATGAAAAGCCGCAAACATTACTGTGAGCTTGGTTATCGATATTTACAAAGCAAAAAAGACAAAACCCTCAATACGGCAGAAAAAACTTTAACTTGCCGCATTATTGCGTGCTGGTTTTTGTGGCAAGAGGAGCGTGTCTTTCCCCTTTTGCAGTCTGTTTTATCACAAATCGATACGCATTTCCTATATTTGTGCGACATCAGTTTCTTTGCCTCGCGATATTACGAGGGTAAAAAAGAATATGAAAAAGCGTTGTTTTACTGTAGGCAATATGAAAAAGCCATTCAAATGTACGACATGGGAGAATATGAGGCAAGCAGCTTTATTATTTCTTCCTCCAGTTGCATCTATCTCAAAGAGCGTTTGGGTCAACAATTGCTTTTGGCGCGTTGTCTTTTTGAAACCGGAGAGGAGAAATCTGTAAAAAAACACCTGCAAAACCTTCCGCTTTCTTCACTTTTTCAATACGAACATTTGTTTCAATATTATATCTGCCTTCTCTTGACCATGGGCGCTGCTCCTTGGGTGCCAGAACAGGCGGCCGTTCTATTTGCCGCACTGGACATGTGCGAGGAGGAAAACAGTAAAAAGAGCGCCTATGACTTGGTAATCCAGTTGCTTACAAATGAGCTGGCCAAAGGCACAGAAATGGACTCCCTACGTATTTTTGAAACCGCTATGGGGGAAGTGCGCCTGAGTGTACAAATTATGCGAGCTACAGAGGCCGTACAAATACAGACTTTGATTGAACAAGTGGAGGATTGGCAGAAGCTTTCGCCGTTGGCCGCATATCATGCTCTTGAATGCCGTTGCCCTCTCCCCGATTCTTTCTATGAACAAGGTATCGATAATTTGCAAAAAATGTCCATCTTTTTTGCCATGCAAAGCAACACTGCCGACATCCTGCTTTCCTGGGCAGGTGCCTTGCAAGGGGAGAAATCTCTGCTGCAGGTGCGTTTTGTGCTGGATTATTGTGCCCTGGTACTGCAAAAAGAGGGGCACACAACAGATGAGTGGAATGCCCTTTGCCGTTTGTTTGTGCGCATGGCAGACCTGTTGAGCACGCGAATGTATCATCCGGATTTTCTGCAAACTAAAAGTGAGTGGGGTGTTTTACCAAGCGTGCAACAGTTCGCCTTGCTGTTGCTGTCGGGCAAAAAAGCCTTGGAGGAGAATGAGGAGTTGACCTTTGTGAAATTATTGCAAGAGGGTGTCCGCGCTGTTCCACAAATGAAGCATTTCATCATGCATTTGTCCGATAAAAAAAACCGCCTTGCCGCATTTCCTGCCGCTGAAATGGTAGAGCTTGCCGCGCAGGTGAAAGTACTTTTGGCGCAATTTGCCCCGCAAGATCCAAGCGTAAGGCAACTAAAAGAAGGCGAGGCCTACAAAAAGGTGGCCCCGCTGGTGGAGTCGAAGTATACGGTATAGGAAGTTCTATTTTCAAAGACACTATATCTTATTCAAGTTTTTTCGTATTTTATCACGGTAAGCGTCTAAATTATCGGCAATGGTATAGCTTAAATACTCACATTTGGCACAAGCGGAAGCATCAAATCCCGTATCTTTCAACAAGATTTTTCGCAATTCCAACAATTGTTCTCCGTTCCATGCCTGTAGCAAGGAAATTCGGTTTAAATTACCAAGAAAATAGCCACTGCGTTTGCCGCGAGAGCAGGGATAGATGTCCCCGTTTGGTGTGATGGACAAATAATAGTACAAGTGTGGGCATATTTTTTTAGACTCAATCTGTTTTCCTGCTATGCTTAGAAGGTTTTTACTGCCGTTTGGTTCGTGTGGAATCTCATGTTCAATATCAATGTAATCACAATAATTGCCAAATGTATCCAAAAAGAATTGTTGTTGCTTTTTGCCTTCTTGAGTGTTTTCTAGTAAACTATCTATCATTTTTATGAAAATTTTCATGTTTGCTTTTCTTTTGTACAAGTCGGCAATGTTGCCGACAAACGCAGAAAAATCAAGGTTATATTTACATAAATGATAATACCCTTCGGCAGACAATGCCTCTACAGATATTTTTATGCTGTCCAGACCGGCAGCTACCAGTTCTTGATTAAGCTTTGGTGTAAGCATAGAACCATTTGTTACCAAAGTGATTTCCTTTGCGATGTTTCTTTTACGGGCATACGAAATCATATCCGGTAGCTTTGCATTTAAGGTGGGTTCTCCATAATCATCGAACGACAACAATTTAATTTGCTGTGGAAACTCTTCCAGTTGCTCGACGAGGTGCGTAAAAAGAGAAAACGACATTTCCTTTTTGCCGCTTTCTTTAAAAAAAGTTGCCCCCTTACGGTGATAGATACAGAAATCACACTTGAAATTGCAAAAATCGGTGGGAGAAACCATCACGGTAAATGGAGTATTTAGCGGTATGGCGTCTGGTAAAAAACATTTATTTCTTGGGATTTGCGATGGGGATGCTTCCACGCTATTGATCCTCCCTCTTTTCAGCGGGTGCTATTTTTCAGTTTATCGGCAATTTTTTCAAAGATAATGAGACGCCCTTGATAATTACAAGTTTCATCTATGGTTTTCAAATCGGCAAACTGGCAGGCTTTCACACAATAGCTGGTATCCAAATAATCAAAGCCATATTTTGTAATCAAAGAAGTTAAGGCAAGGAAATTCGCATCATATTTTGTGCGAAATTCGCTGTAGCATTGCTCGGCAAACTCATAGTTGACCGGCGGGATAAAGGGAATTAGCTTTATCCCTTTTTCTTTGCACACTTGCATAATTTTAACAAAATATTCGGCATCCTCAGTTTTGTTCGAAAATTTGTACATATAATTCATTTTGATAAAGAGCCTTGCATTGTTGTCTACATTTTCCTCGCTATATTGTATGGCTTCCCCATAAATTTGGCTGCTGCGGCTTTGAGTAATTTGAACATATTCATAGAGCTCCTTGTCTACCGTCTCAAAACTGCATGCCATCTCTGAAAAAAGCTGTGCATGCTGTGTGCGGGGCAAAAGGTGATGCATTTTTGTAAACACTTCAAAATTCGTCATAAGCAAAAGTTTTTTTGGAATTTGCCCCAACACTATCAATTGTTTTATGATGTGATAAAACGAACGCATACCCATGCCATGCATGCCAAGCACTTTTATATGCTCTTCACCAATTTCTTCTTTTAGCATGGCACCAAGAGATTTTTGGTTTGTGTCTGTGATTGAAATTTGAGAAAAACCACAATCGCCCATCAGCAAAGTATTTCCGCTGTAGGGACGCTGCATTTCTTTGATATAATCGTGATATATATTTGTCATGACGAAAAAAAGGTTCTCGTTTTCTTTGTAGCCGTAAGATAATAGCTGCGAGAAAACACTTTCGATATTTTCGATAGAGACAAGAACCACTTTGTTTTCGCTGTTGTGCAACAAGGTTTCCGGTGCGTGAATGCTGTGTTGAGCATGGGTGACGTATCCGCCCCATTTTTCCGTGTTGTTGTCTACAAAAGTAAAGTCTTTATAACCCATATCATGCAGAAGTCTGCAAAAGACACTACCCCTAATTCCGGCGCCAAAAACAACAAGCTCCTTTTCGTCGAATACAGGCTTGTTATTTTGGATACACTGAAGCAAACGCAGATAATCCTCATATAAAAAAACGGTTACAGGCCAGCCAAAATTTTTTCCCATAGTAGCCCTCCGAAGTTTACTCTACAATACCCATCTCGGCCAGTTCTTCTAAGATTTGAGTATAACTTATTTCGTCCCCAAAAGTTTTTAGCAAATTGGCTTTAATAAGCATGGCCTGAATGAATAAATCTTGCGCATTCTCTTTTGCAGCCAAATTGATTAAAATGTCCGCATAAAACAGGCTATCGTTGCTGTTATTTGATAGTTTCACATCTATATATTCGATGGCCTTTTCCATGTTATTTTCAAAAATATGGATGAGAAACTTTGGATTGTTGCGCAAAAATTCATCACTGCCACAGTTTTGGGTCACAAACTTAAAAAGCACATTCTTGCTAAACAAAGAAACAAATTTCACATAATCAGGTTCTCTTTTATGCTTTTTCTTCCAAAGTGTAAAGAGCTGCTTGTCGGCCTCTTGTGGTTTGGCCTCGTCAATTAAAACAGAAAAGAGGGCACCATCGTCCAGTGCCATTTTAAGAAGTTCTTGGTTTTCAATAGAGGCATAGTGAGGATAAAGTGTTAGAAATATATCAAATAGTTGGTCTCGATAGGCAGGAATCTGCGTGCAAAACCATGTGGATAACAGGAGCTTTGCAAACAAACGCCGCACATCTCTCAGCACGTTTGAATCATTCAATTCGGAACGGACAACCTCATCCACAGATTGTTTGATGAGAGGACTTGCAAAGACAGAAAAAAGTTTCTCTAGTTTTTCCTCTGTGGTAATGGGTAAGTTTTGAATTAGCGGTAACATATCAATGAGCGAACCCAAGTGAAAAACACAAATTGTATGGAAACTTTTAGGGGAGAGGGGTTCGCCAAAATGCTTGTAAAAATCATAGAGCATATGATAAAAAAATTCCGGGCTATGCTCTCGTCCTTTTGTCCATTTATGGCTTACGCTTTGACTCCAAGCAAAATAATAATACCCCACTTTTGGATGAAAACCAACCTTAGAGGCCCTTTTTAAAAGCTCCAGAGAAACTTTGGTATCGCCTCCATATCCTCCGTAAGTGTCGGAAAGGGGAAAATCATCCCACATGTGTTCTTCAAAAAGGCTTGTTTTAAACAGCTTGCCCCATATTGGGCGCATTGCACCTAAATAGTGAGGAAAAAGCTCAATAAATCGACTTTTGTCTATTATAAGTGTCTTTTTCGCCACAGAACGATGCCCTACCGCCTCACCGTTTTCATTAATAAAATCTACCGCGCAACAGGATATATCTAAATTGTATTCTTCGCAAAACTGAAGCTGTGTTTCCAAAAAATCAGGCGCAAG
>CAYJIR010000062.1:0-6509 GCA_964370295.1 uncultured Oscillospiraceae bacterium
GTCGTTGGTTCAAGTCCAACTTGGGGAGCCAAAGGCACAGTCTTCGGATTGTGCCTTTTTTACTATTCCCTCTATTGTATGATCCCATCATTGTATCATCACATTACCAAAATTAACACAGGGAGAGCACTGTATGAAAAAGACAATTGTAAGCCTTATTCTTGTTATATTTTTAATTTCATTGTTTGGATGCAGCTCTAAAACAACCGCGCCATCCGAAGAGCCACCGTTAACGGAAAAACCGGTGATTTACCTCTACCCACAACAAGTAAGCGATGTTTCGGTGCACCTGGATTTTCAAGGCACTCTCGCTTTCACATACCCAGCCTACGAAAACGGCTGGCACGTGACTGCCCAGCCCGATGGCACCTTGATTTGCAATGGCCGCGAGTATTCTTACCTGTTTTGGGACGGTTATGCACACACACAAAATTATGACATGAGCCACGGCTTTGTGATAAAAGGCAGTGAAACCGAGGCCTTTTTAAGAGAAACGCTTGCCTATATGGGCCTTACTCCACGCGAATACAACGAATTTATCGTATACTGGCTGCCACGCATGAAGGACAATCCCTATAATTTAATCACATTCCAAGAAGAGGCCTACACCCAGCAGGCTGCACTTCATATTGATCCACAGCCAGATTCCATGTTAAGAGTCTTCATGGTTTTTAAGGCACTGGAAGAGGAGATATCCATAGAAGAACCCTGCCTACAACCTTTCACAAGACAAGGTTTTACCGTTGTAGAGTGGGGCGGCTTAGAACTTATGGATTAAAAGCGGCACCTAATCTGACACGCAGAAAACATACGATACACAGCGATGCTAGAACTTGCCACTTCGGCCAGAGAAACCCCCGCCACTAAAACTTCTGCCACCGCCACCGCCACCGCCGCCACTGCCACTGCTTTCTTTTTTGATTCTGGTGCGCGTTTCGGTGGTATGTGTAAACACATCTTCCCTCACCTGCATATTAACACCACCGGGCTGTATATACGTGCCGGCGCCACTTTGCATTTTAACACTTTTAAGCCGAGAGCGCACGGCAAAAGCCGAAATCAATGCCAGCCCAAACGCGCCCACCACGATCAGCAAAAATTGCAATAAAGTGCTTAGCCAGCCATATGTTATGGTAAACGAAGTCTCACTTATGAACACCGAAAACCCATTATACCAATCGTTATCTGCAAATTCTTCTAAAAATTCACCTTCTATATCAATTTGCTTATCTTCATCGAAAATTGCATTTGCTCTTTTCCCGTGCACAATATAGGCATAGTCTCTTGCAGCCATGCTCAGCATTAGCAAAACACCGTTTCTCTCTTCTCCCGCGCCTAAATTATTCTCTTCAAAAAATTGTGTGGCCACTTGATAAGGCGTGCCATCAGACAAGCTTCTGTAATCTTCCACAGTTAAAATGTACACGGCGATTTCTTCGTCTTGTACCAGTTGGCTTGCCTCTTGCAAAAGACTCTGCTCTTCTTGAGGGCTTAGCAGATCGGCCGTATCCATCACATACCCTATGTCAATATCTTCTAAGGGGGCCACTGCGCTGTGGCTCTCTTGTAGTTTTTCCTTTTCTTTTTCTGCCGATGTAGCTTTTGCACGGGCAAATTCATCATGGGACAACGAGACACCCTGCGGCAAGTTTGTCGCCACAGCAAACACGGGCAGCGTTGCAGTCATGAAAAGCAATAGCACCAAAAAAACTGTAATTTTTATTTTGATGTCAAACACCCCCTCTATAAAATGATAAACCATATAAACGACCCCAGTGCCGATAAGCCTAGCGTAACCAAGGTCGTATACGCCCAAAAACGCCCTCTGGAACAAGGTAAATCACCCACAAATTTTCCGGTTTGCCCATTCATTGCAAACAAATACACCTTGCCTCTCCAGCGTGTTGTTAAAAGCCATACCGGCGCCATGGCATAGTGAACATCACCCCTTTGCAACTGGGTGTTGTGCCCAACTTGTGTGCACTGTGTGTAGCCTACCACACTACTACGCATCACATCCAAAGTGGAATCTTGGGCTCTTTCATCGGCACGTTTTCCGCACATTTCTGCGGTTACATCATATTTGTCGGCCAAATATCCCGGCATATATGCCATTTGAAAGGGTGCTAGCTGTGTATAGTCGAACGGTTCTATCGATTCCATATAATCATTTGGCATCTTGCTGGAAGCGTCCACAGGTATGTCTTGAAAGCTTACTGTACCGGCCCTGCGCACCTTGTAGTGATGCGTCGTTGTGATACGATAGTCTCCCACAACATGAGAACTACTTTTTCCTGCATTATACTGTACGTCTGTGTGTGCCGTGCCGTCAAACAACCAAAACGGCACATACACCCCCTTAATTTCTTCCACATGGGCCTCTTTAGCAAAAAACTTTGGCAAAAACAATTTTTTCTCACAATGCTTTTTCAAAGCCTGCATAGCCGCCTGTTTGTCTAAACGAAACGGCAACACATAGTCCGGCTTTAATACACCTGCAAATTGCCCCGGCACCACCGTGGGATTGCCACAATATAGACAACTGGTGGCCGCTGTGGTTTCATCGCATAAAATTTCGGCCGCACAGGAAGGGCAGCTATACACACGCATGTGCACAGCCTCTTGCCCCCAGTCTCCGGTGAGCTTGTCGCACCCCCAAGCACTTTGTTCTGCTTGTTCGGCCGCTTGGACATCCTGTAATACGGCGGCCGCCCCCGGCTCGCTTTGGCTTTCTTGTGCCGCTTGGGCCTGCATGGCCTCGGCAGCCGCATTGGTTTTTGCGGCGTACAACGCTTCTATTTCGGAAACCGAAAAACTACTGCTGCAATATTCGCAATGTAAATTTCCGTCTGCACTGTTAAAATGCAGCGGCCCCGTGCACGTGGGGCATTGATAATTTGTAGTCTGTGCCGTCATATGTTTTCTCCTTACATTGCCCCTATGTCACGGGTATATGGCCTACTATAGAGTTTTCTTTGCACTGCGCAAATGTGTGCCGCTATGCGGCTGATGCCACTTTATATATTGTTTGCCGATATAAAACAAAGTGCATCCCCATACAAGCATTTCTTTATAAAACGACCCTTTAAAATCTATACATTACAAGAAATGTTTGGATTTTTGGGGTCGTTTTTCATAATAAAAATCACGAATAGTAAAGTTTATTCTGCAGCGAAATAGTACACACTACCGCTATAAGGCATATCTTTAGGGAACACATTAACCGGCGAGAGCTCCTCAAACACCAGTTCGTTTCCACCGTCTTGCGTATAATACACATTTTGCACGTCTAAGTTTTGAATGAGCGTTTGCCACATGCTATCCATCATAAACCAGCGCATACTCTCTGAATCGAACATATGAAATTCTTCTTTTTGTACTCTGTCGTCTAAGTTGGCAATCAAAGTCGAGTTGGATGCCCAGTCTATCGTAACACTGTCCCCTTCTACAGATGCACTGTTGATGAAAAAGTCAAGGCCGGTAAGCTCACTTAAACCGTGTGCCAACATTTCTACCGTCAATTCACCCTCATACGGCATATCGTATTGTCGCACAATATTGTCTCCAACCGTTGCCCCACCAAACGTAAAATCCGCGTATAAAACAGCCGTGTTTTGGATGGTTTCTGCCTCTTGGGTCGCGGCTGTATCCTCTGTTTGTGACATAGCCGTCGAGCTTGCGGCAGGTACGGATGTTTCTTGCAAAGAAGTACTTCCACAGGCAGCTAACAAGACAGATAGGCAAAGTGATAAGCATAAAATTACTCTTTTTTTCATAACTGACAGCTCCTTTTATTGTATCCCTTTGCTACAACTTCTTCATAGCACAGGGATTTTATTAAGAAAAAACGTTGAACCCAACCATATAGTGGGTTCAACGTTTTTTCTGGTTGGCCTGGCAGGAACTAGACCACCACTCCACTAACGACCCATAAATTATCAAAAACAACGTACAAACCGCCGTTTACCGCACATTTTGAACCATTTAACACCAACACTTTGCACTCAGTTTTTTCCTGTTTTCGGTTTTTTCGTGTAAAATTCGTGTAGGCTATATGTTATCGAGGACTTGCAAGGCCCTTTCCTCTTCTTGTGGATATAAATGACTGTAAGTATTCCACGTTTGCTCTATTTTAGCATGGCCCAGGCGGCGCGCAACCTCTTGTATGTTTATTCCTGCATTGGCGAGAAGTGATGCGTGAGAATGTCGAAAGTCATGTATAGCTATCCTCGGCAAACCAGCGGCGGTGGCATATGCCCTGTTACTGTGGTCAATAGTTGTATCGCGCAAGCATCTATCGCCACCGCACACGCGTAATTCATCAATGCTATCCGTCAAAGCCCTATGCCTTAGTCTCTGTGCCTCTAGCACATTCATTAATGCTCTAGGAGCTTGTAGCGTTCTGTATGATGTTTTGTTTTTTGGTGGGGTTTCCCTGTCCTCACCTTTTAGCTTTTGAGCAATAGAGCGACGCACGTTTATTTTGTTCCCTTCGATGTCCGACCATTTTAAGGCATGGATTTCGCCTTTTCGCATTCCGGTATAAAATGCCAAATTAAAAAACACATAGAAATCAAAGTTGTTTGTACGTTCTGCTTCTGACAAAGCGGCGGCAATATATGCCTTGTACTGCTCTGCCGTGTAGTATTTCATCTTGTCTGCTTTGGGGGTTTCGTAAGCATCCTTAAAATTATACACTTTATTTAATGGGTTCGCAACTATGTATTCACCTTTTACGCACCAATTAAGAAACGCACGAAGCTTGCTGTATATCGTTTGCTTTGTCTGAATTTGCAGGGGTTTTTCGTTGATGTAGCTTTTCCATCCCTGTAATAGCTTCACATCCACCTTTTCGGTCTTCACCTCGCCCATAAATGGTAATATGTGATGTTCAAACGTGACGGTGATTTTTTGTAGGCTAGTTTCCCTTACTTCATGCCGCTTTGCAGATAGATACAATTCAAAGAGAACCTGTATGGTCATGCCGTGAGCAGGCTCTTTTCTTTCTGCTTGCAAGAGCATTTCAAGCTGTTTGGCTTGTTGTAGCCCATGCGTGATGCGCGTAAGCTGCTTGTGTTGCCCTTGCCCATCAGTGTAATTTATGCGCACCCTGTACCGCTGTAGTCCGTCGGCGTTCTTGTTTTTGCCGTCCTTGTAAATTGGCATGGGTGGCTCCTTTCCACACTGAAATATTATGACATATAAGTGATATTTTGCGGTTTCGTACGATTTCTTATTGAAACATATTGACTATATGTGGTACAATACATACACAACCCGACACGCCACTCAGCGATGCGTACCATGTCAGGGTCTTATTGTTTTTTAATGATTTTAAAACTCATCCACTTAAAACTAAACCCTGCCACAATTCAAAAACAAAAATTGAAAATGATAGGAGTGAGACACAATGAGCGCTCAAAATAATATTTATGATGTATGCAAATATATTATTCATTATGAAAATAAGAATGGAAAACCCGTTACAAATCTCCGTTTGCAAAAACTTCTTTATTTCATTCAAGTATATTTTTGGGGAGCCTTTGGGCGTCCTTGCTTTAATGAAGAGTTAAGAGCTTGGAAATATGGTCCTGTAGTTGTTGAAGTCTATGAGCGATACAAATTTTTTGGCTCACTTAGTATTATACAAGAATCTATTGTGAATTCACATTCATTGATTCCTAACGAAGAAGACCGTATAGCTATTGAGCAGGTTCTTGATTCATTGAGAAATCTAAGTACAAATTCACTGGTTGATTTTTCTCATAGGCAAAGCCCCTGGAAAGACGCATATCAAACACCAGAATCCGACATAATATCAAATGAATCCATCCAAAGGTTTGTTCATGAGTTGGCTTAAATATTATTAAATAACTACGAGGCCGTCAGTATGGATAATATATTCAATTTCAATAGTAACAAGAGTAATAAGTTTAAAAGAACATATCTTCAACAATTAATCGATTCAAACAAAGAAGTAAGTGAAGGTCAAGGTTCGTCACAAAAAAGCAGAGCCACATTGGAAAAAAATGAAGAAAACTATCGAAATATGATGGAACTTTTATCGTCAGACAATTTCGAAACGGCGGATTGCGAGCAAAAGCTAAAAGAACTATTGACACCATATGACAGATTTTTATATTCACCGATTTCCCTTTATATTTTCTACGCAACCGACAAACAGCTGGACAATATTCGTGGGAATTTAGCCGCAATGTATTCCGAAAACCCTGAAAATGTCTCCATAATTAAGCTCTATGACCATATTAACCTTGCAATGCAACAATCAAGTCTTGTCGAACAAAAGGGAGACAGATTTGCCGATGAAATCAAAAATTTAACTGTGTTGTCTGATGATATCTTGCGCAAAGTGGAAAACACAGAAAATAGGACAAAAGAGTCTGAGCGAAACTACATCACCATTCTGGGCATATTCGCATCTATTGTGTTAGCTTTTGTTGCTGGTGTAGCATTAAACACGTCAGTCTTAGAATACATGCACAACAATA
>CAYJIR010000063.1:0-6176 GCA_964370295.1 uncultured Oscillospiraceae bacterium
ATAACAGTTGGCATCCCTACAGGGAAGAGCTTCCTTGGCTGGTCCACCACAAGAGACGGATATCCGCTTAGCCCCGAAACACCCATTTACGAAAGCATCACCCTATATGCCGTGTGGGGTTTGCCGTCCACAGACGCAAGCAGTGCCGGTGCAACCACCATGCTTTCACCGCAAACCGGGGTGTACTAGCCGATGTTTGCATCGGGTATTCTATCATTGGGTTTTGGAGGTTCTTCTACTTAATTCTACCCCAAAAAGCTCACATTCCACAAAGGAGTGTGAGCTTTTTTGCCCTGTTTGAAAAAAGTGATTCAAAATGATCCGGTTTCAACTTGTGTCGACACGATCTTGCATGAAACGAAATAACTTGCTCTTCTCGCACCATCAATCGAGTAGGTCTTACGAGTGCTTGTTTTGAGCCGGCTTCCTCCATCGGGGCAGTATCATACTTTTTTGTTGTGAAATGGCCGGTTTTTTTTGCATATTTTATTTATTTCCACGAAAATTCAAACATTCAAAGGCACGGCTTGCCTTTTTTTAAAAAACCATGGTAACATAGAATTGATACATAAATCTGTTATTCCAAGCACACAAGAGAGGTTCTAGCTATGAAATCAAAAAACACAAGCTCTATCAAGCTCGTGATCATGCGCAAATCTATTTTGGCATTTCTCCTTCCCTTGCTTATCGGTATGGGCATTGTGGCCATTATCACCTATTTGTCTATCTCTCAAGATGCCATTTCGCAAATGGAAACCGAGAGCCATTTAATGGCCGCCAACATCAACGAACGGATTTCCAAATATGTGAGTGCTGTGGAAATTCATGCGCAAAACCAAGCCATCACCTCCATGGACCCTGATTTGGCAGAGCCGTATTTGCAGGAGTACATGGCAGAGGATGAAGGCGTTTGGTCGCATTTTTTGCTGGCAGACGAAACCACCAACAACATTGCCCACACAGAAGGGCCGGATAGCCGCGGAGTTTCCATTGGAGACAAAAGCTACTATACTGTGCCGTGGGAGCAAGAAAGCACTGTGGTGTCGCAGCCCACTTTTTCTAACAGTACGGGCAGACGCATTTTGGGCATTGGCACACCTATTTACGAAGACGGGGTAAAAGTGGGGGTTTTGGTTGGTTTTTTGCGCTTAGAATATCTATCTGAAATCATCAATATGGAGCAGGCATATACCGGCAGCTATTCCTTTATGCTCAACCCGGATGGAACGGTCTCTGCACACCCCAACGATGACCTTGTGTTGCAACAAAATTGGCTTTCCCCCGATGCAGACGACGCCGATTCTCTTGCCTATATAAATGCCATGAGCTCTGGATTTCACGAGCTTGTGCAAAACATGACCTCGGGTGCCAGTGGCCATGCCATCACCATGGTGGACGGTGTACTCTCCATGGTTCAATACGAACCGGTGGGCTTTGCCGGGCTTTCGATATGCACGGTGGTTCCTGTAAGCCAAAGTTTCCGAACCTTGTTTTACATTCTCATTTCCCTTGTTGTCATCACCTTGTTAACAGCCGCTGTGGCCAGTGCAGTAAGCTACAGAATGGCTGCTAAAATTGCAGATCCACTTGTGAAGGTAACCAATTGGGCAAAGAGTCTTGCCATTGGAGACACTTCAAAAAAGAAAAACGAATTTATGAAAAATGCAGTGCCGGATAATCAGGAAACCGGCATGCTGATTGAAAATTTTGAAATGATGAATGATAGCATCGGCGACAGTGTAAACGCCATGCAAAAAATTGCTTTGGGCAATTTAGACTTCATCATTCAACTTCGTTCTGAAAATGATGTTTTGAACATTGCTCTGGATGCCTTGGCCGTGCACATTTCCGCCACATTGTCTGAAATTGACGTGGCGTCCTCGCAGGTTTCCTCCGGTGCGGCCGAAATTGCAGAGGTGGCGCAAAATTTGGCACAGGGTTCTGCTAGCCAAGAAGCAGCCATGGATTCTTTGTCCTCTTCGATGAATGTGATGCAAACACAGTTTGATGCCACCGAAGAGAACCTGGGCCAAATCACAAAAGACACCAGCTGCACAGAACAAGAACTGCAACAAACCTATGCTCAAATGCAAACCTTGATGACGGAAATCAACGAGGTAACTGTTAAATCCTCTAAAATTGGGGAAATTATTAAGACCATAGAAGACATCGCTTTCCAAACAAATGTGTTGGCACTCAATGCTGCCGTAGAGGCTGCCAGGGCCGGAACCGCCGGAAAAGGCTTTGCCGTGGTGGCCGACGAGGTACGCAATTTAGCGGTGAAATCGGCGGAAGCTTCTAAAATCACCGCCTCTCTCATTGAAGAGACCGTATCTTCCATTTCCATAGTGAATGATAGTGCCGAAGTTACGATGACATCGATGGAAAATATCAATGCCATGACCACCAAAATGGCTTTTGACATCAAAAATGTTTCAGCTACTGTGCAGGAAGAGGGTGTGCTGTTGCACGAAATTGCCGATAACCTCGAAAGGATTTCCGACGTGGTGCAACAAAATGCAGAAACCAGCAGCCGCTCTGCTGCCGGCAGTGAGGAACTGTTTGGACAGGCGGCCACCATGAAAGAACTGGTTTCACGGTTTAAGCTTAGAAATCATGATTAAATAAGGACGCGTCACATAAGGCTTGCCAAAAGCCAAGGTTCTGTTTTACACAATTGTCAAACAGAATTTTGGCTTTTCGTGGTTTCTTTTTCTTTCTTCACTCGTTGCGATTTTTTTACCTAGATTACGGTAGAATAGGATGCAAGCCTTTACCGGTTAGAAAAAAACAAGCGTATTTTCAAGACGGAGCCCCCCTAGTGCAAACGATGAAGGAAGTATCTGATAGGTTATGGAGGTGATGAAATGCATGTGGACAGCTGGGCTTTGGAAAAGTGCAGGACAAATGATATAGTAAGATGGCAAAAGTTTATGATTGTGCAAAATGTAGAAAGGGCGGTCGGTTTTAGTGGGTTTTATGCAAAACACTTTAAAAAAATGTGTTTTGGGGCCGTGGAAGATTTTGCATGGTTTGAAGCATTGCCTTTTACAAGCGAGAAGGATATAGAAAGGGAAGGGAAAAATTTTCTTTGTGTTCCCCCCGATGAAATTGCCAGAATTCGAAGCATTAGAACCTCTGCAAGTATGGGGGCGGCGAAAAAAATCTACTTTACACAAGGGGATTTACAGCGAACAGTCAATTTTTTTGCAAATGGGATGAGGCATATTGTGGAGGCGGGGGAAGTGGTTTCCATCATGATGTCTGACGGAAAGGAAAACAGCATAGCAAGCTTGCTTGCGGCGGGGCTGGAAAGGATAGGGGTAGGCTCTGTTTTTTGTGGTGTGTTGCAAGATGCGCAGAAAACAAAAGAACTTTGTCAGGGCACGCAGTGTTATGTGGGGCTTCCGGCAGATATCTTGTATTTGTGCAGAAAATTTCCGGAATTAAGGCCTAAAACCATATTGCTTAGCGCGGATTATATCCCAATAGGGCTGGTGGCGACAGTGGAAAAAGTGTGGCGTTGCAAGGTGTATTCCCACTATGGGCTCAGCGAGACGGGGTATGGTTTGGCAGTACAATGTGAAAAGCAAGATGCACACCATATTCGAACACCCGATTTTTATGTGGAAATTGTGGACCCATTAACAGGGAAGGTGCTGCCGGATGGCTGTGTGGGTGAAGTGGTTGTCACGAGCTTGCAAAACGAAGCCATGCCCTTGATTCGTTATAGAACCGGCGATATCGCGTCGTTGCATGCTTGTGCTTGCGATGAACAAAGACAGGGCAGGCGTTTGGGAAGGGTGCTGGGGAGACAAGAACACCTACAAAAACCCTTAAATATACATGGCATGGACGATTGTGTTTTATCAATCCAAGAGGTATATGGTTATCAAGCACAATGGGTAGAGGGAGAGCTGCTTCTTCGGGTGGAGTGTGAAGCCCATAAGGAAGAAATTGTGCTTGAGAAGTTAACCGTTCCGGCAAAAGTTGTTTTTGAAAAAGAACTTCATTGGGTGCAGGGGAAAAGAAGAATTCTGCAACAATAAAATAATGCCTGCTGAATAAACCCCTGTGGGTGCTTATTCAGCCCCACCGCAAAATGCGGTGGCCATAAAAGTGCTCAGAAAAGTACTTTTATGGGCATACCTTGATGCTTTCCACTGTGTTTTCGCCCCTAAAATGAAAAGGCGAAAACGAAAGTGCAAGGTTTTTGTGCGAAAAACAGAAAAACCTTTGCACTTTTCCAAACAAAAAATTCATTTTATAATATGTATATGTCTTTTTTATTTGTTCAGTGGGCATTAAAAAACACCCCGTTTCTCACACAGTGCAGAGCACTGCAAAAAGAGACGGGGTGTTTTTGAAGCTTAGATTTAGCGGCACAGAGTATAAAAAGCATGTTTATTAGTTAGCGTCTACACAAGTGTTCAATCGTCTGATTTTGGCCATTTTCGCCTTGTTTGAAAAAAAATGCCTCAACATTGTCCGGTTTCAACTTGCGTAGACACCAGCTAAGAAGAAATCTGTTTCGTTTCTGCTTTGGTATAAAGATAGATGCCAAAAATAATGAAAAGAACACCTAAGAATTGCATGGGGATGGCTTTCTCATCGAAGAAAATATAGCCTAAGATTGCGGCGAAAAGGGGTTGCAACAGGAGGGTGTTGGCAACAAAACCGGGCGAAAAATACCGATAACTCCAAGAGAGAATATTGTGCCCGCCCAAGGTGCAGATAAGGCATAACATAAGGCCGCACATCCAATCTTGAAGGCCAAGGCTCCACACAGGGGAAAAAGTAAGCAAACAATAGAGCCCCAAAAAAAATAAACAGCTACTGTAGGTGCAAAAGGTGTATACAGTGGTAGACATGTGTCCACGTTGTTTTTTTCCAAATAACATATAGGCAGAGGAAAAGGCGGCCGCTATAAGGGCGGAAAGGTCACCCATTAAGTTGCTTTGGCCGGAATTGCCGGAGGACAAAGAAACAATAACACTGCCCGTCATGGCACATACAATGGCAATAGCCGCGATAAATGGGATTTTTTTTCGCAAAAAAAAGATGCTGCCCAACGCGGTGAAAATAACATTGGTACTAACTAAGATGGTGGCATTGATCACGCTGGTGGTCTTGACGGCTTCAAAATAAAACAAAAAATGCAGAGCTAGAAAAAAACCACTAAAGCCACACATAAGTATGTCTTTTTTCTTCAATTGAAAGAGCTCTGTTTTGTGGCGAAAAAATGCCAAAGGGGCCAGAAAAAGAACACTCCACAGAAGGCGTATAAATGCCAAAGAAGAGGAGGGGGCGTTGCTAAAGCGTATCCAAACGGCAGATGTAGACACACTGAGAACGCCTATAAGTAGAATGGAAAGTGCTTTTTTTGTGCTCATGGTGTATCGGTTGACGGAGCGTTCACTATGTGCATATCCAGTGTAGGATTATGTGTTATCGCCTGTGTGGACCAGCTGTCTGCATCGGGCTTGGCAAAGGGGTTTGGATAATTAATGGTAAGAATTTTGGCTGTTTTATTGGTGAGGTTAACCCAGTTGTGCGGAGATTTAGAGTGCATTTGAATGCTGTCGTCGGGGTAGAGTGTATATTGTTTGTCTGCAATATTTACGGTGATGATACCCTCCAACACATAGATGAATTCCTCGCCGGAGTGTGTATACATTTCTAAGGTGCAATCTTCGGAATTTGCCATGGGCAACAGCTGTAGTATACGGGGCAAAATCTCGAAGTCTTCCACCTTGTGGCTCAGCATATACTGTATAATTTGTGGGCTCACCTGGCTATACTCGCGTGAAAAACCGTGTAGAACAGGGTTTTGCGAAGGGGTTTCGTCCTCTTCGTCAAAGAAGCTGGCCAAGCTCACATCCAGCAAATCAGCAATTTTGGCCAAAGAATCTATAGCGATAGACGAAAGGCCCCTTTCCAGCTGTGATAGAAAGCCAACGGAAAGCCCCGTTTCTTCGCTAAGCTGTTTTAAGGTGCATTTTTTTTTCGTTCGCAATTGCTTAATTTTTAATCCGACCATGGCGTTTTTGTTCATAACAACGACCATCCCTTTCTGAAAACCGCATGAAATGCCTTAAAATATCACAGGTATATTTTAAAGTTATAACCAATGTCTGCTGAATAAACCCTTGCTGGGATCAGGCCGTCAAGAAAGT
>CAYJIR010000064.1:0-6161 GCA_964370295.1 uncultured Oscillospiraceae bacterium
GTGCAGTGGCGCATACAGGCGAAAAAAACAGGGGAGGTGCAACATGCTTAAATATTTGCAAAAGACCTTCTCTCTTACAACCAGCGGGCGTCAACAGGTAGGTGTTGCCATCATCATGGCAACGCTGCACAACATCAGTGTTGTGCTACCTACTTTTTTATTGTTTGCCGCAGTGGCAATGCTTTTGCGTTTTTATCGCGGCGAAAGTGCCAATTTCCCAAATTTTTTTTATTTCATGGCCATTGCAATGGTGCTGATGGGTGTGATTTTCATTGTCTATAAAATCAACTATCTTAAATCCTATTATATGTCTTATGACGAGAGCGCGAACACGCGAATTGGCCTTGCCGAAAAATTGCGCAAGCTACCCCTCTCTTACTTTGGTAAAAAAGACCTCAGTGATTTAACCAGTACTCTCATCAACGATGTGGCTACCACAGAACACGCGCTTTCGGCCGAGGTACCCCAGCTTTTTGGTGGTATCATTTCCGGTGTTTTGATTGTGCTAACGATGTTTGGTTTTAATGTGAAACTTAGCTTGGCCATGTTTTCTTGTTTGCCCGTAGTTATTTTGGTTATGGCACTTGCCTACAAGGTGGGAGATAAAGTGAACCACAAAACCAGGGTGGCGAAACTAAGCCTTAGTGATGCCCTGCAAGAATATTTCGATAATATGAAGCTCATGCATGCTTCGCGTAAAACAGAAAGCTATAAGCAGGGTCTGTTTCAAAAAATACGCCATGTTGTGAAGCGGTCGCTCATATATGAAGTGGTGGTTGGTGTTTTTGTCAGCTTTTCTTACAATCTTTTGCGTGTGGGCATGGCACTCACAGTGATTGTGGGCTCTGTGCTCATGGTAAACGGAGAAGTGGACATTTACACCATGCTCTTGTTCTTGTTTGTGGCCTCGCAAGTGTATGATCCCCTCACCAGCGTATTGTTTCGCACAGGAGAGTTCTTTTTCTCTTTGCTCAGCGCGGGTAGAATCCGAGAAATTGAGGAGTTTCCGTCTCAAACCGGCGAAAAAACCAAAACGCCCAACCGTTACGATTTGGATTTTCAACAGGTTCGCTTTGCGTACAACAAGGGGCAAACAGTTCTTCATGGCGTGAGTTTCACGGCAAAACAGGGGGAGATAACAGCTTTGGTGGGCCCTTCCGGTTGCGGAAAGAGCACCTTGAGCAAGCTGGCCTGCCGTTTTTGGGACGTGGATGAAGGGTGTGTGTTACTAGGTGGGGAAGATGTACGCAGTTTTGAGCCGGAAGGTCTTTTACAAAGCTTTTCAGTGGTGTTTCAAGACGTGGTGTTGTTTAACGATAGCATTTATAACAATATCAAAATTGGAAAAAAAGATGCCACTGAAGAGGAGATTCATGCCGCTGCCAAAATGGCACAATGTGACGATTTTATCCGCAATTTGCCCGAGGGGTACAACACGAACATCGGCGAAAATGGCAAAACTCTCTCCGGTGGCGAGCGCCAACGCATTTCTATTGCAAGGGCTTTTTTGAAAGATGCCCCCATCATTTTGTTAGACGAAGCCACGGCTAGTTTGGATCCGGAAAATGAGACTCTCATTCAAGAAGCGTTGAGCAGGCTTTTGCAAGGGAAAACCGTTATCATCATTGCACACCGCCTGCGTACAGTGGAAAATTGTGATAAAATTGTTGTTTTAGAAGAGGGAAAAGTGGTAGAGCAGGGCACGCACGCGGAATTGATGCAGGAAACAGGATTGTATCATCGACTGTTTAGCTTGCAAAGGGAAAGTTTGGGCTGGACGGTGTAAAGGGGGATAAAAGAGAAGGGGTGTTTGCAAAGAGAGCTTGGGGTGTTCGCTCCAAACCTCGCTTGCTTTTCGAGAAAAGTGAGGCAAAAAAAAGCCCTTCCATATAGATATCTTGGGGCAAAAGAGGGCTTTTTGTTTTTGACAGGAACTGCAACGTGGATGGGAGAGACTCGCCATCTCGCCGCAGTCAAAGATATAGGAGCTCGATGGCCCTCTAAAGAAAAGGTTTTTCCCTATCCCTTTTGCGTCTATGCCCCAAAATGATTTCATCATTGCATCTTCCCGCAATGGATACAAGCCGATTGATGCAAAACAAGTTTCAGCCTTTTACAAATCTTGCGCATCGACCCGCAGACAATTGGCCTCATTCTCTTTTTGCAAAAACACGGCCGTTTGTTCTTCGTTTCCCATTTCGGCGTATAGTTTGGCTAATATTTTAGCGCATAAAGCCAGCTCAAAATACGCCTTGTGTGTTTTTTTTGTTTTGGCAAGGCTTTCGCACAAAGTAAGGCTCTTCTTATAATAGGATAATGCTTTGTTGAAATCTCCCCGTGCATTATATTTGCCAGCCACCCTGCGGTAACTTTTTATCAGATTTAAAAGTGTCTCGGGCTCGGGCGCGTTTTTGGCCAAACACTCTCTTGCTAAAAGGCATTGCAAGTGCATTTCCAAGGCGGCTTTGTCGTCTTGTTGTTCTTCATAGCGGCCTGCGAGGCTCAGCGCCGTTTTGGAAACATTTTGCAGGTCTCTAAGAAGGCCGCGTTCTTTTGAAAGACACCCTTCAAGGCGGAGCTGTTTGCGATAAAAGGCAAGAGCTTGCGGCTGATTTTCCAGTGTTTCACAAAAGCGGCCCATTTGATGATAGGTTTGCGCCATCAGTTCCCATATCTCAAGGGTTTGCCGTTCCAGCTCTAAACTTTCGGCAAAGTATAGCCCCTTCTGGCACGCGGCCAAAGCACTTTCATAGGCTTCTGTCTCCCTGTATACATCGCCGATAGAGGCATAAAAACGCAGTATAAGAAGTGTGTTTTGGGCGCTTTTTTCTGTTTCAACAAGGGTGGTTGCTGTGGCAAGGGCGCTTTTAAGACAGGCCAGTGCCGCATCATACTCAAAAAGGTAGCGGTGCAAATTGCCAAGCTTTTCGTAAAGGACGGCAAGTCTCTGCATAGCCTTGGGTGTTTTTTCGTTTTTCTTTATAATTTCGGCACGGGCAAGAGCCTCTTGATAGAAAACCAATGCTTTTTCGGGCTCCTTGGCTTCTCTGTGCCAATCAGCCGGTTTTGCATAAAATATCGGTGAAATGTCATTTTTATTTACGGGCGCTTTTGCGCATGTCTTTTGCAAAACCGAATAGAGAGAGATGGCAAGCTTGCAAGCCTCTATAGAATCATCAAAGCGGGTTGACAAAATGGTGCTTGCGAACACGAGAAAATGCTCTGCCGGTTTGTTTTGCACGGCATAGGCAAAAAGTGCCTGCACCCATACGGCATCCAAAAAGGTTAACTTGTAAACTTGTGTGGCGATGATTTCCTGTGCATCGTGCTTTTTATCGATTACAATATCTTGAATATACTCGGCCAAAAAGCGTTTATCGTCGGCCCGAAAGGCCTGCCACACCGCCTCGGCCGTTTTTACTTCGTCTTGATTGTCCAGCTGGCTCAACCGGTCTAAAAGAAGTGTATGATGTTGTTTTTCACACAATTCTTTTACAAATAGCGTATGTATTTCACGGTGGCAAAAAGAGATACAGCCATTATTTTTCAAACTCAAAAACACTTGCATATATCGTGAAAACACGGTGAAATTAAAAGCCGAAAATGTTTTGTTTTGTCTTTTGAAAATGGCCTCGATGTCGCTCTCTCGCAGGCCCATGTAGGAGGCCGCAAGCAAGGCTGCCACTTCTTCGCAAAAATTGCCACCAATACAGCCTTTTGCATCTTGCAAGCACATTTTTGCAAGTTCGCCGCATGTATCGGGCACATTTTCAAGAAAAGTCAACATGTGTGCCTCTGCATTTTCTTTGTTTTTTTCGTCACAGAAGAGGAGTAAACACCCTGCCACTGCGTCTAGAAAGAGGGGGTTTTGGGCACCGGGCACATTTGTTAGAGCGCCTAGCACAGAAAGCGGAATCTCTTTGTCTTGGTCTTTTGCCCTCGTTTGCACAAAAGCGGGCAGTTCCATCCATGCCAGTGGTGGCAGGTTTTGCGTTTTGCACAGAGATTGCAAAGGCATTTGCTGAGGCAAGGGAATATCTTCCGAAAGCGAAAGGATCATTTTTACCGAGGACGGCAAAGAAGCAGGAAGCCAGGAAAAACTTTTGAGGCTGTCCTCTTCTGCAAGCTGTTCTATGCCATCGCAAAAAAACAACAAAGTTCTTTCGGTTTTGGCTGCATATTGTATAGAGAGTTGTTCTAGTCTTTCTGCCCACTTGCACACAGAGCTTGTTTTATGGGTTTCTTCAAAAGGCTGTGGCAACAAAAGCAAAATTTCTAGCTTGTATACCATTTGATAAAGCAGTTCCCGCACAGTTTGAGAGCGTGAGTTGATGCCACCTGCAAAAAAGAAAATTTCGTTTTCTTTCGAAAAATCCTCTTGTAGTTTTGCCAAAAGTGTGCTTTTTCCACTGCCGGTCGTGCCGCGCAGTATAAAAAGGCGCGTGTCATCAGCTGTGATTTGTTCTTTGCAAGTTTCTAAAAACGGTGTTTGCGCCGAAAAAAGGCGGGCTTTTTTCTTTGCAAATTGCCGCGCGAAAGCTTCTTCTCGTTGTTGCCAAGAGTCATTTAAGGTTTCCTGTTCTTTGCCAAAAGTGTCAAATTCAGAATGCATTGTTTTTCCTCATCGTTCAATGGGTAACTTTCCTTGGTAAAAGCATAGCACAAACATGTGCTTTTCCTCAAGCCTAAGCCAAAAAAACAAGCAATAAACGCTGTGTTTCAATTGCAAAGATTGCCCATTGGTGGTAAAGTTAAAATATCCAATTCATCCAAAACAAAAGGAGAAAAAGCCATGGAACAACAGGTTTACATCCAAAACAGTGGCGCCGCGCCTGCGTCGCCAAACGACCAGCACCTCGCTTGTGTCCTTTTGCTGGACTGCTCCACCTCGATGCAAAACGACAATGCCATTGATGCCTTAAACAGTGCGGTGGCTGCCTTCCAAAAGCAATGTATGAACGATGAACTTCTTTGTCGTGGTCTTGACATCGCCGTGGTGGGTTTTGCCTCCGACGTGAAAATACTGCAGGATTTTACGCCTGTCACGCATATGGAGGTGCCGAAGTTAGAGGCCAACGGGCAAACGGCCATGGGCGCCGGGCTCAATGTGGCCATGGACCTTTTGGAGCGTCGCAAGGCAGAGTATAAAGAGCTGGGTGTGCCTTACCACAGGCCGTGGATTTTTATGATATCGGACGGTGCGCCAAACGATGAGTACACGGCCGCTTTTACAAAAGTGAACGAAATGCAACAGCTTAAGAAAATGGAACTTTGGGCTGTGGGTGTGGCAGGCTATGAAAAAGAAATTTTAACAAGCCTTACCAAGCGTGTGATAGAACTGGATGCAGGCCTTAATTTTGCAGGACTTTTTGAGTGGCTTTCGGGTAGTCTTTCGGCAAAATCGCGCTCAAAGCCGGGGGATGCCGTGAGCTATGAAAATTTGCCCGAGGGAAGCCGGGTGGTGCCAAGTGACTGGGGTGAATAAGCAAATGGAAGGCTATGCCTTTTCGCTTTGTGGCAGAAGCCACAAGGAAAACGGCACGGTTTGCCAAGACTTTTCGCTGGTTCATTTGGGCGAAGGCTACTGCTTTGCGGCTGTTGCCGACGGTGTGGGCAGCTGTGCGCACTCGGAACTGGGCTCGAAAACGGTGGTGGAGGCCGTTTTCAAAACCTGCAAGCCCTACCTTGCAAACGGCGATAGCGAAACGCTGTTGCAAGCGCTTCAAGTGGGCTTCACGGCTGCCATGCGAGCCGTGGAAGTGCTGGCCGAGCAAAATGGCCACGATGTGCACGACTACGATACCACCCTCACCGCCGCACTCTACAACGGAAAAACCCTCCTTTTTGGCCACATCGGCGATGGTGGCTTGATTGGTTTGCAAAAGGACGGTACATACGCGCTTTTGACGAAGGCCACCAAGGGCGAAAATTGGAACGAGGTAATTCCGCTGCGTGGTGGCGACAACTACTATCACTTTGAGGTGGCACAGGGTGAGTTTGCGGGCATGGCTTTGTTCACCGATGGGCTTTTTGACACCGCGTTCCCACCTCTTTTGTTTTCTCATAAAGACCCACTCTACCACGCTTTTATACGGCAATTCCTAAGTGCCGACATGATTTTGAACGATGCCTGCTTACAGCGCACCAAGGCCATGGCAAAA
>CAYJIR010000065.1:0-5926 GCA_964370295.1 uncultured Oscillospiraceae bacterium
GGTGTGCCTTGTGTCAAATCATAAAAATGGGTATAATAGATACGAAATTTCACAGTTTTCGGGAGATATATAGAATAAAAGTCCATTTCTGGCAGTTTTAAAACAATAAAGAGGCCGCAAAACAATACTAAAAAAAGAGGTGCCTTATGCAAGTTTACGGAAGCTACGAAAATATGTTTACCATGCTGGAAAACCATGGTTGGTCGGCCGAAGAGAATGCGCATGGCATCACATACTCTTTGGATGAAAGGCTTGGGGAAGGTGAAATGGTTTTGTGGACGGGTGACGATGGTCTTGCCTTTGTGAGATTGGATATTATGTATAATCAAGACAACATCATAGTGAATTTTAGTGAAAGTATCGGGGTACAAATCACATTTATTGAAGAGAACAATATGGAGTATTACAAAACCGAAGACAGCATTGAACACACACAGTATGGTACTTTTTTCTATGTTAACAATGCGCCCGTGCCATGGTTTAAAAAATATCCGAAAAACAGCAGGGTGAAAGCCCTCACCTTACTTGTGGGAGACGATTTTTTAAAGAAAAATGGCATCTGCCTCACACCAACACAATGGAACCAATTGGCAAGAGCAATTAATGGTAGGAGTATTTCCAGCCCGCAAATTGTGACGGTGTTAAAACAGATTTGCTGTGGAAATATCGAAGAAGAACTTTTTGCCGCCTATTTGAAAGCAAAGGCAACGGAGGCTTTTTTGCTTCTTTGGAATACCGGTAAATCGAGGGGCGAGAGCCAGCGGAGATTCAGCCCCAAAAGCCAGATTGCCGTTAAAGAATGCATTCGGATTGTATCCAGAGATTTTGTATCGCCACCTCTGATAGAAGAACTTGCAAAACAAGTAGGGGTAAACAAAAAAACCCTTCAAGTCACATTCAAAGAAATCGTGGGCTTGAGTATTCACAAATACATTCGTACATTAAAAATGCAAAAAGCGCTGGATTTGCTTAAAGAAAGTAATTTGTCGGTGGAAAACATCGCAAAGGAAGTGGGGTATAACAGTAAAATTCACTTTTACAAGGCGTTTGAAGCGGTGTTTGCCATGAGGCCGGGCGAAATGCGAAAGATACTGTGAGGCGAATTTCGCTGGATAATATCAGTTTGTGTCAACAGCGCCCCATCGAGTACCACCAATACCACATCCACGCTCTTAGGCTCAGCTTGTGCTGGTACTATGAACAAAACAGGATTGACAAACAGAAAACGAGTGTGTAGAATATATGATAGTTAGCCAGTGCTAACAACAGGTAGTTGTGGCTAACGGAATATAAAGTGCGGGGGTATCTGATGGAAAAAGAACAATACAAGATGAAGACCAAAGACCTGATTTTGGCGGGCGCGTTCATTGCCTTATATATTGCGGTGATGATGATGGTGGTGATGACCGTGGGCTTTGTGCCCATTGTGTATATTTTTGCACCGTTCATTCTTTCTGTTTTGTTGGGGCCTGTATATAGCCTTTATGTTGCCAAAGTGCCTAAATTTGGAGCCTTGCTTGTTTTGGGGATTGTGGTTACGTTGTTTTCTAACATGATTGCCGTTTGGTTTGCCTATGTATGGGGCATTGCCATCACCATTGCAGTGGAGCTCATTGCAAGAGCCGGTAAATATCAATCAAAAAAGATGTACACATTGAGCTATGTTGTGTTCGCGCTCACCAATATGGGGCCTTTTTGGACTTTGGTTTTATCGAGAGAGACATTTTTGGAATCCACCGTAGCCTATTATGGTGAGGCCTATGCCCAAACCATGGATGCATTGACACCGAGCTGGATTGTGTTTGCCTTTGTTGGCATGGCCCTTGTGGGTGGGTTTCTTGGGGCTAAGTTTGGCCAAAAGGTGATGAAAAAGCATTTTGATAAAGTCGGCATCAACTAAGGAACTGCCATGAGAGTAAAAAAAAGTGCTTTTCAGCTAGACCCCAGAACGAAGTTGCTTCTCATTGCTTATTGTGGCAGCATCGTCACCATTCAATACAAACTGTTTACAGAAATAGCAATCTATGTTGCTATTTCTATTTTTGCCTTATTATTGGGGCAAACCAAACTGGTGTTTCGGTTTTTGGCGGTGTATGTGTTGCTTATGCTGTTTTCTTTGCTTGTGCTTCCGCTTGTATCGGGCTTTGTGGTGGCCTTTGTATTTGGTGTTTCGGCGATGGTGCTTAAATTTTTTCCCGTTGGTCTGGCGCTGTATCTGCTTATGAAGACCACCACGGTGAGTGACAGCATCGCTGCTTTGCGCAAAATTCATATTCCGGACGGCTTTGTCATTCCCTTTGCCGTGGTGTTTCGTTTTGTGCCCACGTTAAAAGAGGAGTGGACAAGCATTCGCCAAGCCATGAAGTTTCGGGGCATTGGCACTTCGTTTTCGGCGGTGGTACGCCACCCTATGGAAAATTTGGAATATGTGCTTATTCCGCTAATGATGTCTACGTCTCACATTGCAGAGGAGCTTGCGGCCGCCTCTATGAGCCGTGGTCTTGCCAAAGGGATAAAACGTACACCGATGACTGACGTGAAATTCAAAGTAGCCGATTATGCGGTGACGCTTGGTTTTCCGGCGGCATTGGCACTGTCTAAAATTTTGTCGCTGAACGGGGTGATGCCATGATAGAGGTGAAAAATGTCAGTTTTGCCTATCCGAAAGACGGTGAAGAGGTAAACTGCCTGAAAAATATCAGTTTTCGAATCAATGCCGGAGAAGTGGTGGTGTTTTGCGGCAAAAGCGGTTGTGGGAAAACTTCGGTAACACGTCTTATCAATGGGCTTATTCCCCATTTCTACGAGGGCACACTCACAGGGGAAGTGACCGTTTCGGGGCAAAATGTAACACAGCAACCTTTGGAACACACGGCCAAAACAGTGGGTAGTGTGTTTCAAAACCCGAGAAGCCAATTTTTCAATGTGGATACAACGGGCGAGCTTGTGTTTGGATGCGAAAATATTGCTTTGCCCAAAGAGGAAACCCAGCGGCGCATGCAGGAAGCCGTGGATGTGTTTGATTTGGAAGAACTTTTGAACCGCAGTATTTTTGAACTTTCCGGCGGCGAAAAACAGCGTATTGCCTGTGCCTCTGTGTATATGGTGAAACCGGATGTGTTTGTCTTTGATGAACCATCGTCTAATTTGGATAGACGAGCCATTGAGCTTTTGCGCTCTGCTATTGAAATTTTGGTGTCGCAAAATAAAACAGTCATCATTGCAGAGCATCGCCTACACTATCTTACCGGCCTTGCCACACGGTATATGTACATGGAGGATGGCCACATTGCAAGAGAGTTTAGCGCCGAAGAGATGCTGGCGCTGTCAAATGAAGAGCGCATAGGGTTGGGCCTGCGCAGTTTGCAACATTCCTGTTTGTGCGAAAACATTCAAAAAAACAACTTCGATGGAAACGATGCCGGTATCGGTATTCAAATTGAAGAGCTACAAGTGTGCTACGACAACACAGTGGTGTTGAATGTGGACGAGCTCTCGTTTGCAAAGCACTCGATTGTGGCCATTATTGGGGAAAACGGGGCAGGGAAATCCACTTTCGCAAAGGTGGTGGTGGGTTTACAAAAGGACAAAGAAAAAGTTTTTTTAGAAAAGAAACCTTTTGGCCGTAAAAAGAGGCTTCAAAAGAGCTATATGGTGATGCAGGACGTGAACCATCAGCTGTTCACAGAAAGCGTTTTGGACGAAGTGGAATTGAATGTGCCAAGCGAAATGCATGAATACATCCCCGAGGTGTTAAAGAAATTGTCTTTGGACTATCTTGAAAAACGGCACCCACAGTCGCTTTCCGGGGGTCAAAAACAGCGCGTTGCCATTGCCGGTGCTCTGTGTGCGGGCAAGGAAATTTTGATTTATGACGAACCCACCAGCGGGCAGGATTACGAGCACATGCAAAACACTTGCGAGCAAATCAAAAGCACGGGAAAAGAAGCTTTGTGTTCGCTTGTCATCACACATGATGTGGAATTTCTGCTCGAATGCTGTGATAGGGTGATTCGCTTGGAAAAAGGCGTTGTGTGCGAAGATTACTCTTTGGACGATGCGGGATGCAAGCGTGTGCTGGCCTATTTTGAAAACATCAAGGGAGACAAGCGGAGCAAACAACGTCTTGTCAAGAAAAAATCGGTATTGTCTCGCCTGATGGCCCATGCCGGGAATTTTAAGTACACGATGATGCTGTCGTGGCTTTTCAGCGCCTTATCCGGCCTGGTAACCATCGGCACTTACATTTATTTATACAGGGCGGCCGATTCCATTTTGTATTTTGCCGAAAGTGCCAATGCGGTTTCCTTTGGCGAATATGGTGTTAATTTACTTTTTATTGCCTCTTCGGCATTCACCTTGTATTGTTTTGGGCTGATGTTTTCACACATCACCTCGTTCAACCTTGTTTCTAAATTGCGAAAAAGTATGGTGGAGCATCTTGCAAAAGTGCCCCTTGGCTATTATGCCTTGCAATCGTCAGGGGCTTTGCGAAAAACCCTTGAAAAGAGCACCGAAAACACCGAAAACTTTGTGGCGCACCAACTGCCGGACTATGCCCAGTCGCTTGTGATGCCTGTGGCCTTTTTGGCGAGCATGTTTTATTTTGACTGGCGCATGTCACTTTTGTGTCTCATCCCGATTGTTTTGGGGTTTATGGCGCTTGGCATGATGATGGGGGGCAACAACGCCGATTTTATAGTGAAATATCAAAAGGCACTGGGAGACATGAGCGGTGCAGGCGTTGAGTATGTGCGTGGCATGAGTGTGGTGAAAATTTTTGGCCAAAGTGTACATTCCTTCACGCAGTTTCATAAATCCATTATGGATTACCGCAAATTTGCACTGCGTTATGTGATGAGCATGAAAAACCCGATGAGCCTGTACATCAGCGCTGTAAACGGCATTTTCTTTTTTATTTTACCCGCCGGTATCGTGCTTTACCAAGTTTCGGCAGACCCTGGGAGAGCCCTGCACAGCTTTGTGTTTTTCATCATCTTTTCGCCCCTTGTGGCAACACTGCTTATGCGCATCATGAACAGCACAAACAACCGGATGTTGGCCGAAAAGGCACTGGACGACATCGATGAGATTTTGGCAACTCCTTTGCAAAAACATATGCAGGAATCCGGCTTGCCTCCTTCGTTTGACATAGAATTCAAAGAGGTGGATTTCACGTATACAGAGCAGCAGGAGCTTGCCTTAAAACAGGTGTCGTTTACAGCTAAAGCGGGCACGGTAACGGCCCTTGTGGGCGCTTCCGGCAGCGGGAAAACCACGATAACCAACCTTATTGCCCGTTTTTGGGACGACTATGAGGGAAAAATTCTCATCGGGGGAAAAGAGCTAAAAACCCTAGACTATGATGTGTGGTTGCGTAGCTTTAGCTTTGTATTTCAAGACAGCCAACTGCTTAAGTTGAGCATTGCCGACAATGTTGCCTTTTGTGCCGACAATGTGAGTGAAGAAGACATCAAAAAGGCATTGCATCTTGCGCAGTGTGACGATATCATTGAAAAATTGCCAAACGGCATTCACACGGTGGTGGGAACAAAGGGCGTGTATCTCTCTGGCGGTGAGATGCAACGGCTTGCCATTGCACGGGCCATTTTGCAAGATGCCCCTATTGTTCTGTTGGACGAGGCCACCGCCTTTGCCGATCCGGAAAATGAGCACTTGATTTTGAAGGCGCTTAGCACGCTTTTAAAGGGGAAAACCGTTTTGATGATTGCGCACCGACTATCCGTCATCACCACGGCAGATAATATTTTGGTGTTGGAGAAAGGCGAAATTTTAGAAGCGGGTAACCACAGGACATTGCTAAACAAAAACGGCCTGTATGCAGCGATGTTTAAGGAGTATAGCAAGGGTGTGCAGTGGCGCATACAGGCGAAAAAAACAGGGGAGGTGCAACATGCTTAAATAT
>CAYJIR010000066.1:0-5218 GCA_964370295.1 uncultured Oscillospiraceae bacterium
GGCTCGGTGCAAAGCGGCCAAACACAGAATAACAATACAGGCGCCCCACAGGGGGCGGCACAAGGACTGGGCTATGCCGCAGGGCCACCACAGCAAGCGGCGGAACAAACAGGCAATTCTACACCGGATGTACCCCTGCCCCGCCCCTTGCCAAAAGACGACATACCCGAGCAGCTTTACGGCATCCTCAAGTGCTCTCTCGGCAAGGAAAAAGGGTCGACAAGCTTGCATTTCAACGATGAAAAACTTGTGGATAAGGGGTACACATCGGCCTATTGCGTGTGCATGGTGACCAATAAGCGTTTTACGCTATTGCCGTTCCCGAAAGAGCTTAGTTACAGCGAGGATGACTATCGGCCACAGGCAGAGTTGGCACTGGATTTGAATGCGGCGTTGGCATCCTTTCATTTGAGTAGCATACATTCCTATGCGCTGGAAAAAGTATTAAGCGACACCACGGTGCATTTGTATCTCTACAACGAGGTGGTGCTTAAGCTGGAAACTCCCTCAAAAAACATAGCGCAGTTCAAACAGTTGCTAGATTATTTTGCACCGGGGCTTTTGCAGGCGCCACGCTCGCTCATGGGCGAATATTATCCCTGTCTTTCGCCAAACGACCCGCGCAATCCTTACGGCTATTGCTACAACCCAAAGCATCCGCGTGAATATAAGGTGGCACACACAAAGAAACTAAAAAAAGACCCGAATGGTTTAAACGACGTGATTGCGTTTTATACACAAGACGGCACTTTGCCCGCAGATTTCAACATCTTTGTGCATGGGATTGGGGCCGATAATCCCATCTTGGGTGTGCCCATGTTTGTAGAATAAACTTTGTATAAAAAACACGAAATGGAGAGGTATTATGGGATTCATAAGAAGGGCAATTGACTCTGTGGGTGGCACGCTTAACAGCCAGTTTAAAACGGCCATTGTGTGTGAAGACATGGGCAATCACGTGCTGATGACGAAGAAAACAGGAGAGCAGGGCATTGTGCGTGACGGCAGTATCGTCATTGTGAACCCCGGCCAGCTTGCTGTTTTGGTGGATAATGGGCGCATCATAGATGCCACGGCCGAGCAGGGTACCTTTGAGTTCAATTCGAATGCGAGTCCGTCTTTCTTTGCCGGCGATTTTGGAAACGTGTTCCGTGAGATGTGGCAGCGGTTTTCCTTTGGTGGCGGCGCTTGGCAAGACCAGGCCGTGTATTTCATCAACACCAAAGAAATTATGGACAATGGCTTTGGCACACCGTCGCCCATCATGTATAGAGACTGGGAGCATCAACTTTCAGACGCGCGAAGTCCCGGCGGACGCATGCCTATGCGTGTGGCTTTACGATGCCGTGGCAACTACACCTTTCGCATCAGCGACCCGGCGCTGTTTTTATCGGAAATAGGTGGCACACGTCCCATCTACGGAAAAGACCTCTTGTGCGACCAAATGCGCATCGAGATTATTTCCGTGTTTCAAGCGGTTACAAATTCTCTTTGTAGTGAAGAACACCAAATTTTTCCTCTTGATTTGCCCGGCCAGAGCTTTTTCATAAAAGATCTCATGGATAAACAGGAGTTTGACAAGCAAATCCAACGTCGTGGCATTAAAATCATGGGTTTCAATGTGGTTTCTGTGGAGCTGGACGAAGAGAGCCGTGCCAAAATCGACCGCTATGAACGCTCGGGAGACAGTGCCATGCAGGCTGACAAAATTACCACGGCCGTGCAGATGGCGGCTTCGAACGAAGCCGGTGCCAATGTGGGATTTTTAGGTGTTGGTATGATGAACAATGTGCTGGGGGGCAGCATGGGTAATTTGATGCCACAGGGCGGATATCCACAGCAGGCTACAGGCTATCCGCAGGCTTCCTATGTGCCTGCTCAGGCCCAACCTATGGCTTATGCACAGGGCGCACAGCAGGCAAACGTCGCGCCGACCCCCGTGGGTGCCGTGTGCATAAATTGCAATACCGCAGTCACAGGCCCGTTTTGTGCGCAGTGTGGCACGCCGGTGACCACGCAACAACCTAGTTCGGGTGGGTTTTGCTCGCAGTGCGGCGCGGCTGTTACAGGGCCTTTTTGTTCAAAGTGTGGGGCGAAACAGTAGAGATTCGGCCTAAATAATCTACTCTAGACATAAAGTGGCCTATGTTTATACGAAAGCACCACAGTGATACTATAATATAAGGTGTTTTAATAGAGATGAAGTTTTGAAGATAAAGATAAACCAAAGACGTTTCGAAGCCTAGTTTGCAAAATATGATTTTTTGATGACAACAGCAGAGCAAAAAAGAAGGTGTATGTCATGCCAGCATTGTCATTTTTCTGGATGATGCTGTGATTGAAAAAGTTTGGTGGGGCCACTATCAGTATGTTCAAAACGATAGGGGAAGCAAGATTCTTATCATGTATAAGCTATTTCTATAGGCAATGCTGTGTATGGAAATAGCTTTTTTATTATGGAGATACAGCCAGGAATCCTGCTCGGTAGAATTTTACAATCGAAAAAATGATTTAAAACATAGGGTAAAAATTGACGACCCTTTTATAAAATCTTATCAGAGATGCCGCCGTGCCAATGCCGAGCAGTGAAAAAATAAGATGCCGTAGCGACAGTATAAAGAGCTTACTTTTGTGCGGGAATGATCTTCTTGGCTGATGTAAACTTCGAATTGGTTTTCCTTATAAAATTTTAAATTTTTGTAGTTCTGTTTTCTTGTTGCATTGCCCATCTACAAAGGATATACTATGTATATACCGATGCTTGGAAAGGATGGTTTTTATGACTACTACCATACAAAAGTGGGGCAACTCTCAGGGTATACGTTTACCGAAACATCTTCTTGAGGCCATTAAGTGGCAAGAAAATGAGGAGCTTTTAATAACTGCTGAAAACGGTAAAATTATAATTGAAAAAGCAGTGCATAAGGACAGAAAAAACATTAAAGAATTATTTACGAATTTTGATGGTGAGTATGTTTCAGCCAACATTGACTGGGGTAATCCTATAGGTAAAGAAGTATGGTAAAGCAAGGTGATATCATAAAAATAAACTTCAACCCACAGTCTGGGTATGAGCAAGATGGGTATAGACAGGCTCTTGTAATAAGCAATGATTTTTTTAATCTAAAAACAAATCTAGCTATTGTTTGCCCGATTGTAAGCACGAACAAGTCTTTCCCTTTGCACATTTCCCTGGATAGTAGAACCACCACAACAGGGGTCATCCTTTGCGAGCATGTAAAAGCATTGGATCTGAAAGTAAGGTCTCATAAATTTGTGGAACGCATTCCAAAAGATTTGTTGCAACAAGTCGTTGATGTAGTGTTTTCCGAAGTTGAAATCATTTAACGTCAACTGTGTTTTTTTACGGCACGGTTTTGATAAACCGGAAGTTTTATAACTTTATCCGTGAGTTTTGGTGTATTCACGAATATAAATGGCAATGAATCATTCTTTGAAAGAATAGCAGATTTTTCCCCTTTTGCACACCGCGTATGCAATTTTCACTGCACGCTAAGAGCCTTTGCTGTATTTATCATTTTTGAGTGCTGCTTCGCAGAGCTTAGAATATAAAACGAAACATAATTCCGAAATTTTACCATAAGAAAGGCAAGAGTTAAATAAAATACGTAGATGTATTTAAATATGCAAACAAACTCATCACGGCTTCTGAACGGATAACCATAGAAGACACGCGTCAGCTGAAAAGAAGTGACAATAAACATAGAAAGGTTGTTCCGGTGAAGTGATCAGCTTATAAAAGTTTTGATCAGCCAAGCAGGAGAAAAGAGTTATGCTAGAATATAATTTGATGTCCGAATATACTTCACTGTTTATTTTGACAGCCGTTATAATTAGCTTTAGGCGAGACTATGAGGCAAGAACTCTGAGATTTGGGTTTTTAAAGGCTATGTACTACTCAGCCTTTATTAGCGTCGCTCTAACTATCATGTCCGTTCTCAGTACCACCACCCTCGCCACTTATTCAAACCACTTTATTTCGTATATTTTAACACTCTTATATTTTGTGTTTCTACCGTGTTTACCTATGATGTTCATGCTTTATTCTATTACTTTAACGGATTTCAACTCGAATGAAAAAGACCATTATAAAAAGCTGTTGCCCTATTGCCTTCCCTATATAATCTATGTAGTTGTTATATTGCTGAACGTGTTTACAGATAAGATATTTACAATTGACGAAAACAATTATTACATAAGAGGTGATTGGTATCAAGCGCCGTTTATTGTTAATGGAGTTTATGTCTTGTTGTTATTGTATATTGCGATTAAGAACAAGAAAACTGTATATAAAGAAATAATGCAGGTATTGAGTTTTACTTTTCTTTTGTCTTTAAGTTTAATTTTTCTCCAATTTTTTATGGACGATGTTATCCTTACCGGTGCAAGTTATACGCTGGGGATTTTAATTGTTCATCTGTATATTCAAAATGTACGAAAATCAGCGGATCATTTAACTGGTGTAAATAACAGAATCGCATTAACTCACAAAATAAACGAGAGCATTAAGAGTGATGAGTGTTTTTCATTATACATAATCAGTTTGCGGAATTTTAAACGTATAAATGAGCGATATGGGCTTGATACAGGGGACAAGATATTAAGGTTGGTTTCGGAAAATCTGTCGAAGAAATTTTCAAGACATAAAATATATAGATATAGTGGAGATGAATTTGCTATTCTTTCAAAAGATTTAAGCGAAGATTATTTCACAACGGTAGATGTTGCCATAGACGAACTCAATCGCCCAATTTCCATAGAGGGCTTAGATGTGATTTTGAATTTGATTTTTGTGAGGGTCGATTATCCTAGTTTTTCAAAAAATGCAAAGGATTTAATTTCGGCTGCAGATTATTCCGTGCGCACCTTAAAAGAAAAATCCGGCGATGCAAAATATTTATATGATATTTCCATTATGCAAAATATGTCCGAAATAAATTTGATGACGCAAAAAATTAAAGAGGCTCTTGCCAACAATGATTTTATAGTTCACTATCAACCAATTTTTTCTATTGACAAAAACGCATTCACTAAATCAGAAGCATTGGTGAGAATGCTTGATAAGGATAAATTATTATACCCAAATAGTTTCATTGAGTTGGCCGAAAAAACTGGGCTTGTCACAAAAATCACTTATAAGGTTTTAGATATTGTATTTAAAGATTTGCGAGAATTATTAGATAATAATATATTAGTA
>CAYJIR010000066.1:5274-5874 GCA_964370295.1 uncultured Oscillospiraceae bacterium
CGCTTTTAATATGAAAACCATTATGTAAGAAATGCAGGAAAAAGGATTTATTTTTGAGCTTGATGATTTTGGGATTGAATACTCAAATATGAGTGTATTTTTAGATTTACCACTTGATATAATTAAAATTGACAGAAGTCTTCTCCTTTCTGCCACCAAATCCAAAGAAAACAGAAAATTTTTTGAATATCTTATTTTGGGAATCAAGGCCACGAATAAGAAAATTATCGTCGAAGGAATAGAGGAGTTAGAGCAAAAAGAGTTATGTGTTTTCTGTGAATGCGATTATATCCAAGGCTATTATTTATCAAAACCAAGCTCTATTTCCGAGGCTCTTTGTTTGATAGGACGAAACAGCGGCCAACAACATATCACATAAGGAGCAAATCTTCCACCTACCTAGGCCGTCTTTCTTATAAATAAAAACCTAGCCCCGAACAGAGAAGCAAGCACGCTTCTCTGCTATTTTTGTGCCAAAATTGAAAGGAAACGGATGTTTTTTATAAATAATGTCTACTGAATAAACCCCTGTGGGGTTCATTTAACCCACCGCAGAATGCGGTGGCCATAAAAGTGCCTAAAACAGCACTTTTATGGGGC
>CAYJIR010000067.1:0-5246 GCA_964370295.1 uncultured Oscillospiraceae bacterium
AATCCATTTTATAATATGTATATGTCTTTTTTGTTTGTTCAGTGGGCATTAAATATAAATGCGCAAAATAAGGCATAGCATAAAAAAACGCACAAAAACCAAAATCTTTGGTTTTTATGCGTTTTTTCGTTGTTTTTAAAAATCATCGTGTAAAAATCAAACCCGGCAAAGCAAGGCTTTGAATACGCACGAAAACAGGCCGCCCGATATGTTTTGGAAAAGCCTATTTATTAGCTTATTTGGTTTCGCTGCTTTTTGTGCTTCACAGGATAAAGGCATCTGCCGTGGGAAGTTCGCCTTTGCCATGATATTGTGGGCAAGGGTTATGCCCGTAAGGTCAAAACCATGGATAGTATCGAACCAATAATCGCAATTGATGACGAGAAAAAACACTTATTTATACTAAAACAATAAGGATACAATCATTCTATACAATGCCCATACACCATTCCACGCTAATGGCTACAATGACAACCAATGCTGAAATGATAAATCCGTGGAGCATGGGTGCAAAACCGGATTTTTTCATATCTTTAAAACTCGTGCTAAAACCAATTGCAGCAAGTGCAGCCACCATCAAAAATTTACTAAAATCTTTTGCAACAGAAGATACTTCGGCTGGTATTATTCCAAAACTATTGATGATAGCAAGACCGACAAACCCTACGATAAACCAAGGGAAAAGATTCATAAAATTCACCTTGTTTTTTGCTTTTTCCTGGTGTGGAAGGCTGGTGCGTTCATCATTTAAAGCGTCAACTTTTTCACTCGAATCGTGCATTTTATCTATTTGGCTAACTTCATATTTAGTAGCTTTTTCGTTTACGGCATAAAACGCTTCATCGTATTTCACCCGCTCTCTTGTCTTTACGCGAATATTGATATACGCAAAAACAAGCACCACAGGAATAATGGTTAAGGTTCTTGTGAGTTTTACCATAGTAGCAAAATCGCCTGCCGCTTCGCTGTATGCGTAGCCTGCGGCCACCACACTAGAGGTATCATTGACGGCTGTGCCTGCCCAAAGACCATAGGCTATGTCACTTAAGCCCAAGAAATGCCCCATAAAAGGAAACGCGACAATCATAAGCATATCAAATATAAATGTGGCAGACATCGCATAAGCGATATCACGGTCTTCTGCATCAATAACAGGTGCTATCGCAGCTATCGCTGAACCACCGCAAATACCTGTGCCGGCTGAAATTAAATTGGATAATTTCCAGTCAAGCCCTAATGCTTTGCCAATAAAATATCCCCCACCAAAGCAAGTAAGCAAAGTGAACGCCATAACAGCGATAGACATCGAACCAACAGTTAATATGGTTTGGATATTTAAAGATGCTCCCAGTAAAATAATGGCAAACTTCAATATTTTTTTGGATGTGAATTTAAAACCATCTTTTAAAATCGTGGTGTCGAAGATTGCATTTAATGCCATACCAATAAACAATGCAATGACAGATGCTCCAATTAAATGTATCGGCAATAAGCCTTCGATAAATTGTGATACAAATGCTATAAGGACGGCTATAAGCACACCAGGTACTATTTTTTTTACTTTTTCTAACATATAAACTCCCCCAGATAGTTTGGTTTTATATTCATACTGATTTTATCATTGATTTATGATAAAATATAATAATCATTAATTATCTTATGATAAATATTTTTAATCAAAGGAAGATTGCTATGTTAGATACTAGAATTTATACATTTTTAGAGTTGTGCAGCGTGATGAATTATCACAAAACCGCAGAAAACTTGAATATGACACAGCCTGCTGTGACCCAGCACATCAAGCATTTAGAAAACTTCTATAAATATAAATTGTTTGAGTACACCAACAGAAAATTATCAAAAACAGCGGAAGGCATCGAATTGGAAAAATACGCACGGCATGTTAGTTCTCTCACTTTATCTATCCAAGAAAGCTTGCTGCAAAAAGATAAATTGCAAATAAATATTGGTGCAACGAAAACAATAGGCGAATATTTAATGAGCCGTGTCGTAGCTTTCTTTGTTTCAAGCGACCAATACGAATTAAATTTTATTATTGATAATACAGAAAGCCTTATCAATAAGCTCAATCACTTTGAATTGGATTTATTATTACTTGAGGGCTATATTGATAAAAACAACTTTTTACACAAAAAAATATCCGAAGAAGAAATCGTTGGAATTTGCTCTATAAATCATCCATTTGCCTTTAAAGATGTAAGCATACAAGAAGTGTTACAAGAAAACATTGTTTTGCGTGAAAAAGGTTCCGGAACAAGAAGTGTTTTTGAAAAATTTTTGTTAGGTCTAGGCTATTCTATGGAGGGCATTGAACGAAAATCGATCATTAGCAGTAATAAAATCATAGAAAATATGGTTGAAAACAATTTGGCCGTTTCCTTTGTTTATGACGTTATTCAAAAGAAAAATCCGAATATTGCAAGTTTTAGAATCATGGATAAAAAATTAGTACACGAGTTTAATTTTGTGTTTATGAATGATGACAAGGCTGGAAAAATAATCAATTTAGTACAACAACAAATGTGAAAGAACACAAAGCTACGCTTACAGAACTTACTTTAGGCAAAAAATACGAAGAGGTAAGGCTTGCGAAAGGTTACGGGAACAGCGATGACCTTGCAAAGTTCTATGGCGTATCTATAGAGGGTGTTTGGGTTTATCCGGCGTAGAAAATAAAGGAAACACTGCATATAGTGAGGTGGATTTTAGCGATAATGCAAAAGACATTGTAATATCCGGCCATTGCCGAATGCGGCAAAGATCACATGGTTCCGGCTACAACAAAAAACCCTCGTACAAAGAGCCTTGTACAAGGGTTTATCATTTTTTAGGGGCTTGGTTTTCTTTGTTGTTTTGTTTTTCAAGTCTTTATCCGGCAGAATTACCGACAAGTGATAGCAGTTGTTCTTTTGCCACACGCTCTAATTCTGCAATGCAATTTTCGCGCCCTCAAATATACCTACCAAGCGGGAACGATTTACTGAAATGGGGCTTGGCGCGTCCATTTCATTTCTGTGTATGTTCAATACATCTTGCCAAACTTTTCGGATTTAAGGCGCGCGCAAATGCATTGTCGCGTCTTTTACTTTGGGCAGAGCTTGAAACAATGGTTTAGCGAATAGAACAAGGGCTGCTTTGGCCGAAAAAAAACAACTGTAAAGAGACTTTATTTCAATTTTACTATGGAGTTCCACTTTTATTCTACATCGTATTCCAGAATTGTGCCATCGATGGCATTGAGTGTATATTCATACTCTGTGGCTCCCACGTTCCAATCCACTTCGTATTCGGCGCGTCCGTCATCCATGTCGAATTCACACTGTAAATTCTGGGCATCGCTCGCGTTTACACCGGCGTTTTGCAAGGCGATTTCTTTTGCTTGTTCTACGGTGATATAATCAGTTGAAGAAGTAGCGGGTGTGGGGGCATTTGTTCCGGATTGTGACAAGGAAGGGTCGGTGCTATCCCCATCTTGTCTAAAGCTGAGAATGTCCGAGGTGGGAACATTGCTTTCTTCCTCTTGGCTGAAACCAACAATTTCACCGGTTAAAGCATCGATATCATAATTATATTTGAGGTTGCCGTCCCAAAAATCAACCTCATAAATGGCACGGCCATCGTCGTGTTCAAGTTCACTTATCAAAAACAGTACGTCGCTCTCGAGCAAATTGGCGTGTTCAAAGGCGATGGCTTCTGCGTTTTCCACCCCGATATAATCTGTGGTCGTTGCTTGTTGCGGCGAAGTGGTTTCTGATGGCGAGGGGGCTGATGAGGCAGTTCCAGCTTCGGTTGCGCTTGTCGGCGGTGTGGAAGAGGTGGTGTCACATCCGGCTAAGGCTAGGCAGGTAATACAAAGAATTGAACACATGGCACGAACGGAAGTTTTTATTTTCATAGGGGCATTCTCCTTTTCGGTTGTTTGAAATTATTATACTGAACTTTATCTATGAAGTCCAGTTGAAGTACAGTTTTCTTTTGCAAAGAATCGCAGCGAAAAGTTCAGTTTTTAAAAAATATCTTACGAAAAGAGACAAATACGGTGAAAGAAATTATCAAGGACGAGAGCTTCCTATCACAAAAAAGCCTGCCTGCAACCGAAGACGACTTTGCCGTGGCGGAGGGTTTGCTCGATACACTACATTTAAAGGGTTTACGGCACAAATTATTCGGCACGAAATAGACCATTTGAGCGGGATTATCATTTAAAGGGCACTTGGATTGTAGGTTTTCACGCGGCGTTCCTATGGCGTGTTTTTTTATGGTTTAAAAGGGTGCCTCCTGCCGGTGGTATGATAGGCGAAGCATGGTTTTGCCTCTGAATTTTAAAAAGTTTCTGCCATGAAAAAACGAGGGCGACTCTATCAGCAGTCGATATAACTTTAAATTTTTATCATTCTTTTCGGTGAAAATATTAACAGTCTTTCTTTTTTATGTTATACTAGGTTTTAATTGGGAAGTAAGCTTATGATGAAAAATGTATAGAAAAATGGGGGATAGACTGGATGAAATTTGCACACAAAAAAGCAGTGCCGTTTTTGCTTGTTGTGGCCTTGCTGGCACAGTTGACGGGTATCACGGTTTTTGCTTCAGAAACAACCGTCACCGTATCAGCCGCAGAGAGAGACGTAAAGGTCGAGGAGAGCACCACCCTCACCGCCCAAATTGACCCGGCGCCTGCCGAGGGAACGCTTGTGGTATGGAGCATGTTGGGGAATGTAGAGGGAACCACTCTCACGCCTGATGCCGCCGACACCACCCGTGCCACCCTAACCATGGCGGCCACACAAACCGAGCCTGTCACCGTTACGGCAAGCGTGGATACTTTTTCCGGCAGCACCGTGGTGAATATAGCACAAGAGCCTGCCACCTATGCCATCACCTATGTTGCGAACGGTGGCAGTGGCGCGCAAGAAGCCGAAAGCGCCACCGAGGACGTAGCGTTTTCGCTGCCCACAGAAACCACATTTTCGTCGCCCGAGGGGCAAAGTTTTAAAGGTTGGGCACTGGATAAAGATGGTATAGCCATGTTGGCAGAAAGCCACCTTTTCATAGAGCACACCACCGTGTATGCCATTTGGGGTGCGCCGGAAACGGCACAGGAAACGGCACAGGCCTCTATCGCAGCCCATGCCGATACGGCTTCGGCACAAGCAGTAACCACGCCGGTAAGCTATGTCACCGTTACCTTCGATGCAAACGGCGGAAGCGGAACTGTCCCGTCCCCC
>CAYJIR010000068.1:0-5183 GCA_964370295.1 uncultured Oscillospiraceae bacterium
GGTTTGGCTTGTAGTAATAGTTTTTATTACGCTGCAAAATGCGGCAAAGCAGCACCGACCCCGAAATGAAAATGAGATAGGTGCCGACGACCACCAGAAGTACGGCAATGAAAAACAGCTCGATGGCCGCCAGCGGGTTTTCTGCCGTGAGGGCAATAAAATAGGCCACACCGAGAACCAACACACCCAAAATACCCAAAAACCAGTTTGCTTTTGGCGGCTTTTCACCTATATTTTGGCTTTTTAAAAGCTCGATGGGGCTGGAAAGTTTTATCTTGAACAGCGATTTTAGCAAAATCAGAAAAAAGATTGCCAAAAAGACCAGTACAGTGATGAAAATATTTTGAAAATCGATTTCAAAACGATAGGCAACTTCTTCCCTGGTAATTGCCAGCAAAAGCAATTCAAAAACCTTATAGAACAGCACTCCGGCAAAAAGCCCAATAAGCAATGACAAAAAAGAGGTGATGACGCTTTCCCACAAAAGGATATGGGAAAGATTGCGTTTGTTCATGCCCAGCACGTTATAAAGGGCATATTCTTTATGACGCATCTTGCTTAAAAACGAATTTGTATAAAACAAAAACAGTGCTGAAAACAAAAAAATAAACGGCACGCCCATCGACAAAATCATAACAATAGAGCCACCTGCACCGGAATTCATAATCTGCTCGGACGAGGCCATACTTAAAAGGATATAAGACATCATAATCCATAGGGCCCCGGTTAAAATATAGGGGGTGTACAGCTTGCTGTTCACCTTGATGCTGTTCATGGCAATTTTAGAATAAAACATCAGCACACACCCCCTTTTGAAAGCAGGGTGAGTGTGTCGTTTATTTTTTGGTGCAACTCCTCGTTTGAAGCACCACCCCGATAAATTTGGTGGAACACTTCGCCGTCTTTAATAAACAGCACACAGTTTGCATTGCTGGCTGCTTTGGCGGAATGGGTTACCATTAAAATGGTTTGCCCTTTTTGGTTGATATGCGACAAAAGCCGCAACAGTTCCTCGGAGGCTTTTGAATCCAAAGCGCCGGTGGGCTCGTCTGCCAAAATGAGTTTTGGGTGGGTGATAAGGGCCCTGGCAATGGCGGCACGCTGTTTTTGCCCGCCGGACACTTCATAGGGGTATTTCGAAAGCAGCGGCGTGATGCCCAATTCTTCGGCAATGGGCGCAAGGCGCTTTTCCATCTCGCTGTGGGATTTTCCACAGAGCACCAGCGGCAAAAAGATGTTGTCTTTTAGGTTAAAGGTGTCTAGCAAATTGAAATCCTGAAACACAAATCCGAGATTTTCGCGCCGAAAAGTGGAAAGGGCCACATCTTTTATCTTTGTGATGTCCATCGATTCCAGCAAAACCGTGCCGTTTGTTGGCCGATCCAGCCCTGCCAAAATGTTCAAAAGGGTGGTTTTTCCAGAGCCTGATTCGCCCATAATTGCCATGTATTCGCCGCTTTCCACGGCAAAATTTACATTTTTAAGCGCTTCCACCTTGTTTGTGCCAAAACGGGTAGCGTATGTCTTTTGAAGCCCATGAATCTGCAAAATATTCATCCTCATATCTCCTCTTTCTTTCACTCTTTCATTTGGGAATATCATGATGATAGCAGATTATAGGCTTCTCTCTCCATCGATTTGTCTTACAATTTCGCTGCCAGTTCTTACATTTTTGCAAGATTTTCAACTGTCTATTCACATACTACGGAATGGTAGTTCAGTTTCATGGTTGTGCCTTTCCCCACCACCGACTCTACCGATAGCTTCAAGTTCAGCTTATCACACACAGTTTTGCATAGATAAAGCCCAATGCCACTAGATTTTTTGTCAATACGGCCAATCGTTCCCGTATATCCATTTTCGAAGATGCGCGGCAGGTCTTCTGGGGCAATGCCCATGCCGCTGTCTTCGATGCACAAAAGCCCTTCCCCGTTTAGATAAATTTGGATGCTTCCTTTTTGCGTGTATTTTAGGGAGTTTGAAATCAGTTGCTCGAGCAAAAACAAAAACCATTTTTCATCTGTCATCACATTTTGCTCGATTGGTCGATAACAAAGGGCTATCTTTTTTTCTATAAATTCGGTGCTAAAACTTTTCACCGCCTGTTTTATGATGGTGTCTAAAGAGCATTTTGTAAACAAATAATCGGTGGAATCGGCATGGGCACGAAGATAAACCATCACCATTTGCACATAGCGTTCAATTCGAAAGAGATCTGTGCTGAGTTTTCGCGATAGGCCGCTGTCCTCATTTTGTAGCATGAGGCGCATGGCGGCAATCGGTGTTTTGATTTGATGAACCCACACTGTATAGTACTGTGTCATGTCATTGTATTTTGCAAAGAAGCCATCTTGCATTTGGCGACGCTGTTCTAGCAATGTTCCCATGATTTCAACACAATCTTTTTCTAAAAGGCTTTGGGGTGCAAAGCTTATTTCGTTTGTGATGTCAATGTTTTGTTTCAACCGTTCCAGTTCATGATGTCGTTTTAGAAAATACCGAAAGTCAAAAACAGAAAAAACCACTCCCACTACGATGCACACAAGATAGGGATAAAAAACCGCCGCAAGTGGCAGGCGGTAGAGATAAAAGGATGCCGTGAAAAAAATATACATCAAAAAACTTCCGCCAAAAACATAGCGTTTTTCTTTTAAGTATGCAACAAACAAACTCATTGTATCATATACCCCTCGCCAAATTTTGTGGTGATGAAACCGGGAAGACCCATGGCATCCAATTTTTTTCGTAGCCGATTGATATTCACCGTAAGCGTGTTGTCGTCCACAAAGCTATCGGTTTGCCAAAGGATTTCCATCAGCTTTTCTCGGCTTACCACTTTTTGTTTGTTTTGAAACAGGGAAAGCAACACCTTGTGTTCGTTTTTAGTCAGCTCTAGCCTGTGTTCGCCATAGCGCAATGAACCATCGCTTGTGTTTAAAAAGACTTGGTTATGCTCTAGCACTTTGGCCTCGCTCACAAAGTCATAGGACCTGCGAAGCAGTGCTTTTATCTTGGCTATCAACACCTCGATGTCAAACGGTTTTGCCACAAAATCGTCGGCCCCAAGGCTGATGGCCATCACGATGTTCATATTGTCGGAAGCCGAGGAGATGAAAAGGATTGGCACCTTGCTTATCTTTCGAATTTGCTCGCACCAATGATAGCCGCTAAAAAACGGCAGCGAGATATCCAGCAAAACAAGATGTGGCGTTTCGCTTACAAACAGTGCCAGCACATCTTTAAAATTTGCAGCACACACCACCTCAAAATCCCAGCTTTCCAGCTGCTTTTTTATCAAAGCGGCAATATTGGCATCGTCCTCTACAATCATAATTTTGTACATTTGGTTTTTCACTCGCTTTCACACAAAACAGATATCAATGTTTTAAAATCGTTTTCCAAACAAAAAGAGCAGCTATGATAAAAATGTAAAAGAGGCGACTTTCCTTGCGCAAAAAAACACCCTGCTAACCAGCGCCGACCTGCAGCGACTCTTTGGCCGATTCGACACGCTTACAGCGAGCAAAAAAAGCGGGCTTGCTATCAGCAGGATGGGGTGCTTCAAAAATATCATTGTTGTGGCCAATTGTGGCGGGATTTTTGTTCTGCACAAGCTGAAAATCATCCGATGCGTAAAGCTTTTTAACACAGAGGAAACCTTCTTTACCCCGTTTGTTTTTGTTTTATCTTTCTCCAATTGTAAAAGGCATAGGAATCATTGATTAAAAAAATCACAAAACAGATGACCATTGTTAAATACGCGGTGTTTTGTGCCGTGGCAAGCATCCAAAGCAGTATCAAAATAATGTCGTTAAGACAATATCCTATTGCATAAAATTCGCTCCTATAATAGGTGAGGGCTACCGCTATAAAGCTTGTGGTGACGGAAATTGTGCTAAGGGCGATATAGGCGGTGTTAAAATAGTTTAGCACGAAGTTAAAAACAATCGTGACCATAATGCTTGAAATAATGATTTTAAGAACTGTTTTTTTGCTTATGCTCATCACTTCAACTTCGGTTTTCTTGTTTTTATAAGGATGCCTTAACCATGAGATTGTAGCTAGAACTGCCATGGGGGCAGTCATGCAAAGATAGGTAAACATTTCTCCGAAATAGTTTAAATCGTAGGATATGATTCCATAAAAAACACTGAACACCACCGTTAATATTTGCCCAACAACATTTCCCTTTGCAAGAAATATCAGCGCAGTAACGCCAATAAGTGAAGCTATTAGAGATAAAGAATGATTTCCTCCACCGATAAAAAATGAGAAAATTATCAAGGCTACCGATATGCTCCACAGGCATTTTTCAAACATTGTAAAATAAGATTTGATTGTCATTTCACCCCTTTTGTAAAATATTTTTGTGCAGGGTTTTCTGCTACTTCCCAAAAAAACTGTGGTTAATGCTCATTGAACAAACAAAAATGACATATACATATTATAAAATGTCATTTATGTTTGGGAAAGTGCAAGGTTTTTTCCATTTTACATACAAAAACCTTGCACTTTTGTTTTCACCTTTTCATTTAAGAGGCGAAAACACAGTGGAGCGCATCAAGGTATGCCCTATAAAAGTGCTGTTCTTAGCACTTTTATAGCCGCCGCGTATCGCGGTGGGGCTGAATGAACCCCGCAGGGGTTCATTCAGCAGGCATTAATTATTTTATTATAGCATAGTTTATGTCCATAAATATATTGCCAAATGGGCACACCCTTTCGGCAATGGTAAATTCTATGCTAATTCTTATAAAAAGCGATGGCTTACCCATCGTTTTTTAAAGCCGGGTGTCTTCTTGCTTTTCCGGGGGATGCAGCCTCTTCGGTTTTTAAAAACAAATTGCTCTGGTTAAAATACACACATAAAAGTGAAAAGCCGCATGCTATCTTGTGCGATAGCTGCGGCTTTAGATTCACTTAAAAACAGCGTAAGTTCCAGGGTATTTTCAGCCGTACTTTATTTTTCCCCTTGTAGCTAGTACACGCCCGTTTGCGGGCTAAGCGGTGTGGTGGTGGCTGTCTTGTGCACAATCACACTGTACACCGAGAAACTCGGCGCGGCAAACTCCACATAGCCATGGCCCACGGTAACAGGGCGAACTTCCTCCACCGTGCCGTCGTCTTGGATGTGCAAAACGGTTACACGGTCTGCCGGTGTTAGCCCCGGCACGCTGATGCGC
>CAYJIR010000069.1:0-5086 GCA_964370295.1 uncultured Oscillospiraceae bacterium
TGGAAAGCATCAAGGTATGCCCCATAAAAGTGCTTTTCTGAGCACTTTTATGGCCGCCGCATTTTGCGGTGGGGCTGAATAAGCACCCGCTGGGGTTTATTCAGCAGGCATTAATTATAGGGTGATAAGGGACTTTGTAGCAAGAAAATAACATTAAAGAAAGCAATATGCTTTATCAGCAAAACTTAAAAGATTTCACTTCCCTATATCTCTGGTCGTTTATTCTTCCCGATTTGCTTCTAATACCTCGAAATCATCTCCGATTTGAAGGCTTACATGTTGTAAAAGTTGCTTGCTTTGTGAAATCAGTGCTTCCAATCGCTCGCGGTTTTCCACAAAAAAACTAAAATAAATATGAATATATATGTCAATGGCTTTCTGTTCCTCTATTTCTGAGAAATTTTCAGAAAACAAGTCATATACATACTGAATTTCCATGCCTGTAACAAGGGAAACAACATATTCTATATTTACTTCATGAATATAGCTCAAACTGTTTTTTTTCTCGCGACGTTCATTATACAGTATATTTTGTACAAATTTGAGGTTCATATCCAATACGGTTTTTCGAAATAAATCGGTATGACAAATTTGCCTGTAAAATCGTCTAACATTGGGGTTTGCACTCATTGTCGAGAAAAAAGAATGATACATCAATATTTCGCTGGAAATGTGTTCTATGGTATATGGGAAACACTTCATTTTTTCAGAGTGTTTTACCATGATATTGTCCACCATATTTTGGTATATTTCAACTGCCAAGGAATCTTTGCTATCGAAATGATAGGTAAACACACCCAGTGCGGAATTTGCAGCTATTATAATATCTTTAACCGTTGTCTCTTCGTAACCTTTTTGATAAAACAATTGTTTTGCCGTTTTGTAGAGGTGATCTCTTGTTCGTGCACCTTTAGAGATATGTGACATTAACGTTCTCCTATTTATTTTTTCTTTATTATATCATAGAATCAAGAGAATCACTACCATTTTTCCTTTGCATAAAAAGAGGGACTGTTTCAAAATGTTTTGAAACAGTCCCTCTTTTTATGCTTACAATTTATAAATCGCGGCGTAATTCCGGCACACGGGCGCAAGATCTCTCTAGCAAGCTTTTCCCAACACGATTCGATTCGTTCATCACGGCTTCTTCATCAATGGTGGTTAAGGTTCCGCCATCTACCACCATACGTCCATTTACAAACACTTTATCCACAATTTTGCTGTCGGCAGAGAGTACAATGGTAGAGGCAGGGTCGTTCTTTCCGCCTGCAAATTGGAATTGATTCCAGTTCATCACCACGATGTCGGCAGCCATGCCTGGTGCAAGGCAGCCAATGTCATTACGACCCAAAACCGCTGCACCTCCGCGCGTTGCGATGTATAAAATATCGTCTGCAGTGGGGCCACGTTTTCCCCATTTGAGCTGATTTGCCACATAGCTGTTGCGAATTTCGGTCATCATATTGGAGGCGTTGTTGCTGGCGGCGCCATCCACACCCAACGAAACTCGCCCTCCATGTTCCAGCACATCCGGCACACGGCACACGCCAGAATTAAGGAACATGTTGGAATTCGGACAGTGTGAAATACCCGTTTTTGTTTCTGCCATGATTTTTACGTCGTTGTCATCCAACTGCACACAATGGGCAAAATACACGTCTTCGCCAAGCCAACCCAGTTCTTGCACAAATTGTACGGGTGTACACCCATATTTTTCAAGGCAAAACTCACGTTCGCCCACGCTTTCGGCCAAATGGCTATGCAACTGCACACCGTGTTTCCTTGCCAAATCACGCGAAGCCACCATCACTTCCCTGGTTTCAAACTCGGGCCAACAGGGCGCAATACCCACACGACACATCGAAAACTCGCTGTTGTCATGCCATTTTTGAATTAAGCGTTCCGAATCTAACATCAATTCCTCCGTGGTTTCCACAAGCGTATCGGGCACATGAGGGCTACCGCTGCTTTTACCTACAGATAAACTACCGCGTGTAGGGTGGAAGCGGATTCCCAGCTCTTCCGCAGCCAAAATCTGTGCATCAATCAGTTCCTTTTGACCTTTTGGATGTGCATAAAAATGATCCTGCGAGGTTGTGCACCCCGTTTTTAAAAGCTCTCCCAGCCCAATCATAGTGCCGGCGCGTGCCACTTCCGGGTTAATATCCTCAAACACTTGATAAACAACCCAGAGCCAAGGCTCTAGTTTCAGGCCGTTAGCCACATGAATATTGCGAACTAACGATTGAAATGTGTGGTGGTGGGTGTTGACAAAACCGGGTAAAACAATACACCCTTTTGCATCAATCACCTCATCTGCCGGCCTATCTGGGGTTAAGTTTTGGCCCACTGCCAAAATTTTCTTTCCTTCTATCAGCACGTCGGCATTACGCAATCGCGTTCTTTCATCGTTCATGGTGAGAACCCAATCTGCATTTTGTATTAAAGTTCTTTTCATCACACACACGCCTTTCTTTATAAGCTGGTAAGCCAGTCTTCTTTTGAGAATTAAACAGCGTAAAAAACGCTTCGAATGCAACAAATGCTTTTTCTTGATTATACCCTTGATTTCGACTATACCATCCATACGAAAAACTGTCAATACTCGTTATAAGCTTTGTTATTGTGCATAGAAGTTTGCTGCTGCACTTGTGCATTATGAATAAAAAACAATATACTATCAAAAAAATGTTGACATTTTCGTACGGGTACGGTATTCTAAGTGTAACATTATGTGATTATTTGGTCAGAGGGTTTGAGGCTACTTTTTGACAAAGAAAAACTAAATCACATTATCGCAACACAACCGACATTTGAAGTGTAAAAAAACAAATGATTAAGGAGTGAAATTTATGGACGAGAAATACAATGCTTTGATTGAGGCTATTTTAGATGGCGACGAAGAAGAGGGCGTAAGTGCTGCGCAAGAGCTGGTGAGTACTGGAACAGAGCCTGTCAAAATTTTCTCCGAATGTATTCAAAACACCTTGAACGATCTTGGCGAAAAATTTGGTCGCCTAGAGGTGTTTTTGCCGGATTTAATTATGGCAAGTGACGTGGTGAAGGCTGTACAGGCCGATTTGTTGCCAATTATGCAATCCGATACAGAAAACAGCGTCACGATTGGGCGTGCTGTTATCGGGACTGCCTTTGGTGATTTGCACGATATTGGAAAAAACATGGTAAGCTTGATGTTACAAGTAAATGGTTTTGAAGTGAAGGATCTCGGCGTCAATGTAGAGTCTGCCGCTTTCCTAACCGCCGCTAAAGATTTTGATGCCGACCTTATCTTGATGTCGGGGCTTATGTTACCCTCGCTTCCTTACATGCAAGACACCATCGACAGAGTAAAGGCCGATGCCGCCCTGTCAAAGAAATATAAAATCATGGTGGGTGGTGGACCGGTAACTTTGGAATGGGCCGAACATGCCGGAGCTGATGGGTATTCGGACGACGCGATGGATGCTGTTAAAAAGGCAAAAGAAATGATGGATATTTTAAAAGCCGCACAATAAAATTGAATTTTGGAAAGGGGTTTAGTATAGATGAATACAAGAGCGCGTTTGCTGGATATTATTGACCGTAGCTTGAGTGGCCCCCTCGTAGCCGAGGGCGATTTCGACATGAAACATGTCTACAAAGGCATTCGACGGGTGGTAAAGAAATATGACATCCGTCTCAGTGATGCGGACCGATTTTTGACGAATGATTTCGACTTGTGTGACCGTGTTTGGGAAGCAGCCATAGATTTTTTGGCCGGGTGTGGCGTATATTCCATCGATACAGGCCGTGTGATGGAGTTCAGCGAAAGAGAAATTCGTGAGTTTGTTCGTATGGCACCATCCCAAACCACTTATGGCCATGGACGCGATGCCATCGTTTCCTATGCCAGAAGCTTGGATGATACAAGGCCTCCTCTCAATTTGGCAGGGCCTGTTAGCATCCCTTTCCCAAATGAATATGTCGAATCGCTCACCATGAGCTACCTGCAAGAGCCACGTGTGGAAGCTTTTAGCCCGCCCACCAATTTGAAATACCAAGGCAGAGACATTCGAACACGCACACCTTTGGAAATTTATGCGGCTTATGAGGAAATTTTGGATTATAAGAACATGACCAAAATGGCCTCCCGCCCCGGTATGCACCTTCATGGCATCGGCATCAGTGTGAGTGATGTGGGACAATTGGGTGCCGGACAATTCTTAGAGCAAGGTGACGCACACTGTATCGGTGTTATTTCCGAACTTAAAACAGACAATACCATTCTTAATAAACTGACCTATGGTGTTTTGAGTGATATTATGATTGCTCCTTATTCAAACCCTATTTTCGGTGGGTTTGGCGGTGGGTTGGAAGGCCAAATTGTGTTGACGGTTGCGGAAATGATTATGTGTAGTATTGTATTTATGGGTGAAAGTGTTGGCACCACACCCACTCATCCACTGCATTTTATCTCTACAACGAAAGACCTGTTGCAAGAAACAGCTATCTCTTCGGCCGCCATTGCGCGTAATTCGCACCTTTTGGTTAATCTTACCGGCACGCAGGCCGGCGGTCCCGGAACCAAAACACTGTTGTATGAAGTAATTACCAGCGGCATTGTCACCGCAAAGAGTGGTCTTGACCACATCCTTGGGCCAAGACCTGCTACCGGAGCTATCACCGGCGCGGCCTCCGGCTTGGAAGCGCGTTTGCAGGGCGAAGTGCTCCATGCAGCTTGTAAGATAGACCGCGAGCTGGCCAACGAGATTATGGGCAAGGCTTATGACAAATATAAGGATGATATTGATAAAAAACCATATGGTAAACCATACTGGGAAGTATACGATGTGGACCAAGTTAAACCCAAAGATTTCTGGCTACAAATGTATGAGGAAGTTCGAGAAGAGGCCATTGGGTGGGGTTTGCCTTTGGACCAAGTATAAGAAAAAAATTATGAAGCGTCAGCCTTTTGAAAAGGCTGGCGCTACTTTTGATGGTAGTGATTCTCTGGCTTCTATGATATAATAATGATAAGAATGGAGGTATTTGTCTATGGAATTGAACATAAACGGAAAGATATGTGCTGTACCCAGCAGCTATGAAA
>CAYJIR010000070.1:0-5082 GCA_964370295.1 uncultured Oscillospiraceae bacterium
CGTCCCTATAGAGGCTGCGCTTTCGCCCACTGCAAGGTTTATTTAGCAGGCATTAAATATTTCGCATTTAAAGAAACCGTATGCCAAATCGTAAACGACGCAAAAAAAGCACACCCCCTGTATTTACTGACACAGGGGGTGTGCTTTTTCGGTATCAACCGGTATCAAGCATAAGAAAAATTCTATAGAGAGCGTTTGCTTTGCGGCAAAGCCACACGAGCCCACGCTAGACGCCCTCAACAAACAGGGGCTAAAAACGAAGGGGATTTACTTTGTGCCCCAGGGAAGACAGAAAGGAAACAAGGTCTGCTTCGCTTAAGAATACCGTGGCCGTGTTGTCGTTTGGATGAATACCGATAAACTCACAGCCTTGCAAAGATGTATCCAAAAAAAATTCCACTTTTTTGTCCGCGTCGTTCAATAGCCCAAAAGGACTCACAGCCCCTTTGCTAAGCCCCAAATATTTAGAAAGCCGCTCGTCAGACGCAAAGGATAGCTTGCTTGCGCCAAGTTTTGCCGATAGCTCGCTTAAATCTATTTTTTGCGTCGCTTCTGTCACCACCAAAAAATGACGTTTTCCTTTTGCATCACGCAAGAATAAATTTTTGGCAATTTTGCTGCCTTGCGGAAAATCCAGCTCTTGCATCTCGGCTATCGTAAACACAGCCTCATGCTCCACGCTTTGGTAAGAAATATTTGCCTCTTCGAGTTTTTGATACACAAATTGTTTGTTGTCCATCCCTTATTTCCTTTCTTTTTATCCGTCTTGTTCCGGTATGTAAATCCAGTATACAGTGCAAGGGCCCTCTCCCACTTTTTTATAGTGGTGCACTTCATGCGCCTTGATGTATATAAAGTCTCCGGGAAGCAACACAAAATTGTCTTCCCCTATGGTTACCACCAAAGACCCCTCTGCCACAATGCCAAGTTCATCGTCATGATGTCCCCAAGACATCTCCTCTTTATAATTGTCTTTTTGTATTTTCATGCTGATGATTTTGGTTTTGGCCGAGCGGTCGAATATCAGCTGATATAAAATGCCGGAACCCGTTGTGAAAAGATCGGGGCGGGCGCTGCTTTTTACAATTCGCGGTGTTTCTTCCGATTTTTCATTTAAAAAATCAGCCATGGTTATTTGCAATGCTTCGCATATTTTTTGCAAGTTTATCAAGTTTGGGCTGGTATGGTCGTTTTCCAATTTGCTAAGATATGCAGCCGAAAGCTCCGTTTTGTCGGCCAATTGCTTTAAAGTGAGTTGTTTTTGTTTGCGTATTTCTTTCAAAGAATCACCGATATGCATATGTATCCGTCCTTTACACTTTTATAACCCATATTATACCGAAATTTTCAAAAAAATTCCACCGTTTCTTGTTAGATAGACGCTGCTTTATCGTTTGCCTGTGGGCTTCCTTTGTAAGAAAAGTAGCGGCTTTAAAAAACGCCACATGGCACTGTGCTCGTGCGTAAAATACCGGGACTTTTTGGGTATACCCTCCTTATCAACCGAAAACAAATCGCTTTTATATCTTTAAACAACAAAAACAGTCGCATAATTCTAAAATGATTAATTAGCACAAGTATAGCACACAATACGTGGAATTCAATTTCCAATTTATATTTTTTTCGGTTTTGTATCTATATACAGAAAACTATAATAATAATTGTGCATTTATAAATTTAATTTCATGTATGTTAACAAACAGGGAGTGTGCAAAAGCGAATAATCTGTCGAAATAACCAAATGTGACATTTTGGATTGTTTTTAAAACTCCTTGTGCTATACTAAATATTAACGGTTGTGAAAAAAAGTTTCGAAAAACAAGGATTTCAACCAACAAACTTACATTTTGGAAAATTCAAAGGAAAGATGGGGGCAACAATGCAAATTCGTGAACCCGTATTGATAAGCAACAATCCGGCTTGCCAAACCTTGGCCGAAGGCACCCTTTCTTGCCTTTATAAAGAAACTTGGAATTATCGCGAAGTGCTTGAAGCGGCAAGGGATAAAATACTGCTTGGGTATCATTTGTTGTCTCACCCATTGGCCGGCAGCTTAAAGCCCAACCAAACACCCTATCGCTCTGTATTGTTGGCGAAAGAATCCGTAAGTGGGCCCGACTGTGCCCAAAGCTTGCTTATGATAGAAACGGCTTTGCAGGCCTACGAAAAATTTCAAAATCAGCGCGCCACACCAAATTGGTCCGCTTGTATACAGCGAGATTTTGCAACTTTAGATGTGTCTTTTATGCAGGCAACATTGGCACGTGCCGGAATAAAAACAACCGGTACGCGCTAAAAAATATAATCGTAGTAGGAGGTATAAAGATGCGCTTGGAATTGGGGAAAATCTATATCCAAGACGTACAATTCGCCGAGAAAACTTATGTTGACAAAGGTGTTTTGTATGTGTGCAAAGAAGAATTGGAACAATTGGTACTGGAAGACGAAAGGATTGTTAAAGCCACGGTGGAGCTGGCCCGCCCGGGAGAAAGCGTGCGCATCACACCGGTGAAAGATTGTATAGAGCCACGTGTAAAACTGAGCGGTGGCGAAATGTTCCCCGGCGTTATTGGGAAGGTGGACAAAGTGGGAAGTGGACGCACCCATGCCCTAGAGGGCGCGTGTGTCATCACGGTGGGAAAAATTGTGGCGTTTCAAGAGGGCATCATCGACATGAGTGGCCCCACCGCAAAATACACACCTTTTTCCAAAACACAGAACATCTGTGTGGTTTTAGAGCCGGCCGACGGCCTTGAAACACATGCATACGAAGAGGCCGGAAGGCTGGCCGGGCTGAAAGTAGCCACAAAAATTGGAGAATGCGCAAGAGATTTAGAGCCCGATTCGCTGGAAGTCTTCGAAACGCTTCCCTTGCAAAAACAAATAGAGCAGTATCCAAACTTGCCCAAAATCGGATATATCCACATGTTGCAAAGCCAAGGTTTATTGCATGATACCTACTATTATGGAACCGATGCAAAACAGCTTTTACCCACTTTTATGTATCCCACCGAAATCATGGATGGTGCCATTGTAAGCGGAAACTGCGTTGCCCCCTGTGACAAGGTGACAAGCTACCATCACTTGCACAACCCTGTGATAGAGGATTTGTATAAACGTCATGGCAAGGATTTGAACTTTATTGGGGTTATTTTAACAAACGAGAATGTGTATTTGGCCGATAAAATCCGCTCTTCTGACATGGTGGCAAAACTGGTGGAATTTTTAGGGCTGGACGGTGTTCTCATCAGCGAAGAAGGCTATGGAAACCCGGATGCCGATTTGATGATGAACTGCCAAAAAGTGGCTCAAACCGGAACAAAAGTGGTGTTGATAACCGATGAATTCCCCGGCGCAGACGGAAAATCATATTCCTTGGCCGACGGTGTTCCCGAGGCAGAGCACATTGTATCTTGCGGCAACGGAAATGTAATTGTTCACTTCCCACCCATGGACAAGGTCATCGGCATGTTGGATTACGTGGAAATGCAAATTGGTGGGTTTGCCGGCAGCTTAAAACCGGATGGCAGCATCGATGCCGAATTGCAAATCATCATTGCTTCCACCATTGCCAACGGCTTCAATCACTTGGCCGCACGCGGCTACTAGAAAGGGGAATGTGAAATGAGTAAACGCATTATACACTATATAAACAACTTCTTTGCCGGCGTAGGCGGCGAGGAAATGGCACATATACCGCCCGAAAAACGAGAGGGGCCCGTGGGTCCGGGGCTTGCCTTTAAAACCGCTTTTGGCGAGGAGGCCGAAGTTGTGTCCACCCTTATTTGTGGCGATAACTACATGGGTGAAAACACAGAAAAAGCACTGGAGCAGCTTCTTTCTTGGATTAAGGAAGAAAATGCCGACATGGTGATTGCCGGCCCCGCCTTCAATGCAGGACGTTATGGCTTTGCTTGTGGCAGTTTGGTAAAAGCCGTGCAAGACGAGCTGGGGATACCTGCTTTCACAGCCATGTACGATGAAAACCCGGGCGTGGATTCTTTTCGCAAAGACATCTACATTTTAAAGGCGGCGAATTCTGCGGCCGGTATGCGCACAGCCGTGCCTGCCATGACAGCCTTTGCAAAAAAATTACTCAACGACCAAGAGATTTTAGGCCCGGCGGAAGAGGGTTACTTTGAGCGTGGAATTCGTGTGAATTATTTCCACGAAAAACGCGGTAGCGAAAGAGCCGTAGAGATGTTGCTTCAAAAGATAGCCGGCAACCAACCGGTTACAGAATATCCCCTGCCGGTTATAGACAAAGTGGCTCCGGTGGCTCCGGTGGCCGACATGGCCCATACCAAAGTGGCGCTGGTTACTTCCGGCGGCATTGTGCCCACAGACAACCCAGACCACATCGAGTCTTCCTCGGCCAGCAAATATGGCATTTACAGCATTCAAAGCATGGATAGCCTGAGTGAAAACGACTTTACCACCATCCACGGTGGCTATGACCGCCAATTTGTGCTGTTAAATCCCAATCTTGTGGTACCGCTAGATGCTATGCGTGAATTGGAGCGCGATGGAGAAATCGGCGAATTGGCAAATTATTTCATCACGACCACCGGCACAGGCACCTCCACAGATGCGGCAAAGGGATTTGCCAAGGAATATGCCCAAAAGCTGTTAGAAGATAAAATAGGAGCCGTTATTTTAACCTCTACCTGAGGCACCTGCACACGTTGCGGTGCAACGATGGTAAAAGAAATAGAAAGAGTTGGTATTCCTGTGGTGCATATTGCCACGGTTACACCCATTTCCAAAACAATCGGTGCCAACAGAATTGTGCCGGGTGTGGGCATTCCTCATCCTTTGGGAGACCCAAAACTTTCCGAAGAAAAACAGTATGAGCTGCGCAAAAGCATGGTAAGAAAAGCATTACAGGCATTGCAAACACCTATAGAGGATCAAACCATTTTCGCATAGCACACCCAACAGAATATTTTGCCATTACATTGTAAAATCACCTTCCTTTGGCAGGAAGATGCCTGCCAAAGGAAGGTGATTTAATGCCCACTGAACAAACAAAAACCTTGCACTTTCGTTTTCGCCTTTTCATTTTAGGGGCGAAAACACAGT
>CAYJIR010000071.1:0-4892 GCA_964370295.1 uncultured Oscillospiraceae bacterium
CGACGGACAGTTCTATGGCGGCAGACAGCTCTATGATGACGGATAGCTCTATGTCTGCGGCGGCCTAAAAGACAAAATCGACCGGTAACCCCGTTTTATGCGCTATGGTGGTGTGGATAGTAGGCAGTTGTCACACGAACTATGCTGCTTAAAACGGGTTTTGCATAGTTAATTAATGTCCACTGAACAAACCAAAAGTGACATATGCAAATTTAAAAATGTTGCTTTTGGTTTGAGAAAGTGCAAGGTTTTTCCATCTTTCGCACAAAAACCTTGCACTTTCGTTTTCGCCTTTTCATTTAAGGGGCGAAAACATAGTGGAGTGCATCAAGGTATGCCCCATAAAAGTACTATTTTAGGCACTTTTATGGCCACCGCATTCTGCGGTAGAGCTGAATGAACCTCACAAAAGGGTTTATTCAGCGGGCATTAATTATCAAATGAAAAGGGGGCATGGCATGGCACAATCTGTGCAGGATGCTTTTTTGTCAATGGCACCACAGTGGATGCTAAATAGTCCCGAGTGGTTTTACAACATTTGCTACGATTTTTTTAAGGCCTTTATTTATGACGAGCGCTATCTTTTGATGTTCCGGGGTCTTGGAAATACGTTGTTACTTACGTTTTTTGCATTGCTACTGGGCACGGTTTTGGGCGTTTTGGTGGCTATGTTGCGTGTGAGTTGGGACACAGCCGGTCCACAATTGCGCGAAGCACGAAAAAGCGGGACGGCAGCTTTTTTTCGTTGGTTTTTCTTGGCCTTTGCGAACGGCCTATGTAAGGTTTATTTAACAGTGATTCGTGGTACGCCTGTAATGATACAAATTCTCATCATATTTTTCGTGTTTTTAAACAGCGCGGATAAGCTAGTGGTGGGAACCTTGGCTTTTGGTATCAATTCTGGAGCGTATGTGGCAGAGATTATTCGTTCGGGTATCATGTCTGTAGATAGAGGGCAAGCCGAGGCCGGGCGCAGTTTGGGTTTTGGCTATGTGTCTACCATGCGTTATATTGTGGTGCCACAGGCTTTTAAAACGGTGTTGCCCTCTTTGGCAAACGAGTTTATTGTGTTGCTAAAAGAGACTGCCGTGGCAGGGTATATTGGTATGATGGATCTTACCTATGCGGCCAACACAATTGCCGGCACAAGCTTTTCCTATTTTTATCCGCTATTCGGGGCGGCAATTATTTACCTAGTGATGGTGATGTTCTTTACTTGGCTAGTGGGTAGGTTGGAAAGGAGGCTACGAAACAGTGAACGCTGAAGTGTTAATAGATGTTCAGGACTTAAAAATGAGTTTTAAAGGCGGCAGCATTCAGGCGTTGCGCGGCGTTAGCCAACAAATATGCAAAGGCGAAGTAGTGGTGGTTATCGGGCCCTCCGGTTCTGGAAAATCCACTTTTTTGCGTTGTCTTAATTTGCTGGAAGTTCCCACGTACGGCCGCATCTGCTTTGAAGGAACCGACATTACAGACCCTGCTTGCAACATCAATTTACACCGCCAAAAAATGGGCATGGTGTTTCAGCACTTTAATCTCTTTCCGCATATGAGTGTGCTGCAAAATATGACATTGGCGCCTATGAAGTTGTTGAATAAAACAAAAGAAGAGGCCGAGGCACAGGCAAGAAGCTTGCTACAACGTGTGGGTTTGCATGAGAGGGCAAATGCATATCCTAGCCAACTTTCCGGAGGACAAAAACAGCGTGTTGCCATAGTACGCGCCTTGTGCATGAATCCGGATGTACTTTTATTTGATGAGCCCACCTCGGCTTTAGACCCCGAAATGGTGGGTGAAGTATTGGATGTTATAAAAGGTCTTGCCGATGAAGGCATGACCATGGTGGTTGTGACGCATGAAATGGGCTTTGCACGTGAAGTGGGAAGCCGCATCTTGTTTATGGACGAAGGGGAAATTGTGGAAGAAGGTATGCCTAAATCTTTTTTCGAAAATCCAAAGGAACCACGAGCCAAAGAATTTTTATCGAAGGTGCTTTAGCAGATTTGTCAGTATAAAAAACACAGGAATACCAAAAAGGTGTTCCTGTGTTTTTTATGCTGAAGATGTCGTTTTTGGCTATTAATTAAGTGGAATGAACCAAGCCGGGGATTTTGCTTTGATAGCTGGCGTTTACATGATTGATGGCACCCAGCACATGCTCTTTAGAAAGTCCAAGCATAAGTGTCAATTGTAATACCAGCAGCTCAGAACATTTTTTGAATGTGTCGATGTTTTGTTCCGGTTTGCAGTATAAGGTCAGTGCACGCTCGGCCCCTTTCATCATAGCAAGATAGGTACTTCTATCTTCATCAGAAACCTTTAAACGATATTTTTTTTGAATTTCATCCACCAATACATTAGAAATAGCCAAAGATTTTATGGGGCCAATGTCGGCGCACAGCAATTCACAGTAAAACGGATAAAAACCACTTGTTTCATGGATTTTAATTGATAATGCCAAAAAATAACAGTATAAAGTTTCAATGGGGTCACTGTAGATATAGGCAAGTGCTTCCAGTTCTTGTACTTTGTTGTGCATGAGACATTCGTATACAAGGATTGCCATCTGTTCCTTATTCTTGAAATAGTAGGGCAAAAGGCCCAAATTGACATCGGCAGCTTGGGAAATACAGCGCATGGTCGTTTTGGTATACCCTTTTTGCAAAAAAAGTATTTGTGCATGGTTCAAAATGTGTTCTTTTGTGTTCATAGTGACCCCCTTTATAGTATGAACAAGTGATAGAGATTATTAACTTAATATATATCATACCAAATACATACGAATTAGGCAAGGGAAGAAAAACAAATAAAAATAAACCTATAAAAAATTCTTTCCAGAGTTGTAGCATTTTGCGTTTACTTTTCTTTTCTGGTATACTATAAGAAAATAAATGTAACTTTTTTACCCTGTGTGCTTGCGATTCATACAGCAAAAACACAACGAGGAGGCTGGTATGGACGATGTAAATTTTCCGGTTTTGCTTATATCACTTCTTGCCGTGACACCGGGATACATTATAAGCATTGTGTTATTAACAGGTCGTGGGGCTGATTTAATTGCGGGCTACAACACTTTGTCGACAAAAGAGAAGCAAAAGTGGAATGCCGTGGCCATGTGCCGTTTTGTGGGGATATTGTTGCTTGTGAATTTGCTCTTACTCAGCGCAGGGATTGTTGTTTTGATTGTGTGGGAGAGCATGACGGCCTTTTGGGTTCTTTTAGTTTTGAGTATGATATGGCTTGGTTTGGGGCTTTTATACCTAAATAAGAGTAAGAGATTTAAGAATTAGACAGCCATCTTGTACTGTGGATTTTAAATAAGAAGTTGTTCGTATTGGGAAAGGGGCAAAATAAATGAAGCATCAAACCGTGTTGGTGATTGATTTTGGAGGGCAGTACAACCAGTTAATTGCGCGTAGAGTGCGTGAGTGTGGCGTGTACTGTGAGGTAAAACCCTATACAACGCCGCGGGAAGAGCTTTTGGCACTGCAACCGATTGGCCTTATTTTTACCGGAGGACCTAATAGCGTATATGATGAAAATGCGCCGAAAATAGATGCAAGTATTTTTGAATGCGGCATTCCTGTGTTGGGAATTTGTTATGGTTGTCAACTAATGGCGCAGGCCCTTGGTGGCAGTGTGGTCCCGGCAAGGGATGATACAGCGCGTGAATATGGAAAGACAGAAACACACTATGACACTTCGTGTAAGCTGTTTTTAGGCTTGCCACAAGAAGGGATTAGTTGGATGAGTCATGGGGATTATATGGAGCAAGTGCCCGATGGGTTTTCTCTTGTGGCGCACAGTGAAAATTGCCCTCATGTAGCCGTTGCGAATGAAGAAAAGGGATTTTATGGTGTGCAGTTTCACCCAGAGGTAAACCACACGCAGGGTGGGATTGCCATGATTCGAAATTTTTTGTATGAGGTATGTGGCGCTCAAGGCGAATGGACAATGGGGAACTATGTGAAAGAGGCCACGGCAAACATACGTGATAGAGTGGGTGATGGAAGAGTGTTGCTCGCTTTGTCTGGTGGTGTGGATTCCTCAGTGTGTGCAGGCCTTTTGGCTCAGGCAGTGGGAAAACAACTAACTTGTGTATTTGTGGATCATGGGCTTATGCGCAAAAACGAGGGCGATGAAGTAGAGGCTGCTTTTGCCAAGTGGGATTTGCAATTTATTCGTGTTAATGCCAAGGAGCGGTTTTTAGAGAGACTGGCCGGTGTGTCAGACCCTGAAACAAAGAGGAAAATCATAGGGGAAGAGTTCATTCGCGTGTTTGAAGAAGAGTCTAAAAAGATAGGTGCTGTGGATTTCCTAGCGCAAGGGACCATCTATCCTGATGTTATTGAATCCGGTGTAGGAGATGCTGCGGTTATAAAAAGTCATCATAATGTAGGGGGGTTGCCTGACTATGTTGATTTCAAAGAAATCATAGAACCATTGCGTCTTTTGTTTAAAGACGAGGTACGCCAGTTAGGACGGGAAGTGGGTCTTGCTGAGACATTGGTAATGCGTCAGCCATTTCCCGGGCCGGGGCTAGCCATTCGTGTGATGGGTGACATCACACAAAAAAAACTGGACATTTTGCGTGAAGCTGATTTTATATATCGCACTGAGCTAGTAAAGGCCGGCTTAGCTCAAGATATAAGCCAGTATTTTGCAGTACTTACCAACACACGTTCCGTAGGTGTTATGGGTGACGAGCGTAGCTACGATTACACATTGGCCTTGCGTGCTGTCACTACATCGGATTTTATGACAGCCGATTGGGCTAGAATTCCTTATGATGTTCTAGATAGAATTTCGGTGCGCATTGTTAATGAGGTTCCGGGCATAAATCGAATTGTATATGATATCACAAGTAAACCACCTGCAACGATAGAGTGGGA
>CAYJIR010000072.1:0-4733 GCA_964370295.1 uncultured Oscillospiraceae bacterium
CATGGTGTTATACTGGCTGGATCGTGCCGAAAGAACGGTGGGCATCGGCCCATCTTACGGTGGCCCAGGCATCCACGGGACTTTTAATAAAAGAACACCCAATCGTCCAAATCCTATCGGGGTTGCCGTTGTACAAATAGAAGAAGTGCAAGGCGCTGTGCTGTTTGTGAAAGGTTTGGATTGTGTGACGGGCACAAAATTGCTGGATATCAAACCCGCCATTTTAAAGGAGCTTTAGTACTCAGGCCCACCACAATATACGGTGGCGATAAAAGTGCTAACCAATCCTTTTACGGGGCCAACTTGAGGCGCTCCATTACGTTTTTTTCCCTAAATTGAAATAACAAAAACAAAGTTATCATTCAGCGATTTTGTATGGAAAGCGAAGTTGGTGAATTTTTAAAAATTATAGAATAAATGGCAAGAAAATTTAGAATGGTGGTTTCTTTATGTAGCAACCACTTGTCACAAGTGGTTGCTACATAAAAGTACCACTGTCAAAAATGAGAAAAAATAGTATATTTTTTGTAAAGAATATGCATTGCAAAGTGGGAATAAACTCACTATAATTCAGTTGGAAATGAAGACGATGAAAGGCCGAGTTCAAATGTTGACGATTGCTTTTGTACTACTGTCAACGTGTGGCAGATAGAAAAAGCCGGCTTTGTGAAAATTTAGAAAAAAGGATGAAAATATGCATGAAAATCATTAACTCGTTCGATTACATTGACACACAATTGGAAACAGCACCATTCAGAATTATAACCTCAGGTATACCGGCGTTACGTGGAACAAATATGGAAGAAAAAATGATTTATATGCAAGATAATTACGATTGGATGAGAAAGCGCATCATGGGAGAGCCCGGCGGACAAAGGGCGATGGTTGGTGCGGTTCTCATTGATCCAATGAGTGATGAAGCTGATTTTGGGCTTTTTTTTATTGATGATTTAAAATATCAACCCATGTGTGGCGCGGGCTCGTTAGCTGTTGCGGGAGCGGTTGTTCAGCTTGGGATGGTGCCTGTAAAAGAGCCGGTCACGGAAATAGTGTTTGAAACACCGGTCGGCCTCATCAAAACATTAGTAACTGTGGAAGACTCTGATATCAAAGAAGTAACGCTGGAAAATGTTCCGTCTTTTCTTTTTAAGAAGGATATTTGTGTTGAAGTTGATGATGTAGGCGAAATCATTTTAGACATAGCATTTGGCGGAAACTTCTTTGCCCTTGTGGATGTAGAGCCGTTGAATATTGAAATAAGTCAAGCCAACAGAGCCTTGTTGGGAGACTTGGCAATGAAAATCTTGGAGGCAACAAATAAAGTGACCGAAGTTCAGCATCCGATAAATAAGAGTATCAATTATTTAGACCAGCTGATGTATTGCCAAAAACCAAAAGCAGAAGGCGAACCTTATTTGGGACAATGTGTTTATTCGGACTGTAAGCTAGATGACTCGCCTTGTGGCACCGGAACGGGCGCAAAGCTTGCAAGAATGTATGCAAGAGGCGAGATAGGTCTTAACGAAGTGTTTATGCATGGAAACAATATCAACCCAACGCTAAAAGTGTTTAAAGGCATATTGAATGAAAAAACAACCATTGGCGAATATGATGCGGTTATTCCAAGAATAAGTACTTTTAACACATGTATTATCGCTATGGGCAAATTGTTATTGACAAAAGAGGATCCCTATAAAGAAGGTTTTGTAGGTGTGTAATTGGAACTGAAAAAACCTGAAAGCTTGCTTGTTTTCGCCAATAGATGGTGTTCCAGTTTCAAGACAGCGAAGCTTTGTTATTGTTTTTCCAATTGTAATCTTATCCATGTTTTTGGTCATATCGCTCATTAAAGAATTTGGAAAAGACCCTCGCGATAACCGACCATAGAATAAAAACCATAAATACACAAAGGTATTTGTTCCGGCAATATAAAACACCTCACGCAGTATCGAAATACGGTCTTGTGAGGTGTTTTGTATCATTTTTTACATGAGGTCATGCTCTTGTATGAAATTAAATCTATACATATCGGTTTTGTAATAGCATTTAAAATATTCGAAAGGAACTACCATATTGCTCTTAACACTACTTGTGACAGCTTCGAAAAGGATAATCGGCGTGCTTGTGGTGATATTTAGAAGCTCTACAATTTCGCAGGGTGGAAGAATTGCCTCAAGAGAATTGTCGGTTTGTTTTGGATGAGCCTCGTATGATGAACGCAAAATTTCCAGCAGGGGAGACGTAGAAAAGTCCTCTTTTTCCAAACCGGGAAAGCGTGAAAGAGGTAGATACGAAACGGTTGCATTGAAGTACATTTTATTTGCCCTGTAAACGATGCAAAGATTTAAAACAGGCTCGTTAACTGCAATTTGCAGAGCTTTGGCAACGGATTCGCTTGCAGGGATTATTTTTTTATACTGAACTTCTCTAAACGCATGCAGCCCCATGGTTGTATAGTTTTGAAAACATTTGGTTATCGAGAAAATGGATTGAGAATTTGAATTGTTTTTGATAAAAGTGCCGCTCCCATGTATTTTATATAAAAACCCTTGGTTACAAAGGCGGGCTATTGCCTTTCTGACGGTGGTTCGGCTAACGTCATATTTCTCGGCTATTTCTCTTTCGCTTAAAAATCGACCATCTGGAAACTGGTTTGCGGAACTAATAATCAGCTCTGTAAGCTCTTGTTGTAGGGCGAAATGTTTATGCTTCAACGCGAGCACCCCCTTCTTTTGGGTTTAAGCAAAAAAACTTTCGGCAACTATTAGTAGAGTAAAGCAAAGAAAATTGTTTGTCAAGTCATTGTTATGCCGGTGGAATTTCCTTGCCACCATCTTAAAAAAATGGAAAATAAAAAAAGAGTCCTTCTTCAAAAAAACGATTCAACGTATCAAAAAGTGCAGAGCGGCAAGAATGGTTCGTTTTAACGGTTAGATAATTTTTCGAAATTGAGAGGAGCAAGCGAGCAAATATGAAGCTTACAAAATATGAGGAATCACTGATAAACGGTGAAAAGGGTGACGCGGTGAAAAGGGCGATGCTGGTACTGCGTGATTTGGGCGAATATTATGGGGCAGAAGAGTTTGTTGAAATCGTCGCCTCACATGACGACAGCACCGTTTATTTTGGAGAAGCACAAGTTCAGTTTGCAGAGCATCTCGTTGAGATGGGTGCAAAATTTTCGGTCCCCACTTCCACCAATGCTATGGCGATAGACATCGAAAGATGGGATATCCAGAGACATAGTGTAGAGTTCATGTCTGGAACCAAACGCATAGAAGCCGCACATAAAAAGCTTGGGGCCATTCCTTGTTGGACGTGTGCGCCCTATCAGGCGGGGTTTTCGCCTCCATTTGGAGTTCATGTTGCCTGTGCCGAATCTAATGTTATCAGCTTTATGAACTCAGTCATCGGTGCAAGAACCAATAGGTATGCAGGCCCCTTAGAGTTGCTTTGCGCAATTTTAGGCCGTGTTCCTAAGTTTGGTTTACACTTGGACGAAAACCGGTATGCAAAAGGTTTGATAAAATTAGGCCCTGATATCAAAGATGAAATGTTTGATGATCCTAGCATGTTCAACTATGTGGCATACGCGTACGGTAAAATTGTGCAAGATAGAGTGTGGGCGCTTGACGGCGTGCCAAAAGATCGTATCACCATAGACAATCTAAAACAAATGAGCGCAACCATGGCTTCTTCTGGTGGAATTGCACTGTTTCATTTAATCGGGATTACTCCCGAGGCTCAAACAATGGAGATGGCATTTGGTGGAAAAGAACCTGAAGAAACCATCACTATGGGTCTTAAAGAGCTTATGGAAGCACAAGCAGAACTGTGCAATTATGATGAAAAAGGTCATATAGACCTGGTTTCTCTTGGCTGTCCGCATTTCTCCTGTGCCGAGTTTGAGGAACTTGAGAACTTTTTAAACGGAAGAAGACTTCATGCTAAAACCAAAATGTGGATTTTCACCAGTAGGGCAAATTATAGTTATATCGAATCTTCTGGACTTTTGGACAGAATAAAAAATTTAGGGGTTGAAATCTTTGTTGATGGTTGCACCATGGAATACCCAACTGATAAATGGGGCACGAAATCAATCATGACAAATTCCGGAAAGTTTGGCACATATTGCTTTAACAAAGTAGGTATTCATCCGGTTTTCGGTAATCTTGAAGATTGCGTAAACACCGCAGTTTTGGGAAAAGCTGTAAGAGGAGGTAGCCCTTGGAAATGTTAAATCTAAAATGCAGAAATGTGATTTCTGCTTCGATGAGGGTTCCTTTGGTGCACTCTAATGACAGCTTCAGTTTTGTCGGTGGAGTGAACATAAAAACAGGGGAGATATCGGATTATAGGCATAAAAATTATAAGCAGAATATAAAGGGGAAAGCTTTTGCGTTTCCTTTTGGGCGTGGAAGTAGCGGAGCAGGGCTTGTCATAATGGAAATGTCAAGGCTAGACACAGCCCCGGCGGTTTTGATAAACGTCCACACCGATCCGGTTATACTCACAGGGCCACTGGTGTGCAGACATTTTTATAACACGGTCATCCCGGTCATAAACCTCAGTCAAGAGGATTTTGAAAAGCTTGCCGGAGCCAAAGAAATTGAAATTTTCGAAGACAAAGAGGAATTGCTTGTCTACAAATAAGTGTGTCGGAGTAATTGCTTATAACCAATTGTCAACGCCGATTGAAATTTGCATGAATATGGCGATTAAATTTTGTAGTT
>CAYJIR010000073.1:0-4421 GCA_964370295.1 uncultured Oscillospiraceae bacterium
AACTGAACACCATGGTTTTGCGGGAAGACTGGGGCTTTGAAGGGGTGGTGATGACTGACTGGTGGGCCACCATGAACAAAGAAGATGGCAAGGCGAGCGAGCAAAACACGGCCGAAATGATTTGCGCACAAAACGATGTGTTTATGGTGTGCGCCAACAGCGAGAACAATAGCAACGGCGACAACAGCAAAGAGGCTTTGCAAAGTGGTGCATTGACAAGGGCCCAGCTTGTGCGTGGGGCGTGTAATATTTTAAGAGCGATACAAGAAAGTGCCTGCGCCAATGGCTTTGAAGAAGTAGAATTACGCAATGTGCCGGAAAACAGCAGGAAACAGATACAAAACCTTGGCGAATTTATGCTTGAAAAAGAGATTAGTATAAACTGTGAAGAATTGGACATAAGCAAAGGGAGTACCAACTGTTTTGTGCTGGCTCAAAAAGAGCCGGGCCGTTATACTATTGAATTCGACCTTTTGGCCGAGGCTCCGCCGCTTGCGCAATTGCCGCTTACACTGAAAATTAACGGTTCCATTGCAAAAGTGTTCACCTTAAAAGGCGGACAAAGCGGCCTGTTTCGGGAGGAGTTTGATGCGTTTGCCACCATTCATACCTATGTGGAACTATTTTTTGGAGACAGTGGCCTGCGCGTGTGTTCTTGTGTGATAAGGAAGACAGACGAAAGATAGAAAGGGAACTTTATGAGCAAAACAACAGGCACTTTTGTCACAGTAGACGGCGTAGCCTATTATAAAATAAGCCATGTCGAAACCTTGCGGCCTTTTTTAATTCAGGTGGTTTCGGCCAGTGATTTGTGGGTGTTTCTTTCTTCCGGTGGAGGCGTAACAGCCGGGCGTAAAAATGCACAGGGGAATTTGTTTCCCTATGTAACAGACGACAAGCTGAACAGCGATGATGCCACTGGAGCAAAAGCTGCCCTAAAAGCAAAGGGAAAAACGTGGCAGGTGTTTGAAAAAAACGGTGCCCACCATTACAACATCACCAGAAACCTTTATAAAGCCTACTATGCAAATAGCGTTATGCTGGAGGAAATTCACCACGATTTGCAGCTTTCCTACACGTATCGCTATGAAACAAGCGAAAAATATGGCCTTGTAAAAAGTGTAAAGCTGCAAAATCTATCGGATGAAGCGGTTTCTGTAGAGTGGCTGGACGGTCTTACCAATTTGATGCCCTATGGTGTGTCCCCTGCTTTAGAGGCGAGCGCTTCCACTTTGGTGGATGCCTACAAGGCCGCTGAAATGCTGGGCGAAAATCTTGCGGTTTTTTCGCAAACCACCACCATCAACGATACGCCAAATCCACTTGAAATGCTAAAGGCTAACATTGCCTACCACACAGCGCAAAAGGCCGATGTGTATTTAGGCCCCGACTGTTTTGAAAGCTTTTTGCAAGGGGAACCTTTGCCGCAACGTGGCGATTGCTACGGCAAAAAATGTGCTTATTTTGTCCATACAAAAAAAGAGCTTGCCCCAAAAGGCGCTGCGGGGCACTCGCTTGTGCTTGATAGTGGCTACACCCATGCGCAGCTTGCCGATATTCACTCGTTTGTGGAAAAAGCCGATTTCAAAGGCCTGTTTCAAAATGTGCAAGAGGGAACAAAAACCCTTGTGAACATTGTTAAAAACGCCGACGGCCTGCAACAAAGCGGTGATGAAGTTGCCTGTGCTTCCCACTATTTAAGCACACTGTACAACGTGATGCGTGGCGGCACTTTTGAAGAAGGCTATGCCTTTTGCTTCGATTTGTTTTACAAATTTATTGCAGCGCGCAACCAAAGCGCCCTTAAAAACACGGCACTTTTAGAAGAGATTAAAGATTGCAAAACCGTGCAAGAACTTCTTGCCGTCTGCCGAAAAGACACACAGTTCGAACGCTTGGCGCTGGAATTTATGCCGCTTTCTTTTTCGCGTCGGCATGGCGACCCTTCGCGTCCATGGAACCGTTTTAACATTGCCCTTAAAGACGAAAATGGCGAAAAAATGGTGCATTATGAGGGAAACTGGCGCGATATCTTCCAAAACTGGGAGGCGCTTGGCCTCTCTTATCCCGTGTATTACGAGCACATGGTGGCAAAATTTGTCAATGCCTCTACCATTGATGGGTTCAACCCCTACCGCCTCAACAGCGAGGGCATCGAGTGGGAAAAACCCGAGCCAGACAACCCGTTTTCAGGCCTTGGGTATTGGGGAGACCACCAGATTATCTACCTGCTTCGCCTGCTACAAGGTCTCTCTTCTCATTTTCCAAAAGCCTTGCAAAAGATGCTTACGCGGGAGATTTTTAGTTATGCAAACGTTCCCTATCGCCTGCGAGACTACAGTGATGTTTTGAAAGACAGCAAAAACACCATTGTATTCGACAGGCAAAGGGATGAAGAAATTGAGCGCTTGAGCGCTGCATTTGGTATGGATGCCAAACTGGTTTTACAAGACGGCGAAGTGTATACCGCAAACCTTGCCGAAAAACTGCTTGTGCCTGCTTTAAGTAAACTATGCAATCTCTTGCCCGGCGGTGGCATTTGGATGAACACCCAGCGTCCGGAGTGGAACGATGCCAACAATGCCATTGTGGGCATCGGCCTTTCCATGGTGACGGTATATCACTTAAAGGCCTATCTTGCCTTTTTGCAGGATTTGTTTGCAAAACAACAGGAGGATTTTCGTTTTTCGAAGGAAGTATTTTTGTGGTTACAGTCTCTTACACAAATTTTGCAAAAATACGAAGGGAATTATAAAGGGAACGAAAAAGCCATGCTCGATGAAATGTGCCTTCTCTTTTTTGCCTATCATCGTAATGTATACGAAAATGGCTTTTCCGAAAAAGTGACCGCCACAACAAAAGATGTGAGAGAATTTTTGAATACGGCGCAAGCTTTGGTGGCGTATACCATCGGCGAAAACAAGGGAGATGTGTATGTAAGCTATAACTTGCTGTGCGAGGATTTTAGCATTAAAGCGATGAAAACAATGCTAGAAGGGCAATCGGCCATCATAGGCAGTGGCGGCCTTGCCAAAGAGGAAGTGTGCCGTTTGATAAAAGCCATGCGTGCGTCGTTGTATAATGAGGAAGAGGGGTACCATACGCTTTATCCGGTGCAAAAAACCCGTAAGTTTTTCAAAAAAAATACGGTGCAAAAAACTTTTTCCTCCATAGAGGGTGTTTTGGAAAAAGATGCAAACGGCGCTTTACACTTTGATGCACGTATTGAAAATGCGACAATTTTAAAGGAAACTTGCGAAAAAGCCGGGCTTACAAGCGCAGAAATCGACGCACTGCTTTTAGAATACGAGCGTGTATTCGGCCACAAAAAATTCAACGGGCGCAGTGATGTGATGTACAAATTTGAGGGCATCGGATGTGTGTATTGGCATCAAAATGCAAAATTTGCCCTCGGCATTTTGGAAACGGCCCAGAGGGCCCATGAAAATGGGGAGGACATTCAAGAAATCTATGCGGATTACAACGCCCTTTTACAGGGTTTTGTTTACCGAAAATCGCCGGCGCAATGTGGTGTGATTCCCATAGAGCCCTACTCGCACACCTCGTTTAACAAAACCGCAGAACAACCCGGCATGACCGGTCAAGTGAAAGAGAGCATTCTGATGCGTCGAGGGGAACTGGGCGTACGTGTGTCAAAAGGGAGGCTACGGTTTGAACCATTCTTTCTGCGGGAAAGCGAGTTTTGCCAAGACGGTACCATCCGTTTTGCTTGCTATGGCACGCCGTGTATATATAAAAAATCAACGCAAAAAGGCCTTGTGCTGCACACGGAAAATAAGACGGTGATGCAGTCTGGCTACAGCCTTAGTGAGGACGACAGCCTCTCTTTGTTTGAACGCCGCCGCAAAATTTTACAAATTGAGATTTTGATATAAAACGAATTTTGTGATGATAGTTAAGCAGAAAGAGGCAGTGCTTGGGGTGTTGCCCATTTCGAAACGGGTGGCTCTGCCTTCGCATTTTGGGCATCAATTTTTTAAAGATGATAGCTGCTTATATAAGTGTTGTTTGAAAGATGTGAATGCGAAGTGAGGCCGAAGCGATTGTTTTGAAATCAAATTTGTAGCAATCCGGAAAAAGAGAGCCCAAACCCTCTTTTTCCGGATTGTTTTGTCGCGTAAAAGCCATCCGTATGAAGACGAAAGGATGCGGAATTTGCAAATGGATGAGCAGAACTGCCTTTGGAAGAATCTAAAGGGATGCTTGTCTTTCAAAAGCGATCTTTTGGGCACTCTCGGCCATCGGGCGCGGGCCATTCTTTCTGATGGGGAAACTCTGTGCAAACAGAAAGGGGGGAATGATTATCATCATATAACTAATGATAATCATTTTGCCGTATCCTCGTTTGTGATGCCGCGGCTGCAGGGCTATGCATCAAGCGGTTTTGCGCTATTTTCTGT
>CAYJIR010000074.1:0-4287 GCA_964370295.1 uncultured Oscillospiraceae bacterium
TACATCGACGGCCTTGGCAGCGTGGTTGGCCGTGTGGGCAATGGCCCGAAAAAACTGGCCTTTGATGCCCATATCGACACCGTGGAAATCGGGGATTTGGCACAGTGGTCGAAAGATCCACATTGTGGCGATGTTGACGGCAACATCGTGTATGGCCTTGGCACTTCCGACCAGCTTGGCGGTGCGGCTTCCATGATTGCTTCGGGCCGCATTCTTAAAGAACTTGGCTACGACGGTGAGTTTAGCATTTACTACACCTTCACCGTAATGGAAGAAGATTGTGACGGCCTGTGCTGGTTGTACCTCATCGAGAAAGAGGGGCTGAAACCCGACTTCATCGTTTCCTCCGAGCCTTCTGCCTGTGATTTGTACAGCGGTCAACGCGGACGCATGGAAATTGAAATTTTGTTGCGTGGTATTTCTTCGCACGGCTCCATGCCTGAAAATGGCGTATCTGCTGGTTACAAAGCCGCCCGTGCCGCCCTTGCCATCGAGCAACTTGAAGCAGATTTGCAACCGGACGAAGACGGCTTCTTGGGCAAAGGTTCCGTCACTGTCAGCAAAATCAATGCTTATGGTCCTTCGCAGTGCGCTGTACCCGACAAAGCCTCCCTCTATCTTGACCGTCGTCTAACATGGGGCGAAACAGAGGAAATTGCCATTGGCCAGGTAACAGAATATGTGACCAAAGCTTTGGGCGAGGCCCCCTACAAAGTGCATATGCCCTCTTACCCAACACCTACTGGATACAAGAAAAGTGACTTTACCCAAGAGCTTTACTTCCCCACTTGGAAAACTCCAAAAGACCATCCGTTGGTAACCGGTATGCAGGATGCCTTTGAGACCATTTATGGCAAACGCCCCGAGCCAGGACCCTGCCGCTATTCTACCAATGCTGTGGCCTTTGCTGGCAAACATCACATCCCTTCCATCATCATTGGCCCTGGCGATGTGGCTGCTTGCCACAAACCAAACGAGACCACACGTGTTTCTGATTTGGTTACCTGCTCTGCCTTGTATGCCGCCTTGCCTTATCTGTTGAAATAAGCTAAACTAAATAGGGGCAGATTTTATCTGCCCCTATTTTCTCTATTACATAACTAGGAGGAAGCCCGCATGAAAACCATCATCAATGCAAAGCTCTATGATTTTTATACATATATTCCAAACGGCTATCTACGTTTTGACAATAAAATTTGTGAAGTGGGTGCGATGACAAGCTATCGTCCCAGTGACCAGGATGGCGAAGTTATCGACGCAAAGGGCGGTTTTTTGTTGCCCGGGCTTATCATTGGCCATGCCCATTTGTATGGAGCTTTCATGCGCGGGGTATGTTTGCCGCAAATTCACTCCACCAATTTCAGGGAACAACTGGAGCAGCTTTACTGGAAAGTGGACGGTGCTCTCGATATTGAAAGTAGCTATTACAGTGCAAAGTCCCTCGCGATGGACCACATCCGCTGTGGGGTCACCACCATTTTTGATCACCATGCCAGCGGCACAGAGATTTTGGGTACTTTGGATGCACTCAAGAAAGCATGGGTGGACGAGTGCGGCTTGCGGGGCGCTTTTTGCTTTGAAACAAGCGACCGTTTTGATATAGACACTTGCATTCGCGAAAATGCAGATTTTGCCGCAAAGGGTGGCAGCGAAATGCACGCGGCCTTTTTTGGCATTCACGCTTCTTTAACTGTAAGCGAGCATACCTTGGTGCAAATTAGCGAAGCCATTGGAAACACACCCTTGCATGCCCATGTAGGGGAGAGCCTGGAAGACGAAGAAGAGTGCATGGCACGTTATGGGAAAAGGATTGTACACCGTCTGGTTGAGCATGGTATTGTGAAGCCAAACAGCATTTTTGCCCATTGTGTGAACATTGATGCCTCGGAAGCCGATTTGGTTCGGCGCTGTGGTGCCACCGCGGCACTGAATGTCACCTCAAACCTCAATACGGGCAACGGAATTCCGGATTATCGTCTGTTTAAGCGCTATGAAGTGCCGACGATGCTTGGCAACGATAGTCTTGGCACAAATATTGCCGCGGATATTCGCAACACAATGTTTGCGATGCATCTGCGCACACAAAATCCATGGTGGTTTAGCTATGGCATGCTTTTGGATTGCGTGCGAGAATCCTATCGTTTGGCAAGCGATACTTTCAAAACACCGATAGGACGTTTTGAAGTTGGAAATGTGGCCGACTTTGCTCTTTCTAGCTATGAAGCACCCACCCCGATAGACGAAAATAATGTGTGGGGGCATGTGGTGGATGGCTTGTTCCAGCAATATCGTCCACACAGCGTTTGGTGTGCCGGCGAAGAAAAAATGAAAACTTATGAAGTTTGTTTCGATGAAAAGAGCATCACAGCGGACTCGTGCAAGGCTGCACAAAATGCTTGGACAAGAATGCTACGCACTTAAGCTGACTTTGATTTCTACCTATTTATACCTAGTGGAGGAAATACAAAATGAAAAAAATATCTCCCGTAAAGCTCTTTCTTGTCAGCGGCTTTTTAGGCTCTGGCAAAACCACACTGATGAAACGTCTCATTCCGCTTTTTGAACATGAGACCTTGGGTGTTTTGGTAAACGAATTCGGCAGCATTGGCATGGATGGCGCTGTACTGGATACCGACGGCATTCAGCTTATTGAAATCAACAACGGTTCTGTGTTTTGTGCCTGCCTAAAAAAAGATTTTGTGGAAACGCTCAAAGAGTATGTGCAAAAACCCATCGACACCTTGCTTATTGAGTGCTCCGGCATGGCAGACCCCTCGAGTATGAACACCTTGTTAAACGGCCTTGCCCCCTATTTAGAGAGGCCGTATGACTATCGCGGTTGCCTTTGCATGGTGGACAGCGCCACGGTGCTGGACTATCTCGATATGTTGCTGCCTTTGCAAAACCAAATCACCTCGGCCGACCTCATTTTGGTGAACAAAACAGATTTGGTGGATGCCGAAACCCTTGAAGAAATCCACGATGCCATAAAGGAATTGAACCCGTCTGCTTTTTTGTACAACACCACCTATGCCCAGTTTCCGCCTGAATTTTTAGACAGCCACCTCACAAACCTCGGCCACGAAGGCGAGAGTATGAACAAACCATCCACACGGCTTGCCACCTTTTTAATTGAGCCGGAAGGTGTGTGTAGCAAAGAAGAACTTGAACAATTTTATGGTGAAATTGCGCATCATACCTTCCGTGTAAAAGGCTTTGTGCAAAGTGAAAATGGTTTTTTACAGGTAGAAGGTGTCGACAAACAGCTGGACATCCAAAGTGTTTCCTCTGAGCAGAAAAGTGTTTCTACCATGGAAAAAAGCTATCTTGTGGTGATTTCTCGCGAGTATATCGATTTGGTGCCCATTTTGCAAAAGGCGTGGGGTGCACATTGCAAAGCCGATGCAAAAATAGAGGAAACTTAGGCACTTTCGATAGGATAAACAAAACAGCACGGAGGAGTATCCATGCCGCATATTACCCTGCATTTTTCAAATGGAACGTTTGAAACAACGGCCGAAACAGGCGAAACCCTGCTTTCGGTGATGCGTCGCACCAGCGGCGCTTTTTCCGCCCCCTGTGGCGGCAACCACACCTGTGCAAAATGTGTGGTGCGTGTGGAGGGGGCGGTGTCTCCCAAAGGCGAGAGCGAAAGCGAGTTGCTGGCAGACAAGGCCCTGCGCCTTGCTTGTTTTGCTACAGTACAGGGCGATTGTACCCTTGTGTCAAACTTTAACCCCGAGCAAAAAACCGTGACCGGTTTTGCCACCGGGGAGGGCGATGACCCAAGTGATGTATCCCCCCTTTTTGAAGAGGGAAGTTACGGTGTTGCCGTGGATATCGGCACCACAACGATAGCGGCCTATCTGTACGGCTTCGCTTCCAAAGAACCTTTGGCCGTTTTGGGCGAATATAACCGCCAACAAGCCTTTGGCGGCGATGTGATGGCACGCATCGCCCACGCCAACGACCACGGCTTGGCTCCTTTGCGCGAAACCGTCACAGGGCAGTTAGGTGAGTTGTTCTCAGCTCTTTGCCAAAAAGCAGGCGTGCAGGCAAAAGCACTTTCTACTGCCGTCATCACGGGCAACACCACGATGTTGCATCTGCTTTTTGGGCTGGAACCACGTTCTTTGGCTTTTTATCCGTTCACGCCACAAAGCCATTTTGGCGCGTGGCAACCGGCAGAAATTCCCGGGTTTTCTCATGTGCGAACCTATGCACCGCGTTGCATTTCGGCCTACATCGGGGCCGACATCGTGTGCGGAATGCTCGCGTGCGATTTTG
>CAYJIR010000075.1:0-3989 GCA_964370295.1 uncultured Oscillospiraceae bacterium
ATGATGTGATAGAACATAACTTTGCTATTTTGCAAAACGAACTTGCACTTTTGCGAGAAAGCGCGCCCACCCCCGGCAATATTCTGCTTGTGCCCATTGGTGGAGACAGTGAGGATTATCTGAAGAAGTACCTTGCGTGGCTACCTGCACAGCAACGGGAGATGCTAAACGTGCCTCCAAAGTTTATGGCACACTATTCCCAAACAGCGTGGAAATCTGCTAATTCCGAAGCACTGGCGCAGAAAATGAAAACTTGGTGCGAACAGCATATTATAGCCCGCACATAAAATTGACAAGAGAACCCACTTTTTGAATTGATTTGACATTCTTGGGTATACTGGGCAGGTGAAACGGTAATGATGGAAAACAACGAAATGATTGTCAGTTTTTCGGGCAGTTTTTTGGCTTACCTTGAAGCGCATGGCAAAGCGCAGGAAAAGCAAATTATTGCAGAGATAAAAGCGCTGCTGGAGGATGAACCGCTTGACCTAGATGAGTGTGGCACGCTTGTTATTGACGCTGTTTGCCGCCTGTGCGAGGCGGGCGGCATCAAACCGAGCGAAACGGTGCAGAAACTTGAGCGTCTGTTATATAGCCCCACATTTGCAGGCCACAACGTTTTTATGGCGCAATATGCAAAATGCCTGAGCTGCCTATGCGGATGCCAGGACATAAAAGGAGCGGAGGATACACTTAAAAAACTGGAAAGCATTCTTGAAGAGCCCTTTTACAGGGATTCTCCTCTCATTGCCCACAGCTACCTTTCCTCGCTTAGAGCTTTTGCCGTCAAGCATGAACCGCTGCGCGGAAAGCAGGTCATCGCTTTGATGGAAGACTATGCCCGGGGCACCTGCGCTTTTGAGGATTACGACAACATATTTCAATATGGCCTTGCACTGGAGCATTTGTGCTGTAAGCAAAGTAAGATGGGCGATGTGGACAGCGCGTATGAAACTTTACAAAAACTGGCCCATGTTTTTGCATCCCTAAAAGATAATCATTCAGGTATTGCGAGGTGCTACGCAGTTTCGCTTGTGACGCTATGTGGCAACAAACATGTGCCCGAAAAGGATGCGTATGGCATGGTGGATACGCTGGAACATTTGACGGCGCAGACACAGCTTGCCGAAAATGAGGAGATTGCGCTGCAATATATGCTGGGGATTTTTTACCTTTGCTGCAAACAAAGCGGCAAAGACGCTGCACATAGCGCCCAGCGTGCCGGAAAAATTGCAGAAGACCCCCGCTATGTGGAAAGCCATGATATTATTATCTGGTATTCTACTATTCTAAGTGTCTTAATAAAAAAGCAAGCGCCAATCGAAAGAAAAAAAACATATGAAAAGATACAAGCGATTGGCACAAAACCACATATTTTGAAAGATAAACGGTATATCAGTAATTTTAATGCCGCTAAGCGTTTTTTACTAGAGATGTAAATATTGAAGCTTATTGCCTGTGTTCAAGGTGGCTGTTCCCCTCGCCAAGGCTCGAAGACACACCACTTGACCCTGCTTGGTGCCGAAAAAAATTGCAGAAAATTTTGGCACATGCCGATTGTAAAAAGGTGCGTTTCCACGACCTTCGCCACGTATTTTGTACAGGTGCCTTGGCAAATGGGATGGACGTGAAAACACTTTCCGCCACAATCGGGCATATGTCGGTTGCCACCACGCTTGACATTTACGCCCACAGCACAGACACGATGAAAAAGCAGGCGGCACAGCGGATTGATGCAGGGTTTGGGCGGGGTGTTCCGCCGGGTGGGGACATTGCGCCACCGACCACACAAAAGCCCATAGCAAGCAAATTTGAGCCGTACAAGGGCAAACGAAGAAAGGCGGGAACGGGCTGTGTCAGTAAAATAAGCGAACATTTGTGGGAGGGGCGGTATTCGCCAACGTGGGTTGACGGCAAGAAATTGTCGCAAAATGTCTATGCGCACTCGCTTGAAGAATGTGAGGGAAAGTTGGCTGTGCTGATTATTGAAATGGAAGCAGAGCTTGCGGAACTGCGCTCAAAAATTGATGCGGCGTAAACAAAGAAAAGCGATTCAGCAACTTGAAAAAATCACACAACCTCGGTACAATAAAGTAGAAGAAAGGTTTGGAGGTGGTAAAAATGTTTACCGGATACCTTTTAAGTGGCGACGATGTCGTTGCCGAGATTCATGAAAACAAGATAACTCCGGTCATAAAGAACAGAATGCCACTGTATTTTGCAAAGGGCGGTGACTTTGAGAAATGGCTTGAAAGCAGGGCAATAGACAGCCATCGTCCAAATTCTCGAATACTGAAAAAAGTGCTACGTCTTGGCGACACAAGCGATATTTCTACGGTGTTACACGCACGAGCGGCGACCATAACCGATGACTATTGGATTAAAGAAAAGGATTCGGCCTTAACCTATTCCGATGTTCAGTACAAAGAAAATATTTTTTCTGATATCGCACTGGTGGGTGATGCCGACAGCTTTAACAGATGTTTCAGCGATAAAGAGCTTTCGAGCGGGACACCGGAACTGACGAATATCGGTAGCTTTGAAAAATGTTGGAAGCTTGAATCGGGCAATTGGGTTATGTACAAACAAGGAAACAATCTTGAACTATTTTCAGAACTTTTCGTAAGCAAACTCGCAGGGCACCTTGGCTTTGACAGTGCAGAGTATGAGCGAGTGGGCGATTATATCAAAACCAAAGACTTTACACAGGGCAGATACAACTTTGAGCCGATGGCAAGCCTTGTGGGAGAAGACGAGAGCTATATCCGTAGCTATGATATTTTGGCAGAGATAGGTTCGAAATTGGCAACGCAGTATCTCGACATACTGTATTTAGACACGATCTGCATGAACATGGATAGGCACACAAACAACTACGGTCTGCTCCGAGATAGAGAAACCGGCGATATCATAAGCATGGCACCAAATTTTGACAACAATATTTCGCTCATTTCAAGAGGATATTTACAAGCGGATAGGCCACGAAGTGATTTGCTACCAAGGCTGTTCGCCGAACTTTTAAAGGAGAGAAACATCGAGTACAACCCACCGAAAGTGAGCGTTGAGATGTTAAAAAAAATTGCCGCTGAGTGCGATGTGAACTGCGATATTGACACGAAATATGTTACGAACTTTGTTCGGGATTATGCCAATAAGGTGCTGGAGATGATAACCGAGATGCGGCAAGAACCCGGATTTGAGATTGAAATGGATTTTTAGGTGAATGTTTGTAGCCGTCTTAAATTGCTCCACGATAGCCAAAAAAAACTCTGCAACCAACATTGCAAACTCAATCCCATTTTAGAACTGAGTTTGCACATCTGCAAAAATAAAACGTCGAAGCCGGCACAAAATATTCGTAAATAAATCTGTCTGGAGATTTCATGTAGTCAATCCCTTAAAATCACCATGATGAGAACATGAAAAGAGCCCTGTGAGACAAGCGTTTCACAGGGCTCTTTGTCGAAGGTTCAGGGATTCAAACCTTAGGTAGATTGCTCTACACAATATTTCGAGAATCCACACTTGTAAGGTCAATGGGTTGACGGCAAGAAATTGTCGCGGAATGTCTATGCGCACTCACCGGAAGAATGCGAGGGGAAATTGGCAGTGCTGATTATTGCAATGAAGGCAAAGCCTGCGGTATAAATTGATACAGCCTCCTCATGAAAACTCCGAAAATATAGAATCAAATTCGTGTATTTGAAGAGCTGACGTCGCATTTTGCGGCGTCAGCTCTTCATGAAATCCTTTATCGGGGTTCTACCAATGCCGCTGCCAACCCTATCCGCCCCACCTCAAGGCGCAAAAAAACGAAGATATGTATAAAAATAAAAAGTTCTCGTTTGACATTTCATGCGTTTTTATGCTATGATTTATTTTGTGTATTTATATTTAATAGCAGTAATGAATCTATAAAAAGAGTTTGGTGGAAGACTTATGAAAAAGAGGACGCTAAAAAGCAAAATTTTGTCGGGTATTCTGGCGCT
>CAYJIR010000076.1:0-3946 GCA_964370295.1 uncultured Oscillospiraceae bacterium
TGGAGCCCCGCGTAAAAGTGGAAGGCCCCGGTGGCATTTTCCCCGGCTTTATGACAGGGGTGGAGCAGGTGGGCAGCGGCCGCACACATGTGCTTAAAGGTGCAGCAGTGGTTACCACAGGCAAAATTGTGGGTTTCCAAGAGGGAATCATCGACATGACGGGCACAGGCTCTGAGTACACCCCGTTCTCGAAAACAAACAATGTTGTGGTTAAAGTAGAGCCCGTAGACAGCCTAAAACAGCACGAGCACGAAGTTGTGGTGCGTTTGGCAGGTTTCCGCGCGGCAAACTACCTTGGCGAAGCCGGCAAGGAAGTGACACCCGACGAGGTGAAAACCTACGAAACCAAACCCATTTTAGAGCAGGCGAAAGAATTCCCGAACCTGCCCAAAGTGGTGTATGTGTACATGCTACAAACACAAGGCCTTTTGCACAACACCTACTATTATGGTGTGGACGTAAAACAAATTGTGCCTACCTTTATGTATCCAACAGAGGCTTTCGACGGTGCCATCACCAGCGGCAACTGCGTGTCGGCTTGCGACAAAAATCCAAGCTATGTGCATGCAAACAGCCCGGTTATCACCGATTTGCTAGAGCAACATGGCAAAACCATCAACTTCCTCGGCTGTGTGGTAACCAACGAGAATGTAACCCTGATGGACAAAGAGCGCTCTTCCAACATGACAGCCAAATTGGTAGAGTTCCTGGGTGCAGAAGCCACCATCATTTCTGAGGAAGGCTTTGGCAACCCTGATGCAGACCTTGTGATGAACTGCAACAAAATTGAGGGTAAAGGCATTAAAACTTGCCTTATCACAGACGAATATGCAGGGCAAGACGGCGCAAGCCAATCCCTTGCAGATTCCACGCCAAAAGGCGATGCCTGCGTAACAGCCGGCAATGCCAACATGGTGGTTACACTGCCTGCTTTGGACACCGTTATTGGTTATCCCGAAGTGGCCAACGTAATTGCCGGTGGTTGGGAAGGCAGCTTGCAGGCCGATGGTAGTATCACCGCTGAAATTCAAGTGATCACCGGCGCCACCAACGAGCTGGGCTTTGGTTATCTCACTGCAAAAACAGTTTAAGCCAAACGGGTTTAGGCAAAATGCGGTTAGAAAATTCAATAAATAAAATAAAATAAAGGAGAAATGCGTTATGGGTATTCTTAACGGAAAAAAGATTGCCATCTTGGGCGATCGCGACGGAATCCCGGGTTTGGCTATTGAAGAGTGCGTAAAACCTGCGGGCGCAGAAGTGGTGTTCAGCACAACTGAATGCTTCGTCTGAACAAGCGCTGGTGCCATGGACCTTGAGAACCAAGCTAGGATTAAAGAACTTGCAGAAAAATACGGAAAAGACGACTTTATTGTTGTTCTAGGTGGAGGCGAAGCCGAGGCTTCTGGCCTTGCCGCCGAAACTGTATCTGCAGGCGATCCTACTTTTGCAGGTCCTTTGGCAGGAGTCCCGTTGGGACTTAAAGCGTACCACATTCTTGAGCTAAAAGATGAAATCGACCCCGCTATCTATGAAGAGCAAATCGCTATGATGGAGATGGTGCTGGATGTGGATGCCATCATCAGTGAAGTAAAAGAATATCGTGGCTAAATAGCATTTTATAAATCTATAGAGAAGGGGGACGTAAGATGAGCAAAACGAAAATCGTTCATTATATAAACCAGTTCTACGCTGGCATCGGCGGCGAAGACAAAGCGGATGTGCCACCAGAAAAACGTGATGGTATCGTGGGCCCTGGTATGGCGCTTGGCAAAGAGCTGGAAGATGTGGCCGAAATCGTGGGCACTGTGATTTGTGGCGACAGCTACTTCAGTGAAAACGAAGAAAGCGCATCGAAAGTGATTTTAGACATGATTAAAGGCTATGCCCCGGATATGGTGATTGTGGGCCCCGCCTTTAATGCAGGCCGCTATGGTGTTGCAGCCGGTGCTGTGGCAAAATTGGTGGATGAAAACCTAAACCTCCCGGTAGTAGGTGGTATGTACATTGAAAACCCGGGTCTTGAAATGTACAAACGCTTTGGCTTCTTCGTGGAAACCGGCAATTCGGCCGCTACCATGAAAAAGGCAGTGCCGGCCATGGCAGCTGTTGCAAAACAGGTGATTGCCGGCGAAGAAGTTACCGGTTATGTGCCAAAAGGCATTCGTGTGAACTTCTTTGCACAAGAGCGTGGTTCTCAACGTGCCGTGAATATGCTTTTGAAGAAAATTCAAGGCGAGGCATTTGAAACCGAGTATCCCATGCCCGTGTTCGACCGTGTGGATCCTCAGCCTGCCATTAAAGACATCAAAAAAGCAAAAATTGCTTTGGTGTCTTCCGGCGGCCCGGTGCCCAAGGGCAACCCGGACCACATCGAGTCTTCCAGTGCGTCGAAGTATGGCACCTACAGCCTAGCAGATATCGACGACTTGGATGCTACAAACGGCGAAACCGCCCACGGCGGCTACGACCCTGTGTATGCCAACGAAGACCTCGACCGCGTGCTACCGGTGGACGTACTTAAAGAGATGGTGAAGGCCGGCGAAATCGGTTCTTTGCACAACTACTGGTACTCCACAGTGGGCAACGGCACTTCTGTTGCCAACTCCAAGAAATTTGGAAAGGAAATTGCTGAGGCACTGAAAGCCGACGGAGTAGACGGCGTCATCCTCACCTCCACTTGAGGCACCTGTACTCGTTGCGGTGCAACGATGGTAAAAGCAATTGAAGAAGAAGGCTTCCCTGTGGCACACATGTGCACAGTGGTGCCTATCTCTCTAACAGTGGGTGCGAACCGCATTATCCCAACTGTAGCCATTCCTTATCCTCTGGGCAACCCCGCCTTGGATGCAGCAGATGAAAAAGAATTGCGTCGGAGATTGGTGGAAAAGGCATTAAAGTCTTTAGAAACCGAAATAACCGAGCAAACCGTGTTCAAAGACTAGGCAATATCGTGTAAGGTACGCCGAGCCGGAGAGGGTATACTCTCCGGCTCGTTTCGGAAAATATAACGGAGGTGAGTTCATGAGCTTTGCGGTTATGAAAGGGGCTAGTTATGCCCTTGTGCAAGCAAACGACATCGTGCTTCATCAGGGAAGCACACAAACCAGCGAAAAGCGCCTCAATCCGGACTCGGATTATTTAAAGGAGCTGCCCAAAAGCCTGCGTTCCTTCGAGGACTGTGTGGCCTATCCACCCAACCAAGCCTATATTGGGAACTTGTTGCCGCGCAAAATGGCGGAAATTGCAAGCCCTTGGTATGAAAACAACATCGCAGGTGCAACACGCGAGGGAAAATACGGCGAAATGATGCCCGAGGACGAGTTCTACGGTTGCATGAAGGCTGTGGATATGTTCGATTTGGTTATTTTGGAAGAGAGTTTCCAAAATGCTGTAAAAGAAAAATTACTAGCCCATGCAGTTATCAGCAAATATTGGGTTACTTTGGCCACATTGGACAAAAACCCGGGCACTGCAGAGCAAATTAAAGAACTGGTAGACGGCCATAAGGCAGAACCCATGTATTTTGAGGGCAAACTGATTGGCTGTGTAAAGAAAGCCCATGATTTTGACGCGGCTCTTTCCGAGCATGTGATGTTCGAAAACTTGGCCGGTAAGGCTTCGGCCGCTTTTGCCTTGGCCTTGCTTTTTGAAAAAAGCGATTTGCAACCGGCCGAAGTGGAATACATCATCGAGTGCAGCGAAGAGGCCTGCGGTGATATGAACCAACGTGGCGGCGGCAATTTTGCCAAAGCCATTGGCGAGATTTGTGGTTGCAAAAATGCAACAGGCAGCGACACACGCAGCTTCTGTGCAGGGCCTTCTCATGCCATGGTGGAAGCGGCTGCGTTGGTGAAAGCCGGCGTGTTTACGAATGTGGTGGTGCTGGCCGGTGGTGCCACGGCAAAATTGGGCCTGAATGGCAAAGACCACGTGAAAAAAGGCG
>CAYJIR010000077.1:0-3251 GCA_964370295.1 uncultured Oscillospiraceae bacterium
TATGAAAAAGAGGACGCTAAAAAGCAAAATTTTGTCGGGCATTCTGGCGCTTAGCCTGCTTGTGGGCATCGTGCCGCTTTCTGCCTTTGCGGAGGACACAGCGCACACAGACAGCGAAACCATCACGGCGGTGGCAGAGCAGGAAATAGCGGTGGGTAGCATGAACACACCGGCACTCCCCACCGAACTTTCGGCCACGCTTGAGAAAACAAGGTGGGAGGAAGTACCGCTTGAAGCGCCCGAGGGCGAAACCCCACAAACCGAATGGCAGGCCACCACCACCACAGAAAATGTACCGGTGTCGGTTTTTAGTGGTGAAAATATATACCACTTTAATAAATAAAAATGATAGGAGATAGAATAATGTTTGGATTTGGAAAAAATAATGCAGGTGGTTTTAAAGAGGTACTAAATCAATGCACTGCCTTAAAAGATGAAATTGTAGAACTGCTGAAAAACAATAATGGGTTAAGCGATGCCGATATAGCAAAAATCAATCAAACTTTGGAGGAATACGAGAAAATAAAAGTGGAAATACTATCTATTAAAAACAATGCAGATTTAAGGCCGAGAGAAAAATTAACTGCAGCATCAGAGAAAAAAGATGTTATCAATCAGATTAAAGCAGATTTGGAAAATGCCATAGAAATATTAGAGGAAAAATAATCATATTCACATCACAGCAATTTTAGGAGAAAGTAAAATGTTTAGAATGTTGTTCGACCCGACATACATAATTATATTGTTCGGCGCATTCATTACGATTATCGCTCAAGTAAGGTTGAAAGCACCCTTTGCAAAATACCAATGTTAGATGTGCATAAAACCCTAGCTATTCTCCCTTTTTTGTGATTGTCAACAGCTCCGATTCATACCCCCATTTTTTTCAAGCCGCGAGCGACTATACCTCCCAAACAAAAACAAAACTTTTTGGGGAAACACCGTGCCGTTATAAATAGCCAACCACCTTCTTCGCATACCGAGTAGAAATCATGGTGTCCTGCTCCGCTATTGGTCCTACAATGTAAGTATACTTCGCTTTCGATATGGTAACAACACCTTTTTCGGCAGATTTGTCTCCGCGCGGCAGATAGGTGTAGGTGGCAACCCGATTGTTTTCTTTCACCCTCGTAGCCGTAACAAAATCCAAAATATTCTTGTCGGCAAGGTTTGTGAGTATTGCAAGCCTTGCTTTTTTATGCAGTCTTTCAGCGGCGCTCGCGCCCGAGAGTTGAAATTTGTTGGCCAGCAGCAAGAAACACCGATGCTTTTTTTGAATTTCTTGTTCCTTAAACGGTAGCCTGTCAATTTCTTCCGTGATGGAATCTTGCATCATACCTCGCTGTACTATCTGCTCCACGTTATCGTCTTGGTTAGGAACAAAACCATAACCCGTCTTCATCTTTTTTCGAAACATCCTCCACTTTATCAAACTGCCTCGATGAGCCGTTTTTTTACAGCCAAAACAGACAGCTTTGTTTTGGTGCAATAAATTCTAAAAGCCCTTCCCTATTTAAATGTGCCCGGTTATATTTTGGGTTATCCTATCCCATGCATTTCTCGTTCTTTTTTTGTATCATGAAATAGTATCCTGCACAAGCCACCAGAGAAAAAGCGGCAGAAATAGCCGCTGATAATCCAAGCTTGAATAAAGTGGGATTATTGCTATTTACCACAAAATAAGATATAGGGATTCTGATTAAAAAAGTGGCAATCAGACCTTGCGCCATCACAAATGCGGTTTTGCCACTACCACTTATATATCCCGAAAAACAACTTTCTGCTGCTTTAAACAAACTTTCAATAGATGTGGCCATAAGAAATAAAGCAGCTCCGGCAATTACCTCTGAACTGTCTGAAAATAGTCCGGCTAAAAAATCTCCGTGTGAAACCCCCAAGTAACACATCATACTACCGACAATAACTGCGATTCTAAATCCATTCCACATACCCTGCTTTGCTCTATGATATTGTTGCACGGCAATGTTCTGTGCAGTGAAGGTTGAAATAGCACTCATAAAAGACTGTGGAAGCAAAAACATAAACAAAACAATCTTTTCAGCCACCCCAACACTTGCAGAGGCGAGTAGCCCTAACGAATTAACAAGCGAAGTTATGATTAAAAATGAAAAAGAAGCAAAGAAATTTTGAAGTGCAAGCGGCATTCCGATTTTGAGAATTTCTTTCTCTATCCTTTTATTGCGCACCAAATTGTCTTTGTGAAATTTAACAGGCAATCCTTTTTTTCGCATATACAAAAAGGAGAAACTTAAACTTAAAGCCTGTGATATTACGGTTGCAAGTGCTGTTCCCGAAGCATCCATGTTAAGGCCGGCAACGAAAAACAGATCTAGAATAATATTCGCAACACATGCTATTGCAACAAATAACAAAGGGGCTTTTGAATTTCCAAAACCTCTAAAAATTGCGCTTACAACATTATAGCCTGTGATAAAAATTGTGCCCGATGCACAGATTGAGACATAATTTACCAATTTTGAAAAAGCATCGGAAGGGGCATTTGTAAAGATGGCAATTTGCGTTGCAAAAGGTATAACCAATAGCGTTATAACGACCGCGAGTATCATAAATATTCGCAGAGTAGAGCCCAATGCGTCTGCTGCACCTATATCATCTTTTTTTGCAAATTTTCTAGCGATTACTATTGTGCTGCCCATAGACAGGCCGGTGATGGAGCCGGTGATGATAAACATCACTTGTGAACCCGTAGCAACGGCTGAAATATCAGCAGAAGTTGCAAATTGCCCCACAACCCATAAATCTACCGCTCCGTAAGCCGCTTGCAAGAGCAAGGCAAATAGGATAGGCATTGCAAATTTTAGCAGGGTGGGTGTTATCGCCCCTTGTAAAAAATCATTTTTAGAGTTTTCCACTTTCCGTTTAATAGTCCTTTCGTTTAAAACCGTATACGACGGTATGCCAACCTTGCTCATGAAGGAGTTCTATCTTCAAAACATATGCTCATTTCAAAAATCGATGGCAAAATGGGTGAACTCCGCTTTGCCTTGCCCAAGATTTCTTCTTGGGTCCATCACTTCAAAATCGCTTCCATTTTCTCTGTTCTGTTTGTCGTTTTTGTGCCGTCTTATTTTTTTCTGCCTTTTTTCAAAAATCACCCTTATATAGGCAAGAGGATTTTTTCTTGCAAGATACTCTCATTGTATCATAACAATAAAATGAGTTCTACAAAAAAATAAGGAAGCCTGATAAAGACCGGGCGGCAGTGCCAC
>CAYJIR010000078.1:0-2974 GCA_964370295.1 uncultured Oscillospiraceae bacterium
GTGCTGCTTTGCCGCATTTTGCAGCGTAATAAAAACTATTACTACAAGCCAAACCATTTTATTTCGGTTTCTTCTATGGCATACCGCATGAAGCGCACCGGTGCGGGCCTTGCCGCCATCTGCATTTTTTCCACCATGGTTTTGGTGATGCTTTCTTCTACGTTTAGCCTGTATATCGGGAATGAAGATTTGCTCGCTTTGCGCTATCCAAAGGAAATCAACATGTTGTTTTCTTCGAACGAGCCTGCCCCCATGCAGGAAGATTTCACCTTGGCCGTGGACGATTTTGTGCGCAGTGAAACCGAAAAAGCGGGGGGCACCGTAAGCGACGAGCTTCTTTATCATAGGCTTGTAACCTCGGGGCAATTGCAAAATGATTATCTGGAGCTGGATTTTACGAATGCCAGCGAGTTCGACAGCATCTATCAGGTGTTTTTCTTTGATATAGCAGAGTATAATCAAAATATGGGCACGGACCTTTCCCTCGGTGACGGGCAAGTGTATATCCATTCACCGAGGGAGGAATTTAGAGAAGACAGCCTCACGGTGCTAGACAAAACGTTTACCATTAAAGGCGCTTTGGATGATTTTTGGAGCGACGGCGTATCGGCCATGACCATTTTCCCCACCTTGATGGTGGTGGTGGACGACCTTTATGAGATAGAATCTTTGTTCAGCGGCGAAACGAATGCCAACGGAGACAGTTTGTTGATGTCGCAATTTTCCTACAACTACAACTGTGGTTTGCCCGGAGAAGGGCAAATGGCGCTTAGCGAACAATTACAGGATGACTTTGTGGAGACCTTTGGCCACTACACCCATCTCCGTTCTTTCAGCGTGGAATCGCTGGAGGGCAACCGGCTTGGATTCTATGGTCTTTTTGGCGGGCTTTTGTTCATCGGGTTGATTTTAAGTATTCTTTTTATTTCCGCCACAGCGCTGATTATCTACTATAAGCAAATTGTGGAAGGGTATGAGGACAAGCCAAGGTTTGAAATTATGCAAAAAGTGGGCATGACCAAAAGTGAGATAAAACGCAGCATCAATTCTCAAATGCTGACCGTGTTTTTTCTTCCGCTTTTGGTAGCCGGTATACACCTTTGCTTTGCTTTTCCCATTTTACGCTTATTTCTTTTGATGTTTAATCTAACAAATATTACATTATTCATTCTGATTTCTGCTGTTGGGTTTGTTTTTTTTGCTGTTTTGTATGCCCTGATATACAAGCTTACCTCAAAATCTTATTTCCATATTGTAAGCGGGTGAGTGTTCCTACAAGGTGCCACAAGAAGTTAAAAGCGGTTTATCAAAACATAAAGATGATAGAATAATTTAAAAGAGAAAGTTCGGCCATCTGGTTTTTAACTGTTTTGCGATGCGAATGGGTGCACGGCAAAAGCGAAGCTTGATGCCAGAGGAAGTGAATGTGCAGAGAATGGAATCGCCGCAAACAAAAATTCATACAAGATACGAATTGTGGAGAAACCAGAAAATGAGTATGGTGGAAAACCATCCACTGTTTTTTTGCAAAACGCAAATGTGAGCTAAAAAACATAGTGGCCAAATGCGAGACCAGAATCGTAAAAACATTTAATATGGATGAGGTTATGTTCCAAACTATTTCCGTCCATTCCGTCGGTCGACCATACAAATAGCATCAATGCCTTAAAACTAGCATAGAGCCAGGAGTATATTTCACCAAATTCTGCGGATACATTATAACAAAATATGGGGGATAAGCCTCTTGTGATTTCCATAGGAGCGAGCGCATGATGGCATCACCGATATCCCAATGATGCACAGACATATGTATTTAATGGCAAGCAATGACTGGTTAATAGTGGGCTGGCGTTTATACACTCGACAGCTAGCTTTGTGGTCGTTTAAAATTGTTTGCATGAACTCCTGCAGTTATCAATGCTGACCAAGGCGGCCAATCCACAATTTTTGAGTACAAGAAGCGTCTAGGTACAAAACATGCCACTCAAAGTGTGGACATCTGTCTTGACTTAAGCGTCCTTATTCTTGGCCGTGGATGTGAAGGGTATGTCGGTCATAATATGTATTACAGTAGATATCGTCCACAATTGTAGCCAAGCAATTTTGCTGATTACGCCTCTTTTTATTGCGTATTTTGTCATAGAAAGAGGAGCCGGTAGCAACAAAAACATTGAAAGTGCCGTGAATCAATGTATGCACATGCTGATTTTGTCAACCAAGAATCACATCGTTATACTTGGATGTGGTGGATATTTCTGCAAATTGTGCCATTGACCAGAAAAATGTGTTTATACATATGAATGAATATCATAAAATAGGCAAAAATCAACCATTTGTTTGTGGATATGGTACGAATTTGTTGGATGGTTCTTTGGATACTCCCATTGGCTTAATCTATTGCAGACACAGCCTAGTTCGTTTATCATAAATGAAAGCTTAGGGAAAAGGGAGTGGATAAGTAGGCGTGATATTTAGCGCAAAAAGTAGTATAATAAAGATATGAAAACCTGTAAAATAGAAGAGGGAAAGAAGTGCCCAAGATGTGGGCAGAGCGAGGGACAAGCCAAAAACGGAAAGAATCGCTCAGGAACACAGCGAATACTCTGTAGACACTGCAATAACACGTATACTTTAGAGCCGAAAAGAAATGCTTACGATGAAGAGACAAGAGCATTGGCACTAAAAATATATTATGCGGGAGCAAGTGGCCGAGGAGTAGGGAAAATATGGGGGATGAGCAAAGATAACGTATATAACTGGATAAAAAAACAAAGTGAATGTTGAAAAGTTGGTAGAGTGTTTAGAACTTGATGAACTGTACTGGTTTATCGAGAAAAAAGGCACGTCTGACACACGCGAAAACGTCTACATCATGACGGTGGTAAGCCGAAATCCACGTCAAATTGTTGGCTTTGATGTGGCCTATGATAAATCACCGAAAAGAATACAGGATATGGTTGATAAGGCACCTGCG
>CAYJIR010000079.1:0-2929 GCA_964370295.1 uncultured Oscillospiraceae bacterium
TTTCTATCGAGGGATTTTAAGTCCCTTGTGTCTGCCGATTCCACCACAGCGGCATCTAGATGCATCATTTAATATAATACCGCAAAAACATATTTATTGTCAATTACTAAATGGACATATTTTAATATTTTTTCTTCTTTTCACACTCTAATAAACCCAAATTGCCGGTTCGACCACGATCTTTTCATCGTTTTGGCTTTATTGGGTCGGTCTTTTATTCCATTGGCTGTGTGCACATCTGCCACAAGTACAAAATGACTTTTTAATTTAAAAGAGCAATCCCCACGTTTAAGTAGCCTGCAAAAGTAAGCCAAACAAGATATGGCAGCATCAAACATGCAGCTAAACCGGATATTTTGAACATTTTAGCTATCGTAAGGGCCACTAGTATCCACAAAACAACAAGCCAAATTAAAGCCACCAAATAAAGAGACAGATTAAAGAAAATGCTGCTCCAAAAAAAATTGACACCCAACTGCATCCCATAAAGCAAAAGTGCTCTCTTTTTTTCCCTTTTCTCGGCATCGGCCGTGTATATGAAGTAGCAGGCAAGACCCATCATAGTATACAGCACAATCCACACGATAGGAAACAACCAACTGGGTGGCGACAACGGCGGCTTTACAAAACCATTAAATAACATGGCACTGTTGCTGGAAATAAACCCAATCAAAAAATAGCTGGCCACAGGGATGGCTACACTCACAACCAAGGCTTTCCATTTAATGTTCATTGTCCCTATCCTTTCTTTTGTGGGGCGCTTATGATTGGCGTGAACACTTCCCAGTATAGCAAAAGAAAACACCGAGAAATGACATTTTTTGTCGAATCCACACCAACCCTTGCCACATCTATATAGCCTGATATTGCCATCCCCAGCCCTTACTCCTTAAAAATCGCAATCATCATCTATCCATATCATTTTTTCTTTATCGTGGGCTATATATTTTCACCACAGTAGCATACAATAAATACACCCCTATTAAAACAGGCTTGGTTCTCCTGTTTTAATAGGGGTGTTGTAGCTATGTTCTCGTTTCTGTTTCTTTAGATATACTCTGCCTCTTTTAAGGCAGCCTCTGCTGCGTGGGCGTCCTCTCCTGCCACCATAATAACAGGACCGGTGCAGCCCATACCACTAGTGGCATAGATGCCCTTTTTCCAAAGCAGACGCACCGCGTCTTCCAAAACCAGTATTTCCACGCCGGTTAATTCCTCGGTGGTTACTTTTTCGGGCGGTGCTTTCACTTCTTCCTCGCCACCCTTGGCACCCTCTGCCGCTTTAGCATAGGCTTCCAAAATATCGGCAAGGCCGGCTTTTTTGGCGGCTTTAAATTCACCGTCCACTTTTTCCAGCACTTTGCCTCTGGCACAAGAAGCGGCATAGCGCAGTGCACCTGCCACCACCGGCGCACCCGAAGCACGCGAAATGATGTTTACAATGCGATCGTAACCCTCGCCAAGGCCGGGGCCATAGGCGTCGCCCAGGCCCTCATAGCTGCCACCTGTTGTGTACGAGCTCATCACCTTAATAACCACATTGCCCGTGAGGCTGTCCATCACCATGATATCCGGCACGCCCTGTAACAGGTCGTTGCCGCGCATCACCACGCCACCGTCAGCGCGTGCGCTTTGGGTAAAATGGATGGGATAGCCGTTTTCTTGCAATTTGGTTAGCGAACGCTCCAACTGGCGTGCGCCATCGATATTCAAGATACCCACAGTGGGTTTTGCATTGCCGCAGGCTTTTGCAGCGGCAATACCACACAATGTGTTTTTAAGCATGGCGCTGGCACGGTCTGTGTCGGCTGTGCCGGTGGTGGTGGCCACATACATGCTACGACCCATCCCCGGTGTTACCACACGCCCCACAGTGGACACACCAATGGGGAAGCTGTAGTGCATGGTTACGGCGGCATCAAGACCCCCGTTTTCCAGCATTTCGTCCATTTTGGCATGGCCCTCTTCTGCAGTGGCCACTTCGATAAGCGTCAGCTCGGTTTCATGCCCACTGCCAATGACAACCACTTCTATAGAAGAATCCGACGCCTGCGCTGCCTCGGCACCGCGCAACATCTCCTCTTCCCCGTGCTCGCTACCCATTAAGGTTAGCCCCACACGCACACGTTTGCCAAAGCTGCCTGTGGAAAGCCCTGCGGCTATCTCGTCAAACACTTCAGCTATGGTGCTTTTTACTTTTTCTTCCAAAGGGTTTGGCCTCCTTTCGTTTGGTATGTTTGTGCGCTTCCCTTTTCTATTTAAGAGAGGCGGCGAAGTCTTTCATGGCGTCTGCAATCATCAAGCGCACGGCGTCTTTGTCTACGCCTTCACTGCTTTCCACAACACCACTGTTTTTCTCCATCACAAAGGTGATACCATCGAAAAGATTCGTCATACGGCCAAGGAACAAACTTCCCTTGCCCACGATCATGGCACGGTTCACATTGCCATTCGCCATCTCCTCTTTACAATAGGCAAGATAAGGAATGCCCGAGGGGATGTGTCCTTGTGTGGGGGCGAAACCGGGCATGCCGATGCTGTTAACCACATTGGCCAGCTCGCTTTTTTCAAACACTTTTTTCATAACGCCTAAAGCAGCAATCATTTTATAGTTTGCCTGTGGCACATCACCTGCGCCGGCCGGCACCGTAATTTCGGGGTTTTGCATCTCCACCGAATACACATCCACATCTTTAAGGCTAAGGCCCACACTGTCTAGCGGGTTTGCCACTATGGCTTGCATAACAGCCTGGGGCGAGGCGCCACTGCCTATGGTGTGACGGCCCACTATATCGGTGCGAATCACCGGGGAAACGCCATCGTTTTCACCCACATTTACGGCGAAAGCGCCAAGACAATCTTCCAAAATAGGCACGCCTTTTTTCACGTGGTCTTTGCCATTCAGGCCCAATTTTGCCGTGGCACCACC
>CAYJIR010000080.1:0-2899 GCA_964370295.1 uncultured Oscillospiraceae bacterium
CGGTTAAAATTTTGCCGGCTACACCCGCGCGTATTTTGCAAACTTTGGAGTAGACTTAGAAACAACAAAAAGCAAGTATGTTTTGTTCAAAAAAAAAGCAAGGAGATTTGTTTTGTGGCAACATTTATTGTAAATCAATCACCCGTTAGTGCAAAAGAGAAAAAATCGCTATTACGGTTTTTACGTGATGAACTGCACTTAAATTCAGTAAAAGATGGCTGTAGTGAGGGAGCCTGCGGCACGTGCACTGTTCTTATTGATGGTAAACCCACACGAGCTTGTATACCTATAACAGATAAACTGGAGGGCAAACAAGTTCTGACCGTGGAAGGGATTTCTGAATATGAAAAAGAAGTGTATCGCTTTGCCTTTGGCGACGCGGGAGCTGTACAGTGTGGATTTTGTATTCCCGGTATGATATTGTGCACAAAAGCTTTATTAGACAATAATCAAAATCCAAGCCGTGCCGAGGCAGCTCATGCTATTCGAAACAATTATTGTCGTTGCACCGGCTATGTCAAAATTATTGATGCAATTCTTTTGGCAGCACAGTGTTTTCGTGAAGGAAAAATTCCTACACGTGAAACAAAAGGCACAGTGGGCGATAATGCGCGCCATTTATCTGTTGATGAAAAAATCGTTGGCGCTGGTGTGTATGCCGATGACATTCACATAGACGGCATGATTTATGCCTCTGCTGTCCGTGCGGCTTATCCACGCGCACGGGTTTTAAGCATCGATAGCTCCGAAGCTCTATCGCTTCCGGGTGTCGTAGCCGTTTACACAGCGGACGATGTGCCCGGACAAAACAAAATTGGCCACTTGGTGAAAGATTGGGACACCTTCATTGCCGTGGGTGACATTACACGCTATTTGGGCGATGCCATTTGTGTGGTAGCGGCAGAAACACCGGAAATCTTGGAAGAGGCCAAGGCTTTGGTTCAAATAGACTACGAAGTGCTTAGCCCTATAACCTGTGTTGAAGAGGCAATGGCGCCGGATGCCCCAGCCCTTCATGCCGGGGGAAACTTGCTGGCACATCGTCATTTAAAACGCGGTGATGCGAAGTCTGCTATTGAAAAAGCTAGCCATGTTGTTCAAGGTGTTTTTAAAACCCCCTATACAGAACATGCGTTTTTAGAGCCTGAATGTTCTGTTGCCTTGCCAGATGGAGAAGGGGTGAAAATATGGAGTTCGGACCAAAGTGTCTACGACACCCAACATGAAATCATGGGTCTTTTGGGCTTGCCTGCCGAGCTTGTGAAAGTGGAGAATCCACTTGTGGGAGGAGGCTTTGGTGGAAAAGAAGACATGTCTGTTCAGCATCATGCCGCACTGGTAGCTTTTTTGGCAAAGCGGCCTGTTAAGGTGAAGCTGACACGAAAAGAGAGTATTTTAATACATCCTAAACGTCATCCTATGGAGATGGATTTTACGCTTGGTTGCGATGAAAAAGGTGTTATACAAGGGGTGATGGCCAAAGTGGTGGCCGATACAGGCGCCTATGCCTCTTTGGGTGGGCCTGTTTTGGAGCGTGCCTGCACGCATGCCTCTGGGCCATACAACTATCAAAATTTTGAAATCAGTGGGGATGCTTATTATACCAACAACCCACCTGCCGGTGCTTTTCGCGGCTTTGGGGTTACCCAAACATGCTTTGCCATCGAGTCTTTGCTTAATCAAATGGCCGACATTGTAGGGATTAGTGCTTGGGAAATTCGATATCGCAATGCGATTCGTCCTGGGCAAGCCTTGCCAAATGGGCAAATTGTGGACGATTGTACGGGACTTGTGGAAACGTTGCTAGCGGTAAAAGATACATTTGAAAAAGCCGAATTTGCGGGTATTGCTTGTGCTATGAAAAATGCCGGTATGGGTGTTGGTTTGCCGGACACAGGGCGTGTGAGGCTTGAAATTAAACAAAGTAGAATTCACATTTTCTGTGCTGCTTCCTGCATGGGGCAGGGAATTCGTACCGTTTTACGGCAAATTGTTTGCGACCAAACCGGTATTCCGATGCAGGATATCGTGATGGAACCGGCGGACACTGTTTATGCCCCCGATTCAGGCACAAGTTCCGGTTCTCGCCACACTACGGTTACCGGTGAAGCTTGTTATCGTGCCTGTGCACAGCTGCAAAAAGCTCTTCAAAACAGTAGCCTAGAAAAGCTGGAAGGCGCAGAGTACATGGGTATTTATGTCACAGAAACAGATCGTTTGGACTCCGACGTGGAAAATCCGGTGAGCCATGTGGCATATGGGTATGCTACACAGCTGTGTACATTGGATAAACAGGGCAATATTGAAAGTATCGTCGCCGCACACAACGTGGGTCGAGCAGTAAATCCCATCGCGTGTGAAGGTCAAATCGAGGGAGGTGTGGTGATGTCTATGGGGTATGCTCTTACAGAAAACTACCCTCTTGATCACTGCAAACCCACAGCAAAGTTTGGTACATTAGGCCTTTTTAGGGCCCATAAAGTTCCGTTTATTCAGCCCATTCTTGTGGAAAAAGTCGGCCTTGATGTTGCCGGTGGCGCCATTGGTGTTGGTGAAATCACCTCCATTCCCACTGCGCCTGCCATTGCGGATGCCTATTTTCGTTTTGACGGACAACATCGCTATTCACTTCCATTAGAAAATACGCCGTATGCACGCTAAACCCATAGTATAGGCAGCATAAAAAGCGCCAACTTCACACTCTGCACAGGGACGACGCTGTGTAGAGTTTGAGTTGGCGCTTTAAAAATTTTTTAATTAATGTCCACTGAACAAAAAAAGACATATACATATTATAAAATGAAATTTTTTGTTTGGAAAAGTGGAAGGTTTTTCTGTTTTTCACACAAAAACCTTGCACTTTCGTTTTCGCCTTTTCATTTTAGGGGCGAAAACACAG
>CAYJIR010000081.1:0-2746 GCA_964370295.1 uncultured Oscillospiraceae bacterium
AGTTTGGCTTTGTGTATTTTCCGGATGAAATCCATGAAACACCCGAAAAGCTGGCACACCTTGGCGGCGATATGCTAAAAAAGACCTTGCATCATATCACCTCTCAAGATAGCTATTTTGCCTTTTTGGGTATTGATGTAGAAGCGGAACTCAATAAATGGATGTTTACACCCGGGCAAAATACACTGTGTGCACTTCCCTTTACAAGGATGAAAGACGGTAGCGTTTGTTACATGCCTTACGATATCCTCACGGCTTACTTCTTTACGAACGGTTCCTGTGCGGGGAATTCAAAAGAGGAGGCACTGGTGCAAGGGATTTCCGAAATCATGGAACGCTATGCCAGCAATTTTGTGACGAAAAAGGGGCTATGTCTTCCCCAAATCCCCAAAGAACAGCTACAAAAAACACCACTTTATGAGGCAATACAAGAAATAAACGAAGAGGAAGGATTTTCCCTGCGCATTATGGATGCCTCGTGTGGCATGGGTCTGCCGGTGGTGGCCAGTGTACTGATAGACAATACATTGGGGCGGTATATTTTTCGCTTTGGTGCGCATCCCCGCTTTGAAATTGCGCTGGAGCGTAGCCTCACAGAAATTTTACAGGGAAAAAACATACGGGAGATGAGTCACGCCCCCGAGTTTGATGTCAGTTTAGATGATTACGCACAAAGCACGCAAAATCGATTTAATTTTATGAAAGCCTCGTATGGTGTGCTTCCCAGTGCTGTTTTTGCAAACGCACCCTCTTACGAATACAGCCCCCCGAAAAAGGCCCCCGAAAACACACAGGAGCAACTCTCTTTTTTGATGAAAAAAGCAGAAGAGCTTGGGTTTGATTTGTATGTGCGAGATGCCTCTTATCTGGGTTTTCACACCTATCAAGTGCTTGCACCCGGCCATAGCATGGCATTTGATTTTGGAAGCCAACGTTTGAAAGAAAAAAAATTGCACAGCAGGGTGCTTCCCCTCCTTCGAAATTTGCGCTGTGCAACGCCGGCACAATGGGAAGAGTTGTTGCCGTTTTTAAAGATGAAGCAAAACTGGATTATAGAAAATTCTTTTCAGTACCTCGCACGCATTCCCTATCAGCCAAAATTGATGGGGAGGGAAATAAGCGCAGATTTGCTGATGGTGCTACACTTGATAAGCGAAAAAGAATATGCGGCAGCGAGAGACATGCTATTGCCGTATAAAAGGGATGCAAAAGGGGATAGAACACCTTTTTTTGCACTGCATCAAGTACTTGCTCTTGTGGCAAAAGACACAAACCTTGTAGATTTGCAAGGACGTCTCTGTGCATTTGTGCCAGAAGAAGAACTCCGGGAAGCGGTCCACATCGTTCAAAGCCCAAAAGAATATCTGCCAAAATTAAGTTGTTTTGACTGCACGCACTGTGAAAGCAGAAAAACTTGTGCCTACACACAGTGGATGGGCATTCAAAAAAAATTGAATGCGGAAAAGAAAACCTATATGGCCTAAAAAAACTGTGTTGAAATTGTGCTTTTATTATGCTGTTTATATGAAAAATTTTCATATATTATTTACATTTATAGCTATTTATGATAGATTGTGTGCATGCTTTTTTGTTACTGATAAAATGAAACTACAAAGATAAGGTGGCTTTGACATGACGACAAAAGAGTTTATTGAAAAAGTAGTGCGAGACAAGGCCGTGCAGGAAAAAATCGGCGCGTGCGTCTCACCCGAGGAGGCCTACAACTATGCAAAAAGTGAAGGGCTAAGCGATTCTTTTGAGCATTTTTCAAAAACAATGCGTGAAGTAAGAGAGGCTGCCTTGCAAATGACAGACAAAGACATTGAAAATGTTACCGGCGGTTCCGATGTCAGTAAGATTGTCACCATGTCTGCCGCCGCCTCTGCCATGGAAGTAAGTGTGGTAACGGCGTCCTTTGCCGCGGCGTGCGGTTTATAGCGCCAGCCGACTTACGCTTACTGGGTTTTCCGCAAGAGCGATATTCAATATGCCTATCCGAGGTATAACACCGTAATTTGGGTAGCCCCCTGCGGTGCTACATAAACAACAAATAGAATGGAGAGACACAATGACAACAAAAGAAATGATAGAAAAAATCTCTTTGGACACCTCCATGCAAGAGGCTATTGCAAAATGCACCACGCCCAAAGAGGCCTACGACTATGCCAAAGGGCAAGGCCTTACGGATACGATAGAACAATTTGTGGAAACCATGGGTGAGCTAAAAAAGGCAAGTGCGCAAATGAGTGAGGCAGATGTGGACGCTGTAACGGGTGGTGCTTCAGAAGTAAGTATGGCTGTTACGGCAGTAAGTGTCAGCAGTGCCGCTTCTGCCACGGCTATCGCAACGGCATCGGCCTCAGCGGCTTGCGGGCTGTAAGGGATTGCCAATAATGCACCTGAAAAATAAAGGGAGTGATAAAATGACAACAAAAGAATTGATAGAAAAAATCTCTTTGGATGCCTCCATGCAAGAGGCTATTGCAAAATGCACCACGCCCAAAGAGGCTTACGACTATGCCAAAGGAAAAGGCCTTACGGATACGATAGAGCAATTTGTGGAAACCATGGGTGAGCTAAAAAAGGCAAGTGTGCAAATGAGCGAAGCGGATGTGGACGCTGTAACGGGTGGTGCTTCAGGAGTGAGTATCTCTCTTACGGCAGTGTCTGCCGGCAGTGCCGCTTCCGCCACGGCTATAGCAGCGGCATCGGCCTCAGCGGCTTGCGGGCTGTAACGGATTGCCAA
>CAYJIR010000082.1:0-2732 GCA_964370295.1 uncultured Oscillospiraceae bacterium
GCATACCTTGATGCTTTCCACTGTGTTTTCGCCCCTAAAATGAAAAGGTGAAAACGAAAGTGCACGGTTTTTGTGTGAAAAACAGAAAAACCTTTGCGCTTTTCCAAACAAAAAATTACATTTTATAATATGTATATGTCTTTTTTTGTTCAGTGGGCATTAAAATATGGCTCCACTCCCTGCTTTTTAGCACTCAGCCCCCTATTTTGTCGATGCGCATCTGCGATAAGCCACGTGATGGGCCTATAGCATCGACAGATATTGCCTTGTCATGTCGGCTTGGTTTTCTGCCAGCAGTTCGGCCAGGGCCATTTCAAACTCTGCACGTTCTTTATCCAAAGCACTTTGTGCGTCTGTCTTGCTTTCCAAATATTCGGCCTCTTGTGTGGCAAGCCTGTTTTGTAAATCGGCCAGGGCCAGTGCATAATTTTGCTCGTTTTCAGCTTTTTGCGCGCCGGCCTCTGTCTCAATTTCTAAGCGTGCGTTTGCATAATTTGTGCCGGCCACGTCTCGGCTTTGGCTATATAGGTTGTACACATCCATTAAGGCACTTTCGCTCAGGCCGCCGCCACCGCTTTGCAAGGCCAGTCCGGGCAAGGCACGCTCGGCCTGTTGACGGATAATATTGGCCTGGCGCAGGGCCTCTTCGTTTGTAAGCTTTGCCGTGTGCAAAGAGGCTGCGCTGTTTTGTTCTATTTGCGCTTTGGCCGCCTCGCTTGTGTTTTGCAGCGAAAGTGCATTTGCCTCAAAAGCCCTTTGGGCCGCTGCCAGCTGCGCTTGATAGTTTTGCTCATATTGGTTTTCTTGCTCGTTTGTATACTGTGCAAACGCGGCTTTTTGTTCATCCCTGTAGCTTTCTAAAGCCGCCTGTTGCTGTGCCATCAACTGCGCCATATAGGCCGCTTGGTCAAACACCGGCTCTTCTACCTTGGCTGCACTGCCCGAAGAACCGGAACTTTGCGAATTTTGCAGTATATTTCGGTGTGACCCGGCACTGATGGTGTTGGTGGGCACACCCCAAAGCGAGGTGCCCTCCTCTTGCGACACTTTTAAGGCTTCGGTATGGTTTTGTTTTTTTGATACCATGGCATCCTCCATTTCGTCTCTATAACATAATGCCTGCTGAATAAACCCCTACAAGGCCCATTCATCCCCACCACAAAATGCGGTGGCCATAAAAGTGCTCAAAAAAGCTCTTTTATGGGGCATACCTTGATGCTTTCCACTGTGTTTTCGCCCCTAAAATGAAAAGGCGAAAACGAAAGTGCAAGGTTTTTGTGTGAAAAACAGAAAAACCTTTGCACTTTTCCAAACAAAAAAATCCATTTTATAATAGGTATATGTCTTTTTTTGTTTGTTCAGTGGGCATTTACATACATGTTATGGTTTATAGTCGTCTTTAAAAATGCTTTCCTTTAGCTTGTTCAGCATGGCACTTAAGCCCGGCGGAAAGGCCGCCCCCAATTTTTGTGCATTTTCAAACAGGCTTCCCAACTCGGTTAATATATACCACGACAGCACCAACGCTGTCACCGGGGCCGTATAGGCAAAGGGCAAGTTTTCTATGGCCAAAACGTCCAGCCCTACGCCCACAAATAAATCCAGCGCCACCGCACCCAACACAAACAAAATCATGCCGCCTTTGTGGGCAAGGCCTTTTCGTGCGGCCTCACTGGTCCAGCTTTTGTCTTTTTGGGCCGCAAAACTGCCCGAGGCGTAGTCCAGCGCCATACACAACACCCAAATCACCACCATCCAGCCCATGGCACCGAACAAAGCTGTAAAAAATCCAAGCACACAGCTGATGGCTGCTTTAATTTCCAAAGCATAGCTTTGCATCGTCACTTCCTCCTTTCTTTATATTTTAGCTTTTTTCGCCCATTAAACTAACATAAAATTTGGTCTATCGTCATTTCTTTCATGGCGGCGGACAGGCTTTTTGTGGCAAACACAGAGGCTCCACAGCGCCAGTTGCCGTCGGCCCCCATATTGCTTAACACCATGTCGTTCGGTGCATTTTCCGCCACACTTGCATAGTGTTTTATGGCTGTTTCCATGGTGCTGTTGGCCGAAACCACATTGTATATTCTGTGTTTTGTAAAATCACTTCCACACAAAATACAGTCATTCACCAAGTTTGCCAAAGCATGCCTCATATTTTCCGTGGCCAAATAAACGCGGCCAATGCGCCATTTCCCATCGCCCACGGCACACAAAACAAACTCGCTTTCATGGCCTTCTTTGTGCGCCTCATAAGAGGCCATTGCATCGGCCTTGCTTTTGTGTGCCTCTGTGCTTTGATATAAGCGGTATTTCTTGCTTGGTTCGGATACTGTGTCTTGCACAGAGGGTGTGTCCAAATCATCATTGCCCAGCTGTGTGCCCACAAAATTGGGCACTTCGGTGTACTGTGCCGGGTTCACGTCGTGCCAAGCACCCCCGCTAAACCGTTGCACTTCTATGTGTAAATGGGCACCGGTGCTATCGCCTGTGTTTCCCATAAGGCCAATCGTTTGCCCCTGTTTAACACTTTGTCCGTGTTGCACATAGATATCGCCCATATGCTGGCAGTACACACGCAAAGATTCGCTATAATACAAAACCACATAGTTGCCACGTCCGCCGCTGTATCCCCTGGCTACTTCACAGCGCACGGCATCCCAAATGGCGCGTATTTCCCAGCCGTCGTCGCCCACAATGTCTTGCCCTGCGTGCCACTCGTTGCCGCGGCC
>CAYJIR010000083.1:0-2716 GCA_964370295.1 uncultured Oscillospiraceae bacterium
TCTATGGAATTGAACATAAACGGAAAGATATGTGCTGTACCCAGCAGCTATGAAAAAGCCACCCTATTAACAGTTTTGCGTGAGTATTTGCACTTGATGGGAAGCAAAAAAGGATGTGGCACCAACGATTGTGGCGCCTGTAAGGTGCTGATAGACCAAAAGGCGGTTAATTCATGTTGCTATCTTGCTAAAAATGCGGTGGGAAAAGAGGTGGTCACCATTGAGGGGCTTACGCCTAAAGATGGCTTGCACCCGATTCAACAGGCCTTTGTGGAGGCCGGTGCCATTCAATGTGGTTTTTGCACACCGGGCATGGTGATAAACACCGCAGCACTTTTGCACGAAAACCCAAAACCTACCGAGGCAGAAATCCGCGAGGCACTTGGGAAAAATTTATGTCGTTGCACAGGTTTTGTTAAAATTGTCGAGGCTGTGCACTTGGCCTCTTCGAAGATGACGGAGGATGCAATATGAGCAAGCAAGAACACCGTTATATAGGAAAGCCCTATCCCATCCACGATGCCGTGTCCAAAGTAACCGGACGTGCGGTTTACACTGTGGATATGCGAAAACCAAACAGTTTATTTGCCGCCATGTTGTTTAGCACCGTGGCCCACGGTTATATAGAAAGTATAGATACAAGCGCGGCGGAGGCTCTAGAAGGTGTGCATTTTGTGGCTACACACCAAAACACTCCCGATTTTTTGTATAATTCGGCGCGCCGGTTTAAAGGGCATAATATGCGGCCGGACGAACAGATGTTCCCGCGAACGGTTCGCTATGTGGGCGACCGTGTTGCTGCCGTGGTGGCTGATACACAAGAGATTGCCGAAAAAGCGTGTAAACTTATCAAAGTAGTCTATACAGAATTTCCGTTTTACTTAAATCCATCCGATGCCCTTGCCCCGGATGCAAAACACCTGCACGAAGGTGGCAATCAACTGGGCGAATTGATTGTGGAAGGCGGAGACACGGCCAAGGCTTTTGCGCAAGCGGACCATGTTTTCGAGGATAGCTATGAGGTACCCATGGTGCATCATTACGCGATGGAACCCCACGCCTGTTTTGCCGATTCAGACGGAGAAGAGGTCACGATTTGGTCTTCCTCTCAGAATATTTTTGCTTTTCGTATTTTGGTGGCCGATATTTTGGACATACCCGTGAATCGTGTGCGCGTCATTCGCCCCACCACGGGCGGCGGTTTTGGTGGAAAATACGAGATGGTTTTAGAGCCAGTTGCGGCTTTTCTTGCGTTAAAAGTGCGTCGCCCTGTTCTCTTGGAGCTTTCGCGCAAAGATTCCATCATCAGCACACGCACAAAGCACGCCGCCAAAACACAGATTAAAATCGGCGTTCAAAACGACGGCCACATCACGGCTATCGAATACCGCGAATTGCTCAATGCAGGGGCGTATGCCTCCAGCTCGATGAATGTGCTCGGTGGTGCAAGTGCCAAAGCTATGATGCTGTACCATGCGCCGAACATTCGTTTCCACGGCACGGCCGTATACACAAACACCCCGGTGGGGGGTGCCATGCGTGGTTACGGCTCGCAGCAGGTCGAAAACCCGCTTGAATTGCATATGGATAGCATCGCGAAGAAAATGGGTTTTGATCCCGTGGAATTCCGTATGAAAAACCTCGTGGACCCCGGGGACATTAACCCGGCAAAAAAAATATCGCTTGGGAATGCCCGCATAAAAGACTGTCTAGAGAAGGGGATTGCCGAAATAGGCTGGAGTGAAGAAGTTGTAAGCGAGGGAACGAAACGCCGTGCGTTTGGTTTTGCCTGTGGTGTGCATGGGAATGGTGTTTCGGGCGTCATGATAGACACAACCGGTATCATTCTGAAACTGACAGAGGACGGAAGCCTCTTGTTGTTTACAGGGACACAAGACATCGGCCAAGGCAATGTGCTTGTGCATCGCCAAATTGCGGGGGAAGTGTTGCAAATCGACCCGAATGAAGTAGTTGTGATAGAGGCCGACACACACACCACACCGTTTGACATGGGAACCTTTTCCAGCCGCTGCACATGGGTTAGTGGCAGCGCCACGAAAGAGGCAGCCGAAAAACTGAGAGATCGCCTTATAGAAGAGGCCGCATTGAAATTGGATTGTGCAAAAGAGGAGTTGGAGATACAAAACGGTGCAGTGGTTGTTAAAAACAATTCTTCTTCTTGTGCAACATACGGCGAGCTTGCTGTTCATGCCCAGCAGGTAAGCTGCACGGGTGAATTGATGGTACACACCCAATTTTATTCGAAGAATAACCCCGGCAGCTACTGTGCCGATTTTGCGCAGGTAGAGGTGGATGTTGAAACAGGTGAAGTGCGTGTGCTGGACTTTGTTGCCGTACACGATGTGGGGCAAGCGGTAAACCCCATGCTTCTAGAGGGGCAAATTGAGGGTGGCATTCAAATGGGCCTTGGCTATGGATTGAGCGAAGAAATGTTGTTTGATGCGGCAACGGGAAAACCTTTGAATGCCAACACGAAAAAATATAAGATGTTCTACGCGCAAGATATGCCCAAAATTAAAATTTTTCTTGTGGAAGAGTTCGAGCCGAATGGACCTTTTGGGGCAAAAAGTATTGGAGAAATTGCCACTGTAGCCGTTGGTGCGGCCGTTGTCAATGCAGTGAACCGTGCCATTGGCAAACCGGTTAAAATTTTGCCGGCTACACCCGCGCGTATTTTGCAAACTTTGGAGTAGAC
>CAYJIR010000084.1:0-2549 GCA_964370295.1 uncultured Oscillospiraceae bacterium
AAAAGGCGAAAACGAAAGTGCAAGGTTTTGGTGCGAAAGACGGAAAAACCTTTCTTATTGCCAACATTCACAAAATACAGATATAAAAAAAGGATACAGATGCCCATGGCACGATGACAATTTTTTATTTATATTGACTTGTGTGCTAATAATACATATAATTTAAACATAACAAGATTAATTGTTGCACAATGCCTATATTCTATTGTCATAATTCACTTATCATTTATTCGACTATATTTTGTAAGCAGTTCTTGGTATATTTTTATGTTGAAACACGTCTGATGTGAAACAAGAGAAAGGGAATACCATGTCTATGAAAGCATCTACCATGCAACGCTTAAGAATTCTCACAATATCCATTCTTGTCCTCTTGCTAATACTATCTTTTATCGGGTCTGTAATGTTAAGCATACGCAGCAATCAATATAGTGAAGATAGGGCAGATTTAATTATTAATTTGAACCGATTTATGGATGGCTCTGCTTATTTAACCTCTGAGGTGCGAGCCTATGCTGCCACAGGTGATATTGTGCACTTCGATAATTATTGGGAAGAAGTAAACACTTTAAAAAATAGAGATATCGGTGTTGAAAATATGCGAACCATAGGCATTGCCGATGATGAGGTTGTTATCATTGAGGAAATGCAATCGATTTCCAACAATCTCATTCCGCTGGAAAGCGCTGCCATGGACTCTGTAAAAGCAGGGAATGTGCAGGAAGCAATGGATAGTGTTTTTGGTGATGAATATGAAAGTGGCTTAGCCCAAATTGCCACTTTACAAACAGAATTGCGCGATTTGATAGACACTCGAACGCATCAGCTTGTGGCCGACACGGTTGTTCAAAACACATTGATATATGTTGTGATGGCAATTTTACTTATACTCATTATGGTGGTTCAGTTTATTTCTGAGGTGGTGATTAAAAACAGTTTAATCAAACCCATTGCAAGCTGCTCGAATGCTTTGCACGAAATTTCCAAAGGCAATTTGACATATCATTTGGATTTGAAAACAGGAAAAAATGAAATTGGCGTGCTGGTAGGCTCCACAAAAGAGATGGTATCAAATGTGTCGGGTATCATCAATGAGCTTAGCGACGGCCTCACCGCTATGTCGCAAGGCGATTTTACCCACCAAGAAATCAGTGGGCAGTTGTTTGTAGGCGATTATGCCCCCTTGGCCACAGCATACAATAAAATCAACAAAGATTTACCCATAACATTAAAACAATTACAAAACTCATCCAGTCTAGTACGTGGTGGCAGTGAACAACTGGCAAATAATGCACAGGCCATGTCACAAGGGGCCAACTCGCAATCATCGGCCATTCAAATGTTAACCATTTCAGTGGATGAAGTGTCTACCAGAATCAAACAAACTGCCGAGGATGCACGCAATGTTAAAAAGGCAAATACAGCAACACAGGAATCTTTGCAATTAAGCAATGAACAAATGCAAGACATGATGCGCGCCATGGAACAAATTAATGAAAAATCACACGAAATTAGCAATATTATCAAGGCCATTGATGATATTGCCTTCCAAACAAACATCTTGTCGCTTAATGCGGCGGTGGAAGCAGCACGGGCGGGCGTTTCAGGAAAAGGGTTTGCCGTGGTGGCAGATGAAGTGCGCAGTTTAGCCTCTCGGTCTGCAAAATCGGCAAGCGACACAGCCACGTTGATTGAAGAAACATTATCGGCTGTGGAGCAAGGCAACAAGGTGGCCCAGGCCACTTCCGCCTCTATCACACACATTTTTGAAGGGGCTTCCAAGCTTAGCACCCTTGTGGACGATATCGCCAGCGCCACAGAGAGTCAAGCCATGTCTGCCGAGCAAATCAAGGCCGGCGTGGAACAAATAGCTTCGGTGGTAGATATCAACACTTCCGCAGCAGAACAAACGGCTTCGGTAAGCGAAGAGCTTCTAGACCAAGCGCACACTTTAAAAACAATGACATCGCGCTTTACATTTAGCAACTAGCCCCGATAATATATAAAAACAATAAACTGTATAATGACGCCTTTCTCAATTTGATGGAGGCGTCATTTTGTGATAAATAGCCTTGGAATATCAAAAATTGTGGTATTGTGCAAGGCATTTTTTTCTTGCCGTGTAGTGTGTTGCCACTATTTTTTCATATCTTCGATAGATTTCCACACACAGCACAGGCCGTGTTGCACACGGAATTTATGGCGGCGCGCCTATGTAAAACAGGCGGCCTACGTCACAGCATGATTGTGTTATGAAGTTTTGTCCTTGTCGCTTCTCGCTTCTCACTTCTCGTTTCATTTTTATTGTTGAATCAAATAGAAAAAGGAGAAAATGCATGAATAACGAGCTTACATTTATTGGGGAAATCAAAACCCCTTACAACAGCGTGGAGGATTGCCCACACAATATTTCGTTTGAGGGGCCACCATGTGAAATCCAAGTGGCCGACGCGTATAAAGATGGCCTTGTGGGGCTTAAGGCACAAGCACATATCATGGTGTTATACTGGCTGGATCGTGCCGAAAGAACGGTGGGCATCGGCCCATCT
>CAYJIR010000085.1:0-2536 GCA_964370295.1 uncultured Oscillospiraceae bacterium
AACGGCCAAATGGGCCAAGCCGGAACTTATTTTGGCATCGTGGGCGCTGTTGCTTTTGGTGGTTTATTGAACCGATTTCTTTCTTCACCATCTTGGGGATTCCCGGAACCTATATGGCCTTTCTTTCCGGAAATATCGGAAACCTAAGAATCCCCAGCGCCGCCGCCGCATTAAAAGCTACCAACACAAAACTTGGCACAGATGAAGGTTCCATCATTTCAACCATTGGTGTTGCAGCCTCTGTTTTCGTCAACATCATTCTCCTTGTCATCGGTGTCTTTATTGGCAGCCAAGTTTTGTCGCATTTGCCAAGTGTAGTTGTCGATTCTCTTTTGTGCTATCAAGCGAGCTGGTTCAATTGGATTCCATTGGATCCATACATTGCCAATATTTTACTAGCTATTTTTGGCACAGAAAAGCTGTCATCGGAAAAATTTTTCGATGACAGCTTTTTTGTTGCCTATTTTGGGGTGAAAATGCCCGATATAACGATGCGGATTTTACGTTGCTTTGCAAGCATCCTTTGGTTTATAGAAGGTGTGGCATCAAGGGCGTTATCGAAGCGTGTTCATGCCACACATCATCTTTTGTAATTAATGTCCACTTTCTTCTTGCTTTTGATTGTCCTCTTGTTTTTCCGGTAGAGCATTTTCTAACTCCATTTTTTCTGCCAACAATTCACTGGCAGTTTTTCTGGGCAAGATTTGATGCAAAATAACAGAAGTTAAAGTGGCTCCTGCAATGCCTTGGAATAGAACCGGAATATAGTAGGGGTAGGTCGTTAGAGGGCCTTGGCTATATTCAAAACCAATGCCCACTGCCAGAGACAATGCAACGATAAGCAAATCGCGTTGTGTGAGCTTTTCTCTCATAAGGAGCTCAATTCCGGCTGTGGCAATGATGCCGAAAATAGCAAGTGTTGCACCGCCCATAACGGGACCTGGAATCAGGGTAAATGCCGTTGCAATTTTAGGGATAAACCCGGATGCGGCAATGATGATGCCCGCAGTGCCCACAATAAACCGACTTTTGATTCCGGTTAATTTCAGCAAACCGACATTGCCACTAAAAGTGACTAAGGGAGTGGAACCGAACAATGCTGCCGTCATGGAGGATAAACCGCATACCGTGAGTCCACGTTTCAGCTCACCCTCCGTGGGAACACGACCTTGGGTGGCCAAGGAGGCTGTTGTGGTATCTCCAATAAATTCCGCCACAGTTACGCCGTAGATAAGTAGGCAAATTAGGATGGCCGACACATTGAATTCCATGCCAAAGTACATCAGTTGCGGCGCTGAAAACCAAGCGCTTGTGCTCATTGAAGAAAAATCCAACATTCCAAAGAACCCGGAAACCACGGTGCCGATAATCATAGCCATTAAGATAGAAATACCTTTTAAAAGGCCTGTTCCAAAAACATTGAAACAAACAACACATGCAACGGTGATAAAGGCAACAAGGTAATTTGGCCAACTGTCATAGCCGGGAGAGCCGGCAACACCCGCCATGTTACCGGTTGAAACCGTTAGAAGAGAAAGACCTGTGGCGATAATTACGCAGGCCATAACAATAGGGGGGAACAGCTTGATAAGCAATTTCATTGAAAAAATAATCATCAGTGTGATGATGGCGCCTGCAACTAAAGCAGACCCCAAAAATGTAGCAAACCCAAATTCCAACGAAATGGCAATACATGGTGTTAGAAAATTAAATGTTGCACCGGTAAGTATCGGTAGTTTTGCACCGAATTTTCCGATTCCAAACGCCTGAACAGCCGTGGCTAAACCGGCCAGAAAGAAACATGACTGCATCAACACAACCGTGTTTTCCTGAGACATTTCCAGTGCACCGGCAATAATAAGCGGAACCGCAATGGCACTTGGGAAATAAAGAAGTACATGTTGTAAGCTCAGAACAAGAAGCTGCAGCGGTGGTGGCTTGTCGTTGATTTCATACTGTGCCTTTTTTTGTGTGGTGTTCTTCATTGAGAGGTCCCCTTCCAAATTTTCATCATCGTGCCGTTTCAGCAAAGTGAAGCTTGGTTTCGTTCTTTTGAAACCACAATACAGACTGATTAAACAGTTTGTATTGTATTCTTTTAAAGTGTACCATCTGTACGAAAACGTGTCAATATCTACCCAATTTTTTTGTACAAATGAATAAGAAACGGCCGAATTCATTGTTTGCGTTAAACAAAAAAATGTTTAATATAAAATAATGTTGACATTATGGCAAAATATTTAGTATCCTTTATATAGAAAAAGATTGGTTGGTCAGTTTTCTTTTTACGCTTATATGTTCTTCTTCTGAAGGCCTCGGCAGGGTTTTAACTGTGGTTAGAAATGCCGAGCGAAACTGCTTTTTGAAATGTTATGAAGTATTCTTCTGTGAACGATTGAACGCAAGATTTTCTTAAGCAAAGTAGCGTTGAAACATGAAAAGTTAGACGCTAGTTTTGAATGACAAGAATGGAGGTATTTATCTATGGAATTGAACATAAACGGAAAGATATGTGCTGTACCCAGCAGCTATGAAA
>CAYJIR010000086.1:0-2216 GCA_964370295.1 uncultured Oscillospiraceae bacterium
TGAGCACCGAGTTCATGGCCCCGCTCATCGTTTGCGAAGACATCGGGCAGGTTCTCCCTTTTGATTTAGAGTAAAATAAAGTTCCCCGGCTTAGCCGGGGAACTTTATTTCTAGCCGTGTATATCTTTTGCTTGCTTTACAATCACGGCCAAATCCCGCACCATCACGCGGTCGAGCTCTTGCATGTTGTTGTTTTTGCCGTGTTTTTTCAGCCATCTGTCCACCTCTAAAAGTTCTTCCCATGGAACAAGGCAGACCGTTTGTTTCGAGACAAAATTGCGATGGTCGTTCTTTTCAATGCCAAACCATGCATCGGCAAGCGCAAAATCGGCATGGCGCCAGCCCCCGGCGCGCATATAGGCATTCCAGCGGCGATGCTCTAAAACAGATAGTTTTTCTACAATCTCATTGTTTTGTAGGGCATCGCTCAAGGCGATTAGCATTTCATCGGAAGGTTTTTCGCCCCATGCCTCTTCGGAAAACACGTTTCCACCCACTTCGCACAGCGCCGCATACAACTTGTATTTGGCATGAATACCAAGCGCCATGGAAGAAGAACGGTTATACTCCTTGTCCTCATATTGGTAGTCGGCCTCTTTTTCAATTTCGGCCAATTTTTCTGCAGGGACATCCCCTGCGTAGTGGCGGGCATAAAAACGGTTGACAGCCATGCCAAGGTGGTCGTGATAGGGTGAGGCAACGCTCTCCCAAGAATAGAGCTTGCTTAAGCTGCCAAAAGGTTTTAAATCACAGGAAATTTTTGCGTTGATAAGAAGTTTTCCCCCGATGTCCGCCAAAAAAGGATTGGCGAGCAGCACATGAATTTGCGGCTTGTCGGCCACAGTTCCGTCTTTCGCGTTTTGGAAACGGATTTCCTCAAAGGCGCCGCGAATGGTCATGGCCGTGCGCAAATTGAGTTCTTCGTTGCCCAGTGCACAGATCACGTACCCTAGGTCCGGATGGCATTTCAACAATTTTAAAAAATCATCACTCTGTACATCTTTTGCATAAAACTGGATATTCGTATCTGTTTTTGCATCCTTTGGGCAAGTTTTCGGCGCAAACTCCGGGCATTCGTGCTCAAAACGTGCTTCCCAGCTTGCATCGCTGTCCACCACCACAATTTCCGGGCGCAGTTGTACGGTTTGCCCGCACCACGCTGCCAGTTTCACCGCTTCGGTGCCAATGCGCCCTGCACCCACCACAAGCACTTTTAATTGGTTTTCGCGCCTTGCCAAAAACAGTGGGTTTTCGTCAAAGAGATGATAGAGCAACGCACGGGTTTCGTTGAAAATGCGCAAACTAAGCACAGTGGAATATTCAATGGTGTCCAAAACTGCCGCGGCCTCGAGCGACGAGTGCAAAACATGGATTTGCAAATGGCCGGCAAGATTGCTTTTTCCATATTTTTGCGAAAGGGCAAGTGCCTGTTTCAAGTTTTGTTCTTCTTCCGTTTTTAGCAGAAAAAAACAAACGGTGTGCTTTAAATAGCGTTTGTGTATGTTTAAATCGCACACATCCAAATCAAATATATGGGCACCCAGCTTGTTTAAGCGTTCCTCGTCACCGTCCTTTTGCAAGGCATTTTCGCCGTCTTTTTTCAAAAACACAAAGACACAGGCGGGCAAGTGACCCTCTTTTTCTCGGTTTCGAATGTCTTCGCACAAGAGCAAGCTGCGCTCGGATACCTCGGTAAATATGCACAACTTGCCACGTTCGATGAAGCGGTAGCTGAATTTGGAAAGATAATTTTTAAAGAAATTGAGCACAAAGCCGAGCACGAGCAAAGCCAACAGTAGATGAAGCAAGGCCGTGTAGTTTGCTATAAACAATGTCATTCCATGCGACACAGTGCCGATGACCTCCCTTGTGTCGCCCAGAGAATTTTCGCCTGTGAGCACGCGCACAATGCCCAAAAAGGAAGAAACCACCGTGTCGAACGGGCCGCCCATGGCACTGTAGTGGCCAATTAAATAAAGAGGAAACAAGGCGGCCCCCACCATGAGGATGAGCCGTGTAATCACGCGGTTTGTAAAACCGTGTTCTTTTTTGATGGTGTACACCATCACGGCCAGTCCTGCGGCAAATAAAATCAAAGACAGAACAATGAAGAAGACTTGGTGCATAGGGGTCACTCCTTTTCTTTTTGGCGAAAACAAAGCAGGTGCTTTAGGTGGTGTTGCCACCACCTATGTTGGCTGAGCTCAAAAATAGCC
>CAYJIR010000087.1:0-2211 GCA_964370295.1 uncultured Oscillospiraceae bacterium
GGGGCGCAAATGGGGTTTGAAGTGATGAGCGAGGATGCTGAGAGTTTTTTGAGGGAGATTCGGTAGGAGACCTCTCGTCACAAAGTATATAACCCTTTGAGAGCAGGTGTTTTTTCCACTCATAAAATCTGAGTATCGAGAAGAGGTGACTTCCCCTCGCTAATCAAGCATTTTATAAGTCTTATCCCGTTAAGCCTATAAAACACTGCCCTCAAACGGAACCACCAGCCTTGTGATGTATTCGCTTTCATCCAAAGTCATATCGGGGCCCAACAAATAAATCTCTAAGGATTGCTTCATCAAAACTTTCCCATTTTCCTTTGCCCATAAATCTATTTTTTGATATACAGCTTGTAAATCTCGATAGCTTCCCTTGTGCAGGGCACTCACACCATGAAAGCCCCCGAAAAGCCTTGTGTCTGAATCCAAAGAACACTCGCGATTCACCGGCACCATGGTTTCCAAGTCATTCGTTTCAACCCCATCTTGCGCAAATTGACTTAGGTATCCATCATGAAATACAGCCATCATATTGGCATAGCTTGCCACCCTCTTGCGTGCACACAGTTTTTGCAAATCGAAAAAGCGGTCAATAAACAAATACTGCGATGTAATAGGGCTTTTATTGCGCATTGTAACAACCGTTTGTTTTGGAATATAAGTGGTTGCAATGTTATCAGAAAGTGCGTTTTCTTTGTGTTCTTCAATGTATTGATTCATAGCAAAACTTTTCAGTAAATTTGTATAGTAGGAACACACCATTTCATAGCGGAAAATGGCAGATTTTATGGCCTCATCCGTCACCTCTAACTGACGCGAAATATGGGAAAGAAACTCCTCTTGTGTGCCGGATAAAATTTCCACAATCTCCTCAAAAGGGAACCCCAAATCGCGCAAAGTTTTGATGAGAATCAGTTGCGGCAACTGGTTTGGAGAGTAGTAGCGATAGTTGTTGTCTTTATTGCGCACTTCGGGCACTAAAATTCCTTTTTCCTCAAGATAACGTATTTGTTTGACAGATGCATTACACATCTGTGCCAGCTGACCTATGCTGTATAAGATTTGTTTTTTCATGAAATATCTCCAAACAGATAATTGATACCGTAAAGTATGGCAAATGAAAATAGACTTTGTCAAGTGAAGCGGTTAAGACAAATAACTCTATGGGAGGTGTCCATAGAGTCGTTTGTCTTATGTATTGAGGCGTTTCCCTGAAGGCCGCACCGGTGCAAATTATCTCTAATCGTCACCGGGCTGCCAGCCTGAACCGGGCGTTTCCGGCAATGTTCCGCCACCGTCAAGCACAAGGCTTGTGCCTGTGACATAGCTGGAATCATCACAGGAGAAAAATAGAGCCACCTTGCCGGCTTCCTCCACGGTTCCCATGCGGCCCATGGGAATATTGGATTCCACGGCTTTTGCAATATCCTCCCAGTTGTCTGGGTCAGATTCTTGGAATCCGCGAATGGCCATTGGTGTGCGCACCATGCCGGGTAAAATGGCATTTACCGTGATGTTGTTTTTTGCATGTTCCGAGGCCAATGCCTTTGTGAAAGCCAAAATAGCACCCTTGGTGGAAGCGTAGTGTGTCATGCCGGGGTCTACCACTTGCACACCGGTAACAGAGGAAAAGTTCGTGATTTTTCCATAGGAATTTTTAAGCATGTGTGGAAGTGCCGCCTGGCAGGCATTCCAAATTCCTTTAAAATTTACAGTCAGATATTTGTCCAGAAAATCTTCATCAATGTCCAAGAAAAAGCGCTGCTCGCCAAGACCCGCAGCATTCACGGCAATGTCGAGGCGACCGAATTTTTTAGCCACGTCTGCATAGGCGCTCTTCATGTCGGAAAGGTTGCCCACATTCACCTTTAGAAACTCTGCCTTTGCATCAAACCGGCGCAGTTCTTCCACCGCCTTTGCACCCTCATCGTTCACGTCCACAATGCACACATGGGCACCCTCTTCGGCCAAAGCCATGGCAGAACCAAAGCCCATTCCCATTGCACCGCCTGTAACAACCGCCACTTTTCCATTTACACGTCCCATTTTTTCCTCCTATTCCAGTAGAGTTCTCTCAAAATTTCTCTCGGCAGTAATTTTACAGAAAGTCAATATTTTTTTCTAAATCCAATTTTTAGCGCACTTCGCAAACCAGTGTTTCACCAAACCCCACAACCACACGCTTGTAGCCGCGCAGGTCTGCATTGAGGG